>NZ_JBVHFU010000015.1:0-206737 GCF_055562175.1 Streptomyces sp. NPDC020958 | reverse complement strand
TCTCGCCGACCCACTCACCCATCACCACGAAACGAGTCTGGCCCCACCGCTCACGCGGCGGGGCCAGAACCCCAAGATCTTCATGAGCCTTCTAGCCCCTCATGGGCGCATCGCCGGCGGGGCCCGCTCTGGCCCGGACCTCCGCCGCGAACGGTCCTGCTCCCGAGGCCGCCGTCACGTCCGAGACGTCCCCCGTCAGCACGCACCGCGTCAGCCGGGTGCCCTGTGCGCGGGCCACCCGGTCGGCCCGCGCACAGGCCACCGACGTCCCCTCGGCCCAGTGGTCCGCCGCGGCGAGCGCGGCCATGTCGGCGCCGCCGGCCGCGCGGTGCCGTGCGACCACGGCCTGCCCGAGTCCGAGCACGACGCCGAACACGACGCACAGGACGGCGATCGCCCCCACGCTCCAGACGGTGGCGGATCCCTGATCCGAGTACGGGCGCTTCACGGTCCCTCCGCCGACGCCACCGCCGACTCCCGCACCTCGAACGGCAGCGTACCCAGCACCGGCGGCCTCGCCACCACCGTCACCCGGATCCGGTCGCCCTCTCTGCCCACGGTCACCGTCGCCCCGTCCGGCGCCGCCTCCTTCGTCACCGCGACCACCGCGTCCTCGGCGTCCTGCCGCGCTGCGGCCCGCGCCCCGGTACGGGCGGCGTCCACGCACCGGATCTGGGCGGCCACCACCAGCAGCCCCCACACCAGCGCCATCGTGAACGCCACCAGCACCGGCAGCACCACGGCCGCCTCCGCGGTCACGAACCCCCGGTCAGCCCGGCGCCCTCGCTCACATCCGCGCACTGAGGGCTCGTTTCACGATGTCCTGCAGTTCCTGACTGACCTGCCCGCTCGTCACCACCGCGTACAGGACCGCCGCGAACCCGACGGCGGCGATGATCCCCATCGCGTACTCGGACGTGACCATTCCGGCGTCCCTACGCAGCAGCATCCGCATCTTCCGGTACATCTTGACTCCCTTTGATCCGTTGAACCCGATTTGATCCGTTGAATCCGTTGAATCTGGCTCAGTTCCGTCGCCAGCCCGCTCGCGGGCCGTCATCCGCCACCTCCTCGCAGCACTCCGCCCGCCAGCCCGATCACCACGGGCAGCACCCCGACGGAGACGAACGCGGGCAGGAAGCAGAGCCCCACCGGCGCCGAGATCAGCACGGCCGCCCGTCGTGCCCGGGTGGTCGCGGCCCGCGCCCACTCCGCACGGGCGTCCGAGGCGAGCCGGGCGACGGGAACCGCGGCCGGCAGCCCGGACTCGTCGGCCCGCTCCAGCAGCCGGGCCAGGGCGGCGGCGCCCGGCAGCGCCGCCAACCGCCGCCAGGCGTCCGCCGGTTCGCCGCCCAGCCGCACCTCGGCCGCGCCCCGCGCGAGCCCGTCCCCGACGGGTCCACCGAGAGCCTCGCCGACGGCCTGGGCGGCGACCACCGGACCGGCGCCGGCCGCGATGCAGGCCGCCAGGAGGTCGGCGGCGAGGGGGAGTTGACGCGCGGCCTCGGCCGCCTCCGCCCGCGCCGCCCGCTCCCCGTCGCCCTCCCGGCGCCGCCACCGCCACAGCCCGGCGGCGACGCCCAGCCCCAGCAGCGCCCCGGTGATCCCGCCGACCAGCACCCAGCCGCCGCACACCACGCCGACCACCGGCAGCCACCTGCGAAGGGCGCCGCCCACGTCGGGGTGGAACTCCGCCGTCTCCAGGGCCAGCAGTGCGGCCACCCGGCGCCTTGCCCGGCGCCCGCGCCCGGCCCGCTCCAGCCGCCACGCCGACCAGCCGAGGACCAGCAGCACCGCGACCGTCGCCCCCAGCCTGTGGACAACCGTCAGGCTGGGGACGGCCGTCAGCCTGTGCAGGACCTCCGCGCTCATCCCGCCTCAGCTCCCCGCACGATCCGGACCGCCCACCACATACCGGCGCCTTCGAAAACGGTGCCTGCGACCAGGCAGCCCAACCCAGCCCCGGTGTGCAGCAGCACCCGCAGCGGCTCGGCACCCATGGCCGAGCCGAGCAACAGGCCGAGGGCGGGCAGGGCGGCGAGCATCAGGGCGGTGGCCCGGGCGCCCGACAACTGGGCCCGCAGGTCGGCCCGCTGGTCCCGGTCGGCGCGCAGGGCCGCGTCCAGGCGGTCCAGGCCCGCGGCCAGTCCCGCACCCTGGTCGACCGCCACCCGCCAGCAGGCCGCGAGCCCCGACAGGCCGTCGGCGCCCGGCTGCCGAGCCGCCACCGCAAGGGCGCCCGGCACATCCCCGCCGAAGCGGGCCGCCGCCACCACCGCGGCCTGGGCCTCGCCCAGTCCGCCGGAGTCCCGCGCGGCCCGCAGCAGCGCCTCGGCGGGCTGCCGTCCGGCACGCACCTCGCCGGCGAGCGCCCCGCACAGCGCGATCACCGCGTCGGCGCGCACGTCCCGGGTACGCCGCGCCTGCCGGGCCAGCCGCAGCCGGCGCAGCACCGGGACCCCGGCCGCCCCCGCGAGGACCGGAAGGACCGAACCGGCGAGGAACGCGAGCGCCAGCCCGACGACGAGAGCCCACCACTCCGCACGCAGGCGGCCGTGCAGCCGCCGCAGTTCCCCGGCCGCACGCTCCCAGGAGGGCGGTCCGGTGGCCACCACCCCGCCCCCGGCGAGCAGCAGCCGTGCCCGCCGCACCTCACGCTGCCGCCCGGCCAGCAGCCAGGCCATGACCCCACCGCACACCACGACAGCACCCACCGTCGTCTCACCCATCACGGGCACCCTTTCTCGGAATTCCGGTCACTCACGTCACTTCGAAACAGCTCCCGCAGCCGCTCCCACCCCCGCTCGCGTGCGAACGCGTCCGTGCCCCAGCGCAGGGCCGGAACCGTCCGCACCAGACCCGACGGGTCCCGTTCCAGCACGTGCACCTCGGTGATCCGGCGTCGGCCCGCGCGGTCCCGTGCGAGGTGCAGCACCACCGACAGGGCGGCCGCCAACTGGCTGTGCAGGGCCGCCCGGTCGAGTCCCGCGGCCGTACCGAGCGCCTCCAGGCGGGCCGGTACGTCGGCCGCCGCGTTGGCGTGCACGGTGCCGCAGCCGCCCTCGTGGCCGGTGTTGAGCGCGGCCAGCAGGTGCACCACCTCGGGTCCGCGCACCTCTCCGACCACGAGCCGGTCGGGGCGCATCCGCAGGGCCTGCCGGACCAGGTCCTCCAGGGTGACCAGGCCGGCGCCCTCCTGGTTGGCGGGTCTGGTCTCCAGCCGTACGACATGGGGGTGTTCGGGCCGCAGCTCCGCCGAGTCCTCGGCGAGCACGATTCGCTCCCCCGGACCGACCAGCCCGAGCAGGGCGCTGAGCAGGGTCGTCTTGCCGGTGCCGGTGCCGCCGCTGACCAGGAAGGACAGCCGGGCCGTCAGCAGGGCGCGCAGGATCCGGTCGCCGCCGGGCGGAACGGTGCCCGCCGCGACCAGTTCGTCCAGCGTGAACGCCCGGGGCCGTACCACCCGCAGGGACAGGCAGGTGCAGCCGACCGCCACCGGGGGCAGGACCGCGTGCAGGCGGGTGCCGTCGGGCAGCCGGGCGTCCGCCCAGGGACGCGCGTCGTCGAGGCGCCGGCCGGCCACCGCGGCCAGTCGCTGCGCGAGACGTCGTACCGCCGCCGCGTCCGGGAAGGCGACCGGGGTCAGTTCCAGGCCGCCGCCGCGGTCCACCCAGACCCGGTCGGGGGCGGTCACCAGGACGTCGGTGACCGTGGGATCGGCCAGCAGCGGCTCCAGGGGGCCGCTGCCGACGAGTTCGGAGCGGAGTCGTTCGGCCGCGCCGAGGACTTCGGCGTCGCCGAGCACCCGGCCCTGTGCGCGCAGGGCCTGCGCCACCCGCGCGGGCGTGGGCTCGGCGCCGCTCTCGGCGAGCCAGCGCCGCACCCCGTCGAGCAGGGCCGGGCCGTCACCGCCCGGGGCGCCGGGCCTCATACGCCACCTGCCTCTACCAGCGTCCGTTCCCAGAAGTCCTTGCAGAAGCGGGCCAGCGGCCCGCGTGCGACGGCGCCCGGGGGCTTGCGGTCGGGACGGGACAGGCCGGGTTCGGCGGGCACTTCGCCGGCCAGGGGCAGGCCGAGCAGGTGGGCCACCTCCCGGTCGTCCAGACCCGGCGGGTACGGCCCCCGCACCGCCACCCGCAGGTCGCGCACGACCATGCCGACGGTGGCCGCCACCCGTCCGGCGGCGGCGATCGCGCGCAGTTCGGCCGGGACCACCAGGACGGCCAGGTCGAGCTGGGTGAGGACTTCGGCGATCCCGTCGTCCAGGCGGCGCGGCAGGTCGACGACGACCGTGCCGCCGCGCCGCCGGGCGGCCGCGAGCACCGCGCGGACGGCGGGCGGCGGGATCGCCACGCAGTCGCCACGGTCCCAGCTGAGGATGCGCAGCGAGTGCAGTTCGGGCAGCGACTCCTCCAGGGCACCGCTGCCGAGCCGGCCGCGCGAGGCGGCGAAGGCGGGCCAGCGCAGGCCCTCGGCCGTCTCGCCGCCGAGGAGTACGTCGATTCCGCCGCCCAGTGGATCCGCGTCCACGAGGAGGGTGCGCAGTCCCTCACGCGCGGAGGTGACGGCGAGCGCGCAGGCGAGCGTGGAGGCACCGGCCCCGCCCCGGCCGCCGATCACTCCGACGGTGAGGGCCGGGCGGCCCACCCCCTCGACGACGTCGGCGATCCGGTCCACGAGCCACTGCTCGCCGTCCGGCAGCATCAGGACGTGGTCGGCGCCGATCTCCACGGCCCGTTTCCACACGTCGGGGTCGTCCTGGTCCTGTCCGACCAGCACCACCCCGCGCCGGCGGGTGGCCCCGCGCACCCGCCGTGCCGCGTCGTCGCCGACCAGGACGAGCGGGGCTGACTCCCAGCCGCCGCCGCGTTCCGGTACGCCGTGGTGGACCTCTGGTTTGGCGCCGGCCGCCGCGCACAGCCGCAAGAGGTCGTCGAGGAGTTCGGCGTCCTCGGTGACGATCATCGGGCGTCCGGGCCGTCCCGCGGCGGCGGGCGGTGGATCCTGGGTGACGGTTTTGGCCATGTGAGCTTCCCCCTTGGCTGAGTGGTCGCTGAGTGGTCGCCGAGTGGTGGCGCGTGGCCACTGCGGCCCCGCGATTCCCAAACGTGTGAAGAACCGGCAATCGGCCTTCATATGCACGGCCGGTAGAAACCGGCCGTTGACGCCCGGCAATGGGAACCGGCCATGAAGTGGCCGCCGCCGGATCGCGCTGGAATCACGGTGCAGCGAACCGGGAAATCGTGTGGATCTTGGTCGAAAACCGTGGACAGGCCGGGGGTTGTGAATATCTCCGTCACCCATACCGGCGAGCCTCGCGCTGGGCTCCCGCGACTTCCACAGCGCAGCGCCTCGACTACTCCGCGTGACGGATCATGGGCATGCGAAAGGGGCGGCCGAAGCCGCCCGGCCAGGCCTCGCGGCCCGCGAAGAGAGGGGAGAAACCCACCCGGACATGCGACGACCCCCACCGGGGGGGAGAGTGGGGGTCGTCTCCACGGCCGACTCGGGGGGGGGAGGAGCCGGACCGGGTTAGCACGGTCGCGAACGATCCGTGACTTCCATGGTGTACCCGAGAGCCCTCTCAGGCAAACCCACGCGCCCCACCTTACGCCGAATGGTGGGCGCCTATGCTCGGGGTCGTGGAAAACCACTCCTTGCCTCGCACAGCGGCGTTCTTTGACCTGGACAAGACGGTCATTGCGAAGTCGAGCACGCTCACCTTCAGCAAGTCGTTCTACCAAGGCGGCCTGATCAACCGCAGGGCGGCACTGCGCACCGCGTACTCCCAGTTCGTGTTCCTGGTCGGCGGTATGGACCACGACCAGATGGAGCGCACCCGCGCGTACCTGTCCCGCCTCGTCCGCGGCTGGAACGTCCAGCAGGTCAAGGAGATCGTCGCCGAGACCCTGCACGACCTGATCGACCCGATCATCTACGACGAGGCCGCCTCCCTCATCGAGGAGCACCACCGGGCCGGCCGGGACGTCGTCATCGTCTCCACGTCGGGCGCGGAGGTGGTCGAGCCCATCGGCGAACTCCTAGGGGCGGACCGGGTGGTCGCCACCCGGATGGTGGTAGGCGAGGACGGCTGCTACACGGGCGAGGTGGAGTACTACGCGTACGGCCCGACGAAGGCGGAGGCCGTCCGCGAGCTGGCCGCCTCCGAGGGATACGACCTGGAGCGCTGTTACGCGTACAGCGACTCGGCGACCGATGTGCCGATGCTCCGGGCGGTCGGGCACCCGCACGCCGTGAACCCGGACCGCGCGCTGCGCCGCGAGGCCCTCGCGCACGGCTGGCCGATCCTCGACTTCCACCGCCCGGTGCGGCTCAAGCAGCGGCTGTCCACGCCCCCGCGGCCGGCCCTGGTCGCCGCGGCCGCCATAGGCGCGGCGGCCGCCACCGCGGGTCTGGTCTGGTACGCGAGCCGGCGCCGCAGCACGGTCGCCTGAAGCGGCCGGCCCCGACCCCCTCATTCACCCGTTCGGCTCATCGGCGCCCTTTTAGTGCGTCTTTGAACCTAAAAGTAAAGAACTGCAGGCAGGACTTCCGCTTGCTCCGGGCTTGCAGTACAAAGGGGTTAGCGGCCCGCGAGACCAAAGGACATCCGAGAGGATCACCTTTAATACGCATTTGGCCCCACGGACCCAGCATGGCCACCGCGCACCCACGCGACGTCGACCCGTCGATTACGGGCCAGCCGCACCAGGTGACGGGCAAAGCACCCGACCTGATGGGCGACACATCGAGGACGCTTGGTAACCCGGTGAACATGCCAGCGGCGGTACGAGTCCTCGTACCGCCGCAACCCTTTTCCGGACCCTTCGGTCCTACGCCGCCCCGCGCTGCAGCGCCTCGCAGACCGCCGTCGACTCGCGCACGCCCAGTTCGACCGCGCGTCCGCAGTGCGCGATCCAGGCCGCCATTCCCTCCGGGGTGCCCGAGACATAGCCGTCCAGGGCAGCCAGATAGGAGGCGCGGCCCAGCTCCGCGTGGCCGACCTCGGCGGGGCAGATCGCCTTGGGGTCGAGACCGCTGCCGATCAGCACGATCCGCTCGGCCGCCCGCGCGACCAGTCCGTTGCTCGTGGTGAAGGGCCGCAGGGCGAGCAGTTCGCCGTGCACCACGGCGGCCGTCACCAGTGCGGGCGCCTGGCTCCCCGCGATGACCAGCCGGGCGAGGCCCTCCAGGCGCCCCGCCACCTCGTCCGCATCCGGCAGCGGCAGCTCGACCAGCGGCTCGTCGACACGCTCGCCGGCCTGCCGCGGCCTGCCGACCTCGTCGCCGCCGGTGGCCGCCGCCACCAGGTGCAGCCGGGCCAGCACCCGCAGCGGCGACTGCCGCCAGATGGACAGCAGCTGCCCCGCCTCCGCGGTCAGCCGCAGCGCCGCTCCGACCACGCGCGCCTCGTCGTCCACCCCGAAGTCGGAGCGCCGCCGCACCTCCTCCAGCGCCCAGTCGGCCCCGGAGAGCGCGGCACTGCCCCGGGCGCCGCGCAGCGCGGCCTCGGAGGTGACGGCGTTGCTGCGGCGCCGCATGACCCGGTGCCCGTAGACCCGGTCCACGGCCCTGCGCACCGACTCCACGGACTCGGCCACCCCGGGCAGCGCGCCCAGGGCCGCGAGCGGATCGGCGGTCGCACCTGTCGTACTCATGAGTAAGACCCTACGCACCCCGGCCGCGCACTCCACGAAGGAGTGGTCTTCTTCACTCCGCCTGACACAGACAGCTACTACATGACTACCCTTCGTGAACATGAAAATTGCTTTCGTCGGAAAGGGCGGCAGCGGCAAGACCACGCTCTCCTCCCTCTTCATCAGGTACCTCGCGGCGGCCGGTGCGCCGGTGGTCGCCGTCGACGCCGACATCAACCAGCACCTCGGCCCCGCGCTCGGCCTCGACGAGTCGGAGGCGGCGGCACTGCCCGCGATGGGCGAGCGGCTGTCCCTGATCAAGGACTACCTGCGCGGCAACAACCCGCGCATCGCCTCCGCCGCGACGATGATCAAGACCACCCCGCCCGGCGCGGGCTCGCGGCTGGTCCGGGTGCGGGAGCCCAACCCGGTGTACGACGCGTGCGCGCGGCCGGTGGAACTCGACGGCGGCGCCGTCCGTTTGATGGTCACCGGGCCCTTCACGGACGCCGACCTGGGCGTCTCCTGCTACCACTCCAAGACCGGAGCGGTGGAGCTGTTCCTGAACCACCTCGTCGACGGGCCCGACGAGTACGTCGTGGTCGACATGACGGCGGGTTCGGACTCCTTCGCCTCCGGCATGTTCACCCGCTTCGACATCACGTTCCTCGTCGCCGAACCGACCCGGAAGGGGGTCTCCGTCTACCGCCAGTACAAGGAGTACGCCCGGGACTTCGGCGTCGTGCTGAAGGTCGTCGGCAACAAGGTGCAGGGGCAGGACGACATCGACTTCCTCCGCTCGGAGGTCGGGGACGACCTGCTGGTCACGGTCGGGCACTCCGACTGGGTACGCGCCATGGAGAAGGGCCGTCCACCGCGGTTCGAGCTCCTGGAGGACGCCAACCGCGACGCCCTGCGCAGCCTCAAGGCCGCCGCCGACGCGACGCACGCGTTGCGGGACTGGGAGCGCTACACCCGGCAGATGGTCCACTTCCACCTGAAGAACGCCCTGTCGTGGGGCAACGAGCGCACCGGGGCCGACCTGGCCGCGCAGATCGACCCCGGCTTCGTGCTCGGTGAGGAAGTGGCGGCTACTGCCTGACCGCCGGCGCCCCGGGCACCCCCTTCGGCGCCGGGGCGGGGTGAGCGGACAGGAAGGACGCCCAGCCCTGCCGCGGCGCCTCGCCCACGTTCAGGCTCCGCAGCCGTGCCAGGACCTGCGGGTCCTGGGCGTCCAGCCAGTCGGCCAGCTGATGGAAGGAGACACAGCGCACGTCGGGCTTGTTGCAGACGTTCCGGACCACGTCGTCGAGGGCACGCATGTACGTGCCGCCGTTCCAGGACTCGAAGTGGTTCCCGATCACGAGCGGCGCGCGGTTGCCGTTGTAGGCACGGTTGAAGCCCTGGATCAGCCCGTCGCGCATCTGGTCGCCCCAGTAGTCGAACTTGTCGGGGTCCCCCTGGGTCTGGGTGCCGGACTGGTTGACCATGAAGTTGTAGTCCATGGTCAACTGCTCGTAGGAGTGGCCGGGGAAGGGCACGAGCTGCATGGACAGGTCCCACAGCCCTTCCCTCTTCTTGGGCCAGACCTGGTCGTTGACGCCGCTGGTGTCGTAGCGGAAGCCCAGCTGGCTCGCCGCCTTCACGAAGTTCTTCTGCCCCTCCAGGCAGGGGGTGCGGGCGCCGATGAGCTCCTTGTCGTAGTCGAAGGGCAGCGGCGCGGCGTCCTTCATGCCGGTGTTGGTCTTCCAGCTCTTCACGAACTGCTTGGCCTGGGCGATCTCGCTCTTCCACTCGGCCACCGACCACTGGCCGACCCCACCGTCCGGGCCGCAGAAGTGCCCGTTGAAGTGGGTGCCGATCTCGTTCCCCTCCAGCCAGGCCAGCCGTAGTTGCTTGACGGTGTCGGAGATGCCCTGTTCGTCGTTGAAGCCGATCTCCGAGCTGCCGGGCGAGTGCTGCGGGGGGTGATAGAGGTCCTTCTTCTCCTCCGGCAGCATGTAGACGCCGCTGAGGAAGAACGTCATGTTCGCGTGGTTCTCCTTGGCGACCTTGCGGAAGTGCGAGAACAGCTTCTGGCTGTCCTCGCCGGCGCCGTCCCAGGAGAACACCACGAACTGCGGGGGCTTCTCACCGGGCTTGAGCTTCTCCGGCCGGGGCAGATGCGGCTGTGCCCCGGTGTACGCGGTGGAGCCGTCGCCGATCAGACGGACCACGCTCTCCGGCGCCGGCGCTCCCTTCCGCGGCCCGGACGTCCCTTTCTCGGAGTTGGTGCCGGTCGCACAAGCGGCCAGCGACGCGGCACAGGCCGCGGCGGCCACGGCGCCGACGGCGATCCTCTGGGTGGCGGCCAATTCCGCCCACCTTCTTCCTTCTCTCGGCGAACGCCCATGACGGCGTTTTATGGCGGTGTGCCGGGTATGTGCCGACAGCGCGGCCAAGGTCGCATAGGACCGAGAGAGGGATTAATACGACAAGCCGATGAACTGCTCACTTCACCCAAGGGGGCGAACCGGTGCCCCATTTGCACAGAAAATCCAGGCCCGACTTTTACTCTGCATTACGATTCATTTACCGATCGTTGATCCATCCCGCCGCTGCACCCCGTGCCCCACAACCGCGACCGATCCCCCGCCCCCGGCGAGGTGGCCCACCCGATCCGCGACCGCGCCGCCCGAAGGGGACGGGAACCATGTCATCAGCCTGCGAACGCACCCACCCCGAGCCCTCCGGGCCGACCCGTCCGCGTCCGTCGCGGTCTTCCTGATCGCGCTGCCGCTGCCCCTCGGCATCACCCTGGCCACCGGCGCCCCGCTCCAGGCGGGGCTGGTCGCGGCGGCCGTCGGCGGCCTGCTCGCCGGGCGGTTCGGCGGTTGCCCGCCCCAGGTCGGCGGCCCCGGCGCCGGACTCACCGTCGTCACGGCCGACCTGATCCACCGCCACGGCTGGCGGGCGACCTGCGACATCACCACGCTCGCCGGCCTGGCCCAACTGGGCCTCGGCTGCCCGCGCGTGGCGCGCACCGCGGCCGCCGTGGACAAGCTGGTCGCCGGCCGCCCCGGCGCCCAGTCCCGGGTCTGCCGGGCCGGCCTGGAGGCCCGGTTGGCGGGGCGGCCGCCTCTGGACGCGGTGGAGCGGCTCTGTCTGGCCAACGCGGTGCAGCAGCTGGAACACCTGCGGGCCCACGGGTCGGTGGCGCGGGCGCCGGGGCGCCGGCGAACCGCGGCTGTACGGGATGTACTTCCATGCGGGTGAGGCGCAGGCTTGTCTGCTGGGACGTGCCGAAGGCGAGGGAGGGTCGGAGGTGTTCGAGGGAGTACCGGACGCCAAGGAGCTGCCCCGTCCGGCCTGAGGCACCGTCAGCGCGGGCCCGCCGCTGCCCACGCACCCGATAGGTCTAAACCAATTGTCGGACGGCCCTTGTCACCGGACCCCCGGGTCTGATGAGCTGTGTGGCTTGGGACACAACGGACACAGGGACACCCTTCGAAAGGGAGATGTCGTGAGCAACGAGAGCCTGGCCAACCTCTTGAGGGAGGAGCGACGCTTCGCGCCGCCCGCCGACCTGGCAGAGAACGCCAATGTCGGGGCCGAGGCGTACGAAGAGGCCAAGGCTGACAGGCTCGGCTTCTGGGCCGCGCAGGCCCGCAGGCTGACCTGGGCCAAGGAGCCGACCGAGACGCTGGACTGGTCCAACCCGCCGTTCGCGAAGTGGTTCAAGGACGGCGAGCTCAACGTCGCGTACAACTGTGTGGACCGGCACGTGGAGGCCGGCCACGGCGACCGGGTCGCCATCCACTTCGAGGGTGAGCCCGGCGACAGCCGCGCGATCACCTACGCCGAGCTCAAGGACGAGGTCTCCAGGGCCGCGAACGCGCTGCTGGAGCTGGGAGTCCAGGCCGGCGACCGGGTCGCGATCTACATGCCGATGATCCCCGAGACGGCCGTCGCGATGCTCGCCTGCGCCCGGATCGGCGCCGCGCACTCCGTCGTCTTCGGCGGCTTCTCCGCCGACGCGCTCGCCACCCGCATCCAGGACGCGGACGCCCGGGTCGTCATCACGTCCGACGGCGGTTACCGGCGCGGCAAGCCGTCCGCACTCAAGCCCGCCGTGGACGAGGCGGTCGGCAAGGCGGGCAACGTCGAGCACGTCCTGGTCGTCCGCCGTACCGGGCAGGAAGTGGCCTGGGACGGCAGCCGGGACGTGTGGTGGCACGAGCTCGTCGACCGGCAGCCGGCCGAGCACACCCCGCAGGCCTTCGACGCCGAGCACCCGCTGTTCATCCTCTACACGTCCGGCACCACGGGGAAGCCGAAGGGCATCCTGCACACCTCGGGCGGCTACCTCACCCAGACGTCGTACACGCACTGGGCGGTCTTCGACCTCAAGCCGGAGACCGACGTCTACTGGTGCACGGCCGACGTCGGCTGGGTCACGGGCCACTCCTACATCGTCTACGGCCCGCTGGCCAACGGCGCGACCCAGGTGATGTACGAGGGCACCCCGGACACCCCGCACCAGGGCCGGTTCTGGGAGATCGTGCAGAAGTACGGGGTGACGATCCTGTACACGGCGCCCACCGCGATCCGCACGTTCATGAAGTGGGGCGACGACATCCCCGCGAAGTTCGACCTGAGCAGCCTGCGGGTGCTCGGCTCGGTGGGCGAGCCGATCAACCCCGAGGCCTGGATCTGGTACCGCAAGCACATCGGCGCCGACCGGACGCCGATCGTGGACACCTGGTGGCAGACCGAGACCGGCGCGATGATGATCTCCCCGCTGCCGGGTGTCACCGCGACCAAGCCCGGATCCGCGCAGACCCCGCTGCCCGGCATCTCGGCCACCGTCGTCGACGACGAGGCGAACGAGGTCCCGGACGGCGGTGGCGGCTACCTGGTCCTCACCGAGCCGTGGCCCTCGATGCTCCGCACCATCTGGGGCGACGACCAGCGCTTCCTGGACACCTACTGGTCCCGGTTCGAGGGCAGGTACTTCGCGGGCGACGGCGCGAAGAAGGACGACGACGGCGACATCTGGCTGCTCGGCCGCGTCGACGACGTCATGCTCGTCTCCGGTCACAACATCTCCACCACCGAGGTCGAGTCGGCCCTCGTCTCCCACCCGTCGGTCGCCGAGGCGGCCGTGGTCGGCGCGGCCGACGAGACCACCGGGCAGGCCATCGTCGCCTTCGTGATCCTGCGCGGCACCGCCGACGCCGAGGACGAGAACCTCATCGCCGACCTGCGCAACCACGTCGGCGCCACCCTCGGCCCGATCGCCAAGCCCAAGCGGGTCCTGCCGGTCGCCGAGCTGCCCAAGACCCGCTCCGGCAAGATCATGCGCCGACTCCTGCGCGACGTCGCCGAGAACCGCCAGCTCGGCGACGTGACCACCCTGACGGACTCCACGGTCATGGACCTCATCCAGGCCAAGCTCCCCGCCGCACCCAGCGAGGACTGACCCGGACAAGGTCTCCAGGGGCGCCCGGAGCGCGACGCGCCGGGCGCCCCTTTTGCACCTACCGTGGATCTCACCCGGCAACCACCGCCGCACCTTAGGTAAACTAAGCAAAGAGCGTGACCTCAGGTGTGCCGGGAAGTCTGGTCGGCAGCTGCCCCGTCCTGCCCACCGACCGGAGGTCCCCGTGTCCGCGCCCCGCACCACCCCCGTCCGCAGGTTCCTCGACCGGCTCTCGCTGCCCGAGCGGACCTTCGTGACGGACGCGCTGCGGACCGAGACCGTCGGCGGGGTGGTGCTCCTGCTCGCCGCCACGGCCGCGCTGCTCTGGTCGAACATCCCCGGCCTGCACCACAGCTACGAGACGGTCAGCCACTTCCACCTCGGCCCCACCGCCCTCGGCCTGCACCTGTCCGTCGCCCACTGGGCCGCCGACGGCCTGCTCGCGATCTTCTTCTTCGTCGCCGGCATCGAACTCAAGCGAGAGCTGGTCGCCGGTGACCTGCGGGACCCCAGGGCGGCCGTGCTGCCGGTGGTCGCCGCCCTGTGCGGAATGGCCGTACCGGCGCTCGTCTACACCGTCACCAACCTGGTCGGCGGCGGCTCCACGCACGGCTGGGCGGTGCCGACGGCCACCGACATCGCGTTCGCGCTGGCCGTACTGGCGGTCATCGGGACCTCCCTGCCGAGCGCGCTGCGCGCCTTCCTGCTCACCCTCGCCGTCGTCGACGACCTGTTCGCCATCCTGATCATCGCGGTCTTCTTCACCGAGCGGATCGACTTCGCCGCGCTCGGCGGCGCGGTGCTCGGTCTCGCCGTCTTCTGGCTGCTGCTGCGCAAGGGCGTGCGCGGCTGGTACGTGTACGTCCCGCTCGCGGTGGTGATCTGGGCGCTGATGTATCACAGCGGCGTGCACGCGACCATCGCCGGTGTCGCCATGGGCCTGATGCTGCGCTGCACCACCCGCGAGGGCGAGCAGTGCTCCCCCGGCGAGCGCATCGAGCACCTGGTGCGGCCGTGGTCGGCGGGGCTCGCGGTACCGCTCTTCGCGCTCTTCAGCGCCGGCGTCACGGTGTCCAAGGGGGAGCTCGCGGACGTGTTCGGCAGGCCCGAGACGCTGGGCGTCGTCCTCGGGCTGGTCGTCGGCAAGACGGTCGGGATCTTCGGCGGAACCTGGCTGACCGCCCGCTTCACCCGGGCCTCGCTGGGCGGCGACCTCGCGTGGGGGGACGTCTTCGCGGTCGCCTCGCTCGCCGGGATCGGCTTCACGGTGTCGCTGCTCATCGGCGGACTCGCCTTCGAGGGCGACGCCGTGCTGACGGACGAGGTCAAGGCCGCCGTACTCACCGGATCGCTGATCGCCGCCCTGTGCGCCACCGTGTTGCTGAAGATACGCAACGCCCGTTACCGCAGCCTGGTCGAGGCCGAGGAGCGGGACGAGGACAGCGACGGCATCCCGGACGTCTACGAGGAGGACGACCCGGCGTACCACCTGCGGATGGCGGAGATCTACGACCGCAAGGCGGCCGAACACCGCCGGATCGCCGCCGAGAAGGCAGCCGAGAAGGCAGCCGAGGAGGCCTCCCGCTAGCCACCGTACGGTGCCCGGTGCGCCACCCCGAAGGTATGACGCGCTTGCCGAAGTGCCGGGCGGGGCAGGCGCGCAGGGCGACCGTCCGGCATGATCTGACGAGACGGTACAAAAGACGATGACACGTACGCAGAGGGAGACCGCGATGAGCGCACCCGACGGCAGCCCGGTCGGTGCCGAACGCAGCATCGGCCAGTTGTTCGCCTCGGCCACGGCCGAGATGTCGGCGCTGGTGCACGACGAGATCGCGCTGGCCAAGGCACAGCTGAAGCAGGACGTGAAGAAGGGCGCCACGAGCGGCGGCGCGTTCTCCGCGGCCGGTGTGCTGCTGCTGTTCTCCCTGCCGATGCTCAACTTCGCGCTGGCGTACGGCATCCGGACCTGGAGCCACTGGAATCTCGCGGTCTGCTTCCTGCTCTCCTTCGCGGCGAACGTGCTGGTGGCCGTCGTCCTCGCGCTGATCGGTGTGGTGTTCGCGAAGAAGGCCAAGAGGAGCCAGGGCCCGCAGAAGGTGGCCGCGTCGATGAAGGAGACGGCCGGCGTCCTGCAGAACGCCAAGCCGCATCCGCGTCCGGAACTTCCCCGGGACGACGTGCCGGCCATCGAGGCTGTGGGACGCTCGTCGTCATGACGGATCCCGCTCCCTCGGCCGTGCGGCTGGAGGGCCCCTGGACGCACCGGGACGTCGCCGCGAACGGCGCCCGCTTCCACATCGCCGAGCTCGGCGACGGCCCGCTGGTCATGCTGGTGCACGGGTTCCCCCAGTTCTGGTGGGCCTGGCGGCACCAGATGACCGCTCTCGCCGACGCGGGTTTCCGGGCCGTCGCCATGGACCTCAGGGGCGTCGGCGGCAGCGACCGCACCCCCCGCGGCTACGACCCGGCCAACCTCGCCCTCGACATCACCGGCGTGATCCGCTCCCTGGGTGAGCCGGATGCCGCGCTGGTCGGTCACGACCTGGGCGGCTACCTGGCGTGGACGGCGGCGGCGATGCGCCCCAAGCTGGTACGACGGCTCGCGGTCGTGTCCATGCCGCACCCGCGGCGCTGGCGTTCGGCGATGCTGCGGGACCGCCGGCAGTCGGCCGCCGCCTCCTACATCTGGGGTTTCCAGCGTCCCTGGATCCCCGAGCGGCAGCTCACCGCCGACGACGGTGCGCTGGTCGGCCGGCTGATCCGGGACTGGTCCGGGCCGCGGCTGCCCGAGGACAAGACGGTGGAGACGTATCAGCGGGCGATGTGCATCCCGTCCACCGCGCACTGCTCGATCGAGCCCTACCGCTGGCTGGTGCGGTCGCTGGCCCGCCCCGACGGCATCCAGTTCAATCGCCGGATGAAGCGCCCGGTGCGGGTGCCGACGCTGCATCTGCACGGTTCCCTGGACCCGGTGACCCGCACGCGCAGTGCGGCCGGCTCCGGCGAGTACGTCGAAGCGCCGTACCGCTGGCGGCTGTTCGACGGCCTGGGGCACTTCCCGCACGAGGAGGACCCGGCGGCCTTCTCGACCGAGTTGATCAACTGGCTGAAAGACCCCGAACCCGATCGGTGACCGCGCCGATGCGCCCGGTATCCGGACCTGCACACCTGTTCTACGAACGGCCACATGCCCGGCGCATAGGCCGATTGGGGCGCGCCCGCGAGGTTATCGACCTTGGGGCGGGGGCAGACGTCGGGGTATGGGCTGGACGCACGACTACAGTGACGCACCCCGAAACCGCCGTACGGCAGGCGGTCCGAACCCCTACCGGGGAGCTGTCCCGCAGCTGCCGGGGACGGACCTCAGGGTAGGGATTCCGCATATTCTGCGCCGCCGGGCGCGCTGGGTCTCGGTACGTCTGCGCCACACCCGCGGCTGACCCCTCCCGGGCCCCCAGGGGTTCTGCCCCCCCAGGGGTTCTAGAGGGCGCAGCTGTCGGTGCCCACCTGCTGGTTCGCGGTACGGCCCCGGGCGATGTCCGGCCGGATCTCGTCGGCCGTCAGCGCGTACCCGGTCTCGGCGTCGTCCAGGGACTTCGCGAAGACGACCCCGTACACCCGCCCCTCGGGCGTGAGCAGCGGGCCGCCGGAGTTGCCCTGGCGGACGGTCGCGTACAGCGAGTAGACGTCGCGGCGTACGGTGCCGCGGTGGTAGATGTCCGGGCCGTTGGCGGTGATGCGGCCGCGTACCCGGGCGGCGCGGACGTCGTACGACCCGTTCTCCGGGAACCCGGCGACGATCGCGCTGTCGCTGGTACGCGCGTCCTTGGCGGAGAACTTCAGCGCCTTCGCGGGCAGGTCCGGCACGTCCAGCACCGCGATGTCGCGCTGCCAGTCGTACAGGACGACCCTGGCGTCGTACCTGCGGCCCTCGCCGCCGATCTGGACGGTGGGCTCGTCGACGCCGCCGACCACGTGCGCGTTGGTCATCACGCGGCGGTCGGCGAAGACGAAGCCGGTGCCCTCCAGGATCTTGCCGCAGCTCTGCGCGGTGCCCGTCACCTTCACGATGGACCGCTGGGCGCTGGTGGCCACCGCGCTGTTCGCGAGGGCGGGGTCGGGCGGCGGGACGTCGGTGATCGGCTCGTTGGCGAAGGGGCTGAAGACCTGCGGGAAGCCGTTCTGCGCGAGGACCTTGGAGAAGTCCGCGAACCAGGTGTCGGCCTGGTTGGGCAGCGCCCTGGACACTCCGAGGAGCACCTTGGAGCTGCGGACCTCCTTGCCGAGCGTCGGCAGGGTGGTGCCCGCGAGGGCGGAACCGATCAACCAGGCGACCAGCAGCATCGCCACCACGTTGACGAGCGCGCCGCCGGTGGCGTCCAGGGCACGGGCCGGGGACCAGGTGATGTACCGGCGCAGCTTGTTGCCCAGGTGGGTGGTCAGGGCCTGGCCGACGGAGGCGCAGACGATGACGACGACCACCGCGACCACCGCGGCGGTGGTGCTCACCTCGGCGTTGTCGGTCACCGCGTCCCAGATGACCGGCAGGGCGTAGACGGCGACGAGTCCGCCCCCCAGGAAGCCGATCACCGACAGGATGCCGACGACGAATCCCTGGCGGTAGCCGACGATCGCGAACCACACGGCGGCGACCAGCAACAGGATGTCCAGCACATTCACGGGGATCACCCTGTCATGACCGCCAGTCGAGCGGGACCAGCTTCTCGCGGTCCCAGGAGCGCTCCCATCCGGCGTAGTGCAGCAAGCGGTCGATCACTCCGGCCGTGAACCCCCACACCAGGGTGGATTCGACCAGAAATGCCGGACCTCGGTGCCCGCGGGGATGTACGGCGGTGGCCCGGTTGGCCGGATTCGTGAGATCCGCCACGGGGACCGTGAAGACCCGCGCCGTCTCGTTCGGATCGACCACGCCCACCGGGCTCGGCTCGCGCCACCAGCCCAGCACGGGCGTGACCACGAAGTGGCTCACCGGGATGTAGAGCCGCGGCAGCACCCCGAACAGCTGGACGCCGGCCGGATCCAGCCCGGTCTCCTCCTCGGCCTCGCGGAGAGCGGCCCGCAGCGGCCCGTCGGCCTTCGGGTCGCCGTCCTCGGGGTCGAGGGCGCCGCCGGGGAACGAGGGCTGTCCGGCGTGCGAGCGCAGCGAACCGGCCCGCTCCATCAGCAGCAGCTCGGGACCGGCCGCGCCGTGTCCGAACAGGATCAGCACGGCCGACTGCCGTCCGGCGCCGTTCTCCGGGGGCAGGAAGCGGCTCAGCTGCAGCGGCTGGACCGTCTCGGCGGCCCGCACCACCGGCTCCAGCCAGTCCGGCAGGCCCTCCGTGCGCAGCGCCACGCCCGCACGCGACCCGTCGGCGCCTGCCCTGCTGCTGTGTGTCATGCCGTCCCCCGTCCTGCGTGGCTCCCCCGGCCTGCCCACCGCTTGCGGCCTGCCCGTTCCAACGCCCCGAGACTCCTCGATCGTTCCGTCCGCCGACCCGCAGAAAACCCCTGGGTCCTGTCCCTGAACCGCCCGGTCATGCCTCCGGTACGGCGCCCAGCGGCGGGGCCGGCCTGCCGCCCGCGTCCAGATATGCCTGCGGGGGCTTCAGACGCTGGCCGGGGAAGCCGCCCTTCTCGTACTTGAGCAGCTTCTTCGCCTTCTCCGGGTCGGTCTCCCCTTCTCCGTAGGCCGGACAGAGCGGGGCGATGGGGCAGGCGCCGCAGGCGGGCTTGCGGGCGTGGCAGATGCGGCGGCCGTGCCAGATCACGTGGTGCGAGAGGTCGGTCCAGTCGGTCTTGGGGAAGAGCGCGCCGACGGCCGCCTCGATCTTGTCGGGGTCGGTCTCCGCGGTCCACCGCCAGCGGCGGACCAGGCGCTGGAAGTGCGTGTCCACGGTGATGCCGGGGCGCCCGAACGCGTTGCCGAGCACGACGAAGGCGGTCTTGCGGCCGACGCCCGGGAGCTTGACCAGGTCTTCGAGCCGGCCCGGGACCTCACCGCCGAACTGCTCCACGAGCCCCTTGGAGAGCCCTATCACGGACTTCGTCTTGGCCCGGAAGAACCCGCACGGCCGCAGGATCTCCTCGACCTCCTCCGGATTGGCGGCGGCCAGGTCCTCGGGGGTGGGGTACTTGGCGAAGAGCGCCGGGGTGGTCTGGTTGACCCTGAGGTCGGTGGTCTGGGCGGAGAGCACCGTGGCTACCAGGAGCTGGAAGGGGTTCTCGAAGTCCAGCTCGGGGTGGGCGTAGGGATACACCTCGGCGAGCTCGCGGTTGATCCGGCGGGCCCGGCGGACCAGCGCCGTGCGCGACTCGGCCTTCTCCGGCACGGCCTTCTCCGGCTGGGCCTTCTTCGGCGCGGCCTTCTTCACGGCTTTTACTGCTTTCGTCGTTTTTTTCGATTCACCCGGGACAGCATCGGACCCTTGTTCGCCCACGGCGGAATCGCGACGTACAACCACCCGCCCAGCCCCCTTGGCCTGTGCTCTCACCGGCGATTTGGACACCCGGCCAGCCTAAAGCCCGGCACCGACATCCGCCCCGGACCCGGAAGATCAGCCCCCGATTGGACCCCTGCCGCTTACCTCGGCACACCTGTACGGCATCCTTGTGACAGATCACACTGTTTGGACCGTCCGGCAAAATGGGGAACACGGTCCCCTGGTACCAAGGGGGAGCAAGATCCCCTGAGCAGGTCGACAAGGAGAGAACTCGTGGACGACGTTCTGCGGCGCAACCCGCTCTTCGCGGCGCTCGATGACGAGCAGTCCGCGGAGCTGCGTGCCTCCATGAGTGAGGTGACCCTCGCGCGTGGCGACTCCCTGTTCCACGAGGGCGACCCGGGCGACCGGCTGTACGTGGTCACCGAGGGCAAGGTCAAGCTCCACCGCACCTCCCCCGACGGCCGCGAGAACATGCTCGCCGTCGTCGGCCCCGGCGAGCTGATCGGCGAGCTGTCGCTGTTCGACCCGGGCCCGCGGACGGCGACCGCCACCGCGCTGACCGAGGTCAAGCTGCTCGGCCTCGGCCACGGCGACCTCCAGCCCTGGCTGAACGCGCGCCCCGAGGTGGCCACCGCCCTGCTGCGCGCAGTCGCCCGCCGTCTGCGCAAGACCAACGACGCCATGTCCGACCTGGTTTTCTCCGACGTGCCCGGCCGGGTCGCGCGCGCCCTGCTCGACCTCTCCCGCCGCTTCGGCGTGCAGTCCGAGGAGGGCATCCACGTCGTCCACGACCTCACGCAGGAGGAGCTGGCCCAGCTGGTCGGCGCGTCCCGCGAGACGGTGAACAAGGCCCTGGCCGACTTCGCCCAGCGCGGCTGGCTGCGTCTGGAGGCGCGGGCCGTGATCCTGCTGGACGTCGAGCGGCTGGCCAAGCGCTCGCGCTGACACCCGCACACGACCCCTATGACTCAGGGTTCCGCCTCCCTGAGGCGGAACCCTGAGTCATGACCGGACCAGGCACAGTTTCCTCATGGCTGAACCGGCTGCCCCCGGCCGCGGACTCGACTCCCTGGGCTTCATCGATCGTGAGGGCTCGCACGCGCGCGTGCCGCACGTCTTCCGTCCCGTCGTCGCCGCGGCCCGTGACCGCTTGCTGACCGCCTTCGGGGCGCACCTGCACAGCGCGTACCTCTACGGCTCAATCCCGCGGGGCACCGCGCGCGTGGGCCGCAGCGACCTGGACCTGGTGGCCGTCCTGCACGCGGAGCCGACCGACGCCGACCGGGACGCGGCCCGCGCCCTGGGCGAGGCCCTGGACGAGGATTTCCCCGAGATCGACGGGGTCGGCACCCTGCTCTTCTCACGCGCGCGGGTGCTCAGCGAACTGGAGCGGTACGACATCGGCTGGTTCGTGGCCTGCCAGTGCACCCCGCTGCTCGGGGAGGACCTCGCCGAGTTCCTGCCCCGCTACCGCCCCGACTCCCTGCTCGCCCGCGAGACCAACGGCGACCTGGCCCGGTTCCTGCCGCGCTGGCGGGAGCGGATCGCGGCCGCCGACGGCACCGAACAGGCCCTGCGGCCCCTGGTGCGCTTCATGTCACGGCATCTGGTCCGCACCGGCTTCACCCTCGTCATGCCCCGCTGGAACGGCTGGACCAGCGATCTGCGCGAGATGGCCGAGGCGTTCGCCGGCTACTACCCGGACCGCGCCGAACAGCTGCGCCGGGCGGCGTGGTCCGGGTACGAGCCGGTCGGCGACCCGGCCGTCCTGCGGTCCTACGTCGACGACCTCGGCCCCTGGCTCGCCGACGAGTACGCGCGCGTGCACGGCGTGAAGACACCGCGGCCGCCCGGCTGGGACTGACCGCCGAACCGCCGGAGCCTGGATTCCCGGACGGCTGCGGCCGTCGACCCGGCCGCAGCCGTCGGCTAGATCAGTCCGTGCTCGCTCAGATAGTCCATCTGGGCCCGTACCGACAGTTCCGCCGCCGGCCACAGGGAGCGGTCCACGTCGGCGTAGACGTGGGCGACGACCGCGGCCGGCTGCCGGTGGCCGTTCTCGACGGCCGTCTCCACCTGGGCGAGCCGGTGGGCGCGGTGGGCCAGGTAGAACTCGACGGCTCCCTGGGCGTCCTCCAGGACCGGGCCGTGGCCCGGCAGGACCGTGTGCACGCCGTCGTCGACCGTCAGCGAGCGCAGCCGTCGCAGCGAGTCCAGGTAGTCGCCGAGGCGGCCGTCGGGGTGTGCCACGACCGTCGTACCGCGGCCGAGGATGGTGTCGCCGGTCAGGATGGCGCGGTCGGCCGGGAGGTGGAAGCTCAGGGAGTCGGCGGTGTGACCGGGGGTGGGTACGACCCGGAGCTCCAGTCCGCCGGTGGTGATCACGTCGCCCGCGGCGAGGCCCTCGTCGCCGAGGCGCAGCGCCGGGTCGAGGGCACGCACACGCGTGCCGGTCAGTTCCGCGAAGCGTCCGGCGCCCTCGGCGTGGTCCGGGTGGCCGTGGGTGAGCAGGGTGAGCGCGACGCGCTTGCCGGCCTTCTCCGCCGTGTCGACGACCGCGCGCAGGTGGACGTCGTCCAGGGGGCCGGGGTCGATCACCACGGCCAGGTCGGAGTCGGGCTCGGCGACGATCCAGGTGTTGGTGCCGTCCAGGGTCATCGCGGAGGCGTTGGGCGCCAGCACGTTGACGGACCGTGCGGTGGCCGGCCCCGAACGGACCGTGTCGCGGGGCTGGCCGGGCAGGGCCGCTGCGTTCGTCATGCGGGGCCTCCGGCGAGGGGTCCGGCGGTGGGTCCGGCGATGGAACCCGCGCCGGGTCCCCCCGTGGGGGCGGTCGCTATGTGCTTGGTGAACTCGTCGTGGCCCGGCCAGGTCAGGACGATCACACCGTCCTCCAGGCGGGCGCGGGCCAGTACCGGGGTCATGTCCCGCGCGGGCGCCGCCGCGAGCGCCTGCGCGGCGGTGGCGTACGGGGTGAGCCGGCGCAGCGTCGCGATGGTGGGCGGCATCATCAGCAGTTCACCCCGGTCGTATCCGGCGGCGGCCCGCGCGGGGCTGATCCAGACGGTGCGGTCGGCCTCCGTGGAGGCGTTGCGGGTGCGCTGGCCCGAGGGAAGGGCGGCGACGAAGAACCAGGTGTCGTAGCGGCGGGCCTCGAACTCCGGGGTGATCCAGCGGGCCCATGCGCCCAGCAGGTCGGACCGCAGGACCAGGCCCCGCCGGTCCAGGAATTCGGCGAAGGACAGCTCACGGGCGACCAGGGCGGCGCGGTCGGCCTCCCAGTCGTCCCCCGTGGTGTCCCCGACCACCTGGTCGCCGGTCGGGCCCGCGAGCAGGACGCCCGCCTCCTCGTAGGTCTCCCGTACGGCCGCGCAGACGATCGCCTGGGCGCTCGCCTCGTCGGTCCCGAGCCGCTCGGCCCACCACGCGCGCGTGGGCCCCGCCCAGCGGACCTGGCGGTCGTCGTCGCGCGGGTCGACACCGCCGCCCGGATACGCGTACGCGCCTCCGGCGAAAGCCATGGAGGCGCGTCTGCGCAGCATGTGGACGACAGGGCCGTCCGGGGTGTCCTTCAGGAGCAGCACGGTCGCCGCGCGCTTCGGCGGGACCGGCACGAGGGTGCCCTCCGTGTGGGCGCGGATGCGAGCCGGCCACTCCGGGGGATACCACTGTCCATCGGCCATTACCGGAGGCTATCCCGTGGTGCGCGAATGTTCGAGAGGTGGCCTGTGGCGTTCCCGTTACGGCTTACCGCGCGCCCACGGCTCACCGCCCACGGCTCACAGCTCACCACTCACCGCTCACGGCACGAGTTCGACCTGGACCTCGACCTCGACCGGCGCGTCCAGCGGCAGCACCGCGACGCCCACCGCGCTGCGCGCGTGCACGCCCTTGTCGCCGAGCACCTCGCCGAGCAGTTCGCTGGCGCCGTTGATCACGCCCGGCTGCCCGGTGAAGTCGGCGGCGGAGGCGACGAAGCCGACGACCTTCACGACGCGCGCGATCCGGTCCAGGTCACCGACGACGGACTTGACGGCGGCCAGGGCGTTCAGCGCGCAGGTGCGGGCCAGCTCCTTGGCCTCGTCCGCGGTGACCTCGGCGCCGACCTTGCCGGTGACCGGGAGCTTGCCGTCGACCATCGGCAGCTGGCCGGAGGTGTAGACGTAGGCACCCGACTGCACGGCCGGCTGGTAGGCGGCGAGCGGCGGGACGACCGCCGGCAACGAGAGACCGAGTTCGGCCAGCCTGGCCTCGACGGCGCTCATCACGGCTTCTCCCGCTTCAGGTAGGCCACCAGCTGCTCGGGGTTGTTGGGCCCGGGCACGACCTGGACGAGCTCCCAGCCGTCCTCGCCCCAGGTGTCCAGAATCTGCTTCGTGGCGTGGACAAGCAGCGGCACGGTTGCGTATTCCCATTTGGTCATGCGGCCGACTTTATCCGCTGGCGCGCACGGGGCAGACGTACGACCGTGAGCAGCGTTATCCACAGCCTCCCGCGTGAGTGTCCGGCCGACTGGTTAGGCTCGAAGACGTGAGCAGGCTCCAGGTCGTCAGCGGCAAGGGCGGGACCGGCAAGACGACGGTCGCCGCCGCACTCGCGCTGGCCCTCGCGACCGAGGGGAAGCGGACGCTTCTCGTGGAGGTCGAGGGCCGGCAGGGCATCGCCCAGCTCTTCGAGACGGAGGCGTTGCCTTATGAGGAGCGGAAGATCGCCGTCGCGCCGGGAGGCGGTGAGGTCTACGCGCTGGCCATCGATCCCGAACTGGCCCTTCTGGAATACCTCCAGATGTTCTACAAGCTCGGCGGGGCGGGTCGCGCCCTGAAGAAGCTGGGCGCGATCGACTTCGCCACCACCGTCGCGCCCGGTCTGCGGGACGTCCTGCTCACCGGCAAGGCGTGCGAGGCGGTGCGCCGCAAGGACAAGGCGGGACGGTTCGTCTACGACTACGTGGTGATGGACGCGCCCCCGACCGGCCGCATCACCCGCTTCCTGAACGTGAACGACGAGGTGGCCGGGCTCGCCAAGATCGGCCCGATACACAATCAGGCGCAGGCCGTGATGCGGGTGCTGAAGTCCAAGGAGACGGCTGTGCACCTGGTCACACTCCTTGAGGAGATGCCGGTCCAGGAGACCGCCGACGGCATCACCGAACTGCGCTCCGCGCGGCTGCCGGTGGGCCGGGTCATCGTGAACATGGTCCGGCCCGAGGTGTTGGACGGAACCGACCTGGAACTCGTGCGGAGCGTGCCGCGCACCGCCGTGGCGCAGGCACTGTCGGCCGCCGGACTCGGCGGGGCGCGGCGCGGTGGCAAGGCCGAGCAGCTGGTGGGCCCGCTGCTGGCGCAGGCCGCCGAGTACGCCGAGCGGTACGCGCTGGAGCACGAGCAGCGCGCGGTGCTGGCCGAGCTGGAGCTGCCCCGGCACGAGCTGCCACTGCTTGCCGAGGGGATGGACCTGGCGGGCCTGTACGAACTCGCCACCGAGCTGCGGGAACAGGGGATGTCATGACTCCGGATCCGGACCCGGCCCAGGAGCCGGCACGGGATGCGGCGCAGGAGCCGGCCCAGGACGGCACGCGCAGGCTGGCCCACGCGCCCGTGCTGGACGTCGACGCGCTGCTCGACGACCCGACGACCCGGATCGTGGTGTGCTGCGGCTCGGGCGGCGTCGGCAAGACGACCACCGCGGCGGCGCTGGGGCTGCGGGCGGCCGAGCGGGGTCGCAAGGTGGTCGTGCTGACCATCGACCCGGCCAAGCGGCTGGCGCAGTCCATGGGCATCGACTCGCTGGACAACGTGCCGCGGCGGGTGAAGGGCACCGAGGACCGCGGCCCCGTGGCGGACGGCCCCGTGACGGACGGCGACGGCGGTGCGGCCGACGGCGGTGCCGGGCGGCGCTCCGGTGGCGAACTGCACGCCATGATGCTCGACATGAAGCGCACCTTCGACGAGGTCGTGGAGGCGCACGCGGACGCCGAGCGGGCGGCCGCCATCCTGGCCAACCCCTTCTACCAGTCCCTGTCGGCGGGCTTCGCGGGCACGCAGGAGTACATGGCGATGGAGAAGCTGGGCCAGCTGCGGGCCCGGGACGAGTGGGACCTGATCGTCGTCGACACCCCGCCGTCCCGTTCGGCGCTGGACTTCCTCGACGCGCCGAAACGCCTCGGTTCCTTCCTGGACGGACGGCTGATCCGGTTGCTGACCGCACCGGCCAAGCTGGGCGGCCGCGCGGGCATGGCCTTCCTGAACGTCGGCATGTCGATGATGACCGGCACGCTCGGCAAGCTGCTGGGCGGCCAGTTGCTGAAGGACGTGCAGACGTTCGTCGCCGCGATGGACACGACGTTCGGCGGGTTCCGTACGCGCGCGGACGCGACGTACAAGCTGCTCCAGGCGCCCGGTACGGCGTTCCTGGTGGTGGCGGCGCCGGAGCGGGACGCGCTGCGCGAGGCCGCGTACTTCGTGGAGCGGCTGGCCGCGGAGGACATGCCGCTGGTCGGTCTGGTCCTCAACCGCGTGCACGGCAGCGGCGCCGACCGGCTGTCCGCCGAACGTGCGCTCGCCGCCGCGGAAAATCTTGAAGACCCCCGCATTGTGGATCAGGGGGGCGGGAAAGCTGGACTTCGTAACTCTCCCGACACGTACGGCAGTTCTGAACCACCCGCGCCCGCGCCGTCCGAGTCCCGGCCCGACGAATCCCCCTCGTCAGGGCCCGAGGACAGGGCTGTGGAGCTGACTGACGAATCCCCCTCGTCAGAAAGCCCGGACTCGGCATACCCGGACTCGGCATACCCGGACTCGCCAGAAAGCCCGGACCGCACCGTCGACCAGCTCACCGCAGGCCTGCTGAGGCTGCACGCCGAGCGCATGCAGCTGCTCTCCCGCGAGCAGCGCACGCGTGACCGCTTCACCGCGCGACACCCCGAGGTGGCCGTGGTGGAAGTGGCCGCGCTGCCCGGCGACGTGCACGACCTCGCGGGACTGCGGGACATCGGCGACCGGCTCGCGGCCGGCCGGGCGGAGCTGCCGGGGACCCGTCCGGTCTAGCTCACGGCCATGTAGTTCTCGTACACCTCGTCGCTGTCGAGGGGGACGATCCCGGTCCCCCGCTCGTACTCCGAACGTGCTGTCTCCAGGAGCCTGCGCCAGGAGGTCACGGTGGGTCGCCTGCGCAGCAGTGCGCGGCGCTCCCGCTCCGTCATGCCTCCCCACACGCCGAACTCGACGCGGTTGTCCAACGCGTCCGCCAGGCACTCGGTGCGTACCGGACATCCGGTGCACACCGCCTTGGCCCTGTTCTGCGCTGCTCCCTGAACGAACAGTTCATCCGGATCGGTAGTGCGGCAGGCGGCCTGCGCACTCCAGTCGGTTACCCAGCCCATACCGGCGCCGTCCTCTCCCGAATCGAGGCTCCCCCACGGCGGCAGCGGCATATTCACCGCCGCCAGTTGAGGACGTTACGGAAGGCGGGCACAGCGCAACACCCCCTTCGGGCCCAATCTTGAATGGCCCGAACGGACTATGGGTAAGCGGCAGATCACCCGCGGGAGTGAGCTGACGACATGCGTGATCATCCCGGCATAGCGGGACAGCCCTGGTGCGCCACAACGGACGCCGGGTGACACACGAGGCGGATTCGGACACGCCATCAACACATCACCCGAAAAAAAGTGGGCTGGTTCCGGAACGATTCGGGGTCGCCGGACGTATTGATACGTGGCCGCGCAGCTGTGACAGTTGAGAGCAGCTTAGGCCAAGGCCTGCCCGCGTGTCCGGCGAATGGCAAGGTCGACCGCCCATGCCGCCGTGCCGTGCGCCGAGCCATGCCCCACGTCGCACCCCGAGCCACGCCCCACGCGGGGGACGTGGTCCCGTATGTCACGATCCGGCACTCGAACATCCCGAGAGCCGCCCGCTCACCCGGAACGCACATCGCTACGGATTAGGCTGCCCCCATGCCAAAGAAGCGCTCGGGCGGTGGTCTGTCGACCACGCAGCAGGCCGCCAAGTTCCTCGGTGTCAGTGTGCTCGCGGGAGCCGTGATGGCGGGCATCGCACTGCCCGCGGCCGGGGCCCTGGGCCTGGCGGCCAAGGGTTCGGTCCAGGGCTTCGACGACATCCCGGCCAACCTGAAGAGCCCTCAGCTGAGCCAGCGGACCAGGATCCTGGACAGCAAGGGCAACCAGATCGCCCAGGTCTACTCCCGTGACCGCACGGTGGTGGACCTCAAGGACATCTCGCCCTACATGCAGAAGGCGATCGTCGCGATCGAGGACTCGCGCTACTACCAGCACGGCGCCATCGACCTGAAGGGCGTGCTGCGCGCGCTGAACAAGAACGCGCAGAGCGGCGGGGTCGCCCAGGGCGCGTCCACGCTCACCCAGCAGCTGGTGAAGAACTACTTCATCGAGGAGGCCGGCGACGACCCGACCAAGGTCGCCGAGGCCACCCAGCAGACCCTCGGCCGCAAGGTCAAGGAGCTGAAGTACGCGATCCAGCTCGAGGAGAAGCTCGGCAAGAAGAAGATCCTCGAGAACTACCTGAACATCACCTTCTTCGGCGAGCAGGCGTACGGCGTCGAGGCCGCCTCCCAGCGCTACTTCTCCAGGCACGCCAAGGACCTGTCCCTGGAGCAGTCGGCCCTGCTGGCGGGCATCGTCCAGTCGCCGAGCCGCTACGACCCGGTCAACGACGAGGCCGAGGCCACCAAGCGGCGCAACGTCGTCCTGGAGCGCATGGCCCAGCTCGGCGACATCTCCCAGGCGGAGGCCGACAAGGCCAAGGAGGCGCCGCTCGGCCTGCACGTCACCCAGCCCAAGAACGGCTGCATCACCGCCTCCAAGGGCGCCGGGTTCTTCTGCAAGTACGTCGAGAACGTCTTCCTCACCGATCCGACCTTCGGCAAGACCCGCGAGGCGCGCGCCAAGCTCTGGAACCAGGGCGGTCTGACCATCCGCACCACCCTGGACCCGCAGGCACAGGACTCGGTGCAGGCCTCGATCAAGGACCACGTCTACAAGTCCGACTCGGTGGCCGCCGCCGCCACCCTCGTGGAGCCCGGCAGCGGCAAGATCCTGGCGATGGGCCAGTCGAAGCCGTACGGCTACAACAAGAACGAGACCGAGTACAACTTCTCGGTCGACCGGGACTACGGCGGCTCCAACTACGGCTTCCCGACGGGTTCGACGTTCAAGCCGTTCGTGGCGGCGGCCGCCATCGAGGGCGGCAAGCCGGCGACGCAGGAGTACTCGTCGCCGTACAAGATGAACTATCCGAGCCCCGTGCAGCAGTGCAACGGCAAGCAGTGGGTCAACACGGACGGCGAGCAGGTCGAGAACGAGAACGAGTCCGAGGTCGGGCCGTACCAGATGAAGAAGGCGATGGCGAAGTCCATCAACACCTACTTCGTCCAGCTGATCTCCGACATCGGCCTGTGCCCGGTGGTCAAGATGACCGACGCGCTCCACGTCCACCAGGGCGACGGCTCGAAGCTCCCCGAGACCCCGTCCATCGCCCTCGGCGCGATCGGCCTGTCGCCGCTGACCATGGCGAGCGCGTACGCCACCTTCGCGGACCGCGGCATGTACTGCACGCCGGTCGCCATCGAGTCGATCACCCAGAAGGTCGGCAACGAGCAGAAGTCGCTGGCCGTGCCCAAGTCGACCTGCTCGCGCGCGATGAGCGAGAAGACCGCCGACACCATCAACACCCTGCTGCGCGGTGTGGTCGACTCGGGTACCGGTCAGCAGGCCGGCCTCGACGACCGCGAGAGCGCGGGCAAGACGGGTACGACGGACTCCCGCAAGAACGCCTGGTTCGTCGGCTACACGCCGAACCTCGCGGGCGCGGTGTGGGTCGGCAGCGCCAAGCAGAACGTCGAGATGACCAACATCACCATCGGCGGCGTCTACCACCCCGAGGTCTTCGGCGCCGACACCCCGGGGCCGATCTGGAAGGACGCCATGACGGGCGCCCTGGAGGGCAAGGCGGACGAGTCCTTCAACCTCGTGGACATCCCGGACGAGGGTGATAAGGGAAAAGGCGACAACACCGGCACCGGGGACGGCACCAACGGTGACACCGGTGGTCTGATCGGCGGCCTCATCGGCGGCCTGACGGACGGCGGCACGACCGACGGTGGCACCACGAACGGCGGCACGAACGGCGGCACCACCCCGAACCCGACCTTCTCCTTCCCCGACGGCTTCTTCCAGGGCAACGGGAACGGCGGAAACGGGAACGGCAACGGCGGCCGCCGAGGCTGACCGCTCTCCCGCGGTACGGCGTCGCGTCCGCGACGCCGTACCGCGGGGAACTCCCCGGGGGGCCGGGGCCAGGGGTCAGCCCTGGAGGTGCTTCTTCACCGAGGCGGCGACGCGGCCGCCCTCGGCCAGACCGGCCACCTTCGGGTTCACGATCTTCATCACGGCGCCCATGGCCCGCGGCCCCTCGGCACCCGCCGCCTTCGCCTCCTCGACGGCCTCGGCGACGATCCCGTCCAGCTCCTCGTCGCTGAGCTGCTTCGGCAGGTACTCGGCGAGGACCGCGCCCTCCGCCTTCTCCCGCTCGGCGCTCTCGGCACGACCACCCTGCGCGAAGGCCTCGGCCGCCTCCCGGCGCTTCTTCGCCTCCTTGGCGATCACCTTGAGCACCTCGTCGTCGGAGAGCTCGCGCTTCTGCTTGCCGGCGACCTCCTCGTTGGTGATCGCGGAGAGCGTCATCCGGAGGGTGGCCGAGCGGAGCTCGTCGCGCCCCTTGATCGCGGCGTTGAGGTCGTCGTGCAGCTTCGACTTGAGCGTGGTGGTCATGGATGTGATTGTCGCAGGTGCCGCACGCGGAACGCCCGCCCATTTCGGTACCGGCCGGTCTCGGGGGCCTGGTTCCGTCTGACACGATGGTCATATGCGCGCTCGATACGGAGTACCCCTGGGAATCGCGGCGTTCGGCGCCGCAGGTGTGTTGTACGCGGCCGGCTTCGAGGTCCGTTCGTTCCGGCTGCGCCGGGTCACGGTCCCGGTCCTCCCGCCGGGGGTACGCCCGCTGCGGGTGCTCCAGGTCTCCGACATCCACATGGTGAGCGGCCAGCGCAAGAAGCAGCGCTGGTTGCAGTCGCTGGCGGGCCTGCGCCCGGACTTCGTGATCAACACGGGCGACAACCTGTCCGACCCGGAGGGCGTCCCGGAGGTGCTGGACGCGCTCGGCCCCCTGATGGAGTTCCCGGGCGCGTACGTCTTCGGCTCCAACGACTACTACGGCCCGCGCCCCCGCAACCCCGCCCGCTACCTGCTGGAGAAGGCGAGCGGCAGGCACGGCCTGAACGGCAACCCGCCGGCCGTCGGGGTGATCCACAACCCGTGGGAGGACCTGCGGGACGCCTTCGACGGCGCGGGCTGGCTGAACCTGACGAACACCCGGGGCGTCCTGAAGGTCGAGGGGGTCTCGGTCGAGCTGACCGGCCTGGACGACCCGCACATCAAGCGCGACCGCTACGTCCAGGTGGCGGGCGGCCCGTCCGGTACGGCGGACTTCTCGATGGGCGTCGTACACGCCCCGTACCTCCGCGTCCTCGACGCGTTCACGGCGGACAACTACCCCCTGGTGCTGGCCGGCCACACCCACGGCGGCCAGCTCTGCGTCCCCTTCTACGGCGCGCTGGTCACCAACTGCGACCTGGACACGGACCGGGTGAAGGGGCTGTCGCGGCACACCGCGGAGGGCCGCACCTCCTATCTGCACGTCTCGGCGGGCTGCGGCACGAACCGCTACACGCCGGTGCGCTTCGCGTGCCCCCCGGAGGCGACACTGCTGACGCTGGTGGGGCGGGAGTGATGCAGGGCCGTCGGACCGGCTAACCCGCCTGGAGTACACCAGAATGCCCGGCTGAGCCCTCTCCTCCACCGTTGAGGGCATGACGGCCCCGATACCCCCGATCCCCAGGGACATCCCGGACCTGCCCGCGGTCCCGAGCACCCCCGTACTGATGCCCGCGCACGTTCCGGCGACGGCGGTGGTGGCGCCCCTTCCCCGCCCCGTGACCGCGGTGTTCCGCCTGCTGACCGCCGTGCTGGCGTTGGCGGGCGTGGCCCTGGAGCTGCTGCTGGGCAGCCCGGACCGGATCCTGAGCTACTTCGGCGTCCAGGCGGCGCTGCTCCTGGCCCTGGTCAGCCTCTCCTCGGGCCGCCGCGCGTGGCAGGCGGCCCGTCCGCTGCCCTCGTCCCTGACGGGGGCGGCCCTCCTCTACGCGCTGATCTCGTCCCTGGTCTACCACCTGCTCCTGGGCCACACGACGCCGCCGTTCTCGATGACGGGCGCGGTGCATCCCCCGGTGGCCTGGCACGGCCAGTGGCTGGCCCTGCAGCTCCTCTATACGGCGGCCCCGGTGGCGGCCCTCGTGGACTGGCTCGTCCTCACGCCGCCCGGCCGCCTCCACCTCCGCCAGACGGCGGGGTGGATGCTCTACCCCCTGGCCTACCTGACGTACACCCTCATCCGGGCCGGCCTGCTCCTCCCCGGCACCCAGGGCCGCTACCTCTACCCGTTCCTGGACGCCGAGCAGCACGGCTACCGCAGCACCCTCGCCAACGCCCTCCTCCTGGGCCTCTCCTGCTACGCCCTGGCAGTGCTCCTGGTCACCCTGGACCACATCCGCCCGAACCCCGTCGGCCGCCGCCCCTAAACCGGATTTCGTCTCCGGCCAGCAGTGGGCTAAAGTAAACGACGTCGCCGCGACAAGCACCACAGCAGCGACACCGGGGTGTAGCGCAGCTTGGCAGCGCGCTTCGTTCGGGACGAAGAGGTCGTGGGTTCAAATCCCGCCACCCCGACAGCCGAAACACCAGGGCAGGGGCCTGATCCGCTTAGCGGGTCGGGCCCCTGAGTGGTTCCTGGAGATCGCTTGGGAGCCATCTGGGAGCCGAGCTTGATAACTGGCTCCCTGAGGTAGGCAGCCGAGTAGAGCCCCAGAAGCGCAGAAGATCAGCACGGGTGGCCTACTTGGTAGGTCTCATCCCAGGAAGACCAGGCAGACTGCGTCCCGGCTGTCGCGGCAGGGGGCGAACATCGCCAAGCCCTCCCGCTCACAGCGGGTGGATCTCCTTGGGGGGCATCGCCTACCACCAATCCGTACGCGCCCTCGCCGGCTGCTCCCGTCTCGCCGACCTCCTGGAAGCCGAGCCCGACCTGGACGCCCTCAGCTTCTACCCGCACCTGCTCGCCTGGGACCTGGCCCAGCTCCCGGCCGACAAGAGCGCGCTACCCGTGGTCCTGCTGGACACCTTCGAGGACACCGGCGACCGCACCCACCGCGACTTCGAGCGCCTGCTCCAACGCATCGTGTGGCTGATGCCCAACGCGTTCTTCGTCGTCACCGGACGCAACCGCCTCCAGTGGGCGGAAACGAACCTGGAAGGGCAACTCGACTGGACCGGGCCGAACGCTTGGCCCAGCCTCGTCTCCGACGCAACAAATAGCGGGTCAGGCATATCCGGCCGCCAGATCCTGATCGGCGACTTCTCCTCCGAAGACTGCGAGGACTATCTGGCCCGTAGGCTCAGCCGCGACGGGCAGCCGCTGATCGACGAACCGGTCCGCCGGATCATCGCCGAGCGCTCCCACGGGCTACCCCTGTACCTGGACCTGTCGGTCATGCGCTACCTGGAACTTCGGCGCAGTGGCAGGCAGCCACAGGTCACCGACTTCGACCACGACTTCCCCGCCCTGATCGCCCGTGCCCTCAGCGACCTGACCGCCGAGGAACGCCACGTGCTCCGCTCGGTCAGCCTGCTCGACGCGTTCTCCGTGCCCCTGGCCACCCAGGCCGCCGGCATGGACCACGACGCGCCCGCCCTACGGCTGACCGAGCGCCCCTTCATACGGGAGTCCCCCTCCGGTGTGTGGCCCTTCCATGTCCACGACTTGATCCGCGCCGCTATTCGCAACGCGGACGACGGCAGTGACGACCGCTGGTCGGAGCAGGACTGGCAGCGCGCGGCCCAGCGCGCCTTCCGCGCCTTGGAATCACAGTGGCGCCAGGACCGACGACGCGACCGCACCGTCCTGGTCGGCTGCCTCCAACAAGGGCTGCTCCTCGCACGGGACTTCCGTCTCGATCTCGGCTGGCTCGCCGATGCCGCATTCCACTACGTAGGGGACTCCGTCTGGGAACCGCTGGCACTCCCGGCCGCCGATGACACGTCGTCAGGCGACGTGCAGAGTACAGCGGATGCCTTGGTGGAGACGCTCAGCGCCATCGCCCGCCGCCAGCACGAGCACCGTGAGCGTACGGTCAGTCGGCTCTCGGCTGTCCTGGCGTCGGGGCTGCTCCCCGATGATCTGGCCGAACTGGCCACGTATTACCTGGCGAAAGCCCAGCGAGACCTCGGACTGACCGACGATTCGCGTCGCGGAATGCAGCGCGTCGCCACCACCGACGGCCGGCTCGCTTCCGCCGCTCGACGCGGCCTGGCACACCTGAGCCGACTGTCCGGAGATTTCCCGACAGCGGTGGAGGCCGCAGGGAGGCTGGGCTGGGAGGGGCGGCATCATCGGGTGCTGGGAGACGTGTGGTGGGTGCAGGGGGACATGGAGCGGGCTGAAGCCGCCTACCTGGCGGCCCGGAGCGAAGCCGAAGAACACGGTGTGGTCGGCGAGACTGCCATGGTCCAAGCGCATCTCGCGTTCGCTGTCTCCTTCGCCGACCCGCTTCGGGCGGATGACGAACTCGACCTGGCGGACCGGCTGCTGTCCCGCCTCAGCCTGCGCTCCAGCGAGATGACCGCTCGCATCGCCGCACTCGTGCGCGACGCCGGGTTCGCCGCAGACGTGCCCGACCGGGCGGCCGTCCTGCTCGCCGAAATCGGCGTCTCCGGCATTTCCTACGCCGCGGCGAAACTGCAACTGGCCCTGTGCTTCCACCACGCCGTTCTCGACGCCCAGGACGACCTCGTCGACGCGATCACCCGCCTGCGCGAACTCACGCGGAGCGGCGATTACGCCTACTACGTCGAGATCGCACACTTCATGGCCGGCCTTCCGTTCCCCGAGCACACCGCGCGAGCTCGGTGGATCGACGGAGAACGACAGACGCGCGAACGATGGCGGCACCTGGTTGAGACCCGTCGCAGTCGCCTCGGCACGACTCGTTAGGCCGCAACAGGCAACGTCGGCACGAAGCCAGTGGCCCCACGGCGTCTGGGCGCCATCTGGGAGTCGCCCCACTCCCCAAGCCCCTTCGATACCACCGCACCCCAACGCCACTACGATCGCCGGTCATGGACTGGCTGGAGCGCACCGCGAAGCTGAGGCAGTGGAGCAGAAGCGGGACCCGCGCTCCGCACAAGCCGCTGCTGTTCCTGTACGCGCTCGGGCGTTTCCAGCAGGACGCCGACGGTGAACTGCGGTACAGCGCGGTGGAGGACGACCTCAGACGGCTGTTGGCCGAATACGGACCGCCCAACAAGACGACGCCCGCCTACCCGTTCCACCATCTGGTGAACGACGGCGTGTGGGAGGTGCGCACCGATCGCGGACCGGGCAGCCCCGGCAGTGGCGTACGGGAGCTGCGGGAGATCGGAGCTGCGGGGCGGCTGACGCCGGAACTACGGGCGGCGTTGCGGCGCGAGCCGTCGCTGCTCGGCCGGATGGCACGGGTCCTGCTCGACCTGAACTTCCCGCCCTCGCTCCACGGCGACCTGTGCGAAGCCGTCGGCCTGGAGCTGGAGCCGACGGAGACCGAACAGTTCTCGGCCGTGCGCAGGCGGCGGGATCCCCGGATGCGGGAGCAGGTCCTGACGGCATACGAGTACCAGTGCGCCTTCTGCGGCTACGACGGCAGAATCGGCACGGTGCCGGTCGGACTGGAGGCCGCGCACGTGCGATGGTGGGCGTTCGACGGCCCTGATGACATCGACAACGGCCTGTGCCTGTGCTCGCTGCACCACAAGCTCTTCGACAAGGGCGTCCTCGGCATCGGCGACAGCCACCGCATCCTGGTCTCGCAGCGCTTCGTCGGCCACAGCCCCGCCGCCCGCGAGCACGTCATAGCGCTCGCCGGCCGCCCGCTCATCGGACCTCAACCGGGTGCCCGACCCGTCGCGGCGGTCCACCGCTCCTGGCACACCAGCCAGGTCTTCCACGGCAGCCCACGCCCCGCCCCGACCGCCTGATTGCCGAGCGCCCATCACGTGACCCGCTGGTAAGGAGTGCAATACCGGGAGTATGGTCTCTTGTATGGCAACGAAGAAGGTAACCGTGACGATTCCCGAGGATCTCCTGGACGAGATCCGCGCGGACGCGGCAGAGCGGGGCCTGTCGGCGTATGTCGCCGAGGCGCTGCGCTTCAAGCGTGACCGGGACCGGCTCCTGGAACTGGTCGACTGGTTGCAGGAAGAGCACGGCCCCATCACCGAGGACGAGCATGCGGCAGCGCTCGTCGAGCTGGACGAACTCGACGCCGAACACGAGCGGCGTCGAACCGCCGGAAAGCACAACGCCGGAGAGGCTGCGTGAAGAAGCGAGCCGGTGAGCACGGACAGCGACCCCTCCGCGTCTTCGTACTGGACTGTGAAGCCCTGTCCCTTGCGGTACGCGGCGACCGGAAGATGATCGCCTGGCTCGACCTCGCGGCACGCGGGGAGGCCGAAGTGGTGACGTCCCCGATGACACTGGTCGAGGCGTACGACGGCAGAACGACCGAGCAGCGCTGGGACTGGGTACTGTCCCGGCTCCAGGTCGTCGACATCGGGAAGGACGAGGCCCGCCAGGCGCGTCGACTTCTGGCCGACGCCAAGTTGCACGGCCACAAGTACGCGATCGATGCCGTGCTCGCCGTCATCGCGCGACAGCAGAGGGGACAGGTCACCGTCTTCACCTCGGACGTCGACGACCTGGAGAAGCTGGTCCCGGACACGATCGTCGTCAAGAAGGTGTGACCCGACCCGCGCCTCTCCAGCGCCCGCGAAGCCATCGCATACTTTGTCCGGACCACATCGGCAGTCTCCGACGCCAGGCAGCGGACGGCGAATAGAGTGGCCGACTCGACTTCCTGGCACTAGTGGCCGGTGGATTGCCTTCGGGTCACAGGGCTGACTCTCCAGCACCATCCAGGCGGCAGCACCCTTGGGAGCCATCTGGGAGCCGCCCTGCTCCCGATGCCCCTTCCACCCCACCCGAGACCAACCGGGACCACCCACCTGACCTGCGCAAACACAATCCAGGCAGGAAAGCTCATTAACCGATCCTCATTCGGGACGAAGAGGTCGTGGGTTCAAATCCCGCCACCCCGACACCGTAGAAGGCCGGCGAGCAGCAGCCGTTTGCAGACTCCCCCGTGTACGCCGTCATGGTCAAGCAGCTCCGAGGCTGACGCAGAAGCCCGCGAGGCTGATTGACCCGACTCGCCCTCTGACTCCACATGGTCAGGCGGCCTCCTGCACCCCGGTCACGTCACCCACCGTGTGGCGCCGGCGGGAGCGATGTACGACTCCACGGCCGCCCCGTCGGGGGTGAACGCCCCGGGGCCGTTCTGGTCGGCGCACTCATGCGGCGCGTCGGCCGGCTTCAGGGCCGGCCTAGCGCGCGGTACGTCCATCCCGCCGCGCGCCACCGCCTCCCGTCCAGGGCGTTGCGGCCGTCGATGACGTACGGCTGCGCCACCGTGTCCCGCAGTACGGCGGGGTCCAGGGCCTGGAACTCCTGCCACTCGGTGAGGTGGAGGACGACGTCGGCCTCGGACAGGGCGTCCTGGGCGGAGTGCGCGTAGGCCAGGGTCGGGAACGCCTTGCGAGCGTTGTCCATGGCCTTGGGGTCGTAGACGCTGACGCTGCCGCCCTGGAGCTGTATCTGCGCGGCCACGTTGAGAGCCGGGGAGTCCCGGATGTCGTCGGAGTCGGGCTTGAAGGCGGCGCCCAGGACGGCGATCCGACGGCCGAGGAAGCTGCCGCCGGCCGCTTCGCGTGCCAGATCCACTACCCGGCTGCGGCGGCGCATGTTGATGTGGTCGACCTCGCGGAGGAAGGTCAGTGCCTGGTCCACGCCCAGCTCTCCCGCCCGGGCCATGAAGGCGCGGATGTCCTTGGGCAGGCAGCCGCCGCCGAATCCGACGCCGGCGCGCAGGAAACGGCCGCCGATGCGGGTGTCGTGGGACAGCGCCTCGGCGAGGAGGGCCACGTCGGCGCCCGTGGCCTCGCAGACCTCGGCCATGGCGTTGATGAAGGAGATCTTGGTGGCCAGGAAGGCGTTGGCCGAGGTCTTCACCAGCTCCGCCGTCGGGAAGTCGGTGACGACGACCGGGGTTCCGTTCGAGATGACGGGGGCGTAGACCGCCCGCAGGCGGGCCTCCGCGGTCGCCGACCGCACACCGAACACCAGCCGGTCCGGCCGGAGGGTGTCCTCGACGGCGAAGCCCTCCCGGAGGAACTCGGGGTTCCAGGCGAGTTGGGCGTCGTCGGGCAGCATCGCCGCCAGTCGCTCGGCGGTGCCGACCGGGACGGTGGACTTGCCGACCACGAGCGCGTTCCGACCGGCCAGAAGGGGGGCGAGGCGCTCGATGACAGCGTCGACGTGGCGCAGGTCCGCCGCGTTGCCGCCGGGAGACTGCGGGGTGCCGACGCAGGAGAAGTGGATTTCGCCGAATTCGGCGACTTCCTCATAGGAGGTGGTGAAGCGCAGCCGCCCGGTGGCCACGTGTTTGGCCAGAAGCTCTTCCAGGCCGGGTTCATAAAAAGGGACCCGACCGGACCGCAATGCCGCGATCTTGTCCGGGTCGGCGTCGAGCCCGAGAACCTCGTGGCCTATTTCCGCCATACAGGCGGCATGCGTGGCACCGAGATATCCGGTACCGATGACTGTCACACGGGCAGACACTGAATCGCCTTCCGCACATGGTGCTCAGCGACCCCTTCGGGGGTCTGTGGAGAGCGGAACCATAACCCGGGGAAGAGAGCGAATCGACCGCGTCGCCCCAGGTCACGCAAACGTCACCCGAGCGTGATCTTCCACGCCTTGAACGTGTAACCCTCACACATCTTTCACATCTCCATTGAATAACGAATGATCTTCATGTGCCTATTTGAGGTGTTTTTCATGATTTAGCACACTGTAACTCCTGCTAGTTTCCCGCCAGTTGGCGAGATCGCCGTCGATGTCACCGACACCAGGGGTAGGAGGGCGACCGGGGCCGCACAGCGCCGGCGGACCAGTCGGCACACCCTGCCGGCACACGACCTTCCGTGCCTGAATCTCCGATTCCACGGCTCAGGGAAGGTCATGCTCGCGTATCTGCTCGAATTGAGGGAATGGCGGAACAACGGGGTCGTCTACCCGTTCGCCGTTTTCATGACCATGGTCTGGTCGCTCTGGATCATTCGTATTCTGCTGGCCCGCCGCTACAAACCATGGAAGCGGCCCTGGCAGACGACGACCTCTGTCATCATTCCCGTCGTCGACGAGCCGGAAGACCTTTTCCGTTCCGTGCTCCAGCGCATAACCGAGCAGCGGCCGACCGAAGTCATCGTCGTCATCAACGGCCGACGCAACCCGGTCCTGGAGGACATCTGCACCGACATGGGTGTCGACTGGCGCTGGACCGAGACACCCGGCAAGCGCAACGCGCTGCGTGTCGGCCTGGCGGAGGCGACCGGTGAGATCGCCGTACTCGTCGACTCGGACACCATCTGGACCACGGACACCCTGGCCGAACTGGTGAAACCTTTCCGCGATCCCGAGGTCGGCGGTGTCACCACCCGGCAGCGGATCCTCGACCCCGGGCGCTCGGTGCTCACCCGCTGGGCCGACTGGCTGGAGAGCGTCCGCTGCCACTACTCGATGCCCGCGATGAGCGTGGTCGGCACGGTGGGCTGCCTGCCCGGCCGGACCATCGCCTTCCGCCGGAGCATCCTGGAGAACTGCATGGGGGACTTCCTCAGTGAGAAGTTCCTCGGCGTCTTCCTGGAGGTCAGCGACGACCGGACGCTGACCAACTACACCCTCAAGGCCGGGTACAAGAGCGTCTACCAGTCCACCTCGCTGGTCTACACCGACGCCCCGCTGGAATTGCGGAAGCTCGCCAAGCAGCAGTACCGCTGGGCGCGCGGCTCGCAGTACAACACCCTGCGGATGTTCTGGTGGATGCTGCGCCACGCGAAGATGCTCTGGCTGTTCTACATCGCCGACATCCTGGTGCCCTTCGTGCTGCTCGGCACCTTCGCGTCCTGGGCAGTCGCCGCCTGGCAGCGCGACAAGCCCGGCATCTACAACCAGCTGCCGCTGCCCCACACCCCATGGCACGCGCTTCTGTTCGTCCTCGGCCTGGCCGCCCTCATGTCCCTGATCTCCATGGCCATCCGCTTCGGCCGGCACTTCGCCTACCGGCCCAAGGACATGCTCTTCCTGCCGGTCTTCATGATCATCAACACGCTGCTCCTGCTTCCTGTACGCCTCCTCGGCTTCTTCCGCATGGCCCACAACGCGAGCTGGGGAACCCGCGCCGACAGCTTCGCCGGTGAACGCACCCGCAGCCCGCTCGTCGTGGTCCCCTACCTGCTGGGCGCCGCCCTGCTCTTCGGATCGGTGATGATGAGTGTCTAGCGCAGACGCAACCCCCGGCCGGGCTCACGCCAAGCCCCTGCACTGGTGGAACCGCGGCAGCGGTGTCCGGCTGCGGCTGTGGATGGCCGTCAACGTCGTCGTCCTGTCGCTCCTCAGCTACGGCGTCTACCTCCTCGTCAACTCCAGCTCCGAACCGGTGTACCAGGGACTCGGTGTCCCCGCGGCGGAACCCGGCATCAAGGACCGGCTCACGTCAGGTGCGTCCGCGGCCGGCACCCCCGTTCCGAAGAAAGGTTCCTTCATCGCTCCCGAAGGCAAGTACTTCGGGCTCAGCAGCACCCAGATCCCCTGGTCTTCCAAGAAGACGGACACCCTGGCGAAGGCAGCCGGGCAGCGGCCGACCATGTCCGAGTACTTCGTCAACTGGGACGAGGACTTCGACCCCACCGCCGTCGACGCCTCCTACCGGCAGGGCATGCTCCCCGTGATCTCCTGGCAGCCCTGGGCCGGCCGGAAGTACGGCACCGACCAGCCGAAGTACGCCCTCGCGAAAATCGCGGACGGCACGTACGACGCGTATGTCACGCGCTTCGCGAAAGCCGTCGCCGCCCACCAGTGGCCCGTGGTCATCCGTTTCGCGCACGAGATGAACGGCGCGTGGTACCCGTGGTCGGAGCGGCGCAGCGGCAACCACAAGGGCGACTACGTGAAAGCCTGGCGACACGTCCACGACCTGTTCCAGCAGGCCGGCGCAGACAACGTCATCTGGCTGTGGAGCCCCAACATCCTGCGCCCGGTGCCCAAGGTCAGCCTGGCCGACCTGTACCCCGGCGACGATTACACCGACTGGATCGGCACGGTCGGCTACGCGGTGCACGAGAAGACCGCGGCCGCCGTCTTCGACCCGACGCTGAAGAAGCTGCGCAAGCTCACCGACCACCCCATCGTCATCACCGAGGTCGGCGCGCAGCCCGGCGCGTCGAAGGCGGCGTGGATCAGTGACTTCCTCGACTGGCTCGGCAAGAGCGGGCAGGACGACGTCATCGGCTTCATCTGGTTCGAACGCGACCGGGAACAGGGCGGCGGTGCGGACTGGCGCTTCACCGAGAACGCAGCGACGCTCAAGGCGTTCCGGCACGGGCTCGCGGACATCACCCTGACCGGGGTGGCCGACACGTCGGCGCCGGGAGCACCGACGGCCGCCACCACCGTTACGACCGGGTGATCCGCTACGGCTGGGGGATTTTCGCCAGCCGTACGGTGTCCAGGCCGCCTGCGAACGCGCGGGTGGTCCCCGGGGTCTGGGTGAAGCGCCAGTCCTGGTGACCGCCGTCGGCACGGCTGCGCTCGAACCACACGAAGCCGATCACCTCCCGGTGCGCGACGAACCAACGGAAGAAGGCTGCTATCCAGGCAGCCTTCTTCCGGCCCGGTCGCGCACCGGTCTCGGCGATCACCACCGGGCGATCGGTCAGACCGCGCAACCGGGCGAGTGTCGCGTCGAACACCGCACCCGCCGTGGACTCGTCGTCCTGATAACCCGTCATCCCCACCAGGTCGACGTACGCGTCTCCGGGGTACAGCTCGCGCAAGGACACCGCGGGCGCGTCCCGCACCACGTTCGGACTCCACAGCCAGACGACGTTGTCGGCCCCGGCCTGCTGGAACAGGTCATGGACGTGTCGCCAGGCCCTCAGGTAGTCGCCGCGGTGGTTGCCGTTGCGCCGCTCCGACCACGGGAACCACGTGCCGTTCATCTCGTGGGCGAAGCGGATCACCACCGGTCGCCCCTGCGCGCGTACCGCCTGCGCGAAGCGCGTCACGTAGGCGTCGAAGCCGCCCCCGGCGATCCGTGCCAGCGCGTACCGCGGCTGCCGTGTCCCCGCGCCGGAGCCGGCCCAGGGCTCCCAGGTCAGCAGCGGCGCCGCCCCCTGCGCGTACGACGCCCTCACCGCAGCCGGACGGAAGTCCTCCGTCCACTTGACGAAGTACTCCAGCATGTTCGGCGCGCTCCCTGCCTTCCGGGCCACCGCGGCCGTCTCCGCCCGGGACCACGGGGCCTGCAGGGTGCTCACCCCGAAGTACCGGCCTTGCGGTGCAGTGATCAGCCGTACCGCGTCATCCACCGGTTTCGCGGACCGGGCCTGCCCGGAGACACAGCCGGTGAGCAGCAGACCCAGGGCCAGCATCGGGACCGCCACGAACCGCGCTGCATGTCCTGCCGTCACCACGACATGGTTGCATCTCAGTCCCCCGTTGCTCGCACCGCCTTCCTGCGGAGACCGTCGGTCGTGCAGGCGGTGACCGCCCGGCGGGCTGCACAGCACGGCCCCCCGGGTGCCTCGCGACCCGCATCATGCGGAGGCCACTTCACAGGCAAGGTCCGTCTACGTCTCGTGGGCGTAGCAGAGTCTCCTGGCACGGCCGGCAAGGCGGGATTTCCATGCGCGTGTTCTGGCCCCGGGGTGTCGGCGTCCGCGCGTCAAGGCCGGAAGATGCGGTCCAGGTGGTAGTGGAGGACGGCCGTGGCCGATTCGGCGTCGCGCTGGCCCACCAGGACGCTGGTGCCGAGCCCTGCGGACATGGCCAGCAAGCCGACCGCTTCGGCGTGGGTGTCCGTGCCGGCCCTGAGCAGTCCGGCGTCCGCCGCCTGCTGCAGTAGTCCGGTGAGGGCGGTCTCGGCGGTGTCGGGATCCTTGATGAAGGGCTGGGCTGCGAGGGCCTCGTCGGTGACCGACAGCACGGCGTACGAGGTGTAGAGGTGATGGAACAGGCGGCTCTCCTCGTCAACCGGTAGGGCCGCCGTCAGCAGTGCCTCGATCACCGCCCGCGGCCCGGGGTTGTCACCGGCGGCCTGCACCTGGGCGGTCACCCGTTCCCCGAACCTGTCGGCCAGATGCCGCAGTCCGAAGAGGAGCAGCTTCTCCTTGGACTCGAAGTAGTACTGCACCAGCCGCAGCGAGACGCCCGCCTCGGCCGCCACGTCCCGCATACCCACAGCGTGCAGCCCTTGTCGGCCGGCGGCCCGGACGAGGCCCTGCGCGATCTCGGTGCGCCGCTCTGTGTGATCCACGCGCTTGGGCATGGTTCGCCTCTCCGCTCCTCGGATCGTGTCTCCGGTTTTTGATGATACAGCCGTACCACGTTTGTGGTACGTTCGTATCACAAAGACCGACTGTCCAGGAGGTGGCCGTGCCCGAGCCCACAACAGCCCGTTCCCAGCCCGATGTCGGCCGCTTCGTCAGCGATGCCTGGCGTGCGCGCTACTTCGCGGCCTGCGACACGGTCTACGCCCTGGGCGCGCCCGCGTCCTGGGAGGAGGACGTGGAGACCTCCTTCGGGACCACGCACGTCTACCGCTACGACCCCCAGGACCCGGCCGCCCGCGAGCGCACCCCCCTCGTCCTCGTCCACGGAGCCGGCTCCTGCTCCGCCATGTGGTACCCGAACACTCCCGACCTCAGCGCCGAACGGCCCGTCTACGCCATCGACACCCCGGGTGACCCAGGCCGCAGCGTGCAGCGCGCACCCCTCCACGAGCCCGAGCGTGCCGCGCAGTGGCTGGACGAGACGCTCGTCGGCCTCGGGCTCGACCATGTGCACCTGCTCGGCTCGTCGTACGGCGGCTGGCTCGTCCTGAACCAGGCGTACCGTGCGCCGGAACGCCTCGCCTCGGTCACGCTGCTCGACCCCGGGGGCCTGGAAAAGGTGGGACTGCGCTTCTTCGTGTGGATCTTCGCCAGTCTGTTCGCCACCTTCGCCCCCAAGGCGCTGCGGCCACGGCTCGCGTCCTGGTTGGAACAACCCGTCCTCGTCGTCCCGGAACTGCGCACCATGATCCGCACCGGCGTCCGCGCCTACCGCATCCGCCGACCCGCGCCTCACCCCCTCACCGACGCCGAACTGGGGTCCATCCGCACGCCGTTGTACCTGATCCTCGGCAGGCGCAGCCTCCTGGTGCACCCTGACCGGCAGGTCGAACGGGTGCCCCGGCTGATCCCCGGCGCAAGGGCCGAGATCATCTCCCGGACCGGCCACGGCCCGCAGATCGACCACGCGGAGCTGACCAACCGGAAGATGCTCGACTTCATGAACGCCGCCGACCTCGGCCTGCCGACATCTCGCTGAGGACCGCCCCGCGGGTCACGAGCGAAGCCAGAGTCGGACCGCGGCACCGCCCCGCGCCCCACGAGGACGGCCGAATCACCCAGGGCGTGGGGCCCGATGCCTATCCACGGGCGGTCGCCCGAGAATCCCGACTCCTCGCTCTCCCGCCCGGGCATTGGCGAAGCGACCTCTTCGCCATCGACGGCCTGGACGAGTTCGCGCGGGCACACGGCATCATCCACGACAGGGAACGAACCGGCCTTGCCTACGACGTCCACGACGTCCACGATGTCCTCTGGAGCCTGGCGGACCGGACCAGAATCCCCGCAGCCAGTACGTGAGCATCGATCTACGCCTCGCCTGCGGATGTTCTGTCAAGGATCGCCCCACCTTCGCTGCGCAGATGCGAGAGCAACGGGGTTGGGACCCGGCGGTCAGCGGCGACTGGGGTCATCACACGGACGCGAACGGCACCGCGTACACGTTCCGAGCCCGGCGCAAGAGCCTCAGTTCCTGAACTGCCACGGCAGCGAATGTGCTTCTGTGAAGTACCGTGTGATCGCGACGGCGCGCCCTGCGCTGCGCGAACGCCATCATTCACAGGTAAGGGCTGTCCCGTAATCCCCGGCGGGCGCACGACGGCAGCTACGGTACCTCGCAGCGTTGTCGGGCTCGCCCGAATACGCCCAGTATGAGGACGACCCTCCGCCTTGGGGTGTGTCCGAAACGCCGGGGCGGCTTCAGCCGGGCGACCACATCGTCGAACTCGGCGCTCTGGTGCTCCAGCGCGTCCAGAGCCTGGTCGCGCATCTGCATCAACGCGTCCAGCAGCGTGCTGTCCGAGGTCACCCGGGAGCGCAGCACCACGGTGTTCAGACACGGACCGAGCAGTTCGGCGAACAGGGGCTCGTCCCGGTTCGCCGTCGGGGGAACCGAAGGTGACGTCATCCAGGCCGGCCCACCGGTGCAGGGTCACCGCCAGGGCGGTGGCGGCCACCATGAACCAGCTGACGCGGCGCTCGGACTGCACTTTCTGAAGCGAGTCCAGCAGCCCTGCGGGCAGCGAGACCTGGAACGCCCCGTTCGGCTCCGGTCGCTCCGGTACGGGCAGTGGGGTGTCCGGGGACGCTCCCCGCAGCGTGGACTCCCCGTACAGCAGGTCGGTGTTCCAGGCGTCGGTATCACGCTGACGCTGCTGGAAGGCGGCGAACTCCCGGTACTGGATGACCGGTCGAGGGCTGTCCGGCCTGGTGTAGGGCACAGCAGCAGCACCTGCCGATCGTCGCCCAGCCCGCCGAGGGCGGCGCGCAGCAGTTGTCCGGATTCGAGGTCGAACGGCCGGCGGACGGCGGCGTCCAGCCAGTCCATCATGCCGTCCGGGGCCTCGCGCAGGTCGAGTACCTCCAGCTCCGGCAGCCACGGTTCGCGCAGCCGCACCGACAGACCGTCGTCGTCTTCGATGAAACGGGTGCGGAGTATCTCGTGCGCGGCCACCAGCCGGCCCAGCGCAGCGCGCAGCCGACCGGGGTCCAGGCGGCCCGCCACCTCCCAGGCGAGCGGCACGTGGTTGCGCACCTCGGGATCGATCAACTCGGCCAGTCAGATGCGCCGTTGGAAAGCGGACATCGCCAGGGGCGCATCTACGGCGGCGGCATCGGGCGGCGACATCCTCGACACGGAGTCCATGAGCGCGGCTTCTCCTCATTCGGCGGCGTGAGATGCCTGCGCAGACACCCTGTCCGCAGGCCGGTCCGCAAGGGCACGCGGCCCCGGACAGACGTTCTCGTCGGCGGTGCAACCCTGCGCGATCAGGGGGGTGGCGTCCCGCCAGGTGGTGTAGCGGATCAAGGCGCCGGAATCCGCAGGCCATTGCCGCATCGGCGCGGCTCGGGACCGCGCATGGCGCTGACGGCAGGTCAGCCGCTTCGCGACCCGGGAGCCGTGTCCCACGGGGTGACCGACGCCCGGCTTACCGGAACACGTCGAGCAAGGTCGCTTACACCACGAAGCGGGACACGACCATCAGGATCCCCCCGAACCTGTGATCAGGTTACAACCCGGCTGCGAGCAGGGCATTGTCGTGTGCGACACGAAGACCGCCAACTACCGTTCACGCAGGAGCTTTTGATGATCATTTATTGACTAGGTCTCTCCTGCTGTGATCCGATCGAGTGTCTTTGACTGATCCACTTTGAGTGATCCACCCGCGGGATGAGCATGTCGGACGAGGGTTTGTTGCACGCCCAAGTTCTCGGTGGAGCGCAGGCGGCCACGGCCTGGCTCAACAGTGACGGCACGTCGCTGACCTACCAGGAGCTGGAGGAGCGGTCGGGGCGCCTGGCGAGACGGCTGGCCGAAGCGGGCGCGGGCCCTGGTGAGCGGGTCGCGCTGTTCCTGGAGCGCGGGGCCGACATGGCTGTCGCGATGCTGGGTGTGCTGCGGGCCGGCGCGGCGTTCGTGCCACTGAGTCTGGCGGAACCCGCTCCTCGGCTGGCACGGATACTGACGGACTGCGCGCCGGCCGCGGTGCTGGTGCACGACGCGACCGCGGCCCGGTTCCGGCACGACGGTGTCCGCACACTCGGCGTGGACGCGGACGGGGAGCACGGAGCGGCCGTGGCGGGCTCCCCGGAGGATCCCGCTTACGTCATCTACACCTCGGGCTCGTCCGGCGCGCCCAAGGGCGTGGTCGTCGAACACCGCAACCTGACGCCACATCTGGACTGGCTCGCCGAGCGGCTGCCGCTCGAACCGGGTGACCGGCTGTTGCAGGTGGCGCCCTACACGTTCGACGCCTCGCTGACCGACTTCTTCTGGCCGCTCCGGGCGGGTGCCACGGTGGTCTCGGTCGCCGAGGGCGACCACCTGGACCCGATCGCCATCGCCACCGCGCTGGTCGAGCAGGAGATCACCGCGGTCCGGCTCCCCCCGGCGATTCTGCCGTTGCTGCTCGACGAGCCGCGCTTGAGGGAAGCCCGCGGCCTGCGGTACCTGATCAGCGGCGGGGACCGGCTGCCGACGTCAACGGCACGCCGGGTCGCCGAACTGCTGCCCGGGGTACGGGTGTTCAACCGGTACGGGCCGACCGAGGCCGCCGTGGCGGTCACGTACCACGAGTTCGACGCCGGCACGGACACCGGGCCGGATGTGCCGATCGGCCTGGGTGTCACCGGGGCCGAGCTACATGTTTCGCCCGACGGGGAACTGCTGATCGGTGGCGCGTGCGTGGCGCGCGGCTACCTGGGCGATGCCGCGCTGACGGCGGAACGCTTCGCCTGGCTGCCGGACCTGGGCAGGGTGTTCCGCTCCGGAGACCGTGTCCAGAAGAACGCCGCGGGCGTGTTCGAGTTCCTGGGCCGGGATGACGAGCAGGTTCAGATCAACGGGCACCGGGTGGAGATCGGCGAGGTGCAGTCGGCTCTGCGCACGCATCCGCACGTCGTGGACTGCGTGGTCCTGCCGCAGGAACAGGCCCTGGCCGGGTACGTGGTGGCCGAGGTCGGCCCGCGGTCGGCCGATGAGATCCACGAGTATCTGCGCGCCAGGCTGCCTGGCCACATGGTGCCCAACGTCATCACGTTCGTTGACCGGTTGCCGATGACCGAGCGGGGCAAGGTGGATCTCGCGGCCCTGCGCGCCCTGCACGCCTCGCCCGCCGCGGCCCCGGTCCCTGCCGCTGACACGGTACCTGCGTCGGACCCGGTGCCTGCGTCGGACCCGGTACCTGCCTCGGACCCGGTGCGGGAGGTGGTCGTACGGGTGTGGTCCGAGCTTCTGGGCGGTATCGAACTGCGGGAAGACGACGACTTCTTCGAGCGCGGCGGGCATTCGCTGCTCGCAGTGCAGACGGCAGGCCGGATCCGTAAGGCGCTGGGCCACCGCATACCCCCGCGGATCATGTTCGAGAAGACGACCCTGGGCGAGTTCACCGAGGCGGTCACGGAGATCGTCTCCCCGGCCGCCGGGTGATGGTGCCCTCGGGGACTCGGTGGGCCGCCGGTTGTACGTCTGGGATCGGAGTCGAGGCACGGGCGGTGCGCGGGTGGTCCGCTCCCGGTCCGTGCCTGGGCCGGAGGGAGAGTTTCTGTGCCGACTGAGCTGAGTTCCGAGGCCGCCGAGACCACTGACAAGAGGTCCATTCGGTACGCACTGCTGATCTCGCTGGCCACGGGGATCGGTTATCTGCCGTTCGCCCTGACGATCCCGATCCTGCCCGGCCACGTGACGGACCGGCTGCACGGCGGTCCGGCGGACGTCGGTGCGGTCGTCAGCAGTTACGCGGTGACGTCGCTGCTGTCGCGGCCGGTGTCGGGCGCTTTGATGAACCGTCTCGGCACCCGGGCCCTTGCCATCGGCGGCGCGGTGCTGACGGCGCTGGCCACGGTGTGCTACCCGCTGGCCGGGTCGGTCGGCCAACTGGTGCTCCTGCGCCTGGTGGTGGGTGTCGGTATGGGAGTGATGCAGGCCGCGACCGGGGTCTGGCCGGTGCAGCTCGTCGCCAAGGACCGGCAGAACTGGGCGTTGGGGCTGGGCGGTACGGTCAACTACCTGGCCCTGGGGCTGGGCGCTCCGCTGGGAACTCTGCTCGCCGGCTGGACCGGCACGGCAGAGACGTTCGTGATCGCCGGGCTGGTCACCCTGATCGTCATCCCGATCGCCGCGTACGTCCCCGAAGTACCCATCCCTCCGAAGACGGAGAAGGTTGACGTCGATCGGCGCCAGGCGCTCCTGGGCACCGTGCTGCCGAGCGTCGCACTGGTCTTCACCGCGTTCGGCTTCGCGGCGGTCGCCAGCTTCGCGGTCGCGAAGTTCGACGCCCTGGGTATCGCCGGCGGAGCGGCCGTGGTCACCGCGTACTCCCTGACCGTGGTGGTGCTGCGCATAGCGGGTACGTGGATCCGCTGGGAGGTCACGCGGCCGGTGGAACTGGTGGCCCTGTTCGTGGTCGAGGCGGTAGGGATCGCGCTCGTCGGTCTGTCGCACGGGCTGGCCATGGGTGTGGTCGGCGGTGTACTCACCGGCGTGGGCATGTGGCAGATCTACCCGGCGCTGGGGGTGTTCGTGGTGCGCTCGGTCAGCGAGCGCGGGCGCGCCATGGCGCTGTCGGTCTTCGGCGCCTGCTTCACGGTGGGGGTCGCCATCGGCAGCGGTTCCCTCGGGCTGATCGCCCAGGCCGCCGGGTACCGGGCGATGTTCCTCGTCTGCGCGGCCTGCATCCTTCTGGGCCTGCTGGTGGCGGTGACGGCGTCCCGCGTGCAAGGACCGGCGGCAGCCGTTCGAGCGTGATTTCATGGCATCGGTCGATCGCCCGCCTTTTGCCCGTTCCATCACGCGAGTGCGTAAAACTACGCCAAGAAGGCTTTCAAAACCCACTCGGCCGCATTTAGTCAGTGTTATGCGGATCGATTTGCCACTGCATTCCGACGCTCGGATCACGTAAGCTGATCATGCTGACGAAGACGCAATATCCTTTGCACGTACAGCGTGTTTGTATCTGATTCTGAACCGATCACGGGGAAGCATCTTGAAGTACGTCAAGCTGGGCTCGCCCGGCATAGACGTGTCGCGGATCTGCCTGGGGCCCCTGAGCTTCGGCACACCGGGCAAAGGGGTCCACAATTGGGCTCTGGACCTGGATACCTTCACACCCAGAGCCTGTTCGACGCGTGCGATCATCCGCGTTGCCAGCAGAGAGTGCCCTCCGAGGAGGAAGAAATCCGCGTCCGGGGTCACCTCGGTACCCAGGATCTCGGTCGCAGCTGCATCCGCGCGACCTCAATCATCGAAATGGCGAGAAGTGACGATGTGTCGATTCGCTTACAAGATCGACGCGAGGCTAGCAAGATCAACATCTCGCCCGCAAGGCCGTTAAGGAAAAGGAGCCTTACATCTCAAGGCGAATGGATGGGACTGCCCGGTCCGGCAAGGACCCGGCGGCCCGATATCGCCGGTGGCCCGTCCGGTGTGCAGCCGAGGCTCCGGCTCCGCGCTGGGCAGCCGGACTGGGCGGGTGACGACACCACCAGTCTCTCCCGACAATCTCCGTGCTGTCCGCTTCGACTCCGGCGGGGTGCTGATGCGCCCGATCGGTGGCCGGCGGCGGCCATCAGCGCGGGCGACGACTTCCGGGCTCGGGATCGGCCAGTTCTTCGAGGCGTATGCAATCTCCGCCGTCCTCGGCTGCAACGACCCGGACCCACGCATGTACCACCACGCCAGCGCCGCGCTGGATCTTCTCCCCGCCCAGTGCCTGTTCGTGGATGACGATCCGGACCTGGTCGCCGCGGCTGTCCAACTCGGCTATGCAGGACGTGCGCTTTGCCGGGACTCGGCCGTCTCGGACGTGCCCTCCATCACCTCCCTGACGGAACTCCTGGATTTCTTCCGACGACGGAATTGCGGGTGGGCCGGCCCGGGTCCGCCCAGGTCGGCAGCGGCGAGGTCACCGGGGTCGGGGTGCGCGGCGGGTCGTCCACGTCCGCGCCCCAGCCTGTGCGCCACCCGCGCCGGGCGCCACCGCGTCACCTCCGAACGGGGGGCCTCCGGCGCAGTCGTCCGAAACGCCCCTTCAATAAGTCGGTCCCTGCGCGCGTTGAGTTCCCGGGTTTCGCCGAACGGTGGATCACACTTCGGATTGAGCATGAGGCCGGGCCATTTTGCGTACTGATCGGTGGGGGCACGACGTCGAATGCGAGGATGAAGCCTGTCATGGCTACCGGGTGGTGCACACGTTCGGTACGGGCCGCGCTGTTCGCGGCCGTCTGCGTGCTGCTCTCCGCCCTGGCCCACACGATGATGTCCGGTTCGTCTGTGCCCTGGTGGGCCCTGGGGGCGGCGTCCCTCGGGGCCGGCGGGGTCGGCTGGGCCCTGGCCGGCCGTGAGCGCGGGCTTCGGGTCATCGTGCCGGTGGTGGTCGCGGTCCAGGGGGCGCTCCACTGGAGCTTCTCCCTCGCACAGGGCGCGGGGCAGCCGACGGCGCCGCCCGGGGGGAACGACACGGGTTCCCTGGGCATGAGCTCGGTGGGCATGAGCTCGGTGGGCATGAGCTCGGTGGGCATGGGCTCGGCAGACATGGGCGCGATGGGCATGGGCTCCGCGGGTGGTCACTCCATGGGCATGCACATGCATGCCATGGGCATGGATCACTCGGTCCACCTGGGCTCCGGCACCCCCGCTGTCCTCCAGCAGTGGCTGGGCGGCACGTCGATGACCGGCATGTACGTGGCCCACCTCGTGGCGGCCCTGGTCTGCGGCCTGTGGCTCGGTTACGGCGAGCGGGTCGTCTTCCGGCTGATGCGCGCCGTGGCCGGCTGGCTGGCCGCGCCGCTGCGGCTGGTGCTCGCCCTGCCGGCGTTGCCGCGACGCCCGCGTGCCCTCGTACGGCGGCGCCGTACGCGCCGGTGGCCGCGGCGTCTGCATCTCGTAAACGCGATCACTTCACGGGGCCCGCCGCTCTCCTTCGCTGTCGCCTAGAACAGCCGGTTTCCCGGGGCCGTTGCCGACCGTCGTCGACGCGGGGCCGCCCCGGGCAGCGGTCGTGCCCGCGCGCGGCCGCGCCCCCCTCACTGCTGGAACGGCGGGATCCCGTGCCGCCGTTCCTCGCACGATCGCGAAGGACACGAGGTGCCTGTTCCTGCCCTGCCCGCATTACGCGGGACACGTGGAAAACGTAGGAAGCACAACAACACGCAAGAAACCGACGACCTGATCACCACCTGGGCGCTGGCCGCCCGCGGCGGGGACGAGGACGCCGTCGAGCGGTTCGTCCGGGCCCTGCACTGCGACGTACTGCGCTATGTCGCACATCTGAGTGCGGATCCCCAGTCGGCGGACGACCTGGCCCAGGAGACGTTCCTGCGGGCGCTGGGCAGCCTGCATCGGTTCGAGGGACGTTCCTCGGCCCGTGCCTGGCTGTTGTCCATCGCGCGCCGGGCGGTGATCGACGACTTCCGGCGTGCCGCCTCGCGGCCCCGGCTGTCGGACCGTCATGACTGGCGCCACGCCGCGGAAACGGCTCAGCCGCTCGATGTGCCGGGGTTCGAGGAGGGCATCGCGCTCCTCGAACTGCTGGGCATGCTGCCGGACGACCGCAGGGAGGCGTTCATCCTCACGCAGGTGACCGGGCTGCCGTACGCGGAGGCGGCCGATGTCGTCGGCTGTCCGATCGGGACGGTGCGCTCCCGGGTGGCTCGGGCCCGCGCCGCTCTGGTGGATCTGCTGGCCGAGCCGGAGGAGGCGGCGGGGACACCGACGGAGGGCCGGGTTCCGTCGGCGGCCGTTCTGCCGCGTTCGGCGGTGGGCGTTCCGGTCGCGGTCGCGGCCTGAACGGCAGACGCCGGTGTCCGCCGCGACCGCGGGCACCGGCCTCACCGGTACGGCGCGCGGACCGCTCCGCCCGACGGTGGGACGGTCCGCACGTCCTGCGGCCTGCCGGTGCCGCCCGTGCCGTCAGCCGGCCCTGGCCTCCGCCACGGGTTGCAGGGCGAGTGGCTGGGCGCCGTAGGTGATGCGGACGACACCGTCGGCGTGCCGTTCCGCGGTGGCGGCCACTCCGAAGACGTCACCCAGCAGGCCGGGGGTGAGCACGTCCAGGACCGGCCCGGCGGCGACCACCTGTCCCGCGTGGAGGGCGACGAGGTGGTCGCACAGGCGGGCCGCGAGGTCCAGGTCGTGGAGTACGGCGAGGGTGGTGATGCCGGTGGAGCGGATGAGGTCGAGCAGTTCGAAGCGGGCGCGGATGTCGAGGTGGTTGGTGAGTTCGTCCAGGACGAGGAGGCGGGGGCGCTGGGCGAGGGCCCGGGCCAGCAGGACCCGCTGGCGTTCGCCCCCGGACAGGGAGGTGACGTCCCGTTCGGCCATGTGCCGGATCGCGCACAGGTCGAGGGCCTCCGCCACGGCGTGGTGGTCGTCGGTTCCGTCCCGGCCGAGGAGGCCGTGGTGCGGGGTGCGGCCGAGCGCGATGAGTTCGGCGACGCTCAGGCCGGCCGGCTGGCCGCTCGCGTCCTGGAGGACGGCCGCGGTACGGCGGGCGGCGGTGCGCGCGGGCAGCGCCCAGACGTCGTCGCCGTCCACGCGCACCACCCCGCGGTGCGGGCGCAGGGAGCGGTAGACGGTGCGCAGCAGGGTGGACTTGCCGCTGCCGTTGGGCCCGATGAGGCCGACGATCTCGCCCGGCCGGGCTTCCAGGTGCACGTCGTGGAGGATCGGCCGGTGGCCGAGTTCGACGTGGATGCGTTCCACGGTGAGCTTCATACGCTGTCCAGGCTCTTGTTGCGGCGCAGCAGCCACAGGAAGAAGGGCGCCCCGAACAGGGCGGTGAGGATGCCGAGAGGCAGTTCGTCGGGGCGGTTGACCGTGCGGGAGAGCAGGTCGACGACGACCAGGTAGACGGCGCCGACCAGGGCCGCCCGGGGCAGCAGGCGGCGGTGGTCGGCGCCGGTGGTCAGGCGCACGAGGTGCGGGATCATCAGGCCGACGAAGCCGATGCCGCCCGCGACCGCGATCACCGTGCCGGTCACCAGCGAGGAGAGCACCAGCAGTACCGCGCGCAGCCGGTGCACGTCGACGCCGAGAGCGGTCGCCGACTCGTCGCCGACCAGCAGGGCGTTGAGGCGCCGCCCGAACAGGGTCAGGGCCACGGTCGTGGTGAGGACGGCGGTGGCGACGAGGGGCAGCTGGCCCCACCGGGCGCCCGCGACACTGCCCAGCATCCAGAACATCACCGTGCGCAACTCGGTGGGTGTGGCGCGCAGTTGGAGGTAGCTGGTGGCTGCCAGGAAGAGGTAGCCGACGGCCACCCCGGAGAGGACCAGACGGGTGGGGGCGAGCCGGCCGCCCTTGCGGCCGAGTAGGAAGACCAGGGCGACGGCCGCACCGGCACCGAGGAAGGCGGCCGATGACACGCCGAGGCCGCCGAGGGCGCCGCCGGTGGCCGTGATGACCACGACGGCCCCGAGGGAGGCACCGGAGGAGACGCCCAGGACGTAGGGGTCGGCGAGCGGGTTGGCGACGACCGCCTGCAGCACGACGCCGGAGACGGCCAGTCCCGCGCCGACCAGGGCGGCCAGGACGACGCGCGGGGTGCGGAAGTTCCAGACGATCTGGTCGGTGGCCGGGTCCGCGGCGGTACCGCTGCCGGTCAGGTGATGCCAGACGATCCGCCAGACCTCGGCGACCGGGATGGTGACGGCGCCGATGCTGATCGCCACGATCATGACCGCGATCAGCGTGGCCGCCAGCAGCGCCAGCACCAGCTCGGGGTTGAGCCGCTTCCGGTGGCCCGGCGGGGTCAGAGCGCGTCCGGGTGCAGCATCCTGGCGATCTTCTCGACGGCCAGGTCGTTGCTGGGGCCGAGATAGATCGAGTCGGAGAGCACGAGGGAGCGGTTGTTCTTCGCTGCCGGCCACTGGGGGAACTCCTTGAGCAGTTTGCGGGCGTACGCCTCGGCATGCGGGTCGTTGTAGCTGATGACCACGAGGGCATCGACCGGCTCGGCGGCGACCTTCTCCTTGCTGAGGTCCGCGAAGGTGGTCCGGGAAGCGGAGGCGAAGGCGTTGCGTGCGCCTGCCCGGGCGAGGATGTCGTTCCAGATGCCGTGGGCCGCGACGGAGCTGAAGTCGTTCCCGCCCATGCTCATGTTGGAGAAGACCACCATCACGTTCGGGGTGGTCTCCCCCTTCACCTTGGCCCGCACGGCGGCGATGTGCCTGCGGGACGAGGCGATGAGCTGCTCGGCGCGGTCGCCGACGTGGAAGATCTTCCCCAGGTCGCGCGCCAGCCGGTAGCTGTCGTCGATCGTCATGCGGGAGGTGTCCTGGTCGCATCCCTGCGGGGAGACGTAGGTGTTGGCGCCGACCGCCCTGAGGTCCGCGCGGGTGGCGAAGCCGTTCTTCGCGTCGAAGCCGTAGGACGTGGTGGACAGCACGAGGTCCGGGCGCAGGCCGAGCATCGTCTCGCGGGGGATGTCGGAGGCGTCGTTGAGCGTGACGTTCCCGGTCGGGAGTCTCCTGATGGCCGCGGCCCGGCCCGCGACCTCCGAGCGGCCGTAGGACTGCTCGTTGGCCACGATGCGGTCGCCGAGGCCCAGGGCCAGCAGCGTGGACACCTCGGCGACGGAGGCTCCGTTCATGACCACGACCCGCTTGGGTGCCTGGGTGTAGGTGGTGGTCTGTCCGCAGTTCTTGAGGGTGACCGGGTAACCGGGGGCGCTCGCGCCCGCCGCGGCGTTCGCCGCGGGGGGCGACGAGGCCCCGCATGCCGTGGCGGCCAGGCACAACGCCCCGGCCAGGGCCACGACAGCGGGCCTTTTCGTCTGCACACTTGCTCCTCGGGGGTGGAATGGACTCCGCTCAAGTAGTCGGAGCGGAACCCACCCGGGTTCCCGGGAGCTCAGACGTCCCCTCGCGCGGGGGGCGGGAGTACTCCCTTCTCGACGCAGTGGTCCAGGTACCGGAAGACGAGGGCACGGTCGGCCCGCGGGCAGACGATGCCGGTGCCTTCGAGGCCGCGCAGCACGTTGTCCGCCCGGACGTGGCCCAGCCCCAGCTCCGGTCCCTCCTCGCCGTCGGCGGGGAAGGAGTCGAAGAACGCCCCGGTCGTCACGGCCACGTCGGCGGCCCGCGGCAGTTCCCGGCGCCATTGCGCCGTCGGGATCCGCTTGACGGGGTAGCCGTACTCCTGCACCCAGTCGTACACGTCGGCCAGCCGCACCGGCGCGACCGGGGCGTGGTTGAAGACGGTGCCGGGAGCGGCGGTCAGGGACAGCCGTACGACGGCACGGGCGACGTAGTCCGCCGGGGTCCACACCTCCGCCTCGAACAGCTCCGGCACGATCCCGGCGGGGACTCCGGAGGCCAGCACGCTCCACAGGAAGTCCCGCGGGTTCACCTGCCCGGTGTCCGGCGCTCCCGTCACCCTGCCCAGGCGGTGCACGGTGACGGGGAACCCGCGCTCGGCCGCCTGTTCCAGCAGCCGCTCGGCCGCCCACTTGGACTGCTGGTAGCCGCTGACCAGCCCGGGATGCGGCGGCAGGAACGCCTCCGGGACCTCCGGGGCCCGGTCCCTGGCCGGGGCGACGGACAGCGTCGACACCAGGTGCAGCGGGATCGTGCGGGCGGAGGCCAGCGTCAGCAGTTGGCGGGTGGACTCGGTGTTGGCGGCACGCAGGCTGGCGTAGTCCCGCAGGATGCTGACGGTCGCCGCGTTGTGGACGATGGCGTCGCAGGTCCGGGCCAGTTCGGCGAACCGGCCGGCGCCGAGGCCCAGGTGTGGGCGGGCGAGGTCGGCGGGGAGGGCGGTGACGCGGTCGGCGCCCGCGGGCAGGGGGATCCGCTGGGCGGCCAGGGCCGCCCGGATGCGGTCGGCGGCCTCGGCCGGTGTCGCGGCCCGGACCGGGCAGACGATCTCGGCGTCGGTGACCCGGAGCAGCTCCGCCAGCAGGTGGGGACCGACGAATCCGGTGGCCCCGGTCAGCAGGACCGTGCGCGGGCCGCCGCTGGTGGGGGTCCGCCCGGCGGGCCGGACGTCGTCGCCGAGCACGGCGTCGGCCAGCACCGCGGCCGGCAGGGCGAGGCCGGTCACGGGGGTGGCCGCGTGGCCGGTCGCGGGGGTGGCCGCGTGGCCGGTCGCGGGGGTGGTCGCAAGGCCGGTCGTGGGAGCCTGCGCGTGGTGCTCCAGGCGGCGCGCGAGTCCGGCGGCCGTCGGGTGCTCGAACAGCCAGGCCACCCGGACGTCCCGGCCGAGTTCGACGCCGAGCCGGTTGGCGACCTGGATCGCCTGGAGCGACTGGGCCCCGAGGTCGAAGAAGTCGTCCTCGGGCGCCACCCGCTCGACGCCGAGGACCTGCGCCCAGGTGCGGGTGATGGTCGCTTCCAGGGAGCCGTCCCCCGCCGCCGGGGCCGCTCGGTCCTCGGCGACGGCGCTGAGGGCCCTCCGGTCGATCTTCCCCGTACCGGTGCGGGGCAGCCGGTCCGTGAACACCACGGCCGAAGGGATCATGGCCGGCGGCAGGGCCGCCCGGAGCCGCTCGCGCAGCTCGCCGGCGGTGGGCCGCGGGTCGTCGGCGACGATGTGGGCGGCCAGCCGTCGGGTTCCGTCCGGCAGCACCTGCCCGACCACGGCGGCCTCGCGGACGCCCGGCTGGGCGAGGAGGACGGTCTCCACCTCGGACGGGTGGACCCGATGCCCGCTGATCTTGAACTCGTCGTCCGCCCTCCCCAGGAACCGCAGTTGGCCGTCGCTGCCGAGCCGCACCAGGTCGCCGGTGCGGAACGCGCGCGGCGCTCGGGGCAGTTGGGGCAGCGGCCCGAAGCGGGCGTCGTCCGGCGCGTCCGCGTCCCGGTACCCCCGGGCCAGGGCGCCGCCGAGGAGGTGGAGCTCACCGCCGACGACCGCGGCGCGGGTGCCGGGCAGGGGGCGGCCGATCGGTACGTCGTCGGGCGTGTCCGGGTCCTCGTGGAGCGCGGCGACCGTGGCCACCACCGTCGCCTCGGTCGGACCGTAGGTGTTGAACAGCCGTACCGAGGGACCGACCGCACCCCGCCAGCGGGCCACGCGTTCGGGCAGGGCGGCCTCTCCGCCGATGATGACGGTGCCCACCCCGGCGGGGAGAGCGGCGGCGCCGGTGGAGACGGCGTGGGCGAGTTCGTGCCAGTAGGCCGTGGGGAGGTCCAGCACGCTGATCCGCAGCCGGTCGACCGCGCGCAGGAAGAAGGGCACGGACTCGGTCATCTCGTCGGTGCGCACCACGAGGGTGGCTCCGGTGCACAGCGTCAGGAAGATCTCCTCGACGCTGGCGTCGAAGTGCAGGGGGGCGAACTGGAGGACGCGGTCCTCACGCCGCAGGCCGTAGCGGTGCGCGGCGCCGGTGACGAAGGTGGCGAGCGCTCCGTGACCGATCTCCACGCCCTTGGGCCGGCCGGTGGAACCGGAGGTGTGGATGAGGTAGGCGAGGTCGTCCGCGGTCGCGGCCGGGGCGAGCGGGGCCTCTTCCCCGTCGTCCGGCGCGTCGAGCAGGAGGACCGGCCGTCCCGCGAAGGAGGGGGCGTGCGGGCCGCTAGTGACGACCAGGACGGGCTGTGCGCTGTCGAGGAGCGCCCGGGTGCGCGAGTGCGGCGCGGCCGGGTCGAGCGGGCAGTAGGCGGCGCCCGAGATCAAGGTGGCGAGGATGGCGGTGACGGCGTCGATGCCGCGTGGCAGGGCGAGTGCCACCACGGTGCCGGGGCCGGCGTGCCGGGCGGCGAGGCGTCGGGCCAGCCGCCGTGCCGCGCCGAACAGTTCGGCGTACGTGACGGTCCGTCCGTCGTGTTCCACCGCGGTGGCGCCACCGCGCCGCGCGGCGTGGTCGGCGACGAGGCTCAGCACGGGCCGGGCGGGCCCGGGCAGCGGTCCGCCGTCGAGGACGGTGACGGGCCGGCGCCCGATCGGCCGGTCCGGTGCCGCGACGGCTTCCCGGAGCAGGTCGAGCAGCCCTTCCTGGTGGGCCCGCACGTCGGTTTCGTCGTAGAGGTCGGGGTTGGCGTCCATGGCGATCCGCAGGCCCGTGCCCTCGGCCCGGTCGTACACGTTCACCGCGAGGTCGTCGACGGGGCCGGCGGAGACGTTGTGGACCGTGCTGCGGTGTCCGGCGAACCGGAGGTCGTACTCGAACGGCATGATGTTGACGCCGGGCCCGGACAGCCGCCGCCTGCCGCCGACCAGTTTCAGGTCGCGCCGCAGTTGCTCGTAGCGGTAGCGCTGGTGCGGGCGTCCGGCGCGCAGTTCCGCGGCGACCCTGGTGGCCAGGTCGCGCAGGCTGTCGTCCTCCCCCACCGCGACACGCAGGGGCAGGATGTTGCGCACCATGCAGGGCACCCGCAGGGACGCCGATCCGAGGCGGCCCATGGCGGGGAGGCTGAGGACGGCCTCCGGTGCCCCGCTGACCCGGTGGACGTAGGCCGCCGTGACGGCCAGCAGGGCGTCCGGCCAGGTCACCGACAGCTCACGGGCCACGGCCCGCAACCGCTCGGTCTCGGCGGTGCCCAGATCCACGGTCCGGCGCAGGAAGGTGCGGGCCGGCAGCGCCTGTCCGGGGGTGAGAGCGGCCACCCGCGGGCGGTCGCCGAAGCGTTCGGTCCAGTACGAGCGGTCCTCGGCGAAGCGTGCCGAGGCGCGGTAGGCGTCCTCTTCCTCCCGCACCGTTGCCAGGGCTCCGAAGCCGCTCTCGCCGAGCGGGGCGTCCTCGACCAGGGCCGTGTAGACCTGCGCGACCCGACGGGCGACCAGGGACAGGCCGAAGCCGTCGAGGGCGATGTGGTGGACGCGGTGGTACCAGAGGTAGGCGTCGGGGGCGATCCGCAGGAGGGCATGGCCGAAGACCGGGCCGCGCTCCAGGTCGACGGGGCGGTCCAGGTCCTGGGCCATCCAGTCCAGGGCGGCGCGGTGCGGGTCGGCCGCCGTGGTGAGGTCGGCGAGGTGCGGGGCCCACTCGATGCCGGGGACGCTCACCTGCCAGGGCCGGCCGGTCTCGTCGGTGGTGAAGCGGACGTTGAGGGCTTCGACCTCGCCGACCGTGTGGCGCAGCGCCTTCTCGAAGACCGTCGGCTCCACCGCACCGTGGATGTGCACGTACTCGGCCGTGTTGTAGGCGGGGCTGTCCGGGTCGAGTCGCTGGCCGGTCCAGATCCCTTCCTGGGCGGCGAGCAGGGCGTGCCGCTCAGGCGTCGGCATGGGGTGCTCCCGCCTGGCGTTCGGACAGCAGCTGCCACCACTGGGCGAAGGAGGTGCGCTCCGCGAGGTCCAGGAAACTCACGTCCACTCCGGTGCTTCGCCACTGTTCGGCCAGGGTGGTGATGCGGAGCGAGTCCAGACCCGCGTCCAGGGGGTTCTCGTCCAGGTCCACGTCGTCCGGTTCCTGGTGCAGGTACTCCGCCAGGTCCGCGCGGAAGGCTTGCAGCGTCAGGGGCTCAGGCATGGTGTTCTCTCTTGGTAGCCGCACGGGATGCGAGTCAGTTGACCTTGCGGTCGGTGCCGGTCCAGAAGCGTTCGCGCAGCTCGCGGCGGAGGATCTTCCCGCTGGGGTTGCGCGGCACGTGCTCGATGAACTCGTAACGGGCGGGGAGCTTGAAGGAGGCCAGGCGGTCGACGAGGAACCGGTGCAGTTCCCGTGGCGTGGGCTGCCGGCCGGCGGCGGGGACCACGAAGGCGTGGACGCGCTCGCCCCAGCGCTCGTCGGGGGCGCCCACGATCACGGCCTCGGCCACCCCGGGATGGCGTTCCAGGGCGTTCTCGATCTCGGCGGGGTAGACGTTCTCGCCCGCGACGAGGATGGCGTCCTTGATGCGGTCCTGGATGAAGACGTAGCCGTCGTCGTCGACGTATCCGGCGTCGCCGGTGTGGATCCAGCCGTCGACGAGGGTTTCGGCGGTCCTGTCGGGGAGTCCCCAGTACTCGACCATGCGGGCGGGGGTGGCCAGGCAGATCTCGCCCACGGTGCCCGGCGGCAGTTCCTTGCCGTCGCCGTCGACGACCTTGCAGCCCACTCCCGGGTAGGGGTGCCCGGCGGCCTTCATCCGGGGATGGCCGGGCACGTGGTCCGCCGGTGGCAGGCAGACGGCGGTGTTGCCGGTCTCGGTGAGGCCGTAGATCTGGGCGAACTCGCTGCCGAACAGGGCGAGGCTGGCTTCGAGCAGGGCCTCGGAGATGGGCGAGCCGCCGTAGACGATCTTGCGGAGGGTGGTGAAGTCGGCCGGGGTGACGCCGGGTTCGGCCAGCATCATGCGCAGCATCGCCGGGACCACGCAGGCCGTGGTGACACCCTTGCCGCGGATGAGGTCGATGGCGTCCCGGGGTGCGAAGGCGCGCAGGACCGCCACGGTCGCGCCGGCGTTGAAGTTCTGGGTGGCCCACCACAGGCCGCCGACGTGGAAGCCCGGGATGCCGACCAGCGCGATGTCACCGTCGCGCCAGTCGATCCAGTCCAGGTCCTCGCTCGCCAGGGCGTCGCGGATGGCGAAGAAACTCCGGTGCGCCAGGACCACGCCCTTGGGCAGGCCGGTGGTACCGCTGGTGTACAGCTGGGCGACGGGGGTGTCGGGAGTGGCCGGGACCGCCGGGTCGGTGTCGGGACCGGCGGCCTTCCAGGCGCCGAACCCGTCGGCGGTGCCGAGCCTGACCACCGTCTTCGGCGGCCCGTCCGGCAGCCGGTCCAGGACCGGGGCGAACCCTTCCTCCAGGAAGAGCACGGCGCTGCCGGAGTCCCGCAGGATGTGGCTGACCTCGGGTGCGGTCAGCCGCCAGTTGATGGGCACCAGGACGGTCCCGCTCTTGGCGCAGGCGAAGAGGATCGTGTAGTAGTCCTCGGACTCCTTGCCCAGGTAGGCGACGCGGGCGCCGGGGGTCGCACCGGCGGCGCGCAGCGCGTGCGCGACGCGGTTGCTCTCCCGGTGCAGTTGGGCGTAGGTGAGAGCGCGGTCCTCGCAGACCACGGCGGTGACGTCGGGTCGGTGCGCGGCGTGGAAGCGCGCGGTCTCCACGAGGGTGGTCAACTGCGGGTGGTGGAGCCGTTCGCCCGGTGTCCCGGGCGCGGACGGTTCGGCCATGTGCGGGGCCTGCCTCTCGGTCTGCTCGCGGACTGCCGGGCATGCCGCCGCGGGATGCGGCGGCATGCCGTGGATCAGGCGCTGCTCAGGGTGCGTTGACGAAGGCGAGCTTCACGGCGCCGTCGCACCGGCCGCCCGCGTCGTCCCAGTAGCGGTAGACGGTGTCGGCGACGAGCAGCGGCTGCCCGCCCGGCGCCCGCCGCTCCACGGAGAGGAACTCGATCTCCCCGGAGAAGGCACGGGCGTTGATGGGACGCCGGAAGGTGCCGCTGAACCGGGCGATGAGGATGTCGGGCAGCTGGTGGCGCCAGTAGTCGTCCATGGTCCAGCCCGCGAACTCGTCCAGCAGCCGTTCCTTCACCGTCTTGGCGACGGCGTAGTACATCATCTGGTTGTAGCTGATGTTGACTTCGACGGCGTTGAGGTGGCCGGTGTCGTCGATGTAGCAGGACTCCGGGATGGCCAGCTCGCAGCGGGCGGCCACGCGGCCCGTCCGGGTGCTCACCGTCGCGGACTTCAGGTACTTGCAGTGGGGTTTGTACGGCCGCAGCACCTGGGGCAGGAGTTCGCCGTCGGTGTCGTAGTCCCGTGGCGGGTGCTGCTGCAGGGGTGTTTCCACGGTGGTCACACGGCCTCGTCGTAGAGCTTGCGCTCGTCGTGGACGGTCACCCGGAAGGAGACGGTCGGCTCCGGGGTGGTGGTGTGCCGGGCGCGGTGGATCAGGCTGCGGTTGTCCCAGACCAGCAGGTCGCCCTTCTCGAAGGTCTGCAGGTGGATGTTGCGGTGGGCGAAGGTGTCGTCGAGCTGGCCCGTGGCCTCGAACAGCCGGTGCAGCAGGTCGCTCTCCAGCGGCTTGCCGTGCTCGTCCTGGAGGCCGAGGGTGAAGCCCTCGCTGATGTACAGGATCGTCTCGCCGGTCATCGGGTGGGTGAACGTGGTCGGCTTCACCGCCGGCGGGGTCTTGGTGTCGACCTCTTCGATGATCTCGGAGAGGGGCCGGTAGACGTCCGTGGGACGGATCTTGAAGTACTTCCGCACGGAGTGTTCGGCGAAGGTACCCGCCAGTTCCTTCTTGAGGTCCTCGGGAAGCGCCTCGTAGGCCTTGCCCATGTCGATGAAGTACGTGCCGCGGTTCTTCTCGGGGATGACCTGGGGGTAGATGAAGGTCAGGCCGAAGGGGTCGGGCATGAACTGGTAGTCGGCGTGCCAGAACTTCCCGGTCTTCGGGACGCCGATCTGCTTGCCGTCCTCGGGCACGTTGGAGGAGACGAATATCTCCTCGACCTCGGGGTGCTTGTACATGGGCTCGTAGTACGTCTCGGGCCGGCCGAACCGCCGGCCGAGTTCGAGGAACTGGCGGGGCGTCAGGTCCTGGTTCTTCAGCACGACGATCTTCTTGGTGTAGACCGCCGCCTTGACGGCGTCGATGTCCTGCTGGGAGGCGGCCGCGTGGTCGAACCCCGCGACGGTCGCGCCGATGTCCTGCCCGTTGCGTTCGGTGATCTCCATGTCCCTGCTCTCCGTGGGGTGTTAAGGGCTGGGTTACCGGTCGAGCTTCGATTCGATGAGCTTGGTGGTGGCGGCCAGGCTGAGGTCTTCCTGGAGTTCTTTGTCGTCGATGTGCACGCCCAGGTCGCGCTCGATGCGCAGGCTGATCTCGACCAGGGTCAGCGAGTCGACGTCGAGTTGGGCGAAGGTGACGTCGGGGCTGATCCGGTCCCGGGGCGCGTCGTGGAGTTGCGTGACGATCTCGACCAGTCGGTCGTAGGTGGTGCTCATACGGCCTGCGTTCCTCCTGAGTCGTGCGGGTGGCTGGTCCGGGGCGGGGCGGGCCAGGTCAGGAGGCAGGACCCCCAGGTGAGGCCACCGCCGAACGCGGTGAGGAGCAGGCGTTCGCCCGGCTGAAGGATGTGCTGGGTGTCCGCGTCCGCCAGAGCGAGCGGGATGGACGCGGCACCGGTGTTGCCCACGGAGTCGACGTTGACGACCAGTCGTTCCGCGGGCAGTCCGAGGTCGTCCGCCACCGTGCGCAGGATCCGCAGGTTGGCCTGGTGGGGGACGAGGTGGTCGACTTCGTCGACCTTGCAGTCGGCCAGGGCGAGGGTGGCACGGGCGGAGGCCGCCATGCGGGTGACCGCGTGCCGGTAGACCTCCTTGCCGCGCATGGCGAAGTACCGGTCCCGTGGATCGACCGGTCCGGGCGTGGAGCGCTGCCGGGAGCCGCCGGCCGCCACGGTGATCAGCTCTTCGCCGGTGCCGTCGCTGCCGAGGTCGAAGTGGCCGACGGCGCCGGCTTCGTCGGGGTCACCGGCGCGCAGGACGACGGCTCCGGCCCCGTCGCCGAAGATGATCGCGTTGGTGCGGTCCTGCGGGTCGACGATGGTGGAGTACGTGTCCGCGCCGATCAGCAGGACGCTGTCGGCCACCCGGGCCGTGATCAGGCCCGCCGCCGAGGCCAGGCCGTAGACGAACCCGGTGCACACGGCGCCGACGTCGAAGGCCGCCGCTCCGGTCAGGCCGAGTCTGCTCGCCACCAGCGGGGCGGTGGCGGGGCACGAGCGGTCCGGGGTCGTCGTGGTGACGATCACGGCGTCCACGTGGTCCCTGTGCGCGGCGGCCAGCGCCCGGCGGCCGGCTTCCACCGCCAGGTCCGAGGTGGCCTGTCCGGGGTCCGCGATGTGGCGGCGGCCGATTCCGGTGCGGGTCCGGATCCAGGCGTCGGTGGTGTCCAGCCGTTGGGAGAGTTCTTCGTTGGTCACGACCCGCGGGGGCAGCCAGCCCGCGAGGCCGCACAGCACCGCGGCACGGTCGGCACGCGGGCGTGTCGGGAAACTGACCGGTCGGTCAGTGAGAGTGGACACAGGGGCTCCTAGGGGGAATGGCCGGGAGGCGAGGGCCGAAGGCCCTGGGGAGGGGACGCGGCGGTCAGTGCGCCGGACGCCCCCGAAAGGGCAGCAGGGCTACGGCGCCGAGGCCGATTCCGGCCGTGATGACGTACACGGCCTGCCTGACCCCGTCGAGCAGTCCGCCCGTGGTCGGAGCGTGGGTTCCGGTGCCGGCGACGGCGACCAGGACGGCCAGTCCCACGGCGCCGCCCACCTGGAGCGTGGTCGAGGCGAGCCCCGACGCGACGCCCTGGTTCTCGGCCGGGACACCGGTGGCGGCCGCGATCCACATGCCGGTCCAGGTCGCGCCCTGGCCCAGGCTCAGCAGGACGATGCCGGGCAGCAGGCGCGCATAGGAACCGTGGTCGCCGAGCGCGAGCGCCAGCAGCAGGGCGCCGACGGCTCCCAGCGCCATGCCGCACAGCAGCGCGGTGCGCAGGCCCAGCGCGGACACGGCCCGCTCGCCCGCCTTCGTCCCCACGGCCACCACCAGGGCCGGCACCAGGAAGGCGGCTCCGGTGGCCATCGCGCTGTAGCCGTGCACGGTCTGGAAGTAGAGGGTCAGGAAGTAGGGGAGCGAGCTGAAGGTGGCGCTGAACAGTGCGGTCAACGCCATGGCGCCGAGCAGGCCGCGGTGGCCGAACAGGTGACCGGGCGTCAGCGGGGCGCCGACCCGGGTCTCGATGACGGCGAACAGGGCGAGCGAGACCGCCGAGAGGGCCGCGCAGCTCAGGACGGTACGGCTCCCCCAGCCGGCTTCCGGCGCGTGGATGAGGACGAACACGAGCAGGGTGATGCCCACGGTGGCGGTCAGCGCGCCCGGGAGGTCGAAGTCCCGCTGTCCGGGCGGCGGACCGTCCGCGGGGAAGAGGAGGGATCCCGCCAGGGCGACGGCACCGGCCAGCGGGACGTTGACCAGGAAGACCGCGGGCCAGCCGAAGGCGTCCACGAGCACACCGCCCAGCAGGGAGCCGAAGCACAGCCCGCCGGCGCCGGCGGCACCCCAGGCCGCGAGCGCCCGGTTACGGCTCGGCCCCTCGTCGTACAGGGTGTTGATCAGCGACAGGGCGGCCGGGAACAGCAGCGACCCGCCGATGCCCTGGACGGCGCGGACCGCGACCAGCACGCCCGCCGACTCCGCAAGGCCGCCGACCAGCGAGGAGACCGCGTACAGCAGGGCGGCCACGACGAAGACCCGCCGCCGGCCCAGCAGGTCGGTCGCCCGTCCGCCGAGCAGCAGGAACCCCCCGGTGGTCACGACGTAGGCGCTGACGACCCACTGGAGGTCCTGTCCGGAGAAGCCGAGCCCGCGGCCGATGCTGGGAAGGGCGACGTAGACGATGTTGTAGTCGAGCGAGATGACCAGTTGCGCGGTGGCCAGGACCAGCAGCGGCAGTCCGAGGCGCCGGCGTGACGGTATGGACGGTGATTTCACAGCAGGCATTGCGCGACCGTTCCCCCTAAGAATCCGTCCCATGATTCAGGACGGCGGCTCACCCCGGGATCGTGGCTCACTTCCGCCCGCCTCGACAAGCTCTCTCCCCCCGGTTTCGGACTGGCTTGCGAACCGGTTGCCGGAATCGCTCTCCTGTTCTTTGAAAGATGAACTTGCGAATCGTGGGTTCGTCGCGCGACGAAAGAGAAAGTACAGGTGAATACCGGGCCGCCCAGCTCACGAAGGTCGGCGGAGCGCTACCGGAACGGATGAGAAATCACCGCCCCCCATCGAGGGGTCGGCCGGGCGCGCCCTCCGGTTCCGGCCTTTCCAGCCGATCCGCCGGGCGTCACGGATGGCCGATTTCGGTATCGTGCCGGTCGACACCTGGTGCGATATTTCGAAAACCGAGAAACGGCCTCTTGAAAAGGAGTCGTACGACAGGCCTTTTCAGTTCCCGTCGACATCGAGGTTTTTTGTCACACTCGCGGGGGCGGTCATCCGGATCCATACCCCCCTACCGTATGGCCCCATGGAAAGTTCGAAACGCGGTCTGCCCCTCCCCCCGGCACTGCTCGGATTCCTCTTCCTGCTCGTCGCGCTGACGTCGTTGTCGTACGGCGTCGGCCGTGTGGCGGGCCCGGTGGCCCCGGGCATGCACCGGACGGCGCCGGCCGAGCAGGACCGGGAGCCGGGGATGTCCGACATGCACGGCCTGGGTGCGGTCGGGGCCGGGGCGGTGGTGAGCCGATGACGGACACCGACCGCCGTGCGACGTCGGACGGGACGGTGACGACCACCGATCTGCTGGTCGGCGGGATGACCTGTGCCGCCTGCGTGGGCCGGGTGGAGAAGAAGCTGGGCCGCCTGACGGGCGTGTCGGCCGCGGTCAACCTGGCCACCGGCCGGGCCCGGGTCACCCATCCCGGCACGGTGTCCCCGCAGGAGCTGATCTCCGTGGTGGAGGGCGCCGGTTACACCGCCCAGCTGCCAGCAGCGGAGAAGGCGGACGGGGCGGACCCGGGATCCAGTTCGCCGGGCGCCACGGGCCCGGACGACGTGCAGCGCCTGCTGATCACCGCGGCGCTCTCGCTGCCCGTCCTGGTGCTGTCGATGGTTCCGGCCCTGCAGTTCACCAACTGGCAGTGGCTGTGCTTCAACCTCGCCGCGCCGGTGGTCGGATGGAGTGCCGGCCCCTTCCACCAGCGGGCCCTGAAGGGGCTGCGGCACGCGACGGCGACCATGGACACCCTGGTCTCCCTCGGCGTCCTGGCCTCCTTCGCCTGGTCGACGTACGCCCTGTTCCTCGGGGGCGCCGGACAGCCCGGTATGCGCATGCCGTTCAGCGTGCTGCCCGGGGCCGGTTCGGGCAGCGCGCATCTGTACCTGGAAGCCGCGGTGAGCGTGCCGCTCTTCGTGCTGGCGGGCCGCTACCTGGAGGATCGCGCCAAGCGCGGCACCGGATCGGCCCTGCGCGCCCTCGCCGAACTCGGCGCCAAGGACGTCGAGCTGACCGCGGCGGAACGCAGTCGCCGGATCCCCGTCGCCGAGCTGCGGGTCGGGCAGGAGTTCGTGGTGCGGCCGGGCGAGAAGGTCGCCACGGACGGGGTCGTGACCGAGGGCAACTCCGCCCTGGACCTGGCCCTGGTGACCGGCGAGAGCACCCCGGCCGAGGTGGGTCCCGGCTCCGCGGTGGTGGGCGCCGCGGTCAACGCCGGCGGACTGCTGGTCGTACGCGCCACGGCGGTCGGCGCGGACACCCAGCTCGCCCGGATCACCCGGCTGGTGACCGACGCCCAGGCGGGCAAGGCCCGTATGCAGCGGCTCGCCGACGCCGTGGCGGGCGTCTTCGTACCGGCCATCGTCACCGTGGCGTGCACCGTCCTCGGCTTCTGGCTCGGCGCCGGCGCGGACGGCGCGGCGGCCGTGACGGCGGCGGTCGCCGTCCTCGTCGTCGCCTGCCCGTGCGCGCTCGGCCTGGCCATCCCGACGGCCTTCCTGGCGGCGACCGGGCGCGGTGCCCAGCTCGGCGTGCTCATCCGGGGCCCCGAGGCCCTGGAACGGCTGCACGGCATCGACACCATCGTGTTCGACAAGACCGGCACCCTGACCACCGGACACATGACGCTGGCCGAGACGACCGTGGTCGAGGGGGCGTCGGCCGACGAGGTGCTGCGGCTGGCCGGGGCGGTCGAGTACGGCTCGGAGCACCCCATCGGCCGGGCGGTCACCACCGCCGCACGTCAGGCGGCCGAGGACGGGAAGCTGCCACCGGTGACCGGCTTCTGTGCCGTGCCGGGGTCGGGCGTACGCGGCGACGTCGGCGGACACCGCGTGGCCGTCGGGCGTCCCGGGAGCCGCGCCACGCTGCCGAAGGCGCTGGAGGAGGCCCTCGACCGGGCGGAGGCCGCCGCGCGCACCGCGGTGGTCGTCGAGATCGACGACCGTCCGGCCGCCGTCCTCGCCGTCGGCGACACGCTCCGCCCCGCCGCCTACGCGGCCGTACGTCACCTGCGCGAGCTGGGCATCGAGCCGATCCTCGTGACCGGCGACAGCCCCGTCGCCGCGCGAGCCGTGGCCCAGCAGGTCGGCATCGACGAGGTGCACGCCGCCGTCACCCCGGAGGGCAAGGCCGACATCGTGGCCGGCCTCCAGGCGGACGGCTGCCGGGTGGCCGTCATCGGCGACGGGGTGAACGACGCGGCCGCCCTGGCCCGCGCCGACCTCGGGATCGCCATGGGCGACGGCACCGACGCGGCGATCGGCGCCGCCGACATCACGCTCGTGCGCGAGGACATGCGGGCGGTGGTGGCGGCCGTGCGCCTGACGCGCCGGACGCTGACCACCATCCGTGCCAACCTCGTCTGGGCCTTCGGCTACAACGTGGTCACCGTGCCGCTGGCGGCCACCGGCTGGCTCAACCCGATGTTCGCCGCCCTGGCGATGTCGTGCAGCTCCGTCCTCGTGGTGCTCAACAGCCTGCGGCTACGGGCCTACGCACCCACCACCCGGCGTTCCGGCACCCGCCCGACTCCCGCCCTGGAGGCCGCCCGATGAGCCCGGTACCGGACAGTCCGGCGTCCCCCTGGCGCCACGGCGTCACGGGCGCCCTGCGCGCGGCGCTGGTCCCGCTCGTCGCGTGCGCGGCGGCGCTGCTGCTCCTGACCGCCTACACCACCACGGGGGCGGCCGGCGATCCGCCCGCGAGGATCAGTGTCGGCAACGGCCGCATCTTCGCGCCGCTCAACGCCGCGACTACCGCGGCCTTCTTCGACATCACGAACACCGGGGCGGCGGCGGACACCCTGGAGTCCGTCTCCTCCCCGTCCCTGCGGGTGGCCATGCTCGGCCGGAACGTCTCGAAGGACGGCACCGGCCGCATGGAGCCGGTCCAGTCCCTCGTCGTCCCCGCACGCAGCGAGGTACGCATGACGCCGTTCACCATCGACGTGATGGTCCTCGACCCGCCCCTGCTGAACGTGGGCGACACGATCAGCGTCGACCTGTGGTTCCGGACCTCCGGACGGATAACGGTCGAGGCGGAGACGGTCCCGGCCCGGTGGTAGCCGCACGGACGGCGCTCCCTCACCCTTCTCCCATGAGCGTCCGGATGGCGGTGATCAGCGCGACGAGCGCCTGCCGTTCCGGAACCGTGGTCTCCGGGTGCCAGAGGTCTACCAGCAGGCAGGTGCGGGGACGGGTGCCGCGGTTCCACGCCTCGTGCTCGAAGGAGTAGTCGAACAGCAGGCACTTGCCCTCCTGCCACGTCCGTGTCTCGCCCGCGACGGTGATCCCGCACCCTTCGGGGATGTCGACGGCGAGATGCAGGTTGATGCTGAAGTTCCACAGGTCGCAGTGCGGGGCGATGGACGCGCCCGGCAGCAGGGTCGAGAAGTGGCACTCCAGCAGCGGGCACAGCTTCCCGGTGTCCACCGCCTCCCGCTTCAGCACGTCGAAGGCGGTCGGGACCGATTCCGCCGACTCGCCCACCAGGGCACCCTTGCGGAAGAGGTAGAGGGCCTGCCAGTCCGACTGGCGCGTGAGGTAGTGCTCGTAGTCGGAGAACGCCGTCCTGCGATCGGCCCAGGCGTCCTCCAACTCCTTTTTCACAGCCGCGTGATGGGCCTCGAAGGCGTGCACCACCGGCGCCAGCTCCGGGTGACCGTACGGGTCGTGCCAGGGTTGCTGGGAAATGCCGGGCAGGATCCATTTGGCGCCGCCCTGTAAGGGGTGCCGCAGCTGCTTCCCGGCCGCCATCATCTCCTCGACCCGGGCGATCGAGTCCGGACCGTACTCACTCCTGATCGCCGCGAAGGCGTTCTCCATCTCAGGCGTCATGACGTCCCTCCAGATTTCCGAAGCCCGCGGCTCCCGCGCGCCGTGCGCAAAGCACCCAGGACGTACCCCGCTCGTCCGGGTGGAAATCGCCGGAACCGCCTGCGCGGGGGCGCATTTCCGGCTGCCGTGCCGCAGGTCACTTCACGTGCTTCGAATGCTTCGGTAAATCACCGGAATACCGGAACCGGACGACACGGACAACCGACTTCCTGAGGGGATGTCCGGTGCGGCGCGCCCCGCCTCAGGCGACCTGTTCCGGGTGCCCGTGTCGGACCGCGCGCAGGAGGGTGCGCAGGACGAGTATGCGCGGGACGACCGGGCGAGGTCGCCTTCGAGGTCGTCCAGCGCCTGGCGGACCGCAGGACCGGAACTCGACGGCGTTCGTCCGGTGGTACTGCTCCGGCATCGCGCTGCCCCGGCTCCTTGTCGCGCCCGCCCGCCGTCGGTCGACTCGGCCGGACGGCAGGCCTGTTCGGTGATCACTCTCCAGGAGAACTTGAGCGAGCCGGAGGAGCGGGACGCTCAGGACCCGGGGCCGGGGCGGCCGTAGCGGGCGGTGATCCACGCGGCGCCGCGCTCGGCCAGAACCCGCCTGCGGCCCCACCGCGAGCGCCGCACCCCGGACGCCGCGGACGGCGGCCCCGGCGGAGCGGCGGCCACCTTCGCGAGCCTGTCGGCCGCCCGGGCCAGTTCCGCCCGCAGGCGTCGGCGACGGCCCGCGGAGCCCGCCCTCAGCAACGCCGAGTACAGGCCTTCGACTTCGGCCAGGGCGGCCCCCAGCCGCAGGTTCGCCTCACGCTCGCGCCGAATGTCTCTGTGCGGCATGCACGTCCTTCCTCCCCCGACATCAGGACCGGATCACGCCGAGTTACATCATTGCGCAACCTTGCAACCATAGCGGGTGGCGGGTCAGGGGTGGCCGGTCAGTCGGAGTTGACGGCCCGCCCGGCCTTGGCCCAGTTCGCGTGCAGTTCGTCGAGGTAGGACCGGGCCTGGCCGCCCGGGGTGGCGCCGCGGGCGAACGCGAGCATGTTGGCCGGGCCGGTGTTGTAGCCGAGGGCCAGCAGGTCGTTCCTGGTGTACGGGGCGGCCCAGGTGGCGGGCAGCCGGGCGGCCAGGTCGTGCAGGTACCAGGCCTCGGCCTCGATCGCGAGGTCCCGGTCGTCGGGCAGCCGCTCCCAGCTCCGGTCCGCGAAGTCGCGGCCCTGCTTGACCTCGTCGAAGGTGGCGCGGTGCATGTCGGCGATGCCGAAGGCCGCGTCCGGCTTGAGCTTCTGCCAGGCCCGTTCGAACGCCGGGTCGTGCGGTTTGTACGCCTCGTTGTAGAGGATCGCCATGACCAGTTGGCCGCTGACGGCGGCCTGCCGGGCCCGGCTGCGCACCTGGGGGGCGTAGTCGGCGGGGTCGTACGGGGAGGGGGAAGAGGCGGGAGAAGAGGTGGCGGAGGAGGAGGCGGTCGCCGCAGCGGACGGGGACGCGCCGGGCGTGGCGTGGCCGGCCGGGGGCGTCGAGTCGCCCTGCGGGGTGTGGGCGGCCCGGACGATGATGTACACGGCGAGGGCGAGGACCGCCACGACGATCCATCGCCTGCGTGTCGACGCCCGGGGACCGGACATTCCTGACCCTCCTCCCACCTGGTCCCGCACCCTTCTACCGGAGACGGACTAAGAACCGTGTGAGGCGCCCCGTTCACCGCTTTGTACGATGTGACGCTCCCCGGCACGAGAGCACGAGAGCACGCGGAGCTGGGCACGAGAGGCCGGGCGGGAGAGGGAGACTTCAGGTGGCGGAGCCGGATGATCCGCGCGGTCGGCGCAGGCCGCAGGGCGCGCTGGAGGCCCAGGTGCTCGCGGCGCTGCACCGGGCCGAGGGGCCGGTTCCGGCGAGCTGGGTGCAGGAGCGTCTGACGTCCGACCTCGCCTACACCACCGTGATGACGGTGCTGGCCCGGCTGCTGACGAAGAAGGCCGTCACCCGCAGGCGCGAGGGCCGGTCGTTCGTGTGGATGGCCGCCGCCGACGAGGCCGGGCTCGCCGCGCTGAAGATGCGCAGGGTCCTGGACGGCGAGCAGGACCGGCGGGCGGTGCTGGCGAGCTTCATCACCACGCTGCCGGAGGACGACGAGCAGCTGCTGCGGGACCTGCTGCGGCACGCGGACGGCGAGGACTGAGCGCGCCCGTGGGCATCTTCGTCTTCCTGCCGCTCGTCCTGCCCCTGACCGCGTGGCCGGTCGCGCGGCTGGCCGAACAGCGCCTGCACCCGCGCTCCGCCACCACCCTCCTCACCTGGGTGGCCGCCGTGACGGCCCTGTGCAGCACGGTGTGCCTGGCGCTGCTGATGGTGGTCGGCACCGCGCAACTCCCCGGCAATCCACTGCCCGACGGCTGGTCGGACCCCGAGGTGGGCGACAGCGTGCCGCGCCACGAGATCGTGGGGAAGGCGGCCATCCCGGCCCTGCTCGCGGTCCTCGCCGCCGGCGCCCGGGCGCTGCTGCGGCACCACCGGGTACGGGGAAGGGCCCACGCGGCGCTGAACGGCTTACCGGCCACCGAGGTCGCGGTGCTGCCGGACGCCCGGCCCTACGCCTACGCGCTGCCGGGCGGCCCCCGTGACCGCATCGTGGTGTCCACGGCGATGCTCGCCCACCTCGCCTCCCGGGAGCGCCGGGCCCTGTTCGCCCACGAACGCGCGCACCTCGCGGCCCGTCACCACCGGCACCTGCTGCTCGTCCGGCTGGCCGCCTGTGCCAACCCGTTCCTGCTTCCGCTGCGGACCGCGGTGGCCTACACGGCCGAGCGCTGGGCCGACGAGGAGGCCGCGGGGACCGTGCGCAGCCGCAGGACCGTCGCCCGCGCGATCGGGACGGCGGCACTCGTCTCGCGGGGCACGCCCGCCCCCACGCTGGCCGGCCTGGCCGCGCCGGGCCCGCTCCCGCGCCGGGTCGCCGCCCTGCTCGCCCCGGCACCCGCCGTGCGCAGCTGGCCGTCCCTCTTCACCACCGCGGGCCTGGCCGTGTGGACGGCCGCGGCCGGGGCCCTGCTGTCGGCCATGTTCTCCGCCAACTCGGCACTGACCCTGCTGCTCCTCCTGTACGCGGCCACGCCCCTGTAGCGGAGCACGACACCGGCACCGGGGCCGCTGCCGGTTCAGCCCTCGACGCCTCGGCGGATCCGGCGTGACGGGCTGAACCCGTACAGGTCGAGGATCTCCGGCGGGTCGCTCAGACCCGGGCCCCCGGCCCGGACCCAGGACACGATGTCGGCGGTCGCCCCGGGGTCGTTGACCAGGCCGAGCCACACCGGCCGCCCGCCCGCCGCGCGCCCTGCCGGTGACGGCTGGACGACGATGACGTCGGCCTGTTCGCAGGCGTCCAGGCAGTCGACCACCCGGACCTGGGCGGTGCCCGCCAACCCGGCGCGCAACGCGGCCAGTTGGGCGGCGTGGTCCACGCCGGGCACCTTGGCGGTGCCGCAGCAGCAGCCTCGGCACACGGTGACCGTGCACCGGGGCGCCGACGCGGGCACCGACCGGGCGGCGGGCGTCCCGCGGCGGCTCACCGGGCCGCCCGCTTCCAGGCGGCCTCGCGCAGCAGGCGCAGCCCGTTGAGGCCGACGATCACGGTGGAGCCCTCGTGACCCGCGACGCCGAGCGGCAGGGGCAGTGTTCCCGCCAGGTCCCAGACCACCAGGGCGGCGATGAACACCCCCGCGATCACCAGGTTCTGCACGACGAGCCGACGAGCCCGCCGGGACAGTCCGACCACGGCCGGGACGGTGGCGAGTTCGTCCCGGACGATCACCGCGTCGGCGGTCTCCAGCGCCAGGTCCGAGCCCGCCCGGCCCATCGCGATGCCGCTGTGGGCGGCGGCGAGCGCGGGCGCGTCGTTGACGCCGTCGCCCACGACCATGACCTTGCGTCCGGCTGCCGCCAGCTCCCGGACCGCGTGCACCTTGTGCTCGGGCAGCAGTCCGGCACGCACGTCCTCGATGCCGACCTCGGCGGCCAGCCGGGCGGCGGCCCGCGGGTTGTCGCCGGTCACCAGGAGCGGGGCCGCCCCGGTGAGCGAGGCGAGGGAGGCGACGGTGGCCGCGGCGTCCGGACGCAGCCGGTCGGCGACGCCGAGCACACCGACCGGCGCCCCGTCCAGGGTGACGAGAACGGCGGTACGGCCGCCGTCCTCAAGCCCGCCGGCGACTTCGACGGCCGCGGCGCCCCCGGCGACTACGGCGTCCTCAGCGGCCCCGGTGACTCCGGCAGCCCCTGCGACGCTGGCGACCCCGGCAGCCCCTGCGACGCTGGCGACCCCGGCAGCCCCTGCGACGCTGGCGACCTCGGCGGTCCTGGTGACCCTGGCGGCCCCTGCGACGCTGGCGACCCCGGCAGCCCCTGCGACGCTGGCGACCCCGGCGGTCCTGGTGACCCTGGCGGCCCCTGCGACGCTGGCGACCCCGGCAGCCCAGGTGACTCCGGCAGCCTCGGGGACCCCGGCAGCCCAGGTGACTCCGGCAGCCTCGGGGACCCTGGCAGCCCCCGCGGCCTCGGTGGCCTCGGTGGCCTCGGCGGCCTCGGTCACCGGGGTGGCATGGGTGACCCCGGTGACCCCGGCGGCCCGGGTGACCCCGGTGACCCCGGCGGCCCGGGTGACCCTGGCAGTCTCGGTGCCCCCGGCAGCCCCCGCGGACTCGGCGGCCGGGGTGACCCCGGCAGCTGCGACTCCGGGAACCCCGACCCCGGCGGCCCCGGTAACCCCAGGGGCCCCGGTAACCCCAGGGGCCCCCGTGGCCGGGGTGGCCTCCGTGGCCCCGGTGGTGGAGCCGTCGCCGTCCTCCACACCCGCCCCGGCGAGCAGTCGCGTCGGCGACCCGACCCCGATCCTGCGCCCGTCCACGGTGGCCCACACGCCGACCCCCGGGGCGGAGCCGAAGTGCTCGGCCGTCGGCAGGGCGAGGCCCCGCTCCCGTGCCGCGTCCACGACGGCGCGGGCCAGCGGGTGTTCGCTGGGGTGCTCGGCCGCGGCGGCCAGGGTGAGCAGCGCGGCCTCGTCCAGGCCGGAGCCCGGCAGCGGCCGGACGTCAGTGACGCGCGGGGTGCCCTCGGTCAGCGTGCCGGTCTTGTCCAGCGCGACCGCGTCGACCTCGCCGAGCCGCTCCATGACCACCGCGGACTTGACCAGCACCCCGTGCCGGCCGGCGTTGGCGATCGCGGACAGCAGCGGCGGCATGGTGGCGAGGACGACCGCGCACGGCGAGGCGACGATCATGAAGGTCATGGCCCGCAGCAGCGAACCGGTCAGCGCGGCGCCGAACGCGAGCGGGACCAGGAAGACGGCGAGGGTCGCGGCGACCATGCCGAGCGAGTAACGCTGTTCGACCTTCTCGATGAACAGCTGGGTGGGCGCCTTGGTCTCCGACGCCTCCTCCACCATGCGCACGATCCGGGCGATCACCGAGTCGGAGGCGTCGCGCTCGACCCGGACGCGCAGTGCGCCGGTGCCGTTGAGCGTGCCCGCGAAGACCTCGTCGCCCTTCTCCTTGGCGACCGGGAGCGGTTCGCCGGTGATGGTCGCCTGGTCGACGTCGCTCGCCCCGTCCAGGACCCTGCCGTCGGCGCCGACCCGCTCGCCGGGACGGACCAGGACCGTGTCGCCGACACGCAGTTCCGCGACGGCCACCGCGGCCTCGGTGCCGTCGGCCGCGACCCGGGTGGCCAGGGCCGGGGCCAGGTCGAGCAGGCCGCGCACCGAGTCGGCGGTGCGGGCGGTGGCCAGTGCCTCCAGGGCGCCGGAGGTGGCGAAGATGACGATCAGCAGCGCGCCGTCCGTGACCTGCCCGATCGCCGCCGCTCCGAGCGCCGCGACGACCATCAGCAGGTCGACGTCGAGGGTCTTCTCCCGCAGGGCCTGGAGCCCGGCCCAGCCCGGTTCCCAGCCGCCGGCCGCGTAGGTCAGCGCGTACAGCGGGCCCCAGGCCCAGGCCGGGGCGCCGGTCAGCTGGAGGGGCAGCGCGACCAGGAACAGCACCAGGGCCAGCGCCGCCCAGCGCGCCTCGGGCAGCGCGAGGACCCGCGTACGGCGCCGGGGTGCGGCGGTTCCGCGCGCGTCGGCGGTCCGGTCGGGCGTGACCGGCGGCGGGGCGAGGGTGGAGGTCATCAGGGGGGTCCTTCATGGGGGGGCATGACGGAGGTGCGGGCCGCCGGAGGCCGGGGACCGCTCCCTCCACCGTACAGGACCACATGAAGACTCATTCATGCGTTCATGTCTGCTGGTCCGTAGGATGAAACCCATGGGCCATGGAGCTGACGGACGGACCACCACCCCCGCCACCGCACGCGAGCGCCTGGAGGCCGTCGGCGCCGGCGATGTGGCCGCCACGCTCCAGGCGCTGGCCACCCCGTCCCGCCTGCGCATCCTGGCCCGCCTCCAGGAGGGTCCGTGCGCGGCGACGGAACTGGCCGACGCCGTCGGCATGGAACAGTCCGCCTGCTCCCACCAGCTGCGCCTGCTGCGCAACCTCGGCCTGGTCACCGGTGAGCGCCGGGGCCGCTCGGTCATCTACGCGCTGTACGACAACCACGTCGCCGAACTCCTGGAGCAGGCCCTCTACCACGTCGAGCACCTGCGCCTGGGCCTGCGCGACACCCCCGCCACGGCGGACCCGGCGGCCACGGTGGGCTGAGCGTCGGCACCGACGCCGGACACGAGTACCGACATGGCCTGATGTCATCGGCCATGGCCAGAACCAGTACCGTTTTCCCAGCGTCGTACGGCATGTGTGCCGTTGGACTGATCTGTGGGGGGACCACATGAGCGGCGAGATCTACTTCAGCAACAACTACCGGGATCTGTGCGAGCGGAACGGGACCGGGGCGGGGTTCCAGTTCGAGTTCTCGTGCGCGCGGTGCTACGACACCTGGCGCTCGCCGTTCGAGCCGTACGGCGGGGAGCGGGCGGCCACCTGGCTGCGCAAGGGCGTCGACGTCGCGTGGGGGCTGCTGGGGCGTACCGGCACCGGTCTGACCTCGGCCGCCGACGGGCTCGCGGGGGCCGGTTACGGGCGCGCCCGCGACCAGGCCTTCGAGCGGGCGATCGGCAACGCACAGGGGCACTTCAACCGCTGCGCACGCTGCACCGACTACGTGTGCGGCCGTTGCTGGAACGCGGCCCAGGGCCTGTGCCTGCGCTGCGCGCCGGACACCGCGGCCGAGGCCATGGCGGCCCAGCAGCGCGGCCTCAACGACATGGCCGCACAGCGGGCGTACGCCGCGGGACAGCAGGCCGGGCAGGGGTACGACCCCGACACGCCCCGGCAGTTGGTCTGCCCGCACTGCCGTACCGAGACCCACGGCGCCGCCTTCTGCTCCGGCTGCGGCCACCAACTGGCCCAGTCCGCACGGTGCGCCTCGTGCTCCGCGGCCGTACCGGACGGCGCGGCGTTCTGCCCGGGGTGCGGCTCCCGCCGGTAGTGGGCAACCACCGGCCCGTGCGCCGGGGGGGGTGCGCCCGCTCGGGTGGCGTCGGCGGGCGTGGGGCGTGGCTGGGGCGTCGCGGCCGGACCGGTCCGACGACCATCCTCACGTGACGACCCACGACGGTACGCGCACCGCGCCCACCGCGCGCTCCCCCCGCCGCACGGCCCTGGCCGCCCTGTCCCTCCTGCTCTCCCTGGGCCTCGCCCCGACGGCACAGGCACAGGCACAGGCACAGGCACAGACACGGGCACAGACACAGACACCGGCCCACCCCTCGGCCCTCCCCACTCCCCGCGCCACCCCCCGGCCCCCCACCCCCGCCGAAGCCCCCGCTGCCGCGTACCTGCGGTCCGTCCGGCGGGACCCGACCCTTCTGCGGCGCTTCTTTCTTCGGCTGCCCAAAGGGGGTGACCTGCACAACCATCTCTTCGGTGCGGTGCGTACCGAGTACCTGATCGAGCTGGCCGGCGACGACGGGCTGTGCGTCGACACGGTGACGCTGACCGCTGTCGTACCGCCGTGCGGTCCCGGCGCCCGCCCTGCCGTGGACGCCCGTACCGACCGGGGTTTTCACGACGCGATCCTGCGTGCCTGGTCGATGCAGGACTTCCCGCCGGACCGAAGCGGTCATGACCACTTCTTCGCCACCTTCGACAAGTACGGCCTGGTCGCCTCGCGGAACCAGGGCAGGGTGCTCGCCGAGGTCGCCGACTCGGTCGCGGCGCAGTACCAGTCGTATCTGGAGACGATGGTCAACCCGGCCTCCGACGCCGCCGCCCGGCTGGGCGACGAGGTCGGCTGGGACCCGGACCTCCGTGCCCTGCACGCGAAGCTCGTCGCGGACGGCGGGCTCGACCGGCTGGTGGCCGACGCGCGGACCGAGACGGACGGCGTCGACGCGGAGTTCCGTACCGCCGCCCGCTGCGGCACCCCCCGCCCGCGCCCCGGCTGCGCGCTGACCGTACGCCGGATCTACCAGGCCTTCCGCGGCGAGCCCCCCGAGCGGGTCTTCAGCCAGCTGGCACTCGGCATGCGGCTGGCGGAGCGCGATCCCCGTTTCGTCGCCGTCGACCTCGTCCAGCCCGAGGACGGGACGGTCGCGCTGGCGGACTACGGCCTGCAGATGCGCATGGTGAGGTATCTGCGGACGGTCTACCCGCACGCCCATGTCACCCTGCACGCGGGCGAGTTGTGGTCGGGCCTGGTCGAACCCGCGGACCTGCGGTTCCACATCGCGGCAGCCGTGCGCGTGGCGGGCGCCGATCGCGTCGGGCACGGCGTCGACCTCGTCCACGAGGCCGACTGGCGGGGCACGGCGCGTGCGATGGCCGCCCGGGGCACCGCCGTCGAGGTCCCGTTCACCAGCAACGCCCAGATCCTCGGCGTGCGCGGCGCCGAGCACCCCTTCGACACCTACCGGGCCTACGGCGTCCCGGTGGTCCTGGCCACCGACGACCCCGGCGTCTCCCGCACCGACATCAGCCGTGAGTACCAGTACGCCGCCGCGGCCTACGGCCTGACGTACCCGGACCTCAAGGACCTGGCCCGGGCCTCCCTCCAGTACGCCTTCCTGCCGGGCCGGAGTCTGTGGCGGGGCAGCCCGGCCCGGGACGGATACCGGCCCGTGGCAGCCTGCGCCGGGCGGCTCCCGGGCACCGGACTCCCGCCGGGGACCGGATGCCGCCGACTGCTGGACACCAGCGCGCGGGCCGCCGTCCAGTGGCGCCAGGAGGCCGCCTTCGCGTCGTTCGAAAGTACCTTCGGCCGGGGACGGCGGCAGAGACCGCGCCCGCACTAATCTGCACGGGTGACCACCGAGTTGATCCTGTTGCCCCGCGTCGTCTGCCGTGGCCGGGAGATCACCGCACCCCGGCTGCGCGGACTGCTGGCGCTGCTCGCGGCGGACCTGCGCGCCGGGTGCAGCACCGGACGGCTGGTGGAGGGGCTGTGGCCGGACGAGTTGCCGGAGCGGCCGGGCAAGGCGGTGCAGGTCCTGGTGTCGCGGCTGCGGTCGCAGCTGGGCGCCGAGCTGATCGTGAGCACGCCGACCGGGTACCGGCTGGCGCTGGACGGGACGCAGGTCGACGCCGTCGCGCTGACGCTGCACGAGGCGGCGAGCGCCGAGCGGGCACGCGCCGGGGACCACGACGGAGCCCTCGCGCAGGCGGAGGCGGGACTGGCGCTGTGGGACGGGAACGTCGGCGCCGGCGCCGACGAGCACCTGCACGATCCGGTGGTGGCGCTGCGCGTGGCACGGGTGCGGGTGCACCGGGCGCTGACGCGCGCGCGGGCGCTGGCGCTCGCCCGGGTGGGACGGCGGGCGGAGGCCGCCGCGCCGCTCGCCGAGCTGGCCCGGGAGCTGCCGCGCGACGAGGAGGTCCTCGCCGAGCTGCTGCGCTGCGAGGCGGCCACCGCGGGCCGGGCGCAGGCGCTGACCCGGTACGACGCCTACCGCCGCCGCCTGCGCGACGAGCTGGGGGCGGATCCGGGGCCCGGACTGCGCGCCGTCCACCAGGAGTTGCTGCGCGCGGAGGTACCGGCGGCCCGGCACGGCGTGCCGCACGAACCGAACCCGCTGCTGGGGCGGGACGCCGATGTGGCCGCCGTGGCCGGGCTGCTGCGGGCGGCCCGGGTGGTCACCGTCGTCGGCCCCGGCGGGCTGGGCAAGACCCGGCTCTCGCACGCGGTGAGCCGGGCGGCCGAACAGCCCGTCGTGCACTTCGTGACGCTGGCCGGTGTCACCGCGGGCGACGACGTGGCCGACGAGGTGGCCTCGGCCGTCGGCGGCCCGGACAGCCGGCCGGCCGCGGGCGGCAAGGACGCGGTGAGCACCGTCGTCGCGGCGCTGGGCACGGGTCCCGCGCTGCTGGTGCTGGACAACTGCGAGCATGTCGTCGCCGCCGCGTCCGCCCTCGTACAGGCGCTGGTGTCACGGTCGAAGGAGCTGCGGGTACTGGCCACCAGCCGGGCTCCGCTGGGGCTGACCTCGGAGTCCGTCTACGCCCTGCCGGAGCTGTCCCCGGAGACCTCCGCCGAGCTCTTCCGGCAGCGGGCGCGGGCCGCGCGACCCGGTGTGGAGCTGCCCGAGGCGCAGGTGGCCGAGATCTGCCGGCACCTGGACGGGCTGCCGCTGGCCGTGGAGCTGGCGGCGGCCCGGGTGCGGGTGCTGTCCGTCGCCGACATCGCCCGTCGGCTCCAGGACCGGTTCGCGCTGCTGCGCGGCGGCGCCCGGGACGCGCCCGAGCGGCACCGCACGCTCCAGGCGGTCGTCGAGTGGAGCTGGCACCTGCTGGAGCCCGAGGGCCGGGCGGCGCTGCGCGCGCTGTCGGTGTTCCCCGGCGGGTTCGACGCGCATGCCGCGGAGTACGCCCTCGGCGAGCACGAGAGCGGGAGCGGAGGCGAGGGCGGGGGCGAGAGCGGGGACGGGGACGGGGACGGGAGTGCGCTGGATCTGCTGGAGCAGTTGGCGGCCCAGTCCCTGATCAAGGTGGGGGAGAGCCCCTCCGGAGTCCGCTTCCACATGCTGGAGACGCTGCGGGAGTTCGGCGCCGCGCGCCGGGACGAGGCGGGCGAGGGCGCGGTGGTCACGGACCGTTTCCTGTCCTGGGCACGGGACTTCGGCCGGACGTACCACGACGCGTTGTTCGGCGACGACGCGGTGGCCTCCTTCGACCGGGTCCGTGCCGAGCAGGACAACCTCGTCCTCGCGCTGCGCCACGCCCTGGCCCGGAACGACGGCCCCGCCGTCGCCTCGCTCACCGCCGTCCTGGCCTCCCTGTGGTCCGTCGGCAACAGCTACACGCGGTTCGTCACGCTCGCCGCCGAGACCGGCGGGCCGCTGTCCCGGTTCCGCCCGGGGCCGGAGCACCCCGAGGACGTGGAGGCGCTGCGCAGCGCGGCGGCGATCTGCACGGCCGGGCTCTTCATGGGCTACGGCCCGCACGCCGTACGCCAGTTGGTCACGCTGCGCCGGCTGCCGCCCGCCCCGGCGGACACCGTGATGCGGGCACTGGCCACCGTGCTGTCCGCCGTCCCTGACATGCGTCCGCCCGACTGGGCCCGGCTGCGGGAGTTGTGCGACGCCGGCGAACCGCTGCTGGCGGGCATGGCGGCGGGCGTCGCCAGCTATCTCTGGGAGGCCGCGGACGACACGGACCGCGCGCTCCACGACGCGCGCCGGATGCTCGCCGCGGTGGCGCCGCTCGGCAATCCGATCATGCTGCTGCTCGCCCATGGACGGATCAGCGAGCTGTGCCTGAAGACGGAGCGCGGCGCGGAGGCGTACGACCACCTGCGGGCCGCGGACGGGATCGGCGAGGTCGGTGGCTGGTCGGACGCGATCGGCATCCGCTACGGGCTGGTGTCCGCGTGCCTGCAACGCGGGGACATCGACGAGGCGGAGTACTGGCTGGGTCTGGCCGCCCCGGACCGGCAGCCGGAGTCGGCCAAGCCCTTCGGCCCCGAACTGCTTCAGGCCCGTGCGGAGATCGCGCTGGCCAGGGGGCTGACCGAGGTCGGTCTCGGGCTGTGGCGGCAGGCGGCCGGAGGGATCCGGGAGGCCAGCCGGCTGGCGGCGGACGATCCCTTCCTGGAGTCCTGGGCGCTCCAGGTGCAGGCGGCGGCGCTCGCGGCGCACGCCCAGCACGACCGGCTGGAGCCGGTGACCCACCTGGCGGACGGCCTGCGGCAACGCCTGCTCGACATGCTGACCGGCTCCGGCTCCGGCTCCGGCTCCGGCATCGGCTCGGATTCCGGTGCGCCGGGCGCCGGGGATCTGCTGGAACTGCCCGTCTACGGCTCGGCGTTGCTGGCGCTCGGTTACGCCGGGCTGGCCCGTGGTGACAAGGCGGCGGTACGGCTCCTCGCGCTCGCGGAGCGGCTGCCGGTGATGCGGGACCTGCCCACGCTGTCCTCGGCGCGGTCCCGGCAGACGGCCGAGAACGCGGACGGGGCCGCGTACGCCGACGCGAGGTCGGAATACGCGGCCCTGGGGCGGGATCAGCTGCGGTCGGCGGCGCTGCACGCGCTCACTGCCGGGGCTCGCGGTTGAAGGTCGCCCTGGACCAGAGGTAGCCCAGCACGATCAGCACGGCGCACCAGCCGAGGGCCAGCACCGCGTTCTTCGTGCCGATCTCGCTGCCCAGCAGCAGCCCGCGCAGGGTCTCGATGCAGGGCGAGAACGGCTGGTACTCGGCGAACCAGCGGAACCAGCCCGGCATGGCGTCCACCGGCACGAACGCGCTGGACAGGAAGGGCAGCATCACCAGGGGCGTCCCGATGTTGCTCGCGCCCTCGGCGTTGGGGCTGATCAGGCCGATGCCCACGGCCAGCCAGGTCAGCGCGACGCTGACCAGGGCCATCAGCCCGGCCGCCGCGAGCCATTCCACCGGAGAGGCGTCGGGCCGGAAGCCGATGGCCAGCCCGATGCCGAGGACCAGCACCAGGGCCATCATGGTCTGGATCACGCTGCCGATCACGTGGCCGACGAGGACGGAGGCGCGGGAGATCGCCATGGTGCGGAACCGGGCCATGATGCCCTCGGTCATGTCGGTGGCCACGGACACCGCGGTGCCGAGCGAGGTCATGGCGACCGTCAGGAACAGGATTCCGGGGACGAGGTAGTCGACGTACTCGGACCGGTCGGCGTGGCCTCCGGTCATGCCGGCGCTCATCACGTTGCCGAAGACGTAGACGAACAGGAGCAGCAGGATGACCGGGGTGAGCAGGAGGTTCAGGGTGAGGGAGGGGTAGCGGCGGGCGTGCAGGAGGTTGCGCCGCAGCATGGTCAGGTTGTCGCGGAGCGCGAGGCCGGGGGTGCTCATCGGGCGGTCTCCTTGTCGGTGGTGGCGGCTGCGGTGGTGGTCGCTGCGGTGGTGGTCGCTGCGGTGGTGGTCACGTCGGCGGACACGGGGCTGCCGGTCAGGGCGAAGAACACGTCGTCCAGGTCCGGGGTGTGCACGGAGAGTTCGTCGGCCTCGACGCCGGCGGCGTCCAGCCAGTCGAGGATGGCGCGCAGCTCGCGCTGGCTGCCGTCGCTGGGGATCTGGAGGGTGAGCGCCTCGTCGTCCCGGGCGGCCTCGCGCAGTGCGGTCGCCGCCTGCTCGTGGGCGACCGGGTCCGAGAACCGCAGCCGTACGTGGCCGCCCGGGACGAGCCGCTTGAGCTCCTCGGCGCTGCCCTCGGCGACGATCCGGCCGCCGTTGAGCACCGCGATGCGGTCGGCGAGCTGGTCGGCCTCTTCCAGGTACTGGGTGGTGAGGAAGACGGTGGTGCCGCCGGAGACCAGTTCGCGGATGATCTGCCACATGGTGTGGCGGGAGCGCGGGTCGAGGCCGGTGGTGGGCTCGTCGAGGAAGATGATCCGCGGGCTGCCGACCAGCGTCATGGCGATGTCCAGCCGTCGCTTCATGCCGCCGGAGTAGGTGGAGGCGGCCTTCTTCGCGGCGTCCACCAGGTCGAAGCGCTCCAGGAGTTCGGCGGTCACCCGGCGGCCCTCGGCGCGGGACAGGTGGTGCAGGTCGGCCATCAGGAGCATGTTCTCCTCGCCGGTGATCAGCCCGTCCACCGCGGAGAACTGGCCGGTGACGCCGATCGCGGCCCGTACCGCCTGGGCCTCGGCGGTGAGGTCGTGGCCGGCGATCCGGGCCTCGCCGCCGTCGGCGGAGATCAGCGTGGAGAGGATGTTGACGGCGGTGGTCTTGCCCGCGCCGTTCGGTCCGAGGAGGGAGAAGATCGTGCCGGCCGGCACCTGGATGTCGATGCCGTCGAGGACGACCTTGTCCCCGTAGGACTTGCGCAACCCGGTGGCTGCGATGGCGAGTTCGTGCTCTGTCGAGGTCATGCCGCAGAGCTTGCGGCCGGGCAGATTCAGTTCGGCTTCAGTCCGGTTTCAGCACCTGTTCCAGGCCCTCGTGGTGGCCGCCCTCTAGGGCACGCTCGGGCCCGCCGGGCCGGTCAGCTGGACGATGTCGCCGCCCAGCTTCGGGCGGAACGCCTTGAGCGTCTCCGGCCGGCCGCTGACCACCCAGCGGGTGCCGACCAGGTAGGTGCCCCGGTACGAGCCGGCGCTGTCCAGCCACACCTCCAGGAGCCTGTCCTCGGGGAACGTGGTGATGAGGTAGTCCCCGGCCGCCGTGTGGCAACTGCCCTCGCGCAGCTCCTCCGCCTGCACGCGGATCGTGGCCGTGCAGCCCGTCAGCCCGGCGATGACCTCGACCTTGGCGGGCGCCACCACCCCGGCCTGCTGCGCGGAGACCGTGGAGGCTCCGGCGGACGGCTTGTCCTCGGCTCCCTCGTCCCCTCCCCCGCCGCAGGCCGCGGTCAGCGGCAGCAGGGCCAGGCTCCCGGCGACGGCGGCACCCCGGGCCAGCCGGGCGGACAGGGGCGTGGCGGCGGGACGGCCGGGGCGGGTACGCCGTTGCTGGGGCACGGGGCGGCTCCGTATCGGGGGGTCTCGTACGACCAGGTGTACAGCGAGGAGTACGCCCGGGAGGCCGACGGCGTTCACCGCGCGCGTTGCCTTTCCGATACTCCGTTACGACCAGTCATTTACCCGGACTTTGCGTCGCCATGGTGATCTGGCCGGACGTTGCACAGACGCCCCGAGGAGCCGTACCCATGCCCAGATCCACCCGCCGTCGCCTCATGACCGCCACCGCCGTGATCGCCGCGGCCACCGCTGCCGTGGCCGTGACCACCGCCGCCGGTGCCTTCGACAGCGCCCAGCAGGCCAAGAACGCCGTCCAGGGCGGCAAGGCGAAGAACGTCATCCTGCTCATCGGCGACGGCATGGGCGACTCGGAGATCACCCTCGCCCGTGACTACACGGTCGGCGCGAACGGCCGCCTGAACATGGACAGGTTCCCGCTCACGGGCACCTACACGACGTACGCCGTGCACGCGGACGGCACCCCCGACTACGTCACCGACTCCGCCGCCAGCGGCACCGGCTGGGCGACCGGCGTGAAGACCGTCAACGGCCGCATCTCCAAGACGCCCGGCACCGACAAGGCCGTGCGGACGATCCTGGAGCTGGCGCAGAAGAACGGCTACGCCACCGGCAGCGTGACGACGGCCGAGCTCACCGACGCCACCCCGGCCGTGCTCGCCTCGCACGTCACCGACCGCTCCTGCCAGGGCCCGGCCGACATGGCCAAGTGCGCGAAGGACACCATCGCGGCGGGCGGCCCCGGCTCGATCGCCGAGCAGTCCGTGAACCACAAGGTCGACGTCCTCATCGGCGGCGGCAAGCAGCGCTTCGACCAGAAGGTGACCGACGGCCGGTACAAGGGGCTGACCGTCACCGAGCAGGCGCAAAAGCTCGGCTACCAGGTCGTCACCGACAGCGCGGGTCTGAAGGACGCCAAGGCCGGCAAGCCGGTGCTCGGCCTGCTCGCCTCCGGCAACGTGCCGGTGGAGTGGACCGGCAAGGCGGCGGCCGTCGGCGGCACCGACCCGCAGCGCTGCGTCACCTCCAACCCGAACCGCCCGGCCACCACGCCGAGCCTCGCGGACTCCGCCAGCAAGGCGATCCAGCTCCTGGAGGCCAAGCAGAAGGCCGGGCACGCGAAGCAGGGCTTCTTCCTCCAGATCGAGGGCGCCTCCATCGACAAGCAGGACCACGCGGCCGACCCGTGCGGCCAGATCGGCGAGACCGCCGCCTTCGACAAGGCCGTCAAGGTCGCCCGCGCGTACGCGGCCAAGCACCCCGACACGCTGGTCGTCACCACCGCCGACCACGGCCACACCAGCCAGATCGTGCCGCTGGAGGCCACCCCGCCCGGTCTGTCCTCGACCCTGGTCACCGACGAGGGCCAGCAGCTGAAGGTCAACTACTCGTCCAACACCCCGGGCCTGTCCCAGGAGCACACCGGTACGCAGGTCCGGATCGCCGCGCAGGGGCCGCTCGCCTACCGCGTCCTCGGCGTCACCAACCAGACCGACCTCTTCACCACGATCCGCGAGGCCCTGCGCCTGCGCTGACCGCATCCGCCGGACCGGGGAGGGCGGCCACCACCGCTCTCCCCGACTCGCGGACCCCAGCACGTGCGCGCGACCATGGGCGGAAGCCGCCCTCGAAGGAGCAGGCATGAAACGGAACCGACTGCTCACCTCGGCCGCGACGCTCGCCGCGACCGCCGTGCTCGGCCTGGCGGCGCCGCACCCCGCCGGCGCCGCCACCCCCGGCCCCGGCCCCAGCCCCGACCCCGGCCGTTCCTGCGCCTACGTGCCCTCGGACGTCCGGCCGACCCTCAGGTACGGCGTCACGGGCGCGGCGGTCAGCCAGGCGCAGTGCCTCAGCAACGCGTGGGGCGGCCTGCCGCCCAAGCTCGCGCCCGACGGTGTCTACGGCACCGCCCTGCTGAAGAAGATCGAGTGGATCCAGACCTGCCACGGCCTGCCGGCGAGCGGAGTCGTCGAGGGCCGTACCTGGCAGTCCCTGTACCACCCGGCCCTGGACTGCTACGTCCCGTACCCGGCCTGAGGCAGTCACCCGCACCTCTCGTCGACCCCGCTTCGCGAACGCACCCGTTAGGGTGGTTAAAGAATTCGCAAAGGACGAGCTGGGACGAGACGAGGGAGACAGCCTTGGGGGCGCCACGCCTGAGCAGGACGCCGTTGCCGGGAATCGGGGTCCGCTACGACCTCACCACGAAGGAGCAGAACAGGCTCTCCGTGGTCGCGCACCGGGACGGCTCGCGCATCCTGAGCGCCTACCGCCAGGAGGACCCCGACGCCTGCGCCCTGTCGGTGCGGCTGTCCTCCGGGGAGACGGCCGCGCTCATCGACGCGCTGATGCCGACGCACCACAGCCCGAACCTGCTGTCCACCACCGACCTCGGCCTGGTCGCCGAACGCATCGAGCTGGGCGCGACCTCGTACTGGAACGGCCGGCTCCTCGGCGAGACGCGGATGCGGACCGAGACGGGCGTCTCCATCGTGGCGGTGCTGCGCCGCGCCGAGGCGGTCCCCTCGCCCGCGCCGGACTTCCGGCTCGCCGGCGGGGACACGCTCATCGTGATCGGCACCCGCGAGGGCGTCGACGCGGCCGCCGCGATACTCGGGCGGGAGTGAGGTTGCCGTGCACGACTCCGCCGTCTTCCTGATCGAGTTCGGGGCGATCATCCTCGGCCTCGGCCTGCTCGGCCGCCTCGCCGGACGCTTCAGCTTCTCGCCCATCCCCCTCTACCTGCTCGCCGGGCTCGCCTTCGGCAAAGGGGGCCTCTATCCGCTCGGTACCAGCGAGGAGTTCGTCGCGATCGGCGCCGAGATCGGCGTCGTCCTGCTGCTCCTGATGCTCGGTCTGGAGTACACCGCGAGCGATCTCGTCTCCAACCTGAAGACCCAGTACCCGGCGGGGCTGGTGGACGCCGCGCTCAACGCGCTGCCCGGTGCCGCCATGGCCCTCCTGCTGGGCTGGGGGCCGGTGGCGGCCGTGGTGCTGGCCGGGGTCACCTGGATCTCCTCGTCCGGGGTGATCGCCAAGGTCCTCGGCGACCTGGGACGGCTCGGCAACCGGGAGACCCCGGTGATCCTGAGCATCCTGGTCCTGGAAGACCTCTCCATGGCCGTCTACCTGCCGATCGTCACCGCGCTGCTGGCCGGCGCGGGCCTGGCCGCGGGCAGCCTGACCCTCGCCATCGCCCTCGGGGTGGCCGGACTGGTCCTGGTGATCGCGGTCCGCTACGGCAGGCACATCTCCCGTTTCGTCTCCAGCGACGACCCCGAGAAGCTGCTCCTGGTGGTGCTGGGGCTGACCCTCCTCGTCGCGGGCATCGCCCAGCAGCTCCAGGTCTCCGCCGCGGTGGGCGCGTTCCTCGTCGGCATCGCGCTCTCCGGGGAGGTCGCGGAGGGCGCCCACCACCTCCTGGCACCCCTGCGTGACCTCTTCGCGGCCGTGTTCTTCGTCTTCTTCGGCCTGCACACCGACCCGTCGAGCATCCCGCCGGTGCTGCTGCCCGCGCTCGCGCTCGCCATCGTCACCGCACTGACGAAGATCGCCACCGGCTACTGGGCCGCGAAGCGCGCCGGGATCTCGGCGAAGGGCCGCTGGCGGGCGGGCGGCACCCTGGTCGCACGCGGCGAGTTCTCGATCGTCATCGCCGGCCTCGCGGTCACGGCAGGCATAGAACCCTCCCTGGGCCCCCTGGCCACCGCCTACGTCCTGATCCTCGTCATCCTCGGCCCCCTCACGGCCCGCTACACCGAACCGGTGGCCCGCCGCCTGACCCGCCGCTCCGAGCCGACAGCACCCGCCCCGCTCCCGGAACCGAGGATCCCCGACCCGGACACGGTGGGCCGCCCCACCTCCGGCTAGAGCCCTGGCCGGACAGGTTCGCCGGGGCGGCCGCCCCTCGCCGACGCGGCCTGACCAGGCATCAGTGTCGTGCGAACCGGCGCAGGGCGTCGAGTACGGGCGGCGCGAGCGTGTTCGGGTGGTCGGTGTCGTGGAGCAGATGGTCCACTCCGGGCAGTGTCACCCGACCCGGTCCACCGGCATGCCTGTGACGGAGGGCGGTCGTCAGGGCGGTCGTTGTGAAACAGGGGACTTGGGCGTCGTTCGTGCCGCACGTCAGCAGCACCCTGGTTGCGGGCCGGAGTGCGGCGACGGTGTCCGGTGGGTAGACGGCGTCGTCGCTTGACACGAACCGGGCGTTGACGCCTTGGAACGCCTCGAAGAGTTGGGCGATCGCGGAGGGCAGGTCGGTGGTGTCGACCGGTCGGTGTGCACGCAGGGAGGTGATGGCAGCGTCGATGGCCGCGTCGATGGTGCGTTGCTGCTCCGGTGTGAACTGGCCCTGCCGGGTCGCTTCGGCGACCTGGGCCTTGAGTTGGAGTGCGACCACGTCAAGCAGCCGGACCGCCTGCGGTTGCAGAAGCGCCAGGCCGGCCGGGCGAGGGCGGGCGGTGCCGCCCAGCAGCAGTGCCGTCATCGCCCCCTCGCTGTGCCCGACGACCAGCAGCGCGCGCGGGTCGGTCTCCGGCTGATCGCGCAATGACGCATAGGCGGCCCGTGCCTGGCGGACGAATGCCGGGTAGTCGAGTTCTTCCGGATGGTCCCGGTAGGCGCCGAGTCCGGTGCGGCCGGTGCCGTACTTGTCGAACCGTAGCGTGGCGATTCCGTCCCCGCCGAGCGCGTCGGCCAGCTGTGCCAGGGTGTCCGGTGTGAAGCCGGGCGGCTGGTTGCCGTCGCGGTCGGTGGGTCCGCTGCCGGGCAGCAGCAGTGCCGCCCGCAGCCGTTTCCCGGGACGATGCTCGGGAACGTGCAGGGTGCCGTACACGGTCGTACCGTCGGCGGTGAAGACGACCTCGCGATCGGCAGCAGGGACGAGAGCGGGCGTCGCCTCGGCCGGGGTGGCGGTGACGACAGCCAGGGCCATCAGAGCCGCCGTTAAGTGGCGCAGCACGGGTCTACCTCCGGGTAAGGGCGTTCTAGACCAGGCGACCGTAGCGCGGGGGTCGTCCACTTGGAGCACGAGACGTGTGGTCGCGCCACGGACGTTGGCCTGCGGGATGGTCAGGTTGCCCTTGGTGGCGTTGTCGGGGTTGCCGCGCAGGAGGATGCCCAGTGCGGCGGCGGTGAGGGTGGCGGCCAGGTCGGCGGGAACGCCGAGGGCGTCGGCGATCGCGTGGTCGACGGCGGCCAACGCGGCCGTCACCGTGGCAGCGCAGAGCGACCAGGCAGAGGCCGCGCTTGCTGCCGACGATCGTTCCTTCATTGCTAGGACGACGCTCCGGTCACTATGCCCAGCAGGGTCAGCGTGAGGAAGGCGGTACCCCAGGCGACGGCATGGCGTACGCAGCGGTATTTGGTCCAGGCGATCTGGGACAGCGCGGCCAGTTGGCCGAGGTCCCGGGTCACGGGGTCGGTGCGGCGAACCGTCCGTTCGAGCTGGGCGACCGACACCGCGAGCCGCGCGTCGCCGAAGTAGTGGGTGCGGGAGCGGCGCGGGGTGCCGAGCCGTGGGGTCACCGCAAGTCCCAGCAGCGCGAGTGCCGGTACGCAGGCGCCGCAGCCCGACCAGAGGAGGAGCTGCGGGAGGAGCGGGTACTGCCGCGGGGTGACGAGTCCACTGCCGATCGCGCCGAGCAGGGCGGTCAGGGCCGCGCCCAGCGACGCCAGCATCAGCCCTGCCTTGCTGTCTGCCCGTACGAGTTCCTCACGGACCTCGGTGAGCAGGGCCCTGGCGAGTTCCGCGGCGCGGCCGTTCGCGGTGCCGGAGTTCGTGCCGGTGCCGCCTGTGCGTGTGGTCATGTCTCCCCCTCGTGTGCGTCGGTGCCGGACGGCCGCCCCGGCGTGCGGGGCGGCCGTGGTGCTGTGGTGCCGGGCGGTCAGACCGTCGAGGAACGGCGGATCTCGTCCTCCAGCGCGTTCACGGCCTGCCGGACCCGGATGTTCATCGCCGCCGTGTGCTCCCGCAGTGCCGCTTCGGACTCGGCGCGGTGGCGCCGGACCTCCTGTTCGATGGCGTCCTGGGCGATCTCCAGGTTCGCCATGGCCCGGCGCTCTGCGAGCCGGACCTCCTCGGCGTGGATCTTCACCGCGCTGTTGCTCTCGGTGGTGAGCATCCGGTCGTAGGAGGTTTCGCCGCTCAGGTACTTGACCAGCACGGGGAGCACGTCGAGGAGGACGAACAGCAGGCGGACCAGCCAGATGCCCACGAACAGAACGGGATTCCCGCTCGCGAGTCCGTCGAGCGCCCGGATCCGCTCCAGGACGCCGATCTCCTTCTGCTTGGCGCGCTCCTCGGCCAGCCGGTGCTCGATGGCGTCGGCGCGGGCCTTGAGGAAGGTGCCGCGCGACGAGGCCAGCTCGCTCTCGATCGTCGAGATCCGGTTGTTCATGCCGGCCAGGCGGGTCTCGTTCTCGCTGGTGCGGTGGGTCCTGCGGTAGTCCTGCGCCTTGTCGCGCAGGCGCAGGCACTCGGAGGTCCGCTGGTACAGGCCGGTGGCGGCGACGCGGATCAGCCGTCGGCACTCGTCCCGGACCTCGGAGTCGATGGACTCCAGCCGGGAGGTGTCCCGGTCCACCCGTTTCTGCAGGGCGCCGGCGTCCGAGCGCAGGGCGGTCAGTTCCTCGGCCCGTTCGCCGGGCGTCGCGCCGAAGGACAGGACGTAGGTCCGGTCGCAGCCCTGGGGAGTGACCGCACGCATCGTGGACGGCACGGGGTTGCAACGGACCAGGTTCGTGCGCAACGCGTCGATCGTGCCGCTGCGTTCGTCGGCGACGCGTTCCACGATGGCCGTCTGGAAGATGCGCAGTACCAGCGGCTCGGCGATCACCACGCCGAGCAGAAGGGCGATCAGCAGCCGGGTGACCAGCGGTCCGGTCCGGCGCCGCGTGTTCGGTGCGGGCGTGACCAGCCAGCGGTCGAGGTTGAGTACGACCAGCATCCAGATGGCTGTCGGGACCACGGCCATGAGGGAGAAGCCGCCGAGCGCCTCGGTGGCGAAGTTCCACATGGAGAACGCCGCGATGACGGAGGTGCCGAGCACCACGCCGCCGAGGGCCGTGTACTTGCTGCGCTCGTACCTCACCCTGCCCAGCAGTTCCTCGTCGACGCCGGTCAGGGCACGCAGCCCGCGCCCGACGTCGGCGGCGGAAGGACGACGGTGAAAACGTCCCGCTCCGGTGGTACGACCGGACGTTCTCGGGTGGTTCGTCGGGAAGTCAGTCAACGAGATCGTCCTCGTCCTTGACGAAACCGCCCTGCGGGTCGCGCGCACCGTTGCGGCCCGCCGCCCCGCGGCCGGAGCGCGCCTGGCCCGACTCGACCATGCGGGCCGCGTCGGCGGCGGCTCCCCCGCCGGATCCTCCGGGGCCGCCCATCATCCGCAGCACCTGGTCCAGCATCTGGTGGTGGTCGACGTACTCGCTGCCCGCCGACTGCCGCAGCACGGTCAGCAGCACCTCGCCGAACGTCTGCGCCTCCGCCGTCTCCCTCGTCCGCGCGTGGACCCGGTCGTCCGTATCGGTCCGTCGGCGGTGCGCCGTGTCCTCCTCGGCGATCCGGTGGATACGGGCCGCGACATCGGTGATGTCGATCTCCTGGCGGGCGATCCCGAAGGCGTCCACGTGGTCGGATCCCTGGGCGAGCAGTTCCGCGATCCGGCGCGCGTCCTGGGCCTCGAAGTCACGCCGGCCCCTCCGGAGTTCCCAGGAGCGCCGCTCGTCCCGCAGCTTCTGCTCCCAGACCCGCAGGTCGTCCGAGGCGTAGACCTCGGCGCTGACGAACTCGACGCTCATGCCCGCGACGCGCGGCGGCACGATCGCGCTGTAGGCGGTCATCCGGTGACCGACCTCGTCACGCACCGCGTTGATCTCCTCCACGCGGTGCCCGGCGCTCACCCTCGGCAGATCGCTGTCACCCATCAGGTAGGCGCGCAGCGGGACGGTCACGTCGACGATGCCCTGCCGCGCGACGACCGCCGGGTCGGTCACCTGGCAGGTGAAGGACGCCCGCATCGTGAAGTTGTCCGCCTCACTCAGCGACGGCAGCGGGCGCTCCACGTCGACCAGGCGGGCCCGGGTGTCGACCAGGCTGACCGAGGACGCGTCGAGCACGTCGGCGTGGGACGCGTCGAAGACCATGCCCTCCGGGAAGGTGCGGTAGTTCCCGCCGACCCTGAAGACGTGCACCGCGCCGGGCGGCAGCGGCGGCACGTCCTCGCGGCGACGGCGCCGAGACCACCAGGTGCCCTGGACCGGGGCCAGGATGTGCTCGGCTATGACCGGATAGTTCACTTGCTTCGGCCTCCTTGGGCGGAAGGGAAGGGGACGGTGGGCGACAGGGCCCCGGTGGTGCGCCGCGCGCTCGCCGGGCCGCGCCCGCGCAGTGCTCCGAGGAGCACCTGGGCGAGGTGGCCGGCGCCGGGGATCGCGTAGTCGGGATGTCTCAGGGCGATGGACAGGTGGCGGTGGAGCGCGGCCCACTGCCTCGGGGTGACGGCGGTCCGCAGGACGTCGCCGAGTTCGCCCACCGCGGCGGTGACGGAGGGGTCGTCCCGCAGCTGCACCAGCGTCCGGCACAGCGCGGTCACCGCCCGGCTCCGGTTGCTGCTGTGCAGGACCTCGGCCCACAGCAGGCCGAGGTGCCGGACGCTGTCGGGGACGGTGCGCAGCAGTGCGGCGGCGAGCGGTTCGGCGGCCTCCAGCCGGGTGGCCTCCAGGAGCTGGACGGCGATCCGCAGGGCGACCGACCGCTCCCGTGACTCCGGTGCCGCCCTGGCGATCAGGGTGCGGACGAACCGCAGGATCAGCAGCACGCGTTCGGGATCCTGCTCGGCGGTCTGGAGCAGCAGGACCAGGGACCGCCGGGCGGAGAAGGCGACCCGCTCGCCCCGGTTCGCCAGGAACCACAGCTGCTTGAGCGCCTCCAGACGGTAGAGCGAGCCCAGCCGGCCCGTCAGCGCCATGGCCGCCGTCACGGCCCGCCCGGCGCCGCGGTTGTCCACCCAGCTCAGGACGGTGTTCAGGGCCTGCGGAGCGAGATCCTGGCTGTCGCACATGAACTGGAGTGTCAAAGCGGTGGTCACCCGCTGACTGGTGACGCCGTCGGACCACGCCTTCAACAGGTTCTCGTCGACCTCGACCAGCGCGTACCGGGCCAGGAGGGCGACTCCCCGGGCCACTTCGGTCCGGGTGTCCAGGTCGCCCAGCAGGGCCAGTTCACCCAGCCAGCGGCGCAGCGGGTACCAGAGTTCGTAGCCGTAGAGCTCGTGGAGTTCACCGATGACGAGTTCGCGGACCCGCGGCGAGGTGAAGACCAGGCACCGTTCGGTGCGTCCGCTGTCCCGGCCGGGGCCGAGCCGGTACTCGGTGGTCACGAGTCCCTCGGCCCGTTTCCGCCACCGGGCCCGGGACTGGTCGGTCACCGCGCCGCTCAGCGGTGTTCCGGTCGGGACGTCCGGCTCCGCCACGGGGTCCTCGCCGCTCTGCACCCAGCTGCGCACATGGGCGGCGAGAGCGGCGTACTCCTTCTCGAAGGTCCGCTCGGGGATGCCCTCCAGGAAGGCCAGGGCCGCAAGCGACAGCAGGTCCTCCGCGCCCGGCGGCGTGCGGAACCACTCCCGGACCTGCTCCCTGTGCCGGTCCCGCAGGACGTCCAGCGCCTTCTCGACGCCGTCCCGGGACAGCGCCACGGCCGCGTCGACGACGTCCGCCGGCCTGCGCTGCTCGCCGACGCGGTCCAGCAGCTCCTTCTCGGTGCCGGGGGTGGGGCCGGGCGGTGGCGGGCACGGCAGGAGGTCGCGGCAGTGCCGGAACAGCGCCTCCGGGTCCGGGGCCTGCCACCGCACGCAGTGCTCCCGGAGCGCGAGCCTGCGACGGGTCGAGTCCGACGCCGTGATCACCAGGTACGACCTCTTGCGGCGCAGTTCGGCGCCGAGCCGCCCGATCTCGTACTCCTGTACGGCATCGGCGCCCAGTTCACCGACGTAGCCGAGGATGACGTACCCCTGCCCCGGCTTGAGGTCCTGCGCGGCGGCCAGCTCGGCGAGGGCGTTGGCGGGCGACAGGCTGCGCAGCCGTGCCGTCTCGCCCAGGATCCGCCTGAGCAGGGCGAGGGCGCCCGCGCCCCGGCCGCAGTTCTCCTGCCCGGTCAGGACCACGAAGGCGTTCTCACGCAGCTTGCCGAGTGCCTCGTCGAAGCAGGGCTGCGGCGGGAGGTAGAACCGCAGGGCCCGCTCCGCCTCCTCGGGTTCGATGGTGCCGGTGGCCAGTCCCGGGGACGGGGCGGTGCCGAAGCCGAACGCAGCTCCCGAGGCGTCCACGCCCCCGTAGAAGTTGTTGTTGACGAGCTGGTGCACGAGGCGGAGGTCCTCGTACCCCCGGTCGTCCTCCTCGCGCTCGTCGAGTTCCCTGCGCCGCTCGACGGCCGTGTCCCGTACGGAGTCCGCGCCGGGCCCCTCCGTTGCGGTTCCCGGTGCGGTGCCGCCCGCGCTCTCCTCGGCGGGCGGCACCACCTCCGCGTCAGGAGCGGGGGCGGGCGGTACAACAGCCCCGTCCTCCGGGCCGGAGGTGTCAGCCACCGGCACTCCCGAAGCCGAAGACGGCGCCCCGGGCGTCCACGGACCCGGCCACGTTGGTGACGTTGATCCGCTCCGCCCGGTACGCGTGCGAGGCACCGGTTCCCGCCCCGTCGCCCGCCACGCCCGCGGCGGCCGGCCCCGACCGGTCCGCCGCGGGCTCCCCCGGCACCGGAGCCACGGGCATCTCCGTCTCCGCGGCTCCGGGGTCATGTGCGGCACGTGCCGCGGTACCGAGCGCGGGCACCCGCAGCCAGGCCGACGCCTCGTACTCCTTCACGCGCACGGTGACGTGGGTGAAGTCGGCGGCGGACAGGGTGGTGTGACCGCCCGCCACCGTGGACCGGAAGAAGTCCTCGGACAGCAGCTGCACCAGGTCGGCGCCGGGGTTCGCGGCCAGGGCGTCGTAGAGCTGCTGCGCGCTCAGCAGCCGGGCCGTGGCCACCACGGCCGAACCCGCGAAGCCGTTTTCGGCCAGCTCCACCAGTCCCTGGTGGAGCACGGCCCGCAACCGCATCCGCGCCTCGGGCACCCGCTGCGCGTTGTACTCGCGCAGCTCGGCCACGAGATGGCGGATGTAGTCGTCCGCCAGCCGCGGCTCAGTACCGTCCAGGGGACGCACCGCGAGCTGTTCGTCGCCCTTGCGCTGGATCTGCCACCGCGCACGGTCCATACCGGCGCCCCTGGCGGCCCGGTCGAGCAGGCGCGGCAGGTCGTGCTGGATCTCGGACTGCCTACGGTCGTTCTTGCTGCCGTAGGACTGCGCGTCCACGGCTATACAGGCGCAATGACGGAACCCGGACCACTCAAGCACCGGATCATTCCTCTCTGGGCAGGGCGTGGGCGGACACCGCCCACTAAGTGCTGCTCAGAGAGGCTAGGAGAGCGTTCGCGAGGTGATCCCGTATCAATACGGGTTGTCGGCAACAACTTTGGCGAATTCGAGCAGTTTCGGAACGTCACAGATGGTTATGTTTCGGTAACTGCGCTCCACCAGTCCCATGGCCGCCAGTTCGGCCAGGCGCTTTTCGGCCGTGTTGAGTCGGAGGCCGGCGAGTGACGCCAGTTCGTTCTGGGTGAGCGTCACGCCGAGGTCGCACCGTTTGCGGTCGCCGTCCGGCGCGGGCTGCGCATAGGCCTGGCTCAGTTCGGCGAGGACCCGGGCGAGGCGGAGCAGCGAGTCGTACGCCTGGAAGTCGATCCGGCGACGGTTGGCCCAGCGCAGCCGGGCCGACAGCATGTGAAGGATCGCCCGCATCGCGTCCGGATGCCCGGTGAGGAAGGTCTCCAGGGCCTTGACCTGGATGATCCGGGCGGTCACATCGCTGCACGCCACCACCGTGCCGGATCGGGGGCGCTCCTCGAAGGCCGCCATCTCACCGACCAGCTCGCCCGCTATGCGGACCGCGAGCAGCATGTCGTAACCGCTCTCCGAGCTGGCCACCACCTTCACCACACCGTCGGTGATCAGCAGGACGTGCCTGCTCTCGTCGCCCTGCTGCAGCAGGGCGCGATGCGGCGGATAGGTCATCGGAGTGCCCTGCGCGAGCAACTCTTCGCGGGTCGCTTTTCGCAACCGACCGAGAAAGGTGGACGGCGCCCACGCATTGTTCACCAGCACCCCCGACGTTCTCCCTCGCGGCGCCCCCCGCCGCCCAGGTGACAGACCATGCTGCCGTCGAGTGGGGTACAGGCAAACAGAGAAGACAGCATGTGGCCTGTTTTCTCTCTCCGCAGCCGGAATTGACCGAGTGAGTGTTCTTTCATGGAACATTCGTTTGGACAATTCCGGTCGCCCCGGTTTTTTCTGAAGCCGCAAGCCGCCCGCTTCCGTTCATTCGTCCTGAGTGACGGCCGCCTCCGCCCACACCGTCTTGCCCACCGGCTGCCGGAGCACGCAGCCCCACCGCACCGCCACGGCGTCCACCAGGAGCAGGCCGCGCCCCGACTCAGCGTCGGGGGCGGACCGGGGCGCGGAGGCAGGTGGCCGCCTCTCAGCCGCGGCGTCCGCGACCTCGACCCGGACCAGGGCCGCGGCCACGTCGCGGACCAGCCGGAGACCGAAGGTGTGCCCCGGCACCCGGCCGTGCCGCACCGCGTTGGCGGCGAGTTCGGCGACGACGAGAGCGACCGCGCACGACGCGTCGGACTCGGCGGGGAACCCCCACTCCGCCATCCGTCGCACGGCATGGTGCCGGGCGTGCCGCGCCCCTCGCGCCGAGGACGCGAACTGCACGCTCCCCCGTGGTTCCTTGGGTTCCTTCTCCGATGTGACCGCTTCTGTCAGCACAGCGCGCCCGTCCTTGCCTGTACGCGAGTCGTTACGTTCTGTACTCAAGGGTCGTCACGGCGCCCTAGGCTTGGAAGGTGACACAGCCTTACTTCTCTGTTCGTAAGGGACGGAAGTGACGCCTTGGCCAACGGAATTGACTCCAGTACGTCGATGGCGGCGCTGTTCGGCGCACGGGTACGGAGACTCCGCGTCGCCGCCGGACTGACCCAGGCCGAACTCGGCGCCGCCGTGCACGTGGTGAGCACCCGGATCACCCAGATCGAACGGGCCTCGGGAGCGAAGCCGACGCTCGAACTGGCGCGGGCGCTGGACGCGGTCCTGGGCGCCGACGACCTGCTGGTGGAGCTGTGGCCGTACGTGTACCGGGAGGCGTTCCCGGACTGGTCGCGGAAGTTCATGGCGTATTCGGAGCGGGCGGTGGTCATCCGGCAGTACGCGGCGCACGTGGTGCCAGGCCTGTTGCAAACGGAGGATTACGCGCGGGCGGTGCTGAGTCTGGACGCGCTTCTCGACGGCGAAGAACAGTTGGAGGAGCGCGTCACGGCCCGAATGGCCCGGCAGGAGCGTCTGAGTTCGCTCGATCGACCGGAGTTGTGCGCGATTCTGGACGAGGCGGTACTGAGGCGCCCCATCGGCAGTCCCGGCGTGATGCGACAGCAGTTGACGCGCCTGATCGATGCCGCAGCGGAGCGCCACATCACCGTCCAGGTGCTGCCGTTCGACCAAGGCGGCCACGAAGCGATGGGCGGCTCGCTGACCATCCTGACTCTGCCGGACGGCTCGGAAGTGGCCTACACGGAAGGCTCCGACTACGGCCAACTCATCGAAGAACCGGCCAATGTCCGTCGATACAAGGTGATTTACGATCGGCTGCGGGCGGCAGCGCTGCCCCCACTCATGTCGCTGAACATGATCCGGTCCACCGTGGAGGGCAATTACCGTGGCGCGAATCTCCCGTCCCGATCTGAACGGCGTCGACTGGCGCAGGAGCAGCTACAGCAATCAAGCGGGGGGCGACTGCGTGGAGGTGGCCGACGGGTTCCCCGGCGCCGTCCCCGTCCGTGACAGCAAGGTCCCGCACGGTCCGGCTCTGTGCTTCGACGCCACCGCCTGGGCCGCTTTCATAGGCGGGTTGAAGGGCTGAGGGCCGCCGCCCCGGGCTCGCCGAACCCTTGTCCGCGAGGGTCCGGTGGGCCGCTGACCTCCCCAAAGAACCGGGGGAAAGAACTACCCGCCCACCCACCCTCCCCGGCCGCACGGCCCGCGTCACCCGTCCGGGTGACCGGCTTGCAGGGGCGGGACACGGACCGTTACGTTCGCCGCGACAACCGCACACAGACGACGGCCCCCGGCCGGGACTGGCATCCCGAACGAGGGCCTGACCGATCAGGAAGTGAACACCTTCCCGATGGCTGACCCGCAGTCTAACGCGCCCTCGCGCGCCTGCGCCGGACTCCCGACCTCCGGCGTGATCCACGTCCGCACCCGGCTCTCCGCCGACTTCACCGTGATCTCCAACGCCCTCGCCCAACGGCCCGGCAGCGCGGTCACGGTGGGCGTCGCGCTGTACGTCCTCTCCCTGCCCGACGGCGCCCCGGTGAGCATCGCCGCCCTGTGCCGTCACTTCACCGAGGGCGAGATCCTGATCTCCCGGGCCCTCAGGGAACTGGAAGCGGACGGCTACCTGGAACGCCGCCGCGAGCGAACGCCCACCGGCCAGATCCGCACCCGGACGTACTTCTACGACGTCCCCGGCGGCGATCCCGCCCCTCCCGAACCGCCGAAGCCGCGGCGCCCCCGGAAGCCACCCGCCGCCCGACCAGTCGTACCGGTGTCCGAAGCAGTACAGGAAGCGGTGCGAGCACCCGTACCGGCGAAGGCAGAGGCACCGGTTCCGCTCGCCGACGCCGACCCCAAGGCCGTCTCCGTACTCGCCGGCCTGCGCCGGATCGACCCCCGCCTCACCCTCTCCGAGCGGGATGCCGTCCGCCTCGCCCCGGCCGTCAGCCGCTGGCTCGCGGCGGGCGTGCAGCCCACACAGATCGTCGACCACCTCACCGCAGGCCTCCCGGCCCACCTCCTGACCCGCCCGGCCGGCATCCTCGCCTACCGACTCAAGGAGACCCCCCTGCAAGCACCGGCGAGCATCACGGCGCCGCCGACCGCCCGAACCGTCGTACCCATGTGGAACTGCGACGGCTGCGACCGAGGCTTCCGCGCACCGGAACCCGGCCACTGCCGGGACTGCCGACACCAGGGCCGGCACCTCTCCGACGTCGCCTGAGCCAGTGGCCCTGAGTGGGGCCCGTCAGTTGTTCCAGCTCTCGTCATACGGGTCGGCGGGGACCGGGATCGGTTTGGCCTGGGTGACCTTGAGGTAGGGGATCGGGCCGTTGTTCACCGGGTCGTGGGTCACGCGGGCGGTGTAGGTGCCCGTCACCTGGAGCCAGGCGTCCGGCTGGAGGACCGGGGGGATCTTGCCGGTCAGGGCCACCTTCACCGGCTGGGCGTCCGCCGCACAGCAGTTGAGGGCCATGCGGACCAGGTAGGGGGCGCCGCTCTTGTCCAGGGCCACGAAACCCGCGAAGCGCACGCTCCTGCCGCCGAAGGAACGGCCGTGGTCGTAGACCGCCCGTCCCGCGTAGTCGACCAGGTTCAGGGGGATGGGGTCCGACTTCGGCAACTTCATGTAGCCGTAGGGCTGTTGCAGGGCCGTACCGGCGCGCACCGCGCTGTAGGAGCCGAGGGCGGGCGGGGCGACGAGGATCAGGGCGAGGAGGGGGAGGACCAGGAGCCAGGAGATGCGCGGCTCGCGGTGAGCGTGGTCCTGGGTGGGCTTGGTGCGGGTTCGGGCTCGCCACTCGTACCACGCCGTCGCCAGCGCCGCGACGATCAGGACCGCGCCCGCCGCCAGGATCAGCGGTTGCAGGCCCGCCTTGACGTAGCGCAGGTACAGGTTGGTCATGCCCGCGTGCAGGAGGGCCGCCCCGACCAGGAACAGCACCGCCGCCTGAGCCTGCCGGTTCACAGCAGCACCGCCCCGGTGACCAGCGCGCCCGCGATGGCGGCGACGAACGTGGCGGGGGCGAAGCGCAGGGCGAAGCCGCGGCCGAAGGTGCCCGCCTGCATGGCGAAGAGTTTCAGGTCGATCATCGGGCCCACGATCAGGAACGCCAGCTTGGCGGTGAGGGAGAACTGGGTCAGGGAGGCCGCCACGAACGCGTCCGCCTCGGAGCAGATGGACAGCAGCACCGCCAGGATGGACAGCGCGAGGATCGCCACCACCGGGTTGGCGGCCGCCGTGCGCAGCCACTCCGCCGGTGCCACCGCCTTCAGCGTCGCCGCGGCCATCGCACCGAGCACCAGGAACCCGCCCGCGTGCACGGTGTCGTGGCGGACCGAGGACCAGAACGCCTCCATCTTCGTCTCGCCCTCGTGGTGCGCGTGCGCGGGCGGCCGCAGCCAGTCGGTGCGGCCAACCCGCTGCCACAGCCAGCCCATGACGCACGCGACCAGCAGGCTGCCGGCGAACCGGGCCAGCACCATCTCGGGGTTGCGGGGGAACGCCACCGCCGTCGCCGTCAGCACGATCGGGTTGATCGCCGGGGCGGAGAGGAGAAAGGCGATCGCCGCGGCCGGAGTGACGCCCCGGCGGACCAGGGCACCCGCCACCGGGACCGACGCGCACTCGCAGCCCGGCAGGATCGCACCGGCCAGGCCCGCGACCGGAACCGCGAGGGCGGGGCGGCCGGGCAGGGCGCGGGCGAAGAAGGACGGCGGCACGAACACCGCGAGGGCCGCGGAGAGCAGGACGCCGAGGACGAGGAAGGGGAGCGCCTGGACGACCACCGCCACGAACACCGTCATCCAGCTCTGCATCACCGGCTTCGCCAGCGCACCGCGCACCGGCCCCTGGAAGACCACGACCAGGAGCAGCACCAGGGTCAGGACGAGGGGGGAGTTGAGGTGCCAGCCCTCCTGCTCGGAACGGCCGGGGCGACCGGCACGGCCGGGGGGCTCGTCGTGGGCGGCGGCCGACCCGGGCGGGGCGGCTTTCTCGGTGATGGCCACGGGACGGATACCTCCGGCACTTCGGTCAGATCCGGGATGATGCTCCCTCCCCCTCCCTACGGGAGGCCGGGGGCGGCTGTTCACTTCGTTGCTGGAACCATGCGTCCCGTTGAGGCAGTCTTTTCCCTCGTGGCGAGCGTTCCGTATCAAGGTGGTGGGGGTCCGGCACCCATGGTGGTGTGCGGGGACGACGGGCTCGCGCACCGGCTGGCCGCCGAGTTGCGCACGGTGTACGGCGAACAGGTCACCCTGGTCGTGCCGCCGAACGGCCGCACCGCCCGGCCGCCGGTCGTCGGACGGGCCCGCGCCGCCTCCGCCGCGCTGATCGACCGGGTGGTGAGCGCCGCCGTCGGACGGGCGACCGCCAACGGCACCGGCAGCACCGGCAACGGGGGGAACGGCGGCGGCAACGGCGGGTCCGGGAGCACCGGCGGTTCCGGAGCGGTCGCCGGGGAAGGGCCGCGCGGGGAACGGGTGTTGGAGGCCCTCGAAGCCACCGAGTCCGTGCTCGCCGAGGCGGGCGTGGAGCGGGCCCGCGCGCTCGCCCTCGTCTACGACGACGACGAGACCAACATCCGCGCCGCCCTCACCGCCCGTCGGCTCAACCCCAGGCTGCGCCTGGTCCTGCGGCTCTACAACCGGCGGCTCGGCCAGCACATCGAGGAACTCCTCGACCAGGCCGCCACGTTGGCGGTCGGGGACGCGGACGGCGAGGCCGGGGACGCGGCCACGATCGTGCTTTCCGACGCCGACACCGCGGCCCCCGCGCTCGCCGCCACCGCGCTCGCCGGGCACGGCAAGGTCATCCAGACGGACGGACTGGTCCTGCGGGCGGTGGAACTGCCGCCCGGTTCCGGGGCCGACCGGCGGGACGCCGACCTGGGGCTGTTCCCGCTGGCGTTGCTCTCCGCGAACAGCACCGGTCCGCTGCCGTCGGGGCCGTCCGGGGGCGGCGCCGACCAGGGGCCCCGGCTGCTGCCCGACGAGGCGGAGGTACGGGCCGCGGACGGCCGGGGCGTGCTGGTGCTCGAACAGGTGTCGTCGTCCGCGGGGGCGGCGGCGCCCGGCGGCCGGGGGCGCGGCAACGGCGTCGGGGCCGACGTCGTACCGGCGCTCGCCTCCCTGTTCTCACGGCGGCTCAGGTGGTCGCTGGCCGGACTCGTGGGGTGTGTGGTCGCGCTCGCGGTCGCGCTGTCGATCGTGACGGGCATCCATCCGGTACGGGCCTTCTACTACACGCTCCTCGACCTGTTCGCCATCGACAATCCCGCGATCGGGGAGTCGCTCGGGCGGCAGATCCTGCAACTGCTGTCGGGGTTGATGGGGTTGCTGCTGCTGCCGGTGCTGCTGGCGGCGGTGCTCGAAGCGCTCGGCACGTTCCGGACCGCGTCCGCGTTGCGGAAGCCGCCGCGCGGGCTGAGCGGGCACGTGGTGCTGCTGGGGCTGGGGAAGATCGGGACGCGGGTGCTGACCCGGCTGCACGAACTGCACGTCCCGGTGGTGTGCGTGGAGTCCGATCCCGACGCGCGCGGCCTGGCGGTGGCGCGCCGGCTGCGGGTGCCGGTGGTGCTCGGGGACGTCACCCAGGAGGGGGTCCTGGAGGCCGCCAAGATCCATCGGGCTCAGGCGCTGCTCGCGGTGACCAGCGCGGACACCACGAACCTGGAGGCCGTGCTGTACGCGCGGTCCGTACGGCCGGACCTGAAGGCCGTGCTGCGGCTGTACGACGACGACTTCGCGACCGCCGTGTACCGGACGTTGCGGACGGCGCACCCGCGGGCGATCACCCGGAGCCGGAGTGTGTCGTATCTGGCGGCGCCGTCCTTCGCCGGGGCGATGCTCGGGCGGCAGGTCCTCGGGGCGATCGCGGTGGAGCGGAAGGTGTTGCTGGTGGCGGTGCTGGGGGTGAGTGGGCATCCGCAGTTGGAGGGGCGGACCGTGGCGGGGGCGTTTCGGGCGGGGGCGTGGCGGGTGCTGGGGTTGGAGGGGCGGGCGGGGGTTGCGGACGGGGGGTATGTGATGCGGGGCGGGGATCGGGTGGTGGTGGCCGCTACTCGCCGGGGGTTGGCGGAGTTGTCCGGCCGGGTGCCGCCCACCCACCCGCCCGACTCGCTCGGTTGAGAGGTGGGGGTGGGTGGGCGGGCGTTGGCGGATGGCTGCGGGTGAGTGGGGGCTGAGCGCGCAGTTCCTCCCCCAGCCTTCGGCCGGGGGTACCCCCAGCGCCCCTAAAAGGGGCGCTTCGGGCGGCGTGGGTCTAGAGGGGGGCCTCCGCCTTCTCCTTCAGGTGGCGTTGCGCGAACTCCATCTCCAGCCTCAGTTGCTTGATGCGCTCGTCCACCACCAGGGAGCCGTGGCCCGCGTCGTAGCGGTAGACCTCGTGGGGGGCCGAGCGGGCTGCCAGGCGGGTCACGTAGTTGTCGATCTGGCGGATGGGGCAGCGGGGGTCGTTGAGACCGGCCGAGATGTAGACGGGGGCCTTCACGTCGTCGACGTACGTCAGGGGCGAGGACGCGGCGAAGCGGTCCGGGACCTCCTCCGGGGTGCCGCCGAGCAGCGTGCGGTCCATCGCCTTCAGTGACTCCATCTCGTCGTGGTACGCCGTGACGTAGTCGGCGACCGGGACGACGGCGATGCCCACCGCCCAGGACGCGGGCTGGGTGCCGAGGCCGAGGAGGGTGAGGTACCCGCCCCAGGAGCCGCCGGTCAGGATCAGCCGGTCCGGGTCGGCGAGACCGGACTCGACCGCCCAGTCCCGTACCGCGGCGACGTCCTCCAGCTCGATCAGGCCCACCCGGTGCTTCAGGGCGTCCGTCCAGGCGCGGCCGTAGCCCGTGGAGCCCCGGTAGTTGATGCGGACCACCGCGTAGCCGTGGTCCACCCAGGCCGCCGGGCCCGCCGCGAAGCTGTCGCTGTCGTGCCAGGTCGGACCGCCGTGCAGGTCGAACACCGTGGGGAGCGGGCCGACGGCACCGGCCGGCTTCTGGATCAGGGCGTGGATGGGACCGCCCGGCCCCTCCACCCACGCGTCCGAGACCGGGACGGACGGGGGGCACTTCATACCGGGCGGGTCCAGGACGACCTCGCCCGTCGTGGAGCGGACCACCGGCGGCTCGGCGGCCGACGACCAGAGGTACTCGACCGTGCCGTCCGGGCGGGCCGTGGCCCCGGAGACCGTTCCCGGCGGGGTGGGGATCCGGGTCAGTTCCTGCGTGCCGAGGTCGTAGCGGAACAGTTCGCTGCGGGCCTTGTGGCTGTGCGCGATCAGCAGCGCGCTGCCGTCCGGGTACCACTCGGCGCTCACGTCACCGGGCAGGTCCAGGATCAGGTCTGTCTGCTCGCCGGTCACGACGTCCCAGACCAGCGGCTCCCAGCGGCCCCGCCGCTGATGGCCGATGAGCAGCCGCGGATCGCCCTCGACCGGGGCGAAGCCCAGCACCTCCAGGCCCAGTTCCTCGGCGCCGCCCCGGGTGTCGTCCAGCTCCGCGACGGTCGTGCCGTCGGGGCGGAGCACGCGCAGCGCCGAGTGCATCGCGTCACCGTGCTCGGTGTGCTCGATCGCGAGCAGCGACCCGTCGTGGGAGAGGTCTCCGACGCCCGCCGACTCGGCGTGCCGGTAGATCTCCGACGGCTCCTCGCCCGTCCTGACCAGGTAGATCGTCGTACCCTCGGCATCCGTCGAGCGGCCCACGACGGCTGTGCGGCCGTCCCGGCCGAGGGCCAGGCCCGAGGGGTACGACGGCTCCAGGCCCGGCGCCGCCTCCTCGTCCGCGCCGCCCTCGAAGGGCTGGCGGCGCCAGACGCCGAACTCGTCGCCGTCCTTGTCGTCGAACCACCAGATCCACGCGCCGTCCGGGGAGAGCAGCCCGTCCGTCGTGCCGTTCGGCCGGTTCGTCGCCTGGCGCTGCTCCCCGCTCGCGCGGTCCCAGGCGTACAGCTCGTACGTCCCCGTCGCGTTCGACACGAACAGGGAACGGTCGGGGGCGTCCTCCGCCCAGTCCGGCAGGGAGACCCGAGGGGCGCGGAAGCGCTTCTCCCAGTCCGGCATGTCGCTCTCACTCATGGCCGCAGTCATGGCCCCATAGTGCCTGCCCCCGCCCACAATGCGCTGCTCTCGCCCTCAGCCTGTGGATAACTTTGCGCGCGCCGACCCCCACTCCCATCCCCCCGCAAAGCGCCCCGTACCGTGGACAGGGTGTACCGGTTCCTGCTGACACCCCGCTGGTGGGGCATCAACGTCTTCGTGCTGCTCGCCATCCCGTTCTGCATCTTCATGGGGTCGTGGCAGCTGAGCCGCTTCGAGGCGCGGGTGGAAGCGCACCGCACCGCCGACGAGCAGGTCGTGACGGCCAGGACGGAAGCGGCCCGGCCGCTGGCCGACCTGCTCCCCGTCGACCAGTCCACCTCCGGCAAGCGGGCCACCGTCAGCGGCCGGTACGCCAAGCAGCTGCTGGTGCCCGACCGGCAGCTCGACGGCCGTGCCGGCTACTACGTGCTGACCCTGCTGCGCACCGACTCCGGCAGGGCCCTGCCCGTGGTGCGCGGCTGGCTGCCCGGCAAGGCCGACGCCGCCGAGGCGCCCGCCCCGCCCACCGGCGAGGTCACCGTCACCGGCGCGCTCCAGGCCTCCGAGACACCGGGGGACAACGGCGTCAGCGCCCAGGGCGGCCTGCCGTCCGGGCAGACGGCGGCGATCAGCGCGGCCTCCCTGGTGAACCTGGTGCCGTACCCGGTGTACGACGCGTGGATCACCCTGGACAAGGCCGACGCGGGGATGACGGCCGTACCGGCGACCGCGCCGGACAACTCGGGGCTCGACCTGAAGGCGTTCCAGAACCTCGGCTACACCGGTGAGTGGTTCGTCTTCGCGGGGTTCGTGGTGTTCATGTGGTTCCGGCTGCTGCGCCGGGAGGCGGAGTTCGCCCGGGACGCGGAGCTCGGGCTGATCCCGGAAGACGAGGCGCAGCAGCCGACGGCCACGGTCTGACCGGCCCCGGTACGGACGTCCGGGGCCTCGGCCGTGGGCGTCACTGCGCCGACAGGACCCCGGTCCAGTAGACCGTGCCCGCGCACGCGTTCGACACCGTCGCCGAGCCGGTCGGGGAACCGGCCTCCGGGGTGTACGAGACCGCGACGCTGCCGTCGGCCGTACCGTCCTCGGTGAGCATCTGGGTGGTGACGCCCTCCGTGCCCGAGGTGGTCGTACCGGTGCTGCTGCTCGCGTCCGCGGAGGGGCTCGGGGAGGGCGTGCCGCCGGGGTCGGTGGCGCCGCCGGTACCGGAACCGCCGGTCGGGCAGGTGGCGGACGGGACGAAGGCGAACTTCTCCGCGTAGGCGGCGCCGGGTGCCAGGACCAGGCCGGTGAGTTCGGTGGTCGGGTCCGGGAGCGCGGCCGCCGAGTCGCCCGAGGCGTGCCGGACGGCGACGACCTTGGTGGCGTCGGCCGCGCCCTGCGCGAGGACGCCGACGCTGCCGGGGCCGCCGACGGTACAGCTCGTCGACGAGACGTTGGCGACGCGGAAGGTGCCGTAGACGGCGCCCGTCGAGTCGGGGGCGCCGACGGTGGCCGTCGGGGTGCCGAGCTGGGCGGAGGTGCAGACGGGGGCGGTGCCGGCGGCGCTCGCCGTGGGGACGATCTTGGTGCCGCCCGTGCTCCCGGTGCTCTCGTCCTTGCCGCTGCCCTTGGTGCCGCCGGGGCTCCGGCTGGCCTCCGGGCCGCCGGAGCTGCCCGCGGTGCCGGTGCCGCCGTCCGGGTTCTTGCCACCGGCCGAGCCGCCCTGGGCCTGGGAGGCCTGGCCGGCCATGGAGGTGTTGGGGTCGGTGCCGCCGGAGTTGGAGACGTGGACGAGGGCGGGGATCGCGGTGCCGATGAACAGGGCGGCGGCCGCCATCCCGACGGCGGCCTGGCGCTTGCGGGCCCGGCGGGCGGGCACGGCACGGCGCAGCCGGTCGAGGGCGCCGTCACGGGGCGCGAGGTCGTCGACCGCGGTGTGCAGCAGCCGCCGCAGCGCCAACTCGTCGGCACCGAGCCCGTCCGGGTCCGCGGGGAGGCCGCGGTCGGTCCGCTCGGGGTCGTCACGGAGTTCTTCGTCGGGGGCGTTCCGGAGTTCTTCAGAGCCCTGGCCGAGGCCCTCCGGGCCCTTTTCGTCGGGGCCGTGGTTCACAGTTCCGTTCCCAGCGTGCGATTGCTTGTGCTCTTGCTCGTGGCGTGGTGGCATCGGCTCGTGCCAGGCGTAGGGCTCGTGCCGGTCATGTGAGTCCCGCCCCTCCGCTTCCTCCCTCATACCGACGCCTCCATCGCGACCCGCAGCGCCGCGATGCCGCGCGAGCCGTACGCCTTCACCGAACCCAGTGAGATGCCGAGCGTCTCGGCGACCTGGGCCTCGGTCATGTCGGCGAAGTAGCGCAGCACCAGGACCTCGCGCTGACGGCGCTGAAGTCCCTTCATCGCCTTGATGAGGTCACGCCGCTCCAGCTGGTCGTAGGCCCCCTCCTCCGCGCTCGCCATGTCGGGCATCGGCTTGGAGAGGAGCTTGAGGCCGAGGATGCGGCGGCGCAGCGCGGAACGGGAGAGGTTGACGACCGTCTGCCGGAGATAGGCGAGGGTCTTCTCCGGGTCGCGGACGCGTTTGCGGGCGGAGTGGACGCGGATGAACGCCTCCTGCACGACGTCCTCGCAGGAGGCGGTGTCGTCGAGGAGGAGCGCGGCGAGGCCGAGGAGCGAACGGTAGTGCGCCCGGTAGGTCTCGGTCAGGTGGTCGACCGTCGTACCGGCCGCCGCCGTCTCCTCCGCGCCGTCGCGCTGGCTGGGTATGCGGGTGGGCCGCGCTGCGGGCATGGGCGCGATCACCGGCATGCCGCCGGGCGCGCCGGGCACGCGGGGGCGCAGGCCGACGCGGGGCGGCCGTAGGGCCGTCGCGCCGCGGGGCGCACTGAGTTCGAGAACCTCTGCCACGCAAGTTGGACACACTCACCCCCGCCGGGGTTGTACGTGCCGAGCATCACTTTCCCACCACCCGCGTAGACCGCACCGGAGGCGCCGACCCCACCGGGCGCATCGGACCCGCGGGCGCCGAGCCCACGCGCCGCGTCGGGCCGCCCTGCCGGCCGGCGCGCCGTTGCCGTCGCGCACGGTGCCGCTCTTCGCGCGTCCGGCAGTACACCCGACGGTGCCTCAAGTGCCGTCATGCGTCCCGCTCTTCCCCTATGTCCCATATGAACGGGCGTCCCCACGCCCCGATCACGGCGTCCCCACGCCAGGATCATGCGTCCGCACGCCCCGGAGGCCGCCGCGTAAGCGCCCGGTAAGAGGGCGATCGCAAAGACGCTCCCCGCCGCCCGCGTGGTTGCGGAGGACGGGGAGGAAAATCTTCGAACGCCGAGGCCCCCCGGTTCAAGAGGTCCGGACCATGCTCCCGACCACACTTCTTAGGGGAATTCTCACCATGGGCCCGCTCCCATCGAGGGCGTTCCCCCTGCTCACCGGCCGTTCACGCCCGCTATGCCGTTCCTGAACGGCCGGTCAGCTCGGCCGCCACCAGCTCGGCGATCTGCGCGGTGTTCAGCGCGGCCCCCTTGCGGAGGTTGTCCCCGCAGACGAACAGTTCGAGCGCGGTCGGGTCGTCGAGCGCCCGCCGCACCCGCCCGACCCAGGTCGGATCGGTGCCGACCACGTCCGCGGGCGTGGGGAACTCCCCGGCGGCCGGGTTGTCGAACAGGACCACACCCGGGGCGGTGTCGAGGATCTCCCGGGCCTTGTCGACGGTGACCTCGCCCTGGAAACGGGCGTGCACGGTCAGCGAGTGGGTGGTGACCACCGGCACCCGCACGCAGGTGACCGCGACCGGCAGCTTCGGCAGCCCGAGGATCTTGCGGGACTCGTCCCGCACCTTCATCTCCTCCGACGACCAGCCGTCCTCCCGCAGCGACCCGGCCCACGGTACGACGTTGAGCGCGACCGGCTCCGGGAACGGCCCGGTGTCGTCGCCCACGGCCCGCCGCACGTCCCCGGGCTTGGTGCCCAGCTCCGTACCGGCGACCAGCGACAGCTGCGCCCGCAGCGCCTCCACGCCGGCCCGCCCGGCCCCGCTCACCGCCTGGTACGACGACACCACCAGCTCGCGCAGCCCGAACTCGGCGTGCAGCGCGCCCAGGGCGACGATCATCGACAGGGTGGTGCAGTTGGGGTTGGCGATGATCCCGCGCCGCCGGTTGCGGGCGCAGTGCGGATTGACCTCGGGCACCACCAGGGGCACCTCCGGGTCCATCCGGAAGGCGCCCGAGTTGTCCACCACGACCACGCCCCTGGCGGCGGCGACCGGCGCCCAGCGCGCGGACACCTCGTCGGGGACGTCGAACATGGCGACGTCGATCCCGTCGAAGGCCTCCTCCGACAGGGCGACGACCTCGACCTCCGCCCCGCGCACGGTCAGCTTGCGGCCGGCCGAGCGCGGGGAGGCGATCAGGCGGATCTCGCCCCAGACGTCCGCCCGCTGGGACAGGATCTGGAGCATGACCGTGCCGACGGCCCCGGTCGCCCCCACGACCGCGAGCGCCGGCTTGGCAGTCATCGGCCGGTGCCTCCGTAGACCACGGCCTCGTCGGTGTCCGAGTCGAGTCCGAAGGCGGAGTGCACGGCGCGCACGGCCTCCGGCACGTCGTCGGCGCGGGTGACGACCGAGATGCGGATCTCGGAGGTCGAGATCAGCTCGATGTTCACCCCGGCGTCGGACAGTGCCTCGAAGAAGGAGGCGGTGACGCCCGGGTTGGTCTTCATGCCCGCGCCGACCAGCGAGATCTTGCCGATCTGGTCGTCGTAGCGCAGCGAGTCGAAGCCGATGCCCGGACGGTTCTTCTCCAGCGCGTCGATGGCCTTGCGGCCCTCGGTCTTGGGCAGCGTGAAGGAGATGTCCGTCAGGCCGGTGGCCGCGGCGGACACGTTCTGCACGACCATGTCGATGTTGATCTCGGCGTCGGCGATGGTCCGGAAGATGGCTGCGGCCTCGCCCGGCTTGTCCGGCACACCGACGACCGTGATCTTGGCCTCGGAGGTGTCGTGCGCGACACCGGAGATGATGGCCTGCTCCACCTTCTTGTCCCCAATCGGCTTGCTGCTGACCCACGTGCCCTGCAGCCCGCTGAAGCTGGACCGCACGTGGATCGGGATGTTGTAGCGGCGGGCGTACTCCACACAGCGGTGGAGCAGCACCTTGGAACCGGAGGCGGCGAGCTCCAGCATGTCCTCGAAGGAGATCCAGTCGATCTTCCGCGCCTTCTTCACCACGCGCGGGTCGGCGGTGAACACACCGTCGACGTCGGTGTAGATCTCGCAGACCTCGGCGTCGAGCGCGGCGGCGAGCGCCACGGCCGTCGTGTCGGAGCCACCGCGCCCCAGCGTGGTGATGTCCTTCTTGTCGGCGCTGACGCCCTGGAAGCCGGCCACGATGGCGATGTTGCCCTCGTCGAGCGCGGTGCGGATGCGGCCGGGCGTGACGTCGATGATCCGGGCTTTGTTGTGCACGGAGTCGGTGATGACGCCCGCCTGGCTGCCCGTGAACGACTGGGCCTCGTGGCCCAGGTTTTTGATCGCCATGGCCAGCAGTGCCATGGAGATGCGCTCTCCGGCGGTCAGCAGCATGTCGAACTCCCGCCCGGCAGGCATCGGGGATACCTGCTCGGCGAGATCGATCAACTCGTCCGTCGTGTCGCCCATCGCGGAAACGACGACAACCACCTGGTTGCCGTTCTTCTTCGCTTCCACGATCCGCTTGGCGACGCGCTTGATGCCCTCGGCATCGGCAACGGAGGAGCCTCCGTACTTCTGCACGACAAGGCCCACGTGCGCTCCTCGCTCGGTTCGTTTGTGTCGGCTCAGTCTAACGAGCGTCCGAATTCCACCAGACTGCTCCCGCATGGTGAGACATCGCACGGGGGGTGTTCGGCGGCCGCTCGCGTCCGGAACGGAACCTGCCCAGCGCACGCCCCGTCACGCGGAAAGTGCCCTGGCTCACAGAGCGGCGAGTGGCTCAACCCGGGTCGAGCCGGGGCGCCACCCCGTACCGCGCCCCGATCCCCGCGATCACGACCGCCAGGCCTTCCTCGAACTGGCGGTCGTAGTCATCGAAGAGGAGCTCGCCGGCCGCCGCGGCGAGGGGGTGGTCGGACAGGCGGCGGGCGCGGTCGGCGATGTCGGTGCGGGCCTTCTCGTCGCCCGGCAGGGGGCGCATGCCCTGTTCCTCGGTGACGAAGCCGATGGTGTAGGCGTGGGCCGTCCGGCCCGCGTCGACGGCCTGGGTCAGGGTCAGCCCGGCGGCCGTCAGCAGGCGCAGGTTCGCCTCCATGGCCGGTGCGTGGTCGGTGCCGGTGAAGCGTGAGCCGCTGTAGACCTTGGCGCCGTCGCGGTAGCCGAGCAGCGCGGCGCGCAGGCCGCGGTTGTCCTTCAGCAGGCGTTCCTGCCAGGTGTCGGCGGGGTCGAGTTCGGTGCCGGCCACCATCCGCCGGAACATCTGCGTCGCCATCTCGTCGAGCAGTGCCTGCTTGTCCCTGAAGTGCCAGTACAGAGCGGGCGCCTTGACGTCCAGCTCCTTCGCGATGGCGCGCAGGGTCAGCCCGTCGAGGCCGACCTCGTTCAGCAGCCGCAGCGCCGTGTCGGCGACCCGTGCACGGTCCAGGGGGGCTCGTCGTTCCGTACTCACGCTTGACAGCTTAACAGCGTTAAGGACACTCTGTGGGCCAACGGCGCTTAACGATGTTAAGGAGATGTGGCCATGAGTACGACGGATGTCCTGATCGTGGGCGCGGGCCCCACCGGACTCGCCCTCGGCATCGACCTCGCCCGGCGCGGGGTCGACGCCCAGCTCGTGGAACGCGCGGACGCCCTGTTCCCGGGCTCGCGCGGCAAGGGGATCCAGCCCCGCACCCAGGAGGTCTTCGACGACCTGGGCGTCATCGACGCGGTCCTCGCGGCGAGCGGGCCCTACCCGAACCGGATGGTCTGGCGGGACGGCGAGCAGGTCGGCGAGCAGTCGATGTTCGAACGGTTCGAGCCGGACGCGGGCACGCCCTACCCCGCGCCGCGGATGATCCCGCAGTGGCGCACCCAGGAGATCCTGTACGCCCGGCTCACGGAACTGGGCGGGAAGGCCGCCTTCGGGCGCGAGGTCACGGGCCTGGAGCAGGACGCGGACGGCGTGGACGTGGCGTTCGCCGACGGCACGACGGTCCGCGCGCGCTATGTGGTGGCGGCCGACGGCGGACGCTCGGGCATCCGGCGGGCCCTCGGCGTCGGCATGACCGGCGAGACCGTCGACCCGGCGCCGTTCGTGGTGGCGGACCTGCGGGTGCGGGGTCTGGACCGGGCGTACTGGCACGCCTTCCCGGCCGCGGACGACAGCGTCCTCGGGATCTGCCCGCTGGCCGGCACCGAGGAGTTCCAGCTGGCCGCGCGGCTGCCGGTGGGCGCGGAGCCGGATGTGACCGAGGACGGGGTGCGCGAACTGGTCGCCCGGTACACCCACCTGTCCGCCGCGGACGTGACCGAGGTGCGCTGGGCCTCGGAGTTCCGGCCCCGGGCGGCGCTCGCGGACCGGTTCCGGGTGGGCCGGGTGTTTCTCGCGGGCGACGCCGCGCATGTGCACTCGCCGGCCGGCGGGCAGGGCCTGAACACCAGCGTCCAGGACGCCTACAACCTCGGCTGGAAGCTGGACGCGGTGCTGCGGGGCGCCCCCGAGTCCCTGCTGGAGACGTACGAGGAGGAGCGGCGGGCGAACGCCGCGGCCATGCTGGAGCTGTCCACCGGCGTGCACCGCGGCGAGGTCCAGCGGGGCCGGGCCACCGTCCAACTCGGCGTCGGCTACCAGGAGTCGTCGCTCAGCGCCGAGACCCGGGCCGACCCGGGACCGGTGCGCGCGGGCGACCGCGCCCCGGACGCCGCGGTCCTCGGCGGCCGCCTCTTCGACCTCTTCCGGGGACCGCACTGGACCCTGCTGGGCGCGACCGCTGCCCCGCGGGCGGACATACGGACCCTGGCGTCCGCCCCCGAGTCGTACGGCCCCGGTGTCTTCCTGATCCGCCCCGACGGCTACGTCGGCTGGGCGGGCGAGACGGTGACGGACGACCTGGCGGCGTACCTCGACGGCGTCGGCATCCGCTGAACCCCGCGCCCTCACCGGGCCCGGGGGCCGCCTACCTGGTCGAGGTGCGCTCTCCCAGGCCGCCGATCTCCTGCTGCATGACCTGGCCCGCCTCGAACTCCAGGGTCTCGTCGCCGATGGTGGCCTGGTCGGTGTCCAGGCCGTCCAGTTCCTCCAGGGGCTGGTTCAGGCGTACATGGATGAGGACGGACTGGAGGGCGCGCAGGACGGCGGAGGCGGTGGGGCCCCAGTTGGAGAAGTAGGAGAACTGCCACCACCACAGGGCCTCCGTGGTGCGGCCCGCGCGGTAGTGGGCCATGCCGTGGCGGAGGTCGGTGATGATGTCGGCGAGGTCGTCCGAGATCCGGGCCGGTACGGGGGCCTTGCGGGGCTCGTACGGGTCGAAGACCTCGGAGTAGACGTCGATCGGGTCCAGGAGGCGCGCGAAGTTTTCGCGGAGCTGGTCGACATCCGGCTCCGGGCCCAGGTCCGGCTCGTAGCGCTCGTCGGGGACGATGTCCTCGTGCGCGCCGAGGCGGCCGCCGGCCAGCAGGAGCTGGGAGACCTCCAGGAGGAGGAAGGGGACCGCCGAGTCCGGCTCGTCGCCCTTCGCCACCTCCGTGACGGCCACCAGGAAGCTCTCCACCTGGTCCGCGATCTGGACCGCGAAGTCGTCCGGGTTCAGCGTCGTGTCGTGCAGCGTGGCGTCAGACATCTAGGAGTCGTCTCCCCTCGAAGGCGCGCCCGAGGGTGACCTCGTCCGCGTATTCCAGGTCGCCACCCACCGGGAGGCCGCTGGCCAGGCGGGTGACCTTCAGGCCCATGGGTTTGATCATGCGGGCGAGGTAGGTGGCCGTGGCCTCGCCCTCCAGGTTCGGGTCCGTGGCCAGGATCAGCTCGGTGACCGTGCCGTCGGCCAGCCGGGCGAGGAGCTCCCTGATGCGCAGGTCGTCGGGGCCGACGCCCTCGATCGGGCTGATCGCCCCGCCGAGCACGTGGTAACGGCCCCGGAACTCCCGGGTCCGCTCGATCGCGACGACGTCCTTGGGCTCCTCCACCACGCAGATCACCGTGAGGTCGCGGCGGGCGTCACGGCAGATGTTGCACAGTTCCTCCTGTGCCACGTTGCCGCAGGTCGCGCAGAAGCGGACCTTCGCCTTCACCTCCAGCAGGGCCTGCGCGAGACGCCGTACGTCCGTGGGCTCCGCCTGAAGGATGTGGAAGGCGATCCGCTGCGCGCTCTTCGGACCGACGCCGGGCAGCCGCCCCAGCTCGTCGATGAGGTCCTGGACCACGCCTTCGTACAACGGACTGCCCTTCCTGGAGTCATTCGGTACGTACCGTAGTTGGCTGCCGCCCGTCCTAGGAAGGCGGTACCGGTGTCGCGTGGGCGACGAACATCAGAACGGCCAGTTCAGAACGGCAGCCCGGGGATGCCGCTGCCGCCGCCCAGGCCCTGGGCCAGCGGGCCCAGTTTCTGCTGCTGGAGGGAGTGCGCGTTCTCGTTGGCCGCCTGCACGGCCGCGACGATCAGGTCGGCGAGGGTCTCGGTGTCGTCCGGGTCCACCGCCTTCGGGTCGATCTTCAGCGCGCGCAGCTCGCCGGAGCCGGTCACGGTGGCCCGTACCAGCCCGCCGCCCGCCTGTCCGTCGACCTCCGTGTTCGCCAGCTCCTCCTGGGCCCGTGCCAGGTCCTGCTGCATCTTCTGGGCCTGCTGGAGCAGCTGCTGCATGTTGGGCTGGCCACCACCGGGGATCACGATCAGCTCCTGGATGTCGGTTCTCGGTTGTCCCGTTGTGCATGAGCCTACGTGGTCGACGCAGCCATCGCCCCGCCACTCTTTCGAGTGAGAATCACCGGAGGCCTATACCTGATCAAGGGCCACTTCTGGGCGGAAAAGACGCGAAAGCCAAGCCTTCGCCACCCATTGGGCGGTAGGAAGGGTGCCCGTCGTCAGCATCCATTGTCAGGTCCCGTGCGGTGGCCGGCGTCGTGTTCAATGCCATGGCCCGTGTCACGGAACGTGACCGGTTGGGATCAGTTAGGGAGTGCCTGGTGGGTCAGCCGGAGATGCAGCCCGAGGGACCGCGTCAGGACGGGCGGGGCGAGGGTGCGGCCGGACTGCGGCCGGGCGATCTGGCCGGGCGGGCGTTCCCGCTCGGGGACTGGGGGGAGCCGGCCGAGCGGCTCGACGAGCTGTACCGGTGGGTGGAGCGCGGGGCGCTGGAGACGGCCGCGTGGTACCTGGCGGACCGGGTGTGGAAGCGGCGGGGGGCGCGGGCGCTGCGCGGCGGGGCGGCCGTGGGGGCGGTGCTGGGGGCGGCACTGCCGCTGCTCGACCTGACCGGGGTGGTCGGCGGGGTCGCGCCCTGGGGGTATCTCGCGCTGCTGACGGCGGTGGCGTGCGTGGGGGTCGACCGGTTCTTCGGGGTGACGTCGGGCTGGATAAGGGACATGGCCACCGCACAGGCCGTGCAGCGGCGGCTCCAGGTGCTCCAGTTCGACTGGGCGTCGGAGAGCGTGCGGGAGGTGCTGGGGCCGGCGGAGGGGACGGCGAGCGAGGCGGCGGAGCGGTGCCTGGCGGTGCTGCGGAGGTTCTCGGAGGACGTGACCGAGCTGGTCCGTACGGAGACGGCCGACTGGATGGTGGAGTTCCGGACCGGGTCGGCGCCGCTGGCGATCCAGGCGGCGGGGGCGGCCGGGCCACGGGGGGAGGCGGGGCAGCTGCACGGCCGCTTCCCGCTGCCGCCGGGGACGAACGGGGCCCGCCCGAACATGCCTCGGCAGCGGCCTCCGGAGCCCAGATGAGGTAAGGGTGGCGTGCGTCGCCGGTCTGCCGCGGGCACGACGGCGCGGCGGACGGGCGACGGCGCTCACCCGCCCCCCGGCACCCCCGTGCTCCCCCGCACCTCCACGGCCCGGCGCCTGTCCTCGCGGACCGCCAATTGTAAGGACGCCCGTATGTCTTGACATCGGTGGAAGCGGGCCCGCATCGTGGGCGGGCAGTCTCCGGAACGGTCCACAGCAGCGGTGGAAGGGCAGCCCATGGTGCGTGCGCTCGGCGTCGCCGTCGTCGGATTCGGCTGGATGGGACGGGTGCACACCCAGGCCTACCAGCGGATCCCCCACCACTACCCGCGGCTGGCCGTGCGCCCCGAGCTGCTGACGGTCGCCGAGGAGGTGCCGGGCCGGGCCGAGGAGGCCGCCGGTGTCTTCGGGTTCCGGCACACCACCCGGGACTGGCGCGAGGTCGCCGCCGACCCCCGGATCCACGCCGTCAGCATCACCGCGCCGAACTTCCTGCACCGTGAGATCGGCGTCGCCATGGCGGAGGCCGGCAAGCACATCTGGATCGAGAAGCCGGTCGGACTGACCGCCGAGGACGCCACCGCCGTCCGGGACGCGGTCCGCAAGGCCGGCGTCCAGGGCACCGTCGGCTTCAACTACCGCAACGCGCCCGCGGTCTCCTACGCCCGTGACCTGATCGCCTCCGGCGAGCTGGGTGCCGTCACCCATGTCCGCATCCGGCTCTTCAGCGACTACGCGGCCCACCCCGACGGCGCCCTGACCTGGCGCTACGAGCGGGCCCGCGGCGGCGGAGGCGTCCTCGGCGACCTGGCCTCGCACGGCGTCGACCTGGCCCGCCACCTGCTGGGAGACATCACCGCGCTCGCCGCCGACACCGCCGTCTTCATCCCCGAGCGCGCCCGGCCCACCGGCGCCACCGCCGGCCACGCCCTGGCCACCGGCGGCGCACTCGGCCCGGTCGAGAACGAGGACTACGTCAACTGCCTGCTGCGCTTCGCCTCCGGGGCGCGCGGCGTCCTGGAGGCCTCCCGGATCTCGGTCGGCGAGCAGAACAACTACGGCTTCGAGGTGCACGGCACCAAGGGCGCCGTCTTCTGGGACTACCGGCGGATGGGCGAGCTGGGCGTCAGCCGCGGCACCTCCTACCAGGACCAGCCCGTCAGCACCGTCTTCGTCGGCCCCGGCCACGGCGAGTACGCCGCCTTCCAGCCCGGCGCGGCCAACGCCATGGGCTACGACGACCTCAAGGTGATCGAGGCCCACACCTTCCTGCGCTCGATCGCCGAGGGCGCCCCGTACGGCGCGACCCTGGACGACGCCGTGCGCAGCGCGACCACCCTCGACGCGATGAGCCGCTCGGCCGCGTCGGGCACCTGGGAGAACGTCGGTTGAGGGCGGCCCACCCAGCGCCTCACGCGCACAATGTCATGCCCACCGGCGTGTAGCAGGGCACGTGCCCGTACGACCGGATCACCGCCTCCCCGTTCCCCTTCTCCACGTACGCCAGGAAACGCGACGCCAGCGAGTCCGAGACCGGCTGCCCGTACGTGTACGCGTACTCGATCTCCCGGTACGGATACGGGCTGGTGCCGCGTTCGATCGCCTCCACCGAGGGGGCGTGGCCGTCCAGGGAGAGGACGCGCAGCCCCTTCGCGTCGGCCGCCACGTTCAGCTCGGCGTAGCCGACCGCCCCCTCGAGCCGGGCCACCTCCGACAGCACCTGGTCGGTCGAGTCCAGCTCGCAGCGGATCACCTTCGCCGTCGGGTCGTCCTTGTGGACGCAGTCGACGGAGGAGTTGGCGATCTCACCGCGCCCCAGCACCCGCCGCTGGAACACCTGCCGGGTCCCGGAGTTGGCGTCCCGGCTGACCAGCCGCACCGGCAGGTCGGGGCCGCCCAGCTGCTTCCAGTCGGTGATCTCCCCCCGGTACAGCCGGCGCACGTCGGCCGCGGACAGGTCCGTCAGCCCCACGCCGTCATTGACGACCAGCGCGAACACCACCAACGCGACCCGGTTCTCATTCAGTTCGGGCATGCCGACGGGTTTGGGGCCGTCCGAGAGCGCCATCACCGGCGGGGAGCCGTTCTTCTTCCAGGCGGCGCCGGCACTGTCGAGGTCCCTGATCCCGGCCGTCGAGCCGTGTGCGTCGACGTGGATCGTGGCCCCCTCGCACTCCTTCTCGTACCCCCTGGCCGCGTCCTGCATCACGGGGGCGAACGCCGTGGAGCCGTACACCTGCAACGAGCCCTTCGCACAGCCCATCGGCGGCGGGTTGTCGTCGCGGGCGACGACGATCGTGGCAAGGGTGAGCACGCTCAGCGTCAGCATGATGGTGATCAGCCGGGAGGCGCGGCTGAACAGGGGCGTCGCGTCGTCCGGGGTGGCGCTGCGGTTGGTGTGCACCTCGCCGTCGTGCAGCCCGCCGATGAGTCTGATCTCCCGGCCGACGTCACCGCCGGAGAGCAGCACGAGCAGCTTGAAGTGCTCGCCGGCGTTGAGCGGGACGCGCGGGATGCGCAGGGTGTTGCCCGCGTAGCCGAAGCCGCGCTCCGCGGTGAAGTGCGGCATGAGGTGGTCGCTGTCGGTCGGCTGGGTGACCGAGACACCGCGGATGGTGCGGTCGCTGAACACCGCGGTGAGGCCGTGCAGTTCGGGGCTGGTGTAGTCGTCGCGGCCGATGCCCTGGGAGCCGTCGTTCTCGATGCGCAGCAGGACGAGGGTGGCGTCGGCCATGTCCGGGGCCTCGTCGAACAGACCGAGCCGCCTGCCGATCCGCCCGGAACGGGCGTCGTCGCCGATCGGGTTGTCCATCTGGACGCGGTAGCCGATCCGTTTGCGGCGCGGCACCCGGCGCTCGTACCAGAAGATGCCCGCCGACGCGACGATGCCGGCCGCCGCGGTGCCGACGGCCACGATGTTCTCCGCGCTCAGCCACTCCATGTGGGTGCCCCCGCCACTGCCCGGAGCCGGATGGTGGGGTCACCGTAAGGGGCAGGGAGGGGATACGAAGGGACAAAAGGGGCGGCCTTCCGGATGTTCTCCGAAGGTTCAACTACCGGTGTCAGCGCGCGAGTTCACCCTTTGCCGTACGTCAGGCTCTCGCCACCGCCCTTCGTCGCCCGCTTCAGCCTGCCGTCCGGCAGCAGGGTCACCTCGGTGGGGTCCCCGGCGGTGCAGGACGAGAGGGGCTTGCCCGACGTGACCTTGGACGGCCCTATGTCCAGCGGACCGCCGGCACCGGGGCGGTCGGCGAGCTTCGCCGTGAACTCGCAGCGGTAGCCGGGTCCGGCGGCGACCAGGGTGAGAACCGTGTCGCCCACCGCGCCCTGCCGGATGGTCAGTTCGCGGGTGTTGTGACCGGTGGAGTTGTCTATGGCGGTGGTCCAGGTGCCCAGGAAGGCGGTGGGCACCACCGGGCTGGTCGACGCGGAGGGCGACGGGGTGGGAGTCGGCTCCTCGGAGGTGGTCGGGGCGGCGGCCGAGGTGGTGGGGGTGGGCCCGCCGGGCGCCTTGGCGTCGTCACCGCTGGCGCCGTTGTTCAGGAGCGCGTAGACGGAACCGCCCGCGGCCAGCATCACGATCAGGGCGACGGTGACGAGGAGCGCGGTGGAGCGGGTGCGGCGGGGTTCGTCGGTGGAGTCGGGATCGTAGGGCGGGGGCGGCGGGGGCGGCGGGGTGTAGACCGGCGGGGTGGGGGCCGGGTCAGGGGTGACGACGGTGGTGTAGGGGTTGTACGGGGTGGGCTGGGGGTGGGGTTGCGGGTAGCCGTACGCGGGGTGGGCCGTGGTGTGTTCGGCGGGTGTGCTGTGGTGGGGTGGCTGCGGATGGGCCGTGGCCGGTCGCGCGCCCGCGCCGGCAGCCGCGGATCCGGCACCGCCCCGCACCCCCGGGCCGCTCGCCCCGTGCGCCTCCTGATCGGTGGAGGTCCGCAGGGCGCCGTACACCGTCGGGTCCTCCACCTCCAGCAACTCCACCGCGTGACGGCCCAGTTGGGCCACCAGGGAACCGGGCAGCCAGGGGTCCCTGGAGCGGCCCTGTTCGACCGTGTCGACCGCTCCCGTCCGGGCCAGGATCGCGTCCAGGGACGGGCGGGACGCCGGGTCCTTGCGCAGGCAGTCGCGGACCACGTCGGCGATGCCCTCGGGGAGACCGGAGAGGTCGGGGTCCTCCTGGGCGATGCGGAACAGCACGGCGTGTTCGCCGCCCCCGGTGGAGCCGAAGGGCAGCCGGCCGGTCGCCGCGTAGGCCAGCACCGAACCGAGGCAGAAAACGTCGGACGCCGGGGTGATCCGGTCGCCGCGCACCTGCTCGGGTGCCATGAAACCCGGCGAGCCGACCAGCGAGCCGGTCCGGGTGAGCCCCTCCCCCGGCGAGGTCTCCAGCGCCCGCGCGATACCGAAGTCGATGACCCGGGGCCCCTCGATCGTGAGCATCACGTTGGACGGCTTGAGGTCGCGGTGCACGATCCCGGCCGCGTGGATGTTGGCCAGCGCGTGCGCGAGCCCGGCCGCGAGGATGCGCACCGACCGCTCGGGCAGCGGCCCGTGGTCGTGCTCGACGACCCGCTGGAGGCTCGGCCCGGCCACATAGCCGGTGGCCACCCAGGGCACCTCGGCCTCGGTGTCGGCGTCCAGCACGGGCGCCGTCCAGAACCCGCCGACCCGCTGGGCGTTGCGCACCTCCTGACGGAAACGCGCCCGGAACTCCTCCTGCGCGGCCAGCTCCGCCCGCACCAGCTTCACGGCGACCGTACGGCCCCGCTCCGACCGGGCGAGATACACGCGCCCCATGCCGCCCGCGCCCAACCGCGCGAGCAGCCGGTAGCTCCCGATGTGCTGCGGATCCCCCGGCCCCAGCTTCTCCATGGCGATCCGCCCTCCTCCACAGGTGTGATCGAGCCGAGAATATTCCGGCCGTGCGGGGCGCCGAGCCCCGCCCTGTCTACGGTTCCGTAACAGGTACCGGACAGCCGGGCACATCCACCGGTTGTGGACAACGTGTCGCGGAATCCGCCGGAGCACGGAACATGTCGCCGATACCGCGCCCCCTCTCGGCGCTCCTACGCTCCCCGCCATGACCCCTCAGCCCCATCCCCAGGCCGGAGCCGCCGTGAAGGCGGCCGATCGTGCGCACGTCTTCCACTCGTGGTCCGCGCAGGACCTCATCGACCCGCTGGCCGTGGCCGGCGCCGAAGGGTCGTACTTCTGGGACTACGACGGCAGGCGCTACCTGGACTTCACCAGCGGGCTCGTCTTCACCAACGTCGGCTACCAGCACCCGAAGGTCGTCGCCGCCGTCCAGGAGCAGGCCGGGAGGATGACGACCTTCGCGCCCGCCTTCGCCGTCGAGGCGCGTTCGGAGGCGGCCCGGCTGATCGCCGAGCGGACACCGGGCGACCTGGACCGGATCTTCTTCACCAACGGCGGCGCCGACGCGATCGAGCACGCGATGCGGATGGCCCGGCTGCACACGGGCCGCCCGAAGGTGCTGTCCGCGTACCGCTCGTACCACGGGGGCACGCAGCAGGCGATCAACCTCACCGGCGACCCGCGCCGCTGGGCCTCCGACGGCGCCGCCGCCGGGGTCGTGCACTTCTGGGCGCCCTTCCTCTACCGCTCCCGCTTCTACGCGGAGACCGAGGAGCAGGAGGCGGCCCGGGCGCTGGAGCACCTGGAGACGACGATCGCCTTCGAGGGGCCGGCGACCGTCGCCGCGATCGTCCTGGAGACGATCCCCGGGACCGCCGGGATCATGGTGCCGCCGCCGGGTTACCTCGCGGGGGTCCGGGAGATCTGCGACAAGTACGGGATCGTCTTCGTCCTGGACGAGGTGATGGCCGGGTTCGGGCGGACCGGTGAGTGGTTCGCCGCCGACCTGTTCGGGGTCGTACCGGACCTGATGACCTTCGCCAAGGGCGTGAACAGCGGGTACGTGCCGCTCGGGGGCGTGGCGATCAGCGACCGGATCGCCGAGACCTTCGGGAAGCGGCCCTACCCGGGCGGCCTGACGTACTCCGGGCATCCGCTGGCGTGCGCCGCGGCCGTCGCCACCATCGGCGTGATGGCGGAGGAGGGGGTCGTCGAGAACGCCCGGCGGCTCGGCGCGGAGGTCGTCGGGCCCGCGCTCGCCGCGCTCGCCGAACAGCATCCGAGCGTCGGCGAGGTGCGCGGCACCGGCATGTTCTGGGCGCTCGAACTGGTGCGGAACCGGGAGACCCGGGAACCGCTGGTGCCGTACAACGCCGTGGGCGAGGCGAACGCGCCGATGGCCGCGTTCACGGCGGCCGCCAAGGAGCGCGGGCTGTGGCCGTTCGTGAACATGAACCGGACGCATGTCGTCCCGCCGTGCAACGTCACCGAGGCGGAGCTGAAGGAGGGGTTCGCGGCGCTGGACGCCGCGCTGGGCGTGGCCGACGAGTACACGGTGTGAGGTCACGGGCGGCCTTCCCCACGGAGAAGACGTACGGAGGCAACCCGAACGCGTAAGGTGGCGTGCTCGTAGATGTACATGTAAGCGAGCACGTCACCCGAACGCGTGAGGAGAGGCACCCGACGATGCCCGGCAACGGCGCTGTGACGCGCAGTACCCTGCGCCAGCAGATCGCGGACGCGCTCCGTGACGAGGTGCTCGCCGGGCGACTCCAGCCGGGTCGCGAGTTCACGGTCAAGGAGATCGCCGAACAGTACGGGGTCTCCGCCACGCCGGTCCGCGAGGCCCTGGTCGACCTGTCCGCGCAGGGCATCCTCGAAGCCGACCAGCACCGCGGCTTCCGCGTCCCCGAGTACACCCTGGCCGACTACCGGGGCATGATCGAGGCGCGCAGCATGGTCATCGACGGCATGTTCCACGCGCTGGCCGACGGCCGCCACCCCGCCTTCGAGGACCCCCAGGACCCGCGGGTCGTCGCCGCCCTGGCGACGGTCCGCCGCCGCGGCGAGGAGGCGCGGCGCGCCGCGACCGCCGGTGACCTCATCATCCTCATCGGCTACGACCTGCGGTTCTGGCGCGAGCTCTCCGCCCTGTTCGGCAACCCCTACCTCGGCGACTTCCTGCACCGGCTGCGGGTCCAGTCCTGGGTGTGCGCGGTCCAGCAGCTGCGGCGGCTGCCCGATCTACGCGGGTATCTGTGGGCCCGGCACACGGAGCTGGTGGACGCGGTGGTCCGCCGTGACGCGGAGACCGCCCGGGGGATCGTCGCCGCGTACAACACCCACTCCCTCGCCCTCATCGAGCGACTGTCGGAGAACGGATGACGGAGCCCATGGAACGGGCCGACGCGGAACGGGCCGACAGGGAACGGGCCGACAGGGAACCGGCCGACGCGGTGGAAGTCGACCTTTCCGTCGTCATCCCCGCGTACAACGAGGAGGAGCGGCTCGGGCCCACCCTCGACGCCGTCACCCGTTACCTCTCGGACAACGAGAGCCGTTTCGGCTGCTGGGAAGTGATCGTCTCCGACGACGGTTCGACCGACGGCACCCGCGAGGTCGCAGCCCTGGCGCACCCGCACGTCCGGCTGGTCACCGCCGACCGCAACCGGGGCAAGGGCAACGCGCTGCGCCTCGGCGTCGCCGCGACGACGGGCGCCCGGGTACTGGTCACCGACGCCGACCTGGCCGCCCCGATCGAGGAGCTGGAGCGGCTGGACAAGGCGCTCAGCGAGGGCAACGCGGCCGCGATCGGCTCGCGGGCGGTGCCCGGCGCGGAGATAGCCGACCACCAGCACCGGCTGCGCGAGCTGCTCGGCCGGGCCGGGAACCTGCTGATACGCGCGACCGCGGTGCCCGGCCTCAGGGACACCCAGTGCGGTTTCAAGCTGTTCGACGGCGACCTGGCCCGTGAGTCGTTCGCCGCGTCCCGCCTCGACGGCTGGGGCATCGACGTGGAGGTCCTCCAGCACCTGCACCGGGCCGACCACCCCATCGCCGAGGTCCCGGTCCGCTGGAGCCACCAGCCGGGCTCGAAGGTGGGCCCGCTGGACTACCCGCGGGTCCTCGGCGACCTGGTCCTGCTGCGGCTGCGCCGGCTGCGCCCGGCAGACCTGCTGGTCGCGGCCCTCTTCCTGGTCCTGTCCGTGGCGCTGTACGCGCACCGCTTCTTCGACCCCGGCCACCGCTACCTCGTCGACTCCATCCAGGACCAGAACCAGTGGGAGTGGTTCTTCGCGGTGACCGCGGACAACCTCGCGCACCTGCGCAACCCGCTCTTCTCCGACCTCCAGAACTTCCCCGACGGCGTGAACCTGATGGCCAACACGGTCATGCTGGGCATGTCCGTCCCGTTCGCCCCGCTCACCCTGCTCGCCGGACCGGCCGTCTCGCTCTCCGTCTGCATGGCGCTGGGCCTCGCCGCGACCGCCGTCGCCTGGTACTGGCTGATCGTGAAGCGGGTGACGCGGCACCGGGGCGCGGCCTTCGTCGGCGCGGCCCTCGCGGCCTTCGCGCCGCCGATGGTCAGCCACGCCAACGCGCACCCGAACTTCGTGATCCTGTTCATGGTCCCGCTGATCGTCGACCGCGCCCTGCGGCTGGCGACCGGCGCACGGGTCCGGCGGGACGGGATCGTGCTGGGCGTGCTGACGGCCTACCAGGTGTTCCTGGGCGAGGAGCCGCTGCTGCTGGCCGCGCTGGGGATGGTGCTGTTCGCCGGCGCGTACGCGGCGGTACGCCCCGACGTGGCGAAGGAGGCCTGGCGCCCGCTCGGCAAGGGGCTGCTGGTGGCCGGGGCGGTCTGCCTCCCCCTGGTCGCCTTCCCCTTGTACTGGCAGTTCACGGGCCCGCAGAGCTACCACAGCGTCCTGCACGGCGAGAACGCCGGAAACAGCCCGCTCTCCCTGCTGGCCTTCGCCGAGCGCTCGCTGCTCTTCGGTGACGCGGCCCGTGCCAACGAGCTCTCCCTGAATCCCACCGAGCAGAACGCCTTCTACGGCTGGCCGCTGGTCCTGCTCGCCTTCGCGATCGCCGTACGACTGTGGGAACGGCCGCTGGTCAAGGCGCTGGCGTTCACCTCGCTGGCCGCGGCGGTGCTGTCGCTCGGCCCGAAGATCCGGATCCCGCTGACCGACACGGTGTACCCGGGCCCCTGGGCGCTGGTGCGGAAGTTCCCGCTGTTCGAGTCGGTGATCGAGGGCCGGGTCGCGATGATCTGCGCGCCCGCGCTGGGCGTCCTGCTGGCCGTCTTCCTGGAGAAGGTGCTGTCCACCCGGCGGATCGGCATCCTCTACGCCGGTCTGCTCTCGGTCGCCCTCGCCCTGCTCCCGATCGTCCCCGCGCCCCTGAAGGCGGTCCCGCGGGAGCAGGTCCCGGCGTTCATCACGAGCGGGGCGTGGAAGTCGTACGTGGGCCGGGGCGAGTCCCTCGTACCGCTTCCGCTGCCCGATCCCGGCGCCGCGGAGGCGCTGCACTGGCAGACCGCCGCCGACCTCGGCTTCAAGGTGCCCGGCGGATACTTCAACGGCCCGTACGGCGATGATCGCATCGGAATCTACGGCGCCGTCCCGCGCTACACCTCCGACATGCTGCGGGACGTCCGCTACACCGGGAAGGTGCCGGTGATCGGCAGGAACTGGCGGGCGCAGGCGAAGAAGGACTTCGCGTACTGGAAGGCGGGCGTCCTGGTGGTCGCCCCGCAGCCCAACGACGACAAACTCCGGCAGGCCGTCACGGCACTGACCGGAAAACCCGGTAAGTGGACGGGCGGGGTCTGGGTATGGGACCTGCACGAGGGGAGCTGACCGCCCCCGCACCGACTACGCTTCCCTGACCACCTGGCGGAACACCACCTGTGAACGCGCTGATACGAGGAGCCCTCTTTGGCCTGTGACCTCTGGCTGGTACCGCTCGTCGACGTGTTGTGCCACACGCCGGACAACCCGTTCGCCGAGGAACTCGCGCAATACAACAAGGTGCTCGCCGAGGCCGGGCTGCCACCGGTGCCGGTGTACCAGTACATGCCGGGCCTGTCCGGCGAGGTGGCACCCGTGGCCGGCTTCGACTACGACGCGCTCCACTTCCTGCGCCGCGCGTACCTGCTCCAGGTCTGCGGCCTGCCCGTGTCCCCCGTGGACGACCTCGGCGGCGACTACGAGCAGCTCCTGGAGATGTTCGAGTCCACGGCCCAGCAGTCCCACCTCGTGTGGCACTACGACCACGCCGGCGCCTACGTCCCGGTCGACTTCCCCAGCCCGCTCTCCAGCGACGAACTCCTCGCGAGCGGCGGCCCGCTGGGATCCTCGCACGCGCTGCTGCGCGAGCTGGAGTACGTCGCCCCGTCGATCGGCATCGACCCGGCGAACCCCCCGGCCGCACCGCAACCGCCCGCCGTCCCGACCGACTTGGAGGAACCAGCGGTCCCGGCCCCCTACGACCCCAGCCCGTTCGCCCGGGAACGGCACGTATGGCTGGGCCTGCACGCGGCGGCGACCCGCAGCCTGGCCCAGGGGTCGATGATCGTCTTCAGCTGACGGTCCGTGAACCCGCCCCCGTACGGCGGAACCCCATATGGCTCCTCCGGGGAGCGCGGCGAGAGATGTCGATCTAGCCTCCGAAATGAGCGCTTATCAGATCTTTTGCCGCGCGCTCCAGTGAACCCAAGGAGGAGACATGCGCAAGCTTCAGAAGGCAGCTGTTGCGGTCGCCATCATCGGCGGCGTCGGTTTCATGGGCACCACCCCGGCCACCGCCCTCGCGCCCCAGGGCGGCCACCACGGCGGCGGTTGCCGGTCGCACGACCTGAACCTGGACATCCTTGGCGAGGTGGGCATCCTCAACGGCCTGGCCGGCAACCTCATCAACGGCGAGGGCAGCCCGGGCGCCCAGATCACCGACATGGGTTCCGACTGCGGCAACGGCTGGTAGGCCACCACGCACCCACTGAACCGGCCATGAGCCGCATGATCATCTCTGAGTGAAGTGGACAGGGCTCCGGACCGCGTCGGTCCGGAGCCCTGGGGTGTGCGGTCAGCCCTGCTGCGGCAGCCTGATGGTGCGCACGAGGGGCAGGTCGGCGTAGCGACCGGGATCGACGGTCACGACATGGCGGCCGTCGGGCCAGTCGAGCGTGGGCCGGGACAGATGGACCGCGTGCCCGAGCCGCCACTCGACACCGTCACGCAGCAGCGCGCCGACCGTGGAGGCACCCGCGAAGTCCAACTCCACGATCTCGACGGCCGGAAGCGCACCGACGTGCTCCGCGAGCCCCTTGCGCAGGCCGTCCGCGGCGGCCAGGCAGAGCGCGGGAACGTAGACATGCCGGGTCGGCCCGTGCTCCGTGTTCGCCACGAAGTGGAAGGCCAGCGAGTTCCCCGAGCCCAGCGCCAGCAGGGCGGACTCATCGAAGACGACCCCGGCGGATCCGGCCCTCGTAGCGCTCACAGGCTGTCCACCGGCCGACCGGCCTCCAGGTCCTGCCAGACCTTCTCCGCCCGGTCGTGGTCCTCCTTCGTGAACGTCACCCCGAAGTGCGTCTCGCAGTACGCCTTCGTCTCCTCGTACCGCCTGCGCAGCTCCTCCTGGGTGGGCGTGGCCCCCGCGAGCTCGGCGATCAGGTCGCGCATGGTCATCCCACGCTCCCTGGCGAGCACCATGAGGCGGTCACGGACAGCGGGGTCGACCTTGACGGTGGTGTCAGCCATGACGTAAGTATACTGCCGGTATACCGTCTCGGGCCGTTCAAGCAGGACAGTCATCGTGTTCCTTTCTTGTGGGGCTAGGCCGCCGCGAGGCGAACTTTTTGCATTTCACCCGCCGGTGGAGCGGATTCGTACGGCCTGTCGAATACCTCGCAGACCGTCGAGTACTGCCGGGTCACCGGATCCCGCGTCACCACCCGCCGCAGATAACCCCGTTCCTCCAGCTCACGCAGGGACGCGACGACCGACATGCACCCCTCCCGACGCCGCTCGGCGAGGATGCGTTCGGTGATCCAGGAACCGTCGGGCAGCCCCAAGAGGTACGTCAGTACGCCTACCGCGCCCCAGGACAGACGACGGTCCCCGAAACGGGTGCGGGCAAGAGCTGCGAAGGCACGCACGGGCGCCATACGATGAACGCGCATCGGAGGGTTGACTCCAGGTGTCGAGCCCCCGGGTGTTGGCGCACCGCGGGGGCAATCTGTTGATCGCGACTCTAGGGCCACACAAAGAGCCGAGCGCAAGCCACAATCCCTTTTTCGTATCGCGGCGTTGACGCAATTCACTCCGCCGAGTGAAGCGCGGTCCGCAGCAACCGCGTGTGCACGAAACGGCCGTGCGCGGAGGGCCGATAACGCCACGACAACGGCCATGTCATGTCGTCCAGCGCGGGAATCGGGATGTACGACACCCGCGCCGGATCCGCCGTCAGCCTGGTCACCTCCGCGGGCCACGGCAGATGGTCCGTGCTCCCGACCGGAACCAGGAAGTACACGCACCGCCGCCCACCGGCGACCTCGATGACGGGCCCGGGATCACCCCCGGTCAGCTCCGCGAGCCGATCGGCGAGCCGCTGCCCCGGCAGCTTCCCACCGGTCTCCGAGCAGAAGCGGGAGGAGCTGGTCGAGGCGGCTGGCCCGCCGGGCGCTGTTCAAGCGGGAGCCCGCCCCCATGATCGAGCTGATCCTCGAAGAGAGCGTGCTGCGCAGGCCGTTCGGCTCCTGGGACGTGCTCCGGGGTCAACTGCTCTCGCTCGTCGAGGACGCGCGGCGCGACAATGTCTGCCTGCACGTGCTGCCCATGGAGCGGGGGCTGCGGGGGACGTACGCCGGTGATCGCGGCCCCATGAAGATGGTGGTGACCGCGGAGCACCAACACGTGGTCTACATGGAGATCGAGGACCAGGGCATCCTGGTCAGCGAGCCGGAGGAAGTCTCCCAACTCGCCCACCGCCATGCGAAGATCCGCGCACAGGCCCTGAGTACCGACGACTCGGTGAGCCTCATCGAACGGTTGGCAGGAGAGAAGCGATGACCCGCACCGGAACCCTGCGATGGTTCAAGTCCAGCTACAGCGACAGCGGCGGCGGCGACTGCGTCGAGACCGCCTACACCTGGCGCAAGTCCTCCCACAGCGACGGCGGCGGCGGGAACTGCGTCGAAATATCCCCCTGCCCCCACGCCATCCACGTCCGCGACTCCAAGACGGCCCCCGACGCCCCCCACCTCACCGTCTCCCCCGCTTCCTGGGCCGCCTTCCTGGAGTCGGTCGGGTGAGCGTGGGCCGTTCCGTCGACGTCGGCATCCTGGCGGCCGTCGCCGCCTAACCGAAGACGGTGAACAGGGCGAGCGCGGGCCCGGCGGCGTAGACGAGTACCCCCAGCGCCAGTGCGGTCCACGGCCGCCGGGCCGCCAGCGCGCCGAGCACGACCGTGACCACCGCCGCGGCCAGCGCGATCCATGGTCCGAACATCGCCACGAGCATCCAGGCGCCGGAGGCGTCGCAGAACCGCGCGGTTCCGGCGGAGGTGCCGCAGCTGTCGCCGGCGAAGAGCATGCCGAAGGACAACAGCCCGTTGACCGCGACCGCGACAGCCAGCAGCAGCGCGGCCGTGACGGCGAAACCCACCCGTGAGGGCCGGCCCGGCGAAGGGCTCGGCGGCGGGAACCCGGGACCGTAGGACGGCGGGTACGGCTGCGGGTGCGAGGGCGGCGGAAAGCTCATGCCCCCAATGTCGCCCCCGCCCGCACGTTCCCGCCTGAGTACGGCTACTCACCTGGCTCGACCAGCCCACCCAGGCCGGTCACGCCGTTGTTTTGAGTACTCCCATTGGTCATAGACTCGCCGTGTGACTGCTGAGGATGACGCGTTCGCGGTGCTCGGCGTGCTGGGTGACCCCGTGCGCCGTCGGCTCTACCGCCACGTCGCCGCCACGCCGGGTGCGGTGGGGCGCGACGCGGCTGCGGAAGCCGTCGGGGTGACCCGGTCGTTGGCCGCCTTCCATTTGGACAAGCTGGTCGAGGCGGGGTTGCTGGACGTGTCGTTCCAGCGGCTCTCCGGGCGCACCGGCCCGGGGGCGGGGCGGCCGGCGAAGGTGTACCGGCGTGCCGAGGGCGAGCACTCCGTGTCCGTCCCGCCCCGGTCCTACGACGCGGCCGGCCGGCTGCTCGCCGAGGTGGTGGAGAACGCGGGCCTGGACCGGGAGTTGCAGGCCGCGGCGAAGGCGGCGGGTGCGGCGGACCCGGACGCGGGCGCGGACGACCTGGTCGAGGTGCTGCGGGGCCGCGGCTACCAGCCCTTCTGGGACGGGGAGACGCTGCGGCTGCGCAACTGCCCCTTCCACGCGCTGGCCGGGGAGTTCCCCGCGCTGGTCTGCGGGATGAACCTCGCACTTCTCGAAGGCCTGGCGTCCGACCAGTGGTCGCCGACGATGGACCCGTGTCCCGGTGGGTGCTGCGTGGCCCTCTCTAAAAACAAAAGCCATTGACTATAGAAGCGGGGACCGGCCATGCTGAGCCCATGACTGGCTTTCACCTCGCGCAAGTCAACGTCGGCCGCATTGTCGCCCCCCTGGACGGCCCCGAGTTGGCCGACTTCGTCGCCCTGCAACCGGAGATCAACGAACTCGCCGACCGCAGCCCCGGCTTCGTATGGCGCATGGTCGACGACGAGGGCGCGGACGCGACCGGCATCCGCCCCGACCGGAACGACGACCTCCTCCTGATCAACTGCTCGGTATGGGAGTCGCTCGAAGCCCTGCGGAACTTCACCTACCACACCGATCACCTGCGCGTACTGAGCCGCCGCCGCGAGTGGTTCAGCCGCATGGCCGAGGCCCACCAGGCCCTGTGGTGGATCCCGGCCGGCCATCGCCCGAGCGCCGCCGAGGCGTTGGAGCGGGTCGCGATGGTGCGCGAACAGGGCCCCGGGCCGTCCGCGTTCACCTTCCGCGAGAGCTACCCGCCGGAGAGCGTCGAATCAGCAGTCGGCAGTGGACGCTGACACCGCCCCACGCAGCCCCACGACTTCACCCGCCACCCCTCCCCGTCGTACCCGTCCCGCCCGGGGCGGCGCCACCTCCCTGGGTAGCGCCGCGACCCTGCGCACCGGAGGGTACGGCACGGTGCAGCAGTTGGGCTGAGGGCGAGTTCGTCGGCTTCGTGAACTCGCCCTCTGCGGCCCGTGCCGGTCTACGAGAAGACCGGCGTGCCGTTCTGGGTCAGCTTCCAGTTGGTGGCCGCGAAGGTCGTCGGGTCGATGGTGCCCTTGGCCGTGGCGTAGGCGATCATCAGGTCGCGGACCTGGTTGGTGGAGCTGTACGCGATCTCGGCGGACGCGATGTGCGGGTAGCCGGAGCCGCCGTTGGCGCGGTAGTTGTTGACGGCGACGACGAAGACCTGGTCGTCGGCGACCGCGGAGCCGTTGTAGGTCAGGTTCTTGATGCGTGAGCCCTCGGGCGCCGCGATGTCGATCTCGTAGTCGACGCCGGCCGCCATGTCGTACATGTAGTCCCAGAAGCTGTTGGCGTTGGTGAGGGTGGCGGTGTCCACCGGCGTGCCGGCCGGGACCTGGTGGTAGTACTTCGCCGCGTACTCCAGGTAGTCCTTGAGCTGGGCGCCGGTGAGCTTCTTGCCGTACAGGGTGTTCTCGTAGACGTAGAGGCCCGCGACGTCGCGGATCGTCACGTCGCCGGCCGGGATGGTGGCCGTACGGCTGAAGCACGCGGCCACCGAGATCAGCGGGAGCGCGGCGTCCGCCGCCGACAGGCCCGCCTTCACCGCGTCCATCTGGACCTGCTGGATGAAGTCGATGGCGGGGACGTCCTTCCAGCAGGCCTCCGCCGTCGTCATCGCCGCGGTACAGGTGCCGATCGCGGTGTTGACGTACTTGACCACCAAGTTGTGGTCCGCGGTGAGGAGTTCCGTGATCCGGGGGTCCTCGGCGACCGTGTTGCTGTTCAGGGTGGTGGCGGTCTTCTTGGTGATCTTCCAGGAGCCGTGCACGTGCTCCAGCTCGAAGTCGAAGCGGGAGAGGCGGTAGCCGTAGCAGTACGGCTCGGAGAGCAGGACGTCCTCGCCCGTCTCCGCGTTCTTCACCGTGTACGTCGGCACGTCGACGTGGGTGTGGCCGACGAGGATCGCGTCGATGCCGGGCACCTGCTCGGCGACCAGGTTCGACGCGTTCTCCACGTAGGGGAGTTCGTCGCCCCACGAGGTCGAGCCGTCCAGGCCCGAGTGGTCGGTGAGGAAGACGACGTCGCAGCCGAGGGCGCGCAGCCGCGGCACGTACTTCTTCGCCTGCTCGACCAGGCCCGTGAAGGCCATCTTCCCGGAGACGTTGTCCTTGTCCCACAGGGCGATGCCCGGGTTGGTGAGGCCGAGAATGCCGACCTTGATGTCCGGGCCGTGCGGGACCTTGACGCGCTTGACGGTGTAGGGCTGGAAGGCGGGCTTGAGCGTCTTGGCGTCCAGGGCGTTCGCGCCGAGCAGCGGGAAGTCGCACTGCTTCTCGAAGGTGCGGACGACCTCGATGCCGTAGTTGAACTCGTGGTTGCCGAGGGCGGCCGCGTCGTAGCGCATCTCGTTCATGGCGATCGCCATGGGGTGCTTGGGGCCGCGCTTGCCGTCCTTGCCGGTGATCGGGTCGACGCTCGCGAAGTAGGAGGCGAGGGAGGTGCCCTGGATGATGTCGCCGGCGTCGACGAGCAGGACCCGGTCCGCGCCCAGCTCCGTGCGGATGTTCTTCACCAGGGTGGCGATCCGGGCGATGCCGTACGTGTTGCCCTTGGAGTCCACGGGCGCCGCGTTCTTGTAGTAGTCCCAGTTGAAGACGTGGCTGTGCAGGTCCGTGGTGCCCAGGATGGAGAAGCTCCAGGTGAGGGGCTTGCACTCGGGCTTGTGCGGGGCGGCCTGCGCGGTACCGGTGCCGAGCGTCCCGGCGACCGCGACCGCGGCGCCTGTCACGGCCGACTTCTGCACGAACTCACGGCGGTTCAGGGGATGGGCGGGCATTCAGGTCTCCTGGGCTCGAAAGGCACGGTCGGACGGGCGGCGCGGCGGAACTACCCGCGTAGATGCTGGCGTTCGCCCGTTACCGGCGTAACCACGAGCAGCCCAAGGGCCGGTCAAGGATTCCCAAGACCGGCCCAAGAGAGCTGTGTGCACGAGCTGTGCACCTGCGCTGTGCACCCGGTTCCTACAGGAACGAGTTGATCTCGATCGTCTCGTCGCGGCCCGGGCCCACGCCGATCGCGGAGATCGGGGCGCCGGACATCTCCTCCAGCGCCTTGACGTAGTTCTGGGCGTTCTTCGGCAGGTCCGCGAAGGACTTGGCCTTGGTGATGTCCTCGGACCAGCCGGGCAGGGTCTCGTAGACCGGCTTCGCGTGGTGGAAGTCGGTCTGGGAGTACGGGAGTTCCTCGACGCGCTTGCCGTCGATCTCGTACGCGACGCAGACCGGGATCTGCTCCCAGCCGGTGAGGACGTCGAGCTTGGTGAGGAAGAAGTCGGTCAGGCCGTTCACGCGGGTCGCGTAGCGGGCGATGACCGCGTCGAACCAGCCGCAGCGGCGGTCCCGGCCGGTGGTCACACCGCGCTCGCCGCCGATCCGGCGCAACGCGTCGCCGTCCTCGTCGAACAGCTCGGTCGGGAACGGGCCCGCGCCGACCCGGGTCGTGTACGCCTTCAGGATGCCGATGACCCGGCTGATCTTCGTCGGGCCGACACCGGAGCCGGTGCAGGCACCGCCGGCGGTCGGGTTGGACGAGGTCACGAAGGGGTACGTGCCGTGGTCGATGTCGAGGAGCGTGCCCTGGCCGCCCTCGAAGAGGACCACCTTGTCGTCCTCCAGCGCCTGGTTGAGGACGAGGACCGTGTCGGCGACGTACGGAGCGAGCTTCTCCGCGTAGCCCAGCAGCTCCTCGACGACCTGCTCGACGCCGATCGCGCGCCGGTTGTACAGCTTGGTGAGGAGCTGGTTCTTGACGTCGAGGGCCGCCTCGACCTTCTGGGTGAGGATCGACTCGTCGTACAGGTCCTGGACCCGGATGCCCACGCGGTTGATCTTGTCCGCGTAGGTCGGGCCGATGCCGCGCCCGGTCGTCCCGATCTTCCGCTTCCCGAGGAAGCGTTCCGTCACCTTGTCGACGGTCACGTGGTACGGCGTGATGATGTGCGCGTTACCGCTGATCAGGAGCTTGGACGTGTCGACGCCACGCTCGTTCAGACCGCTCAGCTCGGAGAGCAGGACCGACGGGTCGACGACGACACCGTTGCCGATGACCGGGACACACGTGGGCGAGAGGATTCCGGAAGGGAGGAGGTGGAGCGCATACTTCTGGTCGCCCACGACGACCGTGTGGCCGGCGTTGTTGCCGCCCTGGTATCGCACCACGTAGTCGACGGAGCCGCCTAGCAGGTCCGTCGCCTTTCCCTTGCCTTCGTCACCCCACTGAGCACCGAGCAGCACAAGTGCGGGCACGCGCGTACACCCCTTCCGGGCGGGGCATGTCCAAGGTCAGGGGCGTGCGCGTAATGTTCAGCGCCGCGTACCACCGCGACCGTCGTTGGCCGCACAACCGTCGGACCGGATGCCCCGGAATAGACGAAGCCCCTGGCGCAATAGCGCAAGGGGCTCTTGCACAGTGATGCTACCCGAGGAAGCGAGGCAGGACCGAGGTGGCGACTTTCGCGACGTCCGATCAGCTGCTGGTGATCATCGATCCGGCGGCCAGGGAAACGGACAACGAATCCGTCCGGATCGCGAAAGACGTGCTCAGCGCGGGTGCGGCCGCCAAGGTGTGCATGCCGGACGGGCCCGAGGAATTCGCCCGCGTGCTGTCCCGCCGGGGCTCACGGCGGCCGGTGGTCATCGGTGACGACCGTGCCCTGGTCCGTGCGGTGACCCTGCTGCACCGCCGCCGGGAGCTGGCCGGATGTGTGCTCTCCGTGGTCCCGGTCGGGGGCGCGCAGAGCGTGGCGCACACCCTCGGGGTGCCCGCCGGTGCGGTGGCGGCGGCGCGGGCGGTGCTGGACGGGGTGGAGCGCCGGATGGACCTGCTGGTCGACGACAGCGACGGGGTGGTGCTGGGCGCGCTGCGCATCCCGCCGGTGACGGCCGAGCCCCAGGTGCCGGAACCGTCGCCGGAGGGCGCGATACGGCCGTGGCTGCGGCCGTACCAGACCCTCGTACGGTCGCTGTCCGCCCGCCCGGCCCCGGTCGTGCCCCGGCCGGGGCACGCGCGGCTGCGGGTGGAGGTCGACGGGCGGACGGTGGTGGACCTGGACCAGCCGGTGGAGGGCGTGTCGGTGACCCCCGGTGCGTGCGGGGTGGCCGAGGTGGAGGTGCGACCGCTGTCGGTGGGCGCCGAGGCGACGCCGCTACGCGCGTCGGGCCGGACGGTGACGGTGGCGGGCGCGGACTTCCGGTACCGCGCCGACGCGGGGGTGGCGGGGCCGGTACGACGCCGGACGTGGCGGGTGCTGGAGGGTGCCTGGGGGCTGACGGTGCCGAGTTCTTCGTGACGGGGGGCTGGAAGCCGGTGGTGTCGAGGGTGCGGTCGAAAGGCTTCGGGATGTGGAGGTCCTCGCCGAACGGCTGGGTGCAGTGCGCGTCGTAGCCCGCGGCTGAGGGCGCCCAGAACACGGTCGACTGCTTCGCTTGCATATCGAGAAGCAGGTAGACGATGCAGACCAGCCACCACTCAGAGTATCCGGCCGGTCACGTCTCCGTGATCGGTTTCGTCCTTCAGCTGCACCCCGGTCCGCCCCAGCTCCCGCGCCCGCCCCATCAGCCCCGCCAGCTTTCCCGCCGCCGCCTCGTGGGCGAGGCCACGCGGTGGGCGGATGTTGCTCAGGCAGTTGCGGTCGGCGTCGGTGGTCACGCCCGGCACCGGCCGGTAGGTCAGGTACGCGCCCAGTGAGTCCGCCGCCGACATGCCGGGCCGTTCGCCGACGAGGACGACCACCAGGGCCGCGCCCATCGCGTGGGCGATGTCGTCGCCGAGGGCCACGCGGGCCTGTTCGGCCAGCACGACCGGGGCGATACGCCAGTCGGCGAGGCGGGCCGCCGTGGCCCGCAGCACCGCCGCCGCGTGCTCGTGCACGGCCCGGCTGGACAGTCCGTCGGCGACCACGAAGACGACGTCCCAGTCACCGGCCGGGAGGTGGGCGCGGTCCACGGGGTCGAGGCGACGCCCCAGGTCCGGCCTCTGCAGATACGTCAGCCGCTCCCCGGCCGCACTGCGCACCCGTACCGTCGGCAGGCCCGCCAGGCCTGCCGCGACCCGGTCCGGCTCGAACGGCGAGTGCACCGCGTCCCGCGCTGCCGCGTGCGCGGCCTGGAGGGCCAGGCGGTGCCGGGTGGGCAGGGCGGAGCCGGCGCGGCCGAGGCCGATCCTGGCCTGGGTGCGGCGGCGCAGCAGCGGCCACAGCTCGTCGAGGCCACCGGGAGCCGCCCCGGCCGCGCCCGCCACCGCGCCCGTCCCGCCCGCGTCCGCCCGTCGGGCCACCTCGGTCACGTCTGCCATATCAGTCATATCGGTCACGCGACCAGTTCCCTTCCGATCGCGGTCAGCGGGTGGCTTTCGGCCTCGCGCAGGGTGCCGGTCTCGTCGAGCAGCCCGGTCGATCTCAGCCACGTCTCGAACTCCGGTGCCGGGCGCAGGCCGAGCACCTCACGCAGGTAGAGCGCGTCGTGGTAGGAGGCGGACTGGTAGTTGAGCATGATGTCGTCGCCGCCCGGGGTGCAGATCACGAAGGAGGCGCCCGCGACGGCGAGCATGGTCAGCATGGTGGCGATGTCGTCGTCATCGGCGTCGGCGTGGTTCGTGTAGCAGATGTCCAGGCCCATCGGCAGGCCGAGGAGCTTGCCGCAGAAGTGGTCCTCCAGGGCGGCCCGGAGGATCTGCCGGCCGTCGTAGAGGTACTCGGGGCCGATGAAGCCGACGACGGTGTTGACCAGCAACGGGCGGTAGCGGCGGGCGACCGCGTACGCCCTCGCCTCCACCGTCTGCTGGTCCACCCCGTGGTGCGCGTCCGCGGACAGCGCGCTGCCCTGCCCGGTCTCGAAGTACATGACGTTGTCGCCGACGGTGCCGCGGCCGAGCGAGAGCGCCGCCTCGTACGCCTCGTCGAGCAGGCCGAGGGTCACCCCGAAGGACGCGTTCGCGGCCTGGGTGCCGGCGATGGACTGGAAGACGAGGTCGACCGGTGCGCCGCGCGCCATCAGGTCCACGCTCGTGGTGACGTGGCAGAGCACGCAGGACTGGGTGGGGATGGCGTAGCGGCTGATCACGCCGTCCAGGAGGTCCAGCAGGTCGCGGACGGCGCGCGGGCTGTCGGTCGCCGGGTTGATGCCGATCACCGCGTCGCCGGAGCCGAGGAGGAGGCCGTCCAGGAGGGCGGCCGCGACCCCGGCCGGGTCGTCGGTCGGGTGGTTGGGCTGGAGCCGGGTGGCCAGCCGGCCGGGCAGCCCGATCGTCGAGCGGAACGCGGTGACCACCCGCACCTTGCGGGCGACGGCCACCAGGTCCGCATTCCCCATCAGCTTGGAGACCGCGGCGGCCATCTCCGGCGTGAGGCTGGGCGCCACCGCGGCCAGCGCCCCGGTGTCCGCCGCCAGCAGCCACTCCCGGAACTCCCCGACGGTCAGCCCGGCGACGGGGGCGAAGGCGGCCGCGTCGTGCGTGTCCAGGATCAGCCGGGTCACGTCGTCGTCCTCGTACGGGATCACCGGCTCGGTCAGGAAGGTCGCGAGCGGCACCTCGGCGAGCGCCCAGCGCGCCGCGACCCGCTCCCGCGCGCTCGCGGCGGCAAGGCCGGCCAGCCGGTCGCCGGAACGTTCGGGGCTCGCGGCGGCCAGCAGACGGGCCAGGGAGCCGAAGCGGTGCCGTTCGCCGCCGAGGGTGGCCGTGTAGGTGGTCATGGCGGCGACCGTACGAGCCGGGTGTTGCCGGCAGGTTGCGTCAGATTTCTAAAGGTCTAATTGACAAACATTTAACGCCCCGAGGTCGTCCGCCGACTCATACGAACTCCAGAGTTCCGGTCCAGTACAGACAGCGGACAGCAGGAGAGGGGTCACCCCGATGGCAGTGGACGAGGGAGTCGCCGCGGCGACCGGAACAAGCGGTGAGGGCACGGTCCACCGACTCAAGCCCAACGCTGTGGGCCTGCTGGGCGTGGTCTTCATGGCCGTCGCGACAGCGGCCCCGATCACCGCGATGACCGGTAACGTCCCCTTCATGGTGTCGTCGGGCAACGGCATCGGGGCACCGGCGAGTTATCTCGTCGCAATGGTCGTCCTGGCAATCTTTTCCGTCGGCTTCACCTCGATGGCGAAGCACATCACCTCGACGGGCGCCTTCTACGGCTTCATCTCCTTCGGCCTCGGCCGCACCGCGGGACTGGCGTCCGGGCTGCTCGCCACCTTCGCCTACGCCGTGTTCGAGCCGGCGCTGATCGGCATCTTCTCGACCTTCGCCACCGGAACCCTCAAGGACCAGACGGGACTTGACATCCCGTGGTGGGCCTTCGCACTGGTGATGCTGGCCGTCAACGCGACGGGCACCTGGTTCGGCGTCTCGGTCGCCGAGAAGCTCCTCGTGGTCCTGCTCGGCACCGAGGTGACCGTCCTCGCGGCGATGGCGATCTCGGTCGCCCTGCACGGCGGCGGCCCGCACGGCTTCACCTTCGCCCCGGTCGACCCGGTCAACGCCTTCAAGGGCACCTCGGCCGGACTCGGCCTCTTCTTCGCCTTCTGGTCGTGGGTCGGCTTCGAGTCGACGGCGATGTACGGCGAGGAGTCCCGCGACCCGAAGAAGATCATCCCCAGGGCGACGATGATCTCGGTCCTCGGGGTCGGCGTCTTCTACGTCTTCGTCTCCTGGATGGCCATCATCGGCAACGGCGAGACGGAGGCCGTCAAGGTCGCCTCGTCCGCCAATCCGCTCGCCCTCTTCTTCAACCCCACCGAGCACTACGTCGGCCACTGGGCGGTCGACCTCATGCAGTGGCTGATGATCACCGGCTCGCTCGCCTGCGGCATGGCCTTCCACAACTGCGCGTCCCGCTACATGTACGCCCTGGGCCGCGAAGGAGTCCTCCCCTCGCTGCAGAACACCATCGGCCGCACCCACGCTCGGCACGGCTCCCCGCACATCGCCGGCCTGGTGCAGACGGTGGTGAGCGCGGTGCTGATCGTCGGGTTCTGGCTCACCAGCAAGGACCCGGCCAACGCCCTCTACGTCCTGCTCGCCATCCTCGGCACCATGGCGATCCTGATCGTGCAGGCGGTCTGCTCGTTCGCGGTGCTGGTCTACTTCCGCAAGAACCACCCGGAGAGCCGGCACTGGTTCAAGACCTTCGCCGCCCCGCTCGTCGGCGGCGTCGCGATGCTCGCCGTGGTGCTGCTCCTGGTCTCCAACATGAGCGTCGCGGCCGGCTCGGAGTCCGGCTCGCTGCTGCTGAAGGCGACACCCTGGCTGGTGGCGCTGGTCGCGGCGACGGGCGTCGGCTACGCGCAGTACCTCAAGCGCCGGTCTCCCGAGCGGTATCTGCTGCTGGGGCGGACGGTCCTGGAGGAGACGAAGGAGCGGTAGGCGGCACCTGGCACCTGACACCTGCCGCTCAGGCCTGCCCGAAGGTCTTCTCCCGGTGCACCCGCCACCGCTCCATCATGGCCGCGATCTCCCCTTCGACGAACTCGAAGAAGGCGAGCGTCTCGGCCATGCGGCGGCCGGCCGGAGTGTGTTCGCCGAGGCTGCTGACCCCCTCGCGCAGAGCCCCCTCCCACCGCTTGATGAGGGTCTCGCGGTTGGTCAGGGCCTCGTACCACTGGTCGCCGTGCACCCGGTACCGCTCCCGCCGCGAGCCCGGCTCCCGCTCCCTCGCGACCATGTGCGTCATCGTCAGGTAGCGCACCGCCCCGGACACCGCCGCAGGGCTGATCCGCAGCAGTTCGCCCAGCTCGGCGGAGGTCAGCGCGCCCTCGTCGGAGGAGAGCAGAGCGGCGAAGACCCGGGCGGGCATGCGCTGCATCCCGGCCTCGACCAGCTGCGCCGCGAAGGACTCGACGAACTTCGACACGGCCTCCGCGTCCCGGCCACCGGCTGTATCCGTCATGGACTCACCCTATCCGAGCTTCAGATATTTCCTTAACTTCACAAATTTCTGAAAGAAGCGTACGTTCTGAGCCATGACGAAGGCCATCACGGTCGCCGGGCTCCACAAGTCCTTCGGCCGCGCCCCCGCCCTCACCGGCCTCGACCTGACCGTCGAGGCCGGTGAGGTGCACGGCTTCCTCGGCCCCAACGGCGCCGGGAAGTCCACCGCGATCCGGATCCTGCTCGGCCTGCTGCGCGCCGACTCCGGCGCCGCCCAGGTCCTCGGCCGCGACCCCTGGAAGGACGCGGTGGAGGTGCACCGCCGGATCGCCTACGTCCCCGGGGACGTCACCCTGTGGCGCAACCTCTCGGGAGGCGAGGTCATCGACCTGTACGGCCGCCTGCGCGGGGGCCTGGACGCGCGCCGCCGCACCGAGCTCGTCGACCGCTTCGAGCTGGACCCGACGAAGAAGGGCCGCACCTACTCGAAGGGCAACCGCCAGAAGGTCGCCCTGGTCGCCGCCTTCGCCTCCGATGTGGACCTGCTGATCCTCGACGAACCCACGTCCGGCCTCGACCCCCTGATGGAGGAGGTCTTCCAGCACTGCGTGGCGGAGGAACGCGACCGGGGCAGGACCGTGCTGCTGTCGTCCCACATCCTCAGCGAGGTCGAGGAACTCTGCGACCGCGTCAGCATCATCCGCGCGGGCCGCACCGTCGAGTCCGGCTCCCTGGCCGACCTGCGCCACCTCACCCGTACCAGCGTGACCGCCGAACTGGCGGGTCCCCCCAACGGCCTGGCGCACCTGCCGGGCGTCCACGACCTCGACGTGCGGGGCCACCGGGTCCGGCTCCAGGTCGACGCCGACCACCTCACGGCCGTACTGCGCTCGCTCGGCGAGTCCGGCGTGCGGTCCCTGACCTCCACTCCCCCCACCCTCGAAGAGCTGTTCCTCCGCCACTACCAGGAACAGGCATGAGCACCCTCGCCGGCACCGGCACCCTGCTGCGCCTCGCGCTGCGCCGCGACCGGGTGACGACCCCGGTGTGGCTCGCGGTGAACGCGCTGATGGTCCTCTCCATGCCGAACACCCTGCGCGGTCTCTACGGCACCACCGCCGAACGCGCCGACCTGGTGCGGCAGTTGGGGACCAACGCTTCGTACCGCGCGCTGATCGGGCCGCTCCACGACACCTCGCTCGGCGCGCTGACCGCCTGGCGGGTGGGGGTCTACGCCGGGCTGTTGGCGGCCGTCACCAGCCTGCTCGTCGTCGTACGGCACACCCGCGACGAGGAGGAGACCGGCCGTGCGGAACTGCTGGCGTCCGGTGCGGTGGGCCGCCGGGCGTCGCTGACCGCGGCCCTGCTCGCGGCGGGGGGCACCGACGCCGTCCTCGCGCTGCTGATCACGGCGGGCCTCGCGAAGCAGGGGGTGGCCGGTGCCCTGTCCCTCGGGCTCGGTCTCGGCGCCGTCGGCATGGTGTTCGCGACCACCGCGGCGGTCGCGGCCCAGCTGACGGAGAGCGCACGACTGGCGCGGGGACTGACGGCGGCGGTCCTGGGCGCGGCGTTCGTCCTGCGGGCGGCGGGCGACTCGGCGCGGGCGGACGGTTCGTCGCCGTGGACCTGGCTCTCGCCGCTGGGCTGGCTGGAGAACCTGCGCCCGTTCGCCGCCGAACGCTGGTGGGTGCTGCTGCTCTTCGCGGCGGCGGCGGTGGCCCAGGGTGCGCTCGCGTACGGGCTGGCCGGCCGCCGGGACCTCGGCATGAGCTTCTTCCCGTCCCGGCCGGGGCCGGCCACCGGGCGCCTCGGCTCCGCCGCCGCGCTCGCCCGGCGGCTCCAGCGGGGCGCCGTGCTCGGCTGGTCGCTCGGCTTCCTCCTGGCGGGCGTGGTCTTCGGCGGTCTGGCGCGGGGCGCGGCCGACCTGGTGGGAAACAACGGGAACACCCGCGAGGTCGTCGAGCGGATGGGCGGGCACAACGGGCTCACCGACGCGTTCCTCGCCGCGATGGCCGGCATCCTGGGCCTGGTCGCCACGCTGTACGTCGTCGCCTCGGTGCTCCGCCTGCACGGCGAGGAGACCTCGGGCCGCGCCGAACCCCTCCTGGCCGCCCCGGTGAGCCGGCTGCGCTGGGCGGCCGGCCATCTGACGATCGCCTTCGGCGGCTGCGCCCTGATCATGCTCCTGGCGGGCCTCGGCCTGGCCGTCGGCTACGGCGGGCGGCCGGGCGCCGTCCTGGGCGCCTGCCTGGTCCAGCTCCCGGCCGTGTGGGTGATCGGCGGGGTGACGGTGCTGCTGTACGGCGTCGCGCCCCGCCTCGCCCCGGCCGCCTGGGGCGTCGCGGCGGCCGTCCTCCTCGTCGGCTGGGTGGGCCCGGCGCTGAACGTCCCCCAGGCCGTCCTCGACCTCTCCCCCTTCGGCCACCTCCCCAAGCTGCCGGGCGGGCACCTGACCTGGACCCCGCTGTCGGCCCTGCTCGCGCTGGCCGTCGCCTCCACCACGTGCGGCCTGACGGCGCTACGGCGACGGGACCTGACCTCCTGATCCCCTGACCGCGGCCCGGTGGGAACCTCGGCCGGCCCGCGGGCGTCCCTCTCAGGCATGGGACAACGCGCGCAGGCCGCGGCGGGCTGCCTGACCGCGGCCGTCGGCGCGGGCGCGGGGCTCGCGGTGTGGACCGTCGACGTCCGGTCACGGACATGGCGCTTCGAACAGGCCCCGGACTGGAGCGTCCTCTACGCCGAACTGCCTCTGGCCGTACTGGGCGGAACCGCCGCCGCGCTCGTCGTGTGGGCCCTGGTCCACCGGTTCAGACCGTGACGGCGAGCCCCTCCAGCCCCCGGATCACGAAGTTGGGCTTGCGCTCCGGCTCCGCCGCCAGGCTCAGGGTCGGCGCCCGTTCCAGCAGGGCCGTCATGGAGGCGGCCAGTTCGATACGGGCGAGGGGAGCGCCGATGCAGTAGTGGATGCCGGCGCTGAAGGAGATGTGCGGGTTGTCGCGGCGGGTGAGGTCGAGTTCCCCGGGCCGGTGGAACACCGCGGGGTCGTGGTTGGCCGAGCCGAAGAGCATGGCGATCTCGGCGCCGCGCGGGATCGTCGTCCCGTCGACCTCGATCTCGTCGAGCACCCAGCGTTCGAAGAGCTGGAGCGGGGTGTCGTAGCGCATCAGCTCCTCGATCGCGGTGGGGACCAGGGAGTGGTCGGCGCGCAGGGCGGCGAGCTGGGCGGGGTTGCGGAACAGCGCGTACCAGCCGTTGACCGTGGCGTTGACGGTCGCCTCGTGCCCGGCGTTGAGGAGCAGGACCGCGGTGGAGATCATCTCCTGCTCGGTGAGCCGGTCGTCCTCGTCGTGCGCCTCGATGAGTCCGGAGATCAGGTCGTCGCCGGGCCGCCTGCGCCGCTCGGCGATCAGCTCCCGCAGGTACGCGGAGAACTCGACCGAAGCCCGCACCGCCCGCGCCGCCGTCTCCTGCGGCGGGTTCAGCTCGTACATCCCGCAGATGTCCGCCGACCAGGGCCGCAGCGGGGCACGGTCCCCCTCCGGGATGCCGAGCATCTCGGCGATGACGGCGACCGGCAGCGGCTCCGCGACGTCGGTGAGGAGGTCCCCACCGCCCTTGTGCACCAGCGAGTCGACCAGTTCGGCGGCGAGTCGGGTGACGTACGGCTTGAGCCGCTCCACCGTCCGCGGGGTGAACGCCTTCGACACCAGGCGGCGGATACGGGTGTGGTCCGGCGGTTCGAGGTCGAGCATGCCGTGGTCGTTGAGCGTGTGGAACGGCTCGTACTCCGGCGGCGGCGCGGTCCGCCCGAACTCCTCGTGCGTGAACCGGTGCTGGTACGTCCGCCCCAGCCGCCGGTCCCGCAGCAGCGCCGAGACGTCGGCGTGGTGCGGGACGAGCCACTGGTTCGTGGGCTCGAAGTACTGCACCCGGCCCCGGGCGCGGAGTTCGGCGTAGGAGGGGTACGGGTCGGCCAGGAAGTCCGGGTCCCAGGGGTCGAAGGCTGCCATGGACGGACGTTAGACCGACCGTCCCCCTCCTGACCAGGGGGTCTCACCGCTCAGGCACGGAGCACGATGTGGAGGCGCTCTGCACCGCGGCTTGCCGAGCAGTACCGCGTCGGCCGCGACGTGGCGCGGCGTGCGGGCATGTGCGGCCAGGCCCGGTTACCGGACCTGCTCACCGACCCGAGGCGGCCTTGAGGTGCTCGACGAGAGCGGCGAAGGCAGGGGCGGGGAAGGAGAGGGTGGCGCGAGTGGGGGCCTTGGAGTCGCGGACGGCTATGCGAGTGGGGAGCATGGCGATCTCGACACAGGTGTCACCCTCGCCACCATCGGAGTATGTGGATTTACGCCAGTTCATCACAGTTCCTTCGACACGCGGTGGATGAAGTCGCGGGACGCCACCGGGTCCAGCGCCGCATTCGCCACCCTACGCATCAGCGCGCGCAATTGATTCAGCTGGGGTTCGGCATCGATGAACGCGACGCCAGTGGGTGAGTCACGCAGCCCGGTGTCCAGCTGGGACACCGGCCCTCCCACATACATCACCGAGGCCCCGGAACCGGCGAAACCGTCCTGATCGGTGGGGATGACCCGCACAGTGGCGCGCCCCTGCTCCACCAGGTCGAGGATCTGCCGAAGTTGGGCCCGCGAGGACTCACGGTCGGAGACGCGGAGACGCAGTGCCATCTCATGGACAATCGCCTCGTACGAGGTGGGGTTGTCACCCTCGATGACCGTACGACGCCTCATGCGGTACTCCACCTTGACGTCCACCGCGCTCTCAGGCAGCCCAGGGTTCATGTAGGCGAACACCGCGCGGGCGTAGTCCGGCGTCTGAAGGAGCCCCGGAATCCGGGTGATGACGACATCTTGCAGGTTCGTCGCATGATGTTCCGCCTCAGCGACGTCCAGGTTCACCTGTGGCAGGACTCCGCGGTACTCCTCCCACCAGCCCCGCGTCCGATCGGTCGCCATCGTGACCAGCGCCTCGATCAATGGCTCGTCCGCGCAGGCGTAGTTGGCGGCGAGACGGCGCACACGTTTGGCGCTCACCCCTACGGTACCGGACTCGATCTGGCTCATCTGGACGGCGTCGGCTTCCAGCAGGGCGGCCGCCTCCTTGGCCGTCATGCCCGTCGCCTCGCGCAGTTTCCGCAGCTCGGCGCCCAGCCTCAAGCGTCGGGCCGTGAGATGCCTCTTCGGCGGCAACCGGGGCCTCCTCGCTTCAACTGCCCGTCCACATACCTCGTTCGAGCGCCAGAATACGGCAGCGGGTTGCACTTTCCTAAGCATAGGAAATACCGTCAGTCACGCAACGCACACGCTGCGGAACCCCGGGACCCCGGAAGCGCACTGCTCCGCCCTGCCCGGCGGCTGCGGCAATGCCACCGCCCGTTGACCGCATCCCCCGCCACTGGAACGGAGTTCACGCATGCCCGAAAGCGACTCCTGGGAGTACTCCCTCTACCTCCCCAACGACCCCCGAGCCGTCCCGATCTGCCGCCGCACCCTGCGGCTGATCCTCACGATGCACGGCCTGATTCCGCTGGTCGACACGGCGGAATTGCTCGCTGCGGAGCTGGTCACCAACGCCGTACGGCACACCAAGGGGCCGGTGGCCCTGCGGGTGCGGCGGGCGGGTGGGGTGCTGCGGGTCGGAGCATGGGACGCGAACCCCGAGCCCCCGGTCTTCCCGAACGAGTTGCGCGTGTCCACCGACGGCGACGAAGCGGACGGCGGCAGAGGACTCGCCCTCGTCCAGGCCTGCTCCGATCTGTGGGGGTGGCAGCCGCTGTCGCGGTTCGGAAATCGAGGCAAGTACGTGTGGTGTGACCTTCTCGCGGCATAGCTCGTTGATCACGTCATATGGGAAGGAGAGCCGATGGTGAGCTCGTCGCATGAAGGCCTGCACCAGCTCTGTCAGAAGGACCCGGCGGGATTCACCCGCACCCTCCAGCGCGTGCTGCGCATCCCGATCCCGGAACCGCGTGAGTTCGCGGTGCTGAACGCGGATCTGACGGAGATCGAACCGGTCGAACGGCGAGTGGACACCCTCTTACGGCTGGAGACGGACGAGGGCTCGTATCTGCTGGTCGTCGAGTCCCAGGGGAGGCGGGACGCCAACAAGCGGAGCAGCTGGGCGTACTACCTCAGCTACCTGTACGCCAAGTACGGCTGGGAGCCCGTGCTGATCGTCCTGACGCAGAGCACGTCCACGGCCCGTTGGGCGGCGCGGCCGATTCGCCTCGGGCTGCCCGGGTGGCACTCGCTCACGGTGCGGCCGCTCGTGCTGGGGCCGGAGAACGTCCCGCTGATCACCGACGAGGCGGAGGCGTCGCGGGACGTGTTTCTCACGGCGTTCTCGGCGATGACGCATCGTAAGGGCCCTGGCGCCGCTGCCATACTGAAGCCGCTGGCGGCAGCCTTGGAGACCACTGACACCGAGAGCGCGGGAATGCTCGCGCAACTCGTCGAATCGTGCCTGGTCGATGTGGAGGCCAGGCAGACGTGGAAGGAGCTGATGATGGCGGTCCACTACTTCTTCCGGCATGAGGTCGCCGAGAAGGTCCGCGAAGAAGGGCGTGAAGAAGGCCGGGAAGAAGGCAAGGAACTGGGCCGGGCCCAGGCCAAGGCCGAGATGGTGTTGCAGATCCTGGACTGGCGGGGCCTCGTGGTGCCGGATGCCCTGCGGGCGCATGTGCTGGCCTGTACCGACCTTGCACAGCTTGAGAGCTGGGCACAGCGGGCGGTCCACGCACACGAGGCGGACGACCTGCTCGGCGACGACGCCGGCTGACCTGGCCGCAGCCTGAGGGTGAGCCGCCTGTTCGGGTCGGCCCGCGTCCGCCGGACGACGCCCTGCGCTGCGGCGCCGTGCAGGAGACGCGTCTCGCCAGTGCGAAACGCTGGAGCCCGGCCTTGGGTGCACGGTGAGCATCAAGCTCGAAACGGCGAACCCGGTCCGCAGCTTCAAGGCGCGCGGCACCGAGGTCGTCGCCAGCCTGCTCGCAGGCCATGCCTCGCGAGCCGCGGTGTGCGCGAGCGCGGGCAACCTCGGGCAAGCCAGCGACTCGCGCCAAGCTTGATCGCATCCGCGCGCTGGGCGCCGCGTTGGAGCTGGTGGACGCCCCACTGTCGTTCGACACGGTCCTGATCGCTCCGGGTGGCGGGGCGCTGGCCACCGGCGTGGGTCATGTGGTGAAAGCATCGGCACCCTCAGTCGAGGTGATCTGCGTCCAGCCGCTCGGCGCACCGGCGATGACGCACTCGTGGCGCCGGCGGCGTGTCGTCACCACCGACTCGACCAACACCATCGCTGACGGCGTCGCCGGCCGACGTCCCGTTGCAGCTGTCCTGGACGACCTCCTCCTGGTCGACGACGACGCCGTCCTGGTCCAGTAGGCATCGATCGTCGCCGGTATGCGGATGTTCCTCGACCACGCCGGCCTCGTCGTCGAACCGTCAGCCGCGCTCGGCATCGCTGCGATCCTCGAAGACCGTGCCCGCTTCGCCGGCCGACACGTCGTCACCATCTTGTGCGGCAGCAACGTCGACGTAGACGCCTACCGCCAATGGGTCGGCGCGGCTCCCATCCACAGGCTTTGACGATTCCTCCCGAACGACGCGCCCCGAGGGGGGGATTTCAGGGCGTGTAGCGCCGGTCCGTCAGGGGTCGGGGGTGGTCCGTGGGGGGCCAGGGCTGGGGCTGAGGTATGGGGGAGACGGGGGTGTTCGGGGCGGTCCGGTCGCGTTGGCCGCCCACCACCTCCGGGTCGAACATGACGACCGCCGCGGCCAGGATCAGGGCCGCCACCGGGCCGGCCAGCATGACCAGGAGGAAGGCGAGCAGGCTCGTGGAGGACTGGCTGCCGGAGTGCATCTGGGTGAGGTGGACGCTCACCGCGGCCATGCCGGTGTAGTGCATGGTCGACACGGCCGCGCCCATCACCAGGCTGGCGCCGACGGTCGCCCAGACCGCGCTGATCGACACCGCCGCCCAGAGCGCGGCGGTCGCGGCGACCACGGCGATCACCACGGAGACGGCGACGACCGTGGTGTCGTAGTGCACGGTTCCGCCGGTGTTCATCGCCGTCATGCCGAGGTAGTGCATCGCGGCCACGCCGAGTCCGGTGAGGACGCCCGCGGCGCCCAGGGTGACGGGGCCCGCACCCCGGTAGCCGACGAGGAAGACGCCCACGGCGACGACCGCGATGGCGACGAAGAGGCTCAACAGGGTCCGGCCGGTGTCGTAGCTCACCAGGGCACCGTCCACGCTGAACCCGATCATCGCGATGAAGTGCATGGTCCAGATGCCGCAGCCGAGGGAGACCGCGCCCAGAGCGAGCCAGCCGAATCGTTTCTCCCCGCGCCCGCGGCCGAGCGAGCGGGTCGTGCAGCGCAGCGCCAGCACCGCACCGAGGCAGGCCATGAGGTATGCGGCTATGGGGGTGATCACGCCGTAGTGGAATTCGGACACGTCAGCGGTCATCGCGGCAACTTTCTTCACGCGAAGCAGGGACGGCGACACCCCCACCCGGCAACGCGGGCATGCGAGCGGGAGGGAGTGCACGGAGAGCGGAACAAGCCAACTGGCCGATTCCCTTCACCATCCAAACACAACTTGAGCGCACCGTGCACACGCCTGTACCGCTCGCGACCGAATCGCAATATCAACTGTGCTCGTGGCACGTGCGGCGACTAGCCCGGCGTCACCAGCCGCGCCTCGTACGCGAACACCGCCGCCTGCGTGCGGTCCCTGAGGCCCAGCTTCACCAGGACGCGGCTGACATGGGTCTTGATCGTGGACTCGGCCACCACCAGACGCTCGGCCATCTCCGCGTTGGACAGGCCCTGCGCGATCAGGATCAGCACCTCCGTCTCCCGGTCGGTGAGATCGCCGTACGCCGCCTGGGCCGTGGACATCAGCCGCGGGGTGCCGGAGAGCCGGGAGAACTCCGTGATCAGCCGCTTGGTGACCGAAGGGGCCAGCAGGGCCTCGCCCGCCGCCACCACCCGCACCCCGTCGGCCAACTGGCGGGCGGAGGCGTCCTTGAGGAGAAAGCCGGAGGCTCCCGCGCGCAGCGCCTGGTACACGTACTCGTCCAGGTCGAAGGTGGTCAGGACCAGCACCTTGGCCGTGCTGTCGGCCGCCACGATCTCCCGGGTCGCCTCGATGCCGTTCAGCTCGGGCATCCGGATGTCCATCAACACCACGTCGGGGGAGAGTTCACGGACCCGGTCCACCGCCTCGCGGCCGTTGACCGCCTCACCGGCGACCTCGATGTCCGGCATCGCGTTGAGCAGGACCGAGAAGCCCTCGCGCACCATCATCTGGTCGTCGGCGATCAGTACCCGGATGGTCATGCGTCACCTTCCGGGGTGGCCGCGACGGGCAGGAACACCGTCACCTCGTAGCCTCCTTCGGCCGTGCCGGCCGCCGTCATCTCGCCGTTCAGCATCGAGACGCGTTCCCGCATGCCCGTGATGCCGTGACCGGCGCCGGGGGACGGCTTGAGCAGGGCGGTCCGCGGCGGCGGGTCGTTGACCACGCGCAGGCCCAGGCCGCCGAGCACATAGGCGACCTCGACCCGGGCGGCCGCCCCCGGCGCGTGCCGCAGGGTGTTGCTCAGCGCCTCCTGGACGATCCGGTACGCCGACAGCTCCACGCCCTGCGGCAGTTCCCGCACCTTGCCGGTCATCGTCTTCTCGACGTCCAGACCCGCCTCCCGCACATTGGCCAACAGCCCGTCCAGGTCGGCGAGGGTCGGCTGCGGGGCGTCCGGCGCCTCGTAGTCCTCGGCTCTGACCACGCCCAGCACCCGGCGCAGTTCGGTGAGCGCCGCCACCGCGTTCTCCCGGATCGTGACGAACGCCTTCTCCAGTTCCGGCGGCGGGTTCTCGACGCGATAGGGGGCCGCCTCGGCCTGGATGGCGACGACGGACATGTGATGGGCGACCACGTCGTGCAGTTCACGGGCGATCGTCGTGCGCTCCTCCAGGAGGGTGCGCCGGGACCGCTCGTGCGCGGTCACCGTCCGCTGGACGGTCATCTCCCGCCGGGCCGCGCTGCGGATGTGCCAGACGGTCACGCCCAGCAGGGACAGCGCGGACAGGAACAGCAGCGTGGCGGTGTCGGACCCGCCGTAACCGCCGCTGTGGACCGTCTGCGCCATCGCGCCGTACAGCGCCGTCAGCAGCCACATCCACGCCGCCGTGCGCGGCCTGGTGCGTATCGCCACCACGGTGAGCACGAACAGGTGGCAGGCGAAGCTGCCGTCCAGCCAGGGCCACGGGCTGCCCCAGTCGCTCCCCACGACGGCCGCGACGGGGGTCGCCGCCATCGACAGCCAGAACGCGCCGACCGGCCGCACCATGGTCAGCAGGACCGGGACCAGGGCGAGCAGGCCGAGGACCAGGTTGACCGCCGCGCCGTTGACGGCGCTGTTCGAGGCGATGAACATCGCGAGCAGGCCGGCCGCCCCGATCAGGGCGTGCGGCGCCCGGGCCGCGTACTCTTGCAGCCTGGCCGGCAGGCGGCGGGCGAACGGGCCGTCGGTGCTCGCCCGGGGCAGCGGACGATAGGCGAAGGCGTCCTGAAGCAGATCCTGCCGCAGCCCCCGCAGGGCGTCCATCGCCGCCCGGAACTCCGGGCTGCGCGGCTTGTACGGCTCGAACGCGCCGTCCGGCGGCTGCGGTGGTGTGGCGTGCGGGTGGGTCGTCTCGGTCACGTACACGACGGTAGGCGGCGGCGAGGGTCACCGTCGTCACCAGTGAGAAGGGTCCTGCGGGGTCCCTCTCAGGTACTACGGGGCGCAGCCGGGGGCCCTCCGGCCGGTGTCCCGTCAGTATCCCGCCGGGCGCACCAGGCCCGACTCGTACGCGAACACCGCCGCCTGCGTGCGGTCCCTGAGCCCCAGTTTCACCAGGATCCGGCCCACATGCGTCTTCACGGTCTGCTCGGCGACCACCAGCCGCTCGGCGATCTCCGCGTTCGACAGCCCCTGCGCGATCAACGCCAGGACCTCCGTCTCCCGTTCGGTCAGATCGCCGACGCGCGCCTTCAGCGGAGCCCGCACCCCGCCCCCGTCCAGCTGGGAGAACCGGGCGATCAGCCGCCGGGTGATGACGGGCGCGATCAGCGCGTCCCCGGCCGCCACCACCTGCACCGCCTCGGCCAGTTTGGCCGCGGACGCGTCCTTGAGCAGGAACCCGGACGCACCCGCCCGCAGCGCCTCGTACACGTACTCGTCGAGGTCGAAGGTGGTGAGCACCAGCACCTTGATGTGCGGGCGTTCGCCGACGATGCGGCGGGTCGCCTCGATCCCGCCGAGTTCGGGCATGCGGATGTCCATCAGGACGACGTCCGGGGTGAGTTCACCGACCTTGGCGACCGCGTCCAGTCCGTCCACCGCCTGCCCGACCACCTCGATACCGGGCTGGGCGTTCAGCAGCACGGTGAAGCCCTGCCGGACCATCTGCTGGTCGTCGGCGATGACGACGCGGATGGGGCCGCCACTGCTGTTCGTCATGCGCGGTCGTCCTTCGGGTGCAGGGCACGGGGTACGCCGGTGCCGGGGTGCTGGGTACGGCCGGCCACCAGGCCGGCGTCCGGAGCGGTGGCCGGAAGCTCCGCGAAGACCCGGTAGCCACCGTCCGCCCCGGGGCCCGCGGTCAGTGACCCGCCGAGCATCGCCGCCCGCTCGCGCATACCGAGCAGGCCGTGCCCGGCGCCGGGCGACGGCGAAGCGGGCCGGCCCGGACGGGAGTTGGCGACGGACACCAGCAGACCGTAGGGGATGTACTCGATCTCGACATGGGCGGTGGCTCCCGGCGCGTGCCGCAGCACGTTGCTCAGTGCCTCCTGCACGATCCGGTAGGCCGACAGCTCGACGCCCGACTGCATCGGACGGCGCTCGCCGTTGATCCGGGTGGTGACGGTGAGACCGGCCGCCCGGGTGTTCTCGACCAGCGCGTCCAGCCGGTCCAGGGTCGGCTGCGGGCTGTGCGGCCCGGCGCCGCCGTCGTCGGGCGCGTCCGCGTCGGGGCTCTCCGAACGCAGCACGCCCAGGACTCTGCGCAGTTCGGTGAGCGCCTCCAGCGCGTTGTGCCGGATGCCTTCGAGGTTCTCCCTGAGCTCGTCCGAAGGGTTCTCCACGAGGTGGGGGGCGACCTGGGCCTGGATGGAGATCACCGACATGTGGTGAGCGACCACGTCGTGCAGCTCGCGCGCGATCCGGCTGCGCTCCTCCAGGAGGGTGCGCCGGGCTCGTTCCTCGGCGGTGAGCGTGGTCTGGCGGTTGAGCTCCGCGCGGGCCACCCGGCGGCCGCGCAGCGCGGTGCCGAGCGCCACCACGACCGTGGCCAGCACGACGGTGATCAACGAAGTGGACTGGTGGGGCGGCGCGCCCCAGACGCCGTCGAGCAGCCAGGTGACCAGAACGGTCAGACCCAGTGCCTCGGCGGCCGCCCGGGCGCGGACGCGCAGCGTGAGCAGCAGCAGGACCAGCAGCTGCGCGATCATCCCGGCCACGGTCCAGGGCCAGGTGAACAGCACCACCGGTGTCGTGCCCAGCCGGCCGTGCAGCGTGACGGCGGCCACCAGCATGGCGCCCGTCGACAGCCACCAGGCCGGGACGGGCCGCCACATCGCGAGGAGCACGGCGGTGCCCGGGGCGAGGCCGAGCAGGGAGGCGAGACCGGCGCCCAGGTGCCCGTTGTGCTGGAGTTGCGCGACGCCGCCGATCGTGATGCCGACCGCCGCCACGCACAGCACACCGTGCGGCAGCCGGCGCGGCCACCCGGAGGCGGGCAGCGGGTCGGCCCGGAGGGTCCACAGGTCGTCATGGAGTGTCCGCAGCCAGCGCGGCGCGCGGTCGAGCCGCTCCGCCTGCCGGGTCCCCGTTTCCGTCACAGCGGTCAGCCTAGACACGGCGGGCCTCCGTCGGTGTCGCCCGATCGGACGAGCGGTGGGTCCGTACGACGCGCGAAGGGAGGACGACGCCGGTCGGGGCGACGCGGGTGCGGGCGAGGGTGCGAGCGCGGGCGAGGGTGCGGGAGCGGGAGCGGGAGCGGACGACGGTGCGGGAGCGGACGTGGGAGCGGGAGCGGACGACGGTGCGGGAGCGGACGTGGGAGCGGGAGCGGGAGCGGACGACGGTGCGGGAGCGGACGTGGGTGCGGGTGCGCGCCTCACGAGGACGGCCGGGTCGCTTGCGGGGGCGGTGTCCGGGGCCGGAGCGCTCGTACGTGTGGAACGCCGCCCAGCAGACGGCGAGCGCCAGGGCGAACACCGGGAGCCACAGCAGGCGGTCGCCGACCCAGCCGAAATGGTCCGGAGGTGTGTGCAGACCGGGGAGCCGGCCCAGCAGCAGACCGGTGGCCGTGGTCGCCATCAGGGCCGTCTGGTGCCAGAGGAAGATCGTCATCGCGGACAGGTTCACGAAGGCCACCGCCGCCCAGGCGAGCGGACGGCGCATCGTACGGCGCAGCCGCTCGCGCAGGAGCAGGGCGAGGCCGCACTGCGCCAGGCCGAAGGTGACGGCGGCGAGGGTGGGCGGGTCGAGGTTGGAGACGGCGGCGCCCGGGACGCCGACCATCGCCGCCGGATAGCCGGCGAAGCCGACCAGCACGGCCGTCGCCGCCGTACCGCCTATGAGCAGTACCCAACCGGCACGCGGGCGGTCCAGTTCGCCGCGGGTCCAGGCGGCGCCCAGCGTGTACGGCACCAGCCAGCCCGCCGCCAGGTTCACCCAGCCGATCCCGGCCGGGGCGCCGGAACCGAAGCGGAGCAGGTCCACATGGAGTACGACGGCCAGCGGCCACAGCGGGTTGAGCCGGGCGACCAGGGGGGTGGCCGCTGTCAGGGCCGCGAACACCACGAGGAACCAGAGCGGGGACAGGGCGAGTTTGACAAGGGTGTGGACGGTGGCGAGGTCGGTGCCGGACACCAGGAGGGCGGTGGTCGTGACCGTCCACAGGGCGAGGAGGGCGGCGACCGGTTTGCACAGGCGGGCGAGGCGGGAGCGCAGCCAGCGGCGGTAAGGGGTCCCGTTCGCCTGGGCGGTGGCGTGACTGCGGGTCGCCACATGACCGCCGACGAGGAAGAACACGGCGAGCGTCTGGAACAGCCAGGAGACCGGGGCCAGTACGGGCAGGTGCTGGAGGGGGCTGCTGGTGCCCAGCCCCCCGCCGTCCGCCACCAGCGCGGTCACCAGCCAGTGGCCGAGCACCACACCGAGCACCGCGAAGGCGCGCAAGGCGTCCACGGCACGGTCCCGGTCGGGTGGGGTGGCCGCGTCCACGCGGTGGGCGAGCCGCCGCACGGCACCCGGGAGGTGCGGGGCGTGCCGTACCGCGTGCTGGGGGTGTCGGTCGTCGGGTTTCCGGGGCTTACGCACGGGTGACCTCCGTAGTCTCGCCGAGGACGATCCGGGCGAGGTTGGCCAGGGAGGCCGAGCCCGGGGTGAAGTAGTCGCTGTGGCCGCCGGGTCCTGCCGCGAAGACGCGGGCACCGAAGGCCGGGGACACGGGGTCGGTGCCGAAGCCGACGTCCGTGCCGAAGAGGCCGGCACGCACGTGCGGCACGTCGGCGATCCAGTCGTCGGCACCTCGGGCCGCCCACACGCGGGCCGACGTGTGCAGGGCCGCGGCCGAGTCGGCGCCGGTGCCCGGGCTGCCGACCAGGGCGATGTCGGTGACGCCGAGACCGGTGAGGGTGGGGGCGGCGCGGGCGCAGACGACCGTGCCGTAGGAGTGGCAGAGGAGGGAGACGGCCGGCGGCTTCGAGTCAGGGCGGGGACGGGGGCGAGTGCGGGGACGGGGACGGGGGCGGGCGGTGAGGGTGCGGAGCTCGTGGACGAACTCCCGCAGGTGCGGGGCCGCTTGGTCGGCCCGGCCGGGGGTGAGGACCGTGGTGCTGATCGTGGCGGGGGTGCGGTAGCCGAGCCAGGCGACGACGGCGGTGCGGGCGCGCGGCTGCTCGTGGGTCAGGCGCCGGTACAGGGAGTCGGCGGCGGTGTGGAAGCGGGCGTAGGTGTCCAGGGTGGTGTCGGAGCCGGGGACCAGGACGGCGATACGGGTGGCCTGCGCCAGGTCGCCGAGGACCTCGGTGACCTGGCCGGTGCCTCTGGCGTCGAAGTGGAGGAGGTGACGGGACGGGGAGGCGAGGGTCCGGTCGGCGGCGGCGCGGGAGGTGTCGCCGTGGGCGGCGGCCATGCGGGCGGCCTCGGCCGCGTCGGCGCGGTTGGCCGCGTAGACGGTGGCGAGGGCGGTCGGGGTGAGGGGGTTGGGGAGCGTGGCGGGGGGTGGGGCGGGGATGTGGGGGGTGGCGGCCGCGGAGAGGGGGAGGACCACGGCGGTGGTGAGGAGGGCGGCGAGGAGGGTGCGGCGGGTTCTGGAGAGGGGTGCGGACGCGAGTGCGGGCGCAGGCACGGGTGCGGGCGCAGGCACGGGCACGGGTTCGGGTGCGGGCACGGGTTCGGGTGCGGGCACGGGTTCGGGTGCGGGAGCGGGAGCGGCTGGCGAGCGCCGGGGCGAACCGGAGTCCGTGGGGTGGGGCTCGCTGGTCGGCGATGCGTCGTCGAGGGGGGTTTCGCTGGGGCGGGGGGTTTCGCTCGCCCGCGCTCGCGGGGTGCCTCCCCCAGCCTTCGGCCGGGGGGACCCCCAGCGCCCACCTGTGCCGCCCCTGGCGGCACGCGTGCCCGCCGCTGCCCGAACCGGAAGGGCACTCACCCGGCTCCGCAGCTGCCCGCGGTCGCGGAGCGAGCCGAGCAAAGAGCCGACGCCCCGCCTCCGCCGTGCCCGTCGGGGCGTGAGCTCCCCCGTCACGTTCCCCATCGCGGGCCTCCCCGTTCAGTTCGCCCGGGTGTCGGGCTGGTCTGATCGGGAAGTTACGGAGCGGGGTGTGTCGTTCGCGTCCCGCTGGGGAGCTCTTCCTCGGCGTAGCTCTCAGGTACTACGGGTATCTCCGGGGCGCCCCCGGAGTGGCTTCCCGGAGTGGCTTCCCGGAGTGGCTTCCCGGAGCTAGTGGCTTCCCGGATTGGCTTCGCACGGGACCCAGCTCGCTCAGTAGGCCAGTTGGGCGATCTCCTCCGCCACCACCGCGCACGCGTCCGCCGCCGGGTCGATCAGCGGGAAGTGGCCAACCTCCTCCAGCAGCGTCAGCCCCACCACCTCACCCGCCCTGGCCGCCGCGTCCGCGTAGGACTCGGCGACCGCCTGGGGGACGACCGTGTCGGTGCGGCCCTGGACCAGGGTGGTCGCGATGCCGGTGGGGAGGAGCAGCGCCGGGTCCGCGTACCCCTGGCGGTCGGCGAACTTCGCTTCCCCTCCCAGGAGTTGCAGCGCGGCGTTGCCGCAGACGTCCAGCTTCTCCGCCATCGCGAAGTCGGCGATCGGGGCCAGCGCCACGACCCCGCGGAGCGGAGCGGGGGCGGAGGTGCGCCAGGGGGCGTCGGCGGGCAGCACGTGCCGCGCCGCCGCCCACAGGGCCAGGTGCCCGCCCGCCGAGTGGCCGGTGAGGACGGTGCGGCGCAGGTCCGCCTGCGGCAGCGCCTCGCGGGCCAGGGCGGGCAGCGCGTCCAGGGCCGCGGCGACGTCGTCGAAGGTGTCCGGCCAGCGCCCGGCCACCGGGGCCGTACCGCCCTGCGCGGGCAGCGTGGCGCCGCGCCGGTACTCGACGTTGGCCACGGCGAAGCCGCGCCGGGCCAGGTAGTCGGCGAACGGGGTGATGTGGAGCCGGTCGTAGGGTGCGCGCCAGGCGCCGCCGTGCAGGACCACGATCAGGGGCGCCGACGGCCCGCCGGCACGCGGGGCGTAGAAGTCGATCACCTGGTCGGGGTGGTCGCCGTAGGCCGCTGTGGCGTCGGGCTCGACGTGCGGGTGCGAGAAGGCGGACTCCTCCTCGGCTGCGGCCCGTTCTGCTGCGGCGTCGTCCGGCATGCTCCAACCTCTCAGCGGCGTGTTGATGTTGGCGGACCGGGAGGGAGATCGGCCGTTGGCCGGGACGGTACCAGGCCGATGACGTGCGCGGACACGTGGATGTCACGCACGGTGAGGATTAAACGGATCTGTACCGTCCCGGCCCCCGCGACACGGGTCGCCGTATCCCCATGTCGACCCGCCCGGACCGGGCTTGGGCGGCACGGGCCGCTGCACGACCGGGCTACACGACCTCCCCCAGCACCCGCGCCGCCCGCTCCACGTCCGCGAATCCGACGTACAGCGGGGTGAACCCGAAGCGGAGGACGTCGGGGTGCCGGAAGTCCCCGACCACACCCCGCTCGATCAGCCGTCCCATCACGTCCCCGGCGTCGGTACAGCGCAGCGCGATCTGGCTGCCGCGCTCCTCGTGCGCCACCGGGGTCAGGCACTCGACGCGGCCCGCCGGCAGGTACGCCTCGACGCACTCCAGGAAGAAGTCCGTCAGGGCGAGGGACTTGGCCCGTACGGCGTCCACCGCGACCCCTTCCCAGACCTCCAGCGCCGCCTCCAGGGCCAGCATGGAGAGGATGTCCGGGGTGCCGACCCGCCCGCGCAGCGCACCCGGCGCGGGTGCGTAGGACGGGCTCATGCCGAACGGCTCGGCGTGCGAGTTCCAGCCCGGCAGCGGGGAGTCGAAGCGGTCCTGCAGCTCCCGCCGCACGTACAGGTACGCCGGTGAACCCGGGCCGCCATTCAGGTACTTGTAGGTGCAGCCGACCGCCAGGTCCACGCCGTGCTCGTCGAGGCCGACCGGCAGCGCGCCCGCGCTGTGGCACAGGTCCCAGACGGCCACGGCGCCGGCCGCGTGGATGGCGGCGGTGAGGGCGGGGAGGTCGTGCAGCCGGCCCGTGCGGTAGTCGACGTGGTTGAGGAGGACGGCGGCGGTGCGGTCCCCGAGGGCGTCGCGCACCCCGGCCGGGAGCACCGGACGCAGCACGCGGCCCGTCAGCCGGGCGGCGGACTCCGCGATGTAGCCGTCGGTGGGGAAGGTGGTCGCGTCGACGAGGATCTCGTCACGCCCCTCCCCCGCGAGCCGTACCGCACCCACAAGTGCCTTGAAAACGTTGACACTTGTCGAGTCGCCGACCACGATCTGCCCGGCTTCGGCGCCCACCAGCGGGGCGATCCGGTCGCCGATCCGCTCCGGCGCCGTCCACCAGCCGCTCTCGTCCCAGGACCGGATGCGCAGTTCGCCCCACTGCCGTCGTACGACGTCCTCGACCCGGCCGGGGACGTGCGCGGGCAGGGCGCCCAGGGAGTTGCCGTCGAGGTAGACGCCCGCGGCGCCGTCCGCGTGCCCGGACGCCGTGTCGAGGACGAAGCGCTCGCGCACCCCCGCCAACTCGTCGGTTGCGTCCAGCTTTTCCGCCTTCAGTGCGAGCTCAGACATGGGACCTCGCCGTCCACAGCTCCGGGAACACGTTCTTGCGGGCGCGCTTCTCCAGCCAGGCGACGCCGGCCGAACCACCGGTGCCGGGCTTGGCACCCATCGCGCGGCGGGTGGCGACCAGGTGGTCGTTGCGCCAGCGCCAGACGAGTTCGGCGACATCGGTCAACGCCTCGCCGAGCCGGGCGAGTTCGGCGTCCTCGGGGCCGGAGTAGACGGCGGTCCAGGCCGCTTCCACGGCGTCGTCGGGCTCGTAGCGCGCGGAGACGTCACGGTGCAGCACGGCGTCCGGGACGGCGTGGCCGCGGCGCGCGAGCAGCCGTACCGCCTCGTCGTACAGGCTCGGCTCGTGCAGGGCCTTCTCCAGTTCCGCGTGGACGCGGGGCGCGCCGCGGTGCGGGACGAGCATGGACGCGGACTTCTCGCCGAGCAGGAACTCCATCCGCCGGTACATCGCCGACTGGAAGCCGGAGCCCTCGCCGAGGGCGGAGCGGTAGGAGTTGAACTGGGCGGGGGTGAGCTGGCCGAGCGGCTTCCAGGAGGCGTTCAGCGCCTCCAGCTCACGGGTGGAACGCTTCAGCGCGGCGATCGCGGTGGGGATGTCGTCGCCGCGCAGGGCGACCGCGGCGGTCTCCCACTCGTGGACGATGACGGTGAACCACAGCTCCATGACCTGGGTCGTGACCAGGAAGACCATCTCTCCGGGGTCGTCGGAGAGGGTGTGCTGGAGGTGGGTGAGCACGTCCGCCTTGACGTAGTCCTCGTACGGCGTCGTGCCGGCGAAGTCGAGATGCGGGGTCTCGGGCTCGTTCGTGTCGAGAGCCTCTTGGGACATCGCTGTCTCCTGTTGTACTCCGGGTAGCGGTCCGCCCCTGCCGATGCCGACACGGGGGCCCCGGTCCCCACCCGCATCTTGCGCAACGTACCCCGCGCACGGCAAGGCCCGCCCCCTGCGGGACGGGCCACACCGCCGAACGGATGACTCAGCCGAGGGTCGCCGCGGCGGTCGGGGAGGAGTCCTTCAGGAACTGCGAGCAGCGCTCGTACTCCTCCTGCTCACCGATCGACTGCGCGGCACGGGCGAGCGCGTGCAGGGCCCGCAGGAAGCCACGATTGGGCTCGTGCTCCCAGGGCACCGGGCCGTGCCCCTTCCAGCCGTTGCGGCGCAGCGCGTCCAGGCCGCGGTGGTAGCCGGTACGGGCGTAGGCGTACGACTCGACGACCGAGCCGCGCTCGAACGCGTCGTCGGCAAGCCGGGCCCAGGCGAGCGAGGAGGTGGGGTACTTCGCGGCGACGTCCGCGGGAGCGGTGCCCTGGGCCAGCAGCTCGCGCGGGGCGGGCTCGTCGGGGAGGTGGGTGGGGGGCGGGCCGCCGAGGAGGTTTTCGTGGATGCTCATGGGTCCAGTCTGAGGGATCCGCCGGTACGCGTCGGAAGCGGTCGCAGCCGCCACGGTCAGGCGTGTCCCTCCGCCTCCAGCGGTGGGGTCGTGATGTTGCCGTGGGTGCGGCACTCCGGGCGCACGCACCCCGGGGCCGGGCGGCGTACCAGGGTGAAGGCCAGGGCGGAGCCCAGCACCAGGACGCCCGCGCAGATCGGCATCGCGCGGTCGAAGGCCGCGTCGAAGGCGGTCGCCGACCGGTACGCCTCCGGGCCCATCCCGGCGAGCAGGGGCAGTCCCGCCACCGCGATCAGGCCCGCCGCCCGGGCCGCCGCGTTGTTGATGCCGCTGGCGATGCCCGCGCGGGCGGTGTCCACGGAGGCGAGGACCGTCGCGGTGAGCGGGGCGACCAGGGTGACCATGCCGGCGCCCATGACGAGGACCGCGGGCAGCACGTCCGTCAGGTAGTGCGCGTGCTCGCCCACCCGGAGCATCAGCAGCATCGCCGCGGCGCAGAGCAGCGGGCCCACGGTGAGCGGGATCCGGGGGCCGATCCTGTCCGCGAGGGCGCCCGAGCGGGCGGAGAGGAACAGCATCAGGACCGTCGACGGCAGCAGGGCCGTACCGGCGGCGAGGGCCGAGTAACCCGCCACCACCTGGAGCTGCAGCGCGGTGAGGAAGAAGAAGCCGCTGAAGGCCGCGTACACGCACAGGGTGACGATGTTGACCGCCGTGAACTGGCGGGAGGCGAAGATCTCCAGCGGCAGCATCGGGTCCCGGCGGCGCTTCTCGACCTGCACGAACGCCACCCCGGTCCCGACCCCGGCGACGGCCACCACGACGCCGGTCACCCCGCCCTCGATCAGCGCGTACGTCACCAGGCCGAGCGCGAGCGCGCCGAGCACCGCGCCGAGGACGTCGAAACGGCCGTGCACGCGCTCTCCCCCACTCTCCGAGCGGGAGGTGCCCCCGGAGGACTCCGGGACGTGGCGCAGGGCCACCGGGACGCAGAGCAGGGCCAGCGGGACGTTCAGGAGGAAGACCCAGCGCCAGCCGGGGCCGTCCACCAGCCAGCCGCCGAGGAACGGGCCGACGGCCGCGCCGATACCGCCGAAGCCCGACCACAGGCCGACCGCCCGCGCCCGGTCGTCGGGGTGGAAGGAGGCCTGGATGAGGGCGAGCGAGCCGGGGGTCAGCAGCGCGCCGCCGACGCCCTGGAGGGCGCGGGCGCCGATCAGCACGGCGTCGGTGGGGGCCAGACCGCACATCAGGGACGCGGCGGCGAACCAGACCACACCCGTCACGAACACCTTCCGGCGGCCGTATCGGTCGCCGAGCGAGCCGCCGAGCAGGATCAGCCCGGCCAGCGTCAGCATGTACGCGTTGACCGTCCACTGGAGCGCGGACAGGCTCGCGTCCAGGTCCTCGCCGATGCGGGGCAGGGCGACGTTGACGACCGTGGAGTCCAGCAGGGCCATGCTGGAGCCGAGGACCGTGGTGAGCAGGATCCACTTGCCCTGCGGGGAGGCGAGCCGGACGTCGGGCATGGGTCCAGGTATACAGCGGACCCGGCGCCGTCGGCAGATGCAGACGGACGCCGGGTCCGGACCGTGATGAGCGCGCTGCGGTCTACTTGATCTTGTTGCCCGCGGAGCGCAGGTTCTGCGTGGCCTCGACGACCCGGGCGGCCATGCCCGCCTCGGCCAGCTTGCCCCAGGTGCGCGGGTCGTAGGTCTTCTTGGAGCCGACCTCGCCGTCGACCTTCAGGACGCCGTCGTAGTTCTTGAACATGTGGTCGGCGACCGGGCGGGTGAACGCGTACTGGGTGTCGGTGTCGAGGTTCATCTTCACGACACCGTTCTCCAGCGCGGTCAGGATCTCCTGCTCGGTGGAGCCGGAACCGCCGTGGAAGACGAAGTCGAACGGCGACTGCTTGCCGAACTTCGCGGCCACGCCGTCGTTCAGCTCCTTGAGCAGGTCGGGGCGGAGCACGACGTTGCCCGGCTTGTAGACGCCGTGCACGTTGCCGAAGGAGGCGGCGAGCAGGTAGCGGCCCTTCTCGCCGAGACCGAGCGCCTCGGCCGTACGGATCGCGTCGTCGACCGTGGTGTACAGGGAGTCGTTGATCTCGTGGGAGACGCCGTCCTCCTCGCCACCGGTCGGGGTGATCTCGACCTCGAGGATGATGTGGGCGCGGCGGGCCTGCTCCAGCAGCTCCTGCGCGATCGCGAGGTTGTCGGCGAGGGTCTCGGCCGAGCCGTCCCACATGTGCGACTGGAAGAGCGGGGTACGGCCGTTCTTCACGCGCTCCTCGGAGATCGCGAGGAGCGGGCGTACGTACCCGTCGAGCTTGTCCTTCGGGCAGTGGTCGGTGTGCAGCGCGATGTTGACGGGGTACTTCTCGGCGACGATGTGCGCGAACTCGGCGAGCGCGACCGCGCCGGAGACCATGTCCTTCTTGTACTGGCCGCCCAGGAACTCCGCGCCGCCGGTCGAGATCTGGACGATGCCGTCGCTCTCCGCCTCCGCGAAGCCGCGCAGCGCCGCGTGCAGGGTCTGGGTCGAGGTGACGTTGATGGCCGGGTAGGCGAACTTGCCTGCCTTCGCCCGGTCGAGCATCTCGTTGTAGACCTCGGGGGTTGCGATGGGCATCTGTCCGCTCCTTGGGTGTGCGGGTCGGGTAATGCTGTTTCTCTACGGCCCTGACCTAGACCTGTGTGGGGGGCGACGTCATCGTCGGCCCCATCTTTCCAGACCTGAACCGATGCTCCCGGCGCCGGTCAAATCCGGGTCAATCCCACGCGTCAACCGGCGTGTCAGTCCAGCCCCAGTTCGTCCTTCGAGAAGGCGAAGAGGTACGGCACACCGGCGCCCTCCTGGATCTTCTCGGCGGCGCCCGTCGCCCGGTCGACGATGGTGGCGACGGCGACCACCTCGGCGCCGGCCTCGCGCACGGCCTCGACGGCGGTGAGCGGGGAGCCGCCGGTGGTGGAGGTGTCCTCGACGACCAGGACGCGCCGGCCCCTGATCTCCGGACCCTCGACCCGGCGCTGCATGCCGTGCGCCTTGGCCGCCTTGCGCACGACGAAGGCGTCCAGGCGACGGCCGCGGGCGGCGGCCGCGTGCAGCATGGCCCCGGCGACCGGGTCGGCGCCCATGGTGAGCCCGCCGACGGCGTCGAACTCCAGGTCCGCGGTCAGGTCCAGCAGCACCTGGCCGACCAGCGGGGCCGCCTCACCGTCGAGGGTGACGCGGCGGAGGTCGACGTAGTAGTCGGCCTCCAGCCCCGACGACAGGGTCACCCGGCCGCGCACCACGGCCTTGTCCTTGATCTGTTGCAGCAGCTCAGCACGTACGTCGCTCATGCCGACCAGCTTAGAGGCGCGTCCACGTCCAGGTGGTCGCGGCTTCCAGCGGCTCCAGTGGGGTGACGAGCCTCGGCAGCGTGTTGAGCCCGTTCGGCGGTCCGGTCTGCGGCTCCACGCACACGGCGGCCTCCTGCTCGTCGTAGACGACGACCCACTGCTCGCGGGAGGTGACCTTGAGCGCCAGCTGCCCCGGCCAGGTGAGGGTGACGTCGACGCCGTCGGGCATGCCGAAGCAGTCGTCCCAGGGGCCGGGCTTCGGGTCGATGCGGTTGCCGGTGGGCAGGTGGTCGGCGCCGCGCTCCTCCTGCCAGGCGGGAGCGAAGTCGACCTGGGCGTCCTGGCCGCCGAGGTTCCGGTTGAACCAGGGGTGCCAGCCGATCTGCGCCGGGAAGGAGTTGTCGTACGTCTCGACGCCCATCGTCAGCGTCAGCGAGTCCTCGGTGAGCTGCACGGCGTGGGTGACGCGGGCGGGGTGCGGCCAGGGGGCGACGAGTTCGTACGTGATGACGGCCTCGTCCGCCGAGACACGCGCGGTGCGCCAGGCGCCGTCGCGGGCGGTGCCGTGGATGGCGTGCGGCGGGGAGTTGAGGGGCATCTGGACGGGCGTGGCGCCGTCGAGGAAGCGGCCGTCCCGGATCCGGCCGCACCAGGGGACCATCGGGAAACAGCCGAAGCGGTCACCCTGGCGGAGGAGTTCCAGGGAGCCGATCTTGAGGCCGGCGATGCGGCCGCCGTTGCGGGGGTGGATGCGGACTTCCGCGTCGCCTGCGGTCAGCGTGATGTCTTCGTTACTCACGGGACGACAGTACTGGGGGACGGGGGTTGGCTCTCGGGTGCGGGAGGGTGCGGGTTGCTCGCGCAGTCCCCCGCGCCCCTTTCGGGGCGCCTTGATTCACCGGCGTTTGCGCAGGGCCCTCGTCACCACGATCGCCGATGCCAGCGCCAGTGCCGCCGCCGGGGCCGCCCAGCGCAGTGTCGAACTCCCTGCCACCGTCTGCGGGGCCGGGACCGGGGCGTACCGCCCTCTCGGGGGTGCGTGGTCGACCTCCTCCGCGCTGCGCCCGATCATCGTGCGGCGGGCGTGGGCCGCCTCGGCGAAGATCTCGGGGAGGGGTTCCTCGATCGGCACTTCCACCGGCACCACCGGCTCCACCGGCTCCACCGCTTCGGGGGCTTCGGGCTCTTCGGGAGCCGGGGCCTCGGGCTCCGCGTCGCCCAGCCCCTCCACGAAGCGGCTCAGCAGCCTCGTCGCCGCCGACTCCACCGCCTCCGTTGGCAGTTCCGCGGCCCGGCCGCCGACGGAGGCGGTGCCGGTCACCGTGACCTCGCAGCCCTCCGCCACGTCCGCGAGGCGCAGGGTGAGCGCCAGCTTCACCGTGCCGGTGCCGCGCGCCTCGGTGGCGTCACCGTCGACCGCGTAGGAACCGTCGTCGTGGGGGGTGACGCGCAGGGCACCCCGGTAGGTGATCGAGTGGCTGCCGATCCGGACCTTCAGACGGCCGGTGCCGGGGGCGGCGCCCGCGTCCTGCTGGAGGCCGGGGACGGCCCGGGCGACCCGTGCGGGGTCGGCCAGCGCCTCCCTGAGCCGAGCGCTCGGGGCCGGTACGTACACCTGGTGCTCCATGGCGTCTGAGCGTACCCAGGAGTCGGCCCCCCGTACCCTCCACGACGCACGGCACCTGCCGGGGCGGGCCGACGCCACGGCGCCGTGCCCCCGTTCAGTAGGCCGGATCCACCAGAGTGGAGGCCGGCAGGGAAGCCGTCGGGGAGGGGAGGGCGTCGTGGGTCAGGGAGCGCTGGGTCAGGGTGCGCAGTGGGGGCGCGTCGGGAGCAAGTCGTAGGCGGGGTTCGCGGCCGTCGGCGGCCGCCAGCAGGAAACCCCAGTCGTGCGGGGTCCTGGACTCGCCCGCGGAGCGGTCGGGGCCCGGGGTGAAGCCGGCGTCGTGGCCGAGGACGCGGTAGGGGGCCGGGGTAAGGCCCGCGGCCCGCATGGTGGCCGCGACCGTCCAGAAGGTGCGGGGGCGCGCCTGCACGGGACCGGCGTGCACGACCAGGCGCCCGCCGGGGGTGAGGACGCGGCGGGCCAGTCCGTAGAACTCCTCGGAGTACAGCTTGGCGCTGGCGGTGATGCCGGGGTCGGGCAGGTCGGCGATGACGACGTCGTAGCCGTAGCGCGGTGTCTCACGCAGCCAGCGGAAGGCGTCGGCGATGGCCACGTGGACGCGGGGGTCGTCGTAGGCGTGGCCGTTGAGCGCGGCGAGGGCCGGGTCGTGGCGGGCCAGGCGGATCAGCCCGGCGTCGAGTTCCACCACGTCGACCCGCCGGACGCCGGGTTCGCGGAGCACCTCCCGGGCGGCCATGCCGTCACCGCCGCCGAGGATCAGCACACGCGCGTGCGGGCCGTTCATCGCGGGGTGGACGAGCGCCTCGTGGTACCGGCGTTCGTCCCGGCCGCCGACCCGCAGCCGGCCGTCGAGGAAGAGGTCGAGGGGCCGCCCGTGGGTGCCACCGGCGAGGACGATCTCCTGGACGTCGGTCTGCAGGGCGACCCGGACGTCGTCGCCGTAGACGGCGTGCCGTGCGGCCCGTTCGAAGTCGTCGACGAGGACGGCGGCGGAGGCGAGGACGCCGAGGACGGTGAGGTTGGCGACGACCAGGGTCCAGCGGGCCCGCCGGGACAGGTCGCGGCGGAACAGGCCGAGGACCAGGGAGGCCCCGGCCACCACGTTGACCGTGCCGGTGAGCAGGGTGCCCGTCAGCTGGCCGAGCACCGGCAGCAGCAGGAACGGGAAGGCCAGGCCGCCGACCAGCGCGCCCACGTAGTCCGCCGCGAACAGGTCGGCCACCGCGCCGCCCGCGTCCTGCCGGCGGATCCGCTGGATGAGCTCCATCAGCAGCGGCACCTCGGCGCCGATGAGCAGCCCGATGGCGAGGGAGAAGGCGACCAGCAGGCAGCGCGGGCCGGACGTCCACAGGCCGCCCCAGCCGCCGGTCCAGGCGAAGACGGCGTACAACGCCATGGCGCTGCACCCGCCGACCAGCGCCAGCGTCGCCTCCACCGCGGCGAACCCGGCCGCCGCGTGCCAGCGCAGCCGCTTCGCGCCGAGCGAGCCGATCCCCATGGCGAAGACCATGACGGACAGCACGACGGACGCCTGGGTGACCGAATCGCCGATCAAGTACGAGGCGAGGGCGACGAGTTCGAGTTCGTACACCAGTCCGCAGGCCGCGCAGACGAAGACGCACGCCAGCACCAGCAGGCGGCCCGTCCCCGGCCGCACGGGCAGCGGCGTGGGGGTGCCCCAGGGCGGCGGTGCGCCGGGAGGGGCGGGTGCGTGCGGTTCGATCACTCTGCGACGTTACGTCACTCGCTCGGTACGCTTCGTCACCCACACGTGTGGAACTCGCATCCGTTGACGCCCAGTTGGTTTATGTCATCGACCGATGGACTGCGACACCGGAGCGCGGACGCCGACCCTGGTCCGGGTCGCCACCAGCTGGCCGTCCTGCGGATAGGCGTGCCAGGTCCGCCAGTGCACCTGCCCCTCGTACCGCTGGGCCAGCATCGCGGTGAACGCGTGCGGGCTGCCCGGGAAGACCCCGGCGAGGCCGTGCGGGTGCTCGGAGACGAGCGCGAGCAGTTCCTGGGCGCGGCCGGCGAAGGAGCCGGGTGACAGCACCTCGACGCGGGCCGCGAACTCGTACTCCCAGTCGCCGATGCGCTTGGCGACCCCGAGCGGCAGGGGGGTGCTGGACCCCGGGATGCACGCCACCGTCTCCGAACAGCCGCCCCGCTCCTCCTCCAGGAGCACCTGGTGGGACGCGCCGAGCAGTCTCAGCTGCAGCTTCGCCCCCGTCAGTTCCAGGTCGAGGGTGGCCAGGGCGGGCAGCGGCTCACGCCCCAGGGCCCAGGCGAGGTCGGCCGCGCGCGTATCGGTGTAGGAGGTGTTCAGGGTCGTGAGCATGGATCGGCTCCGCTAACACGCAAAAGACGGGGAGTGTGGTCCGGCGCACCTCGGTCGACACCGGGAGATCGGCCCGGCCGGCCCAGCCGGGGAAGGGGTGTCGTCAGGACGCCCGAGGCGCTGCTTTGGTGATTTAGAGGGAATCATGAACTGTGCTGCTGGCACAGCGTTTTTACCCAACTTCGTGGGGTTTCCATCCCTCAGAGGGCTCCACAGCTCAACTGTTCAACCAGACGTGCGCCATGTTCCGCCCGGCGCGCGCCAGGGCGTCCGGCGGGAGAGCTCCCCCGCCCTCCCGCCGGACGCCCTGGTCCCCCCGTTCCCCCTCCCCGGTCTCCTCCCCGTCCCCCGGGTCAGTTGCCTCCGCCGCAGCCGCCCCCGCCCCCGCCCCCGCACGAGGACCCGCCGCCACAGGAGGAGTGACCGCCGCACGAGGAGTGCCCGCCCCCGCAGGAATGCCCCCCGTGCCCCCCGTGCCCGTGCCCACCGTGCGACGACGACGAGGACGACCCGCCGTCCCCCGCCCACCAGCTGCGCGAGCCGTCGTACGCGGAGGACCCGCCCCCGCGGAACGCCGACCCCTTGCCCGACCCGCCCCTGCGGACCGCCCCCCGGACGATCGCCAGGCAGACGATCGCGGCCACCACCACGATGACTACGGTGCCCATGGCGTCACCTGCTTTCTTCCCCCTGGGGCGACCCCCCGTGGGCGCCCCGGCCGCCGCGGCAACGCGACGTGCCCCTGGGATGCCCGGCCGTCTCACCGGCCAAAGCAGAGTTGAGGAACTCCAGAGCTTGGGCGCAGGATGACCCGCATGACCTCCAGTGAACGCCCGCTCCTGAACCGCCGGCTCGCCGAGTTCGGGACCACGATCTTCGCCGAGATGTCCGCCCTGGCGCTGCGCACCGGGTCCATCAACCTGGGGCAGGGCTTCCCGGACACCGACGGTCCCGAGGAGGTCAGGGAGGCCGCCGTGCGCGCGCTGCGTGAGGGGCGCGGCAACCAGTACCCGCCGGGCCCCGGCGTCCCCGAGCTGCGCGGCGCGATCGCCGCGCACCAGGAGCGCCGGTACGGGCTGTCGTACGACCCGGACGCCGAGGTGCTCGTCACGGCGGGCGCGACGGAGGCGATCGCCGCCGCCCTGCTGGCCCTCGTGGAGCCCGGTGACGAGGTCGTCGCCCTGGAGCCGTACTACGACTCCTACGCGGCGTGCATCGCGATGGCCGGCGGCACCCGGGTGCCGGTCACGCTGCGCCCGGACGGCGGCGCGTTCCGCCTTGACCTCGACGAGCTGCGCGCCGCCGTCACCCCGCGCACCCGGCTCCTCCTGGTCAACACCCCGCACAACCCGACCGGCACGGTCCTCACCCGCGCCGAGCTGACCGCGATCGCCGAACTGGCGGTGGAACGGGACCTGTTGGTGGTGACGGACGAGGTGTACGAGCATCTGGTCTACGACGAGGCGGAACACATCCCCCTCGCCGCCCTCCCCGGCATGCGCGGGCGCACGGTCACCATCGGTTCGGCCGGCAAGACCTTCTCCTTCACGGGCTGGAAGGTCGGCTGGGTGACCGCGACGCCGGAACTGGTCACGGCGGTGCGCTCGGCCAAGCAGTTCCTGACGTACGTCGCCTCCGGGCCCTTCCAGTACGCCGTGGCCGAGGGACTGCGCCTGCCCGACTCATACTTCGCGGACTTCCGCGCGGACATGCTGGCCAAGCGGGACCTGCTCGCGGGCGGCCTGGAGCGGGCGGGCTTCAAGGTCTTCCGCCCTGCCGGTACGTACTTCATCACCACCGACATCCGGCCCCTCGGTGAGAGCGACGGTCTCACCTTCTGCCGTGCACTGCCGGAGCGCTGCGGGGTGGTCGCGATCCCCAACGCGGTCTTCTACGACCACCGCGAGCAGGGTGCGCCATTCGTACGGTTCGCCTTCTGCAAGCGCACGGGAGTGCTGGAGGAGGCCGCCACCCGGCTCAAGACGCTGGCCGGGTGACAGCCGACAGCCGTACCGGCGAGGGTCCCGGCCTGACTCACGCCGCAGCGCGTAGATGTCGCAGGCCGTAGAGCGGCGCGGTGGATGGACGAGCGCGACCGCTGACGCGGAGTTTGCACGACCGGGTGGAGCGACCGCCGGTCCACCGACCTCGCCGGCCTCCCTCGGCGGGGCCTGCCGCGCGGCACGCGAGCGGGTGCGTGAACACGGTTCCGGCTGGGTCACGGCCGACGGCCCGCTCGGTTCCGCCGTCCCGACGGCGGAGCAGTACCCGACGTACGTCGGCGCCGGCCTCCGCCGAAGCGCGACCTGCTCGGCAACGGCCTGCGGGCAGCCGGGTTCGAGGTCGGCCGGCCCCGTGGCGCGTTTTTCGTCACCACTCAGAAGATCCCCTTGTACCCCCGCCATCCGGTGGCGATCTTCGTGCGGGCGCCGAACACCCCCTTGCCGTTGCCGTTGTTGCGCCACAGGTTGCCGGAGGTGTCGCGGGACAGGAGGTCGGCATTGCCGTCGCCGGTGAGGTCGCCGGCGCCGATGACGGTGTCGTACGAGCCGCCCCAGGAGGAGGACAGCTTCACGCGTGCGGAGAAGGTGCTCTTGCCCGTGCCGAGGTAGCGGTACAGGTTGTTGGACTTGTCCTGGGCGACCAGGTCGCCGATGCCGTCGCCGTTGAGATCGCCGACACCCACGATCTTCTTGTACGTCTTCCAGTCGGCGTAGAGCTTCACGCGCGCGGAGAGCTTTCCGGTGCTCGTCCCCCGGTAGAGGTAGACGGCGCCGGTGGCGGAGTTGCGGGCGATGAGGTCGGGACGGCCGTCACCGCTGATGTCGCCGGGCGAGGTCAGGACGTCGTACTGGTTCCAGCCCTTGCCCAGCGAGGTGTGCGGAGTGCTGGTGAGGAACGCCTGGCCGAGCATGGTCCGGTACACCCGTAGTTCGCCGCTGCTGAACCGGACGAGGATGTCGTTGCGCCGGTCGCCGTCGAGGTCACCGAACGGGAAGAGCTTCACGGAGGCGGGCCAGCCGGAGGCGGACATGGCCTTGCCCAGGGTGCCCGTGCCGGTGCCCGGCCGGTAGCTGACGGTGCCGGAGGAGCTGAGGGTCAGGATGTCGCCGGTTCCGTCGGGCGCCCAGGAACCGGCGCTGGTGAAGTCGTGGCGTACGGCGGCCCCGTCGGACACCTGCACCGTCTGCGACACGGTCAGCGCGCGTCCCGAGCCGTCGGCAGGCGGGATCGTCACCGTGAAGGTGTAGGCACCGTTGGGGACGAGCGCGCCCTTGGCGTCACGGATGTCCCACCGCGCGGTCAGGTTGCCCTGCACCGCCCCGCCGGAGAGGGTGCGGACGACGGTACCGGTGGCCTTGCTGGTGAGGGTGGCCGTCCAGGAGGCGGCCGGCTTGGAGAGGAGCCCGCGCCACTGCCACCACGGGCTGTCGGCCGCGCTGTTCTCCCCCGCGTTGCCGGTCGTCTCGGACTCGACGGCGGAGAGCGGCTGGGTGGCGACCCCGCTGGGCACCAGGTGGATCCGGTTCTCCGCGTCGACGTAGGCGACGGGCCCGCCGAACTTGTCCACGGTCCAGGTCGTCCCGCGCCCGCCGGACGTGCCCGCCGGGAGGTCGGCTATCTCACGGGTGGTCGCGGTGCCGTCGGCGAAGGCAGTGAGGAGCAGCGTCCCGGTGGTCGTGTCCTGCCGGACGAGGTATCCGTCGCCGAGCTGGACCTGGCCGGACGGGACGGGGATGTTCTTCTTCGCCGTTCGGTCCCAGACGCCGGCCGTCCCGCCCGTACCGCAGGACCAGTAGATCCAGCGGCTCACCACCTGGAGCTCCTTGGGGACGCACGGGGCGCCGGTGCTGACGGTGGCGGCGGTCGCGCCGGTCTTCAGGTTCCTGGCGGTGACGACACCGTTGCCGGAACCCGGCGTCCACAGGCTGCTCCCCCAGACGGAGGCGGCTGTGACGGAGCGGGTGAGGACGGGCTGCAGGTCGGTGTAGACACCGAGGTCGCCGACGTACTGCTTGCTGGGGAAGGAACCGTTGACGACCGCGTAGCGGCCGGTGACGTCGAGGACGGTGCCGGTTGCCGAGGGCAGGTAGAAGAAGCCGGCCTGGTCGTCGCGGTCGACGGACTGGACGTACGAGCCGACCGGGTCGGCGTCGGCGGTGAACGTCACGGCGCGGCCGTCCCCGGTGGCGTACGGGCCCGTGTCGAGGCCGTCCCACTTCTCCCAGGTCCGGGTGCCGGGCGTGCCGTCCGCGGCGATCGGCCGGGTGTAGTACGCGCCCAGGAAGCTGGAGTTGGCCTCGTCGGTGGCCAGGGTGCCGTTCTCCAGCGACAGCCGCGTGATCTTCGCCGCTACCGGCGGTACGGCGGTCAGTTCGGTCAGTGCCGGGGTGTCCGCGCCCGTGCCGGTGACCCGGCGTACCGCCCAGTGCCCGGCGTCGGCGCCCCCGACGACCAGCAGGCCGCCGTCGGGGGCGGGTACGACGGAGCTGTTCGCGTGCCGGAGCAGGGTGACCGGGGCGCCGCCCGTGACGGGGACGGCCATGAGCTGCTCGCCGGACTCGTCGGCCAGGTTGGAGGGGTTCGACGGCACGGTACGGGCCACCACGAGCCAGTCCCCGGCGATGCCGACCGACGGGGTGCCCTCGGTGCCGGGCAGGGTCACCGTCGTCCCGGGGGCGGTGAGGTCGCCGCGGTCCAGGACGTGCGCCGTCGGCGTGGTACCGGACGGGTACCAGACCAGCCGGTCCGCGCTCAGCGCGACGGCGGCCGGAGCGGCGGACAGGGTCACGTCGCCGGTGACCTTCGCGGCGGCCAGGTCCACCAGCGCCAGGTGCTGCACGCCCCCCAGCGCGTAGCCGACGACGGCGGTGCCGCTGTCGCCGCCCAGCACCCGGAAGTTCGAGGTGATCCCGGCCGGCCACCCGTCGACGAGGGTGCCGTCGGCCGGGGCGTCGCCGCCGTAGAGCCACAGCGTGCGGCTGCCGCCCGTGTCGCGGGCCTGGGTCAGCACATGGGTGCCGTAGGTGGCCATGTACGTGCCGTGGGTGAGGGTGACGTCGGTGCTGGTGGCGGCGGAGAGGTCACGCAGGACGACCTTCTGGGTGGGCGAGACGACGTCGGTCACGATGTCGGACGACGAGCCCAGGTAGCCGGCGAATTCGACTCGCGGCAGCTCGCCCAGTTCGGTCGTCGCACCGGTGGCGTACGACGTCCACAGGTAGCCGGAGCGTCCCTCCTGGGCGTGCAGGTAGCCGTCGGTACCGGCGCTGTAGAGCCGGTCGGCGCGAGGCTGGTAACGGTCGGACTGGAAGACCTTCTCGGTCGCGCGTGCGGTACTCCCGGTGCCGTCGCCCGCATCGGCCGTGCCGACGAGTGGACCGGGACCGGCGACGACGGTGAGGACTGCCAGCGCGGCGACGACGCCACGGGCGGTGGTACGACGAGCCATCGTCGCCTCCTGGGGGCTTCCGGTGGAAAGAGGCGTGCCGGAGGCCGACGGTCGGGAAGGCGTGTATTGATGCTGCCGCGAAATATCCTCCCCCGAACTTCCCCCCACACGCGGCGAGTTGATGATAACAGTGGCCACAGGTTTCTCTGAGGCACCGGTAGGACGAGATCCCGATCGTCTTCGCGACGGCCACCGGATCGGCGACCCCAGGTCCCTTCTCGGCGCACCCGCCGTTGTCGGTGACGTCGATGCCGTCGCCGCGCGCCGGACAAAATGCTCCCTGCCGCAGCGGGCGCCCCCTGCGTCCGGCTCGCATTCTGCAAACGCACCGAGGTGCTGCCGGGTGCGGCGGAAAGGCTCCGCAAAGCGCTCGCGCACCGGAGGCCGCATGCTCCCGGCCGCGGTACAGGCGCTTGCCGCACCACAGAGCGAGACGTACAATTTCTTGTACGTCGAAGGAGGGTTGATCGTGAAGACCATGACGTATTCCGAGTCCCGCGCGCGGTACGCCGAGGTGCTCAACTCCGTCACCGACGACCGCGAGGAGGTCGTCATCACCCGGGCCGGACATGAGCCGGTCGTCATCGTCTCCCTTGAGGACTACGAGTCCCTGAAGGAGACCGCGTACCTGCTGCGAAGCCCGGCGAACGCCCGGCGCCTGCTCGCCTCCATCGACGAGCTGGAGAACGGCGGCGGCACCGTACGCGAACTGGCGACCGACGAATGAGGGCCCCGAGTTGAAGATCACCTTCTCCTCCCGCGCCTGGGAGGACTACCTGTGGTGGCAGCTTCAGGACCGGAAGATCCTGAAGCGCATCAACACGCTCATCGCGGACATCGCCCGGAACGGCAACGAGGGGATCGGCAAACCGGAACCGCTCAAGCACGGATTCCAGGGCTACTGGTCGCGCCGCATCAACGACGAGCACAGACTGATCTACAAGGCCACCGAGGACGCCGTCCTGATCGCACAGTGCCGCTACCACTACGAGAGCTGACCGGTGAACCGCGGCGATCCACCGTTCCCGTCCCATCCGCACGGTGCGCTCAGTCGTACGGCGGAGAGCGACGGACTTCTCAGCCCGCGCCTCGGTCGGCGACGGCTTACCTTGGTGGGCCCGGTGCGCCACGCGTGAATGGGTGTACGAAGGAGGCGTGGCCTGGGTGACGGCGGCCGCGGGGCTGGTCTCGGCGGTCCGCTCCGCGAAGCAGTTCCTGACGTACGTCTCCTCCGGCCCCTTCCAGTACGCCGTCGCCGAGGCGCTGGCCCTCCCCGACAGCTACTTCACCGCCTTCCGCGAGGACATGCTGGCCAAGCGGGACCTGCTGGCGGCGGGTCTGGCGGACGCCGGCTTCAAGGTCTTCCAGCCCGCCGGCACCTACTTCATCACCACCGACATCCGCCCCCTGGGAGAAACCGACGGCTTCGCCTTCTGCCGCGCCCTGCCTGAGCGGGCGGGTGTCGTCGCCATCCCCAACGCCGTCTTCTACGACCACAAAGAGGCCGGCGCACCATACGTCCGGTTCGCGTTCTGCAAACGCGTCGAGGTAGTGGCGGACGCGGCGGAACGGCTGCGCAAGGCGTTCGCACACTGACCGCCGCTGCATGGGGCCAGTCGTCCTCGGCGCGGCCGTCCTCCGACTCCGGTCGGCCCGCCACGTGCACCGCAAGAGCCCATCGCAGCCCGCGCCCTGGTTCGCCTCGCCTTCCGCACGGGCGAAACACCGGAGGCTATTCGGTGTCCTTCGGGTGTCGCGGGGAGGCGTACACAAGGATCACAGTCGAGGTGTCCGGGCTGACCAGGTAGCGGACCCGGCCGCCGCTGGTGATCTCGTACTCCCGCTGCTCCAGCTCAGAGCCCTTCCATTCCCGGGTGGCGTGTCTGCCTCGGAGTTGGTGCTGGCGGTTCCAGTTGGCCCGCGACAGCGGGTCTGCGCGAAGGACTTCCAAGCAGCGATGCGCGTTCGGCAACGCCACCCGGCACAGCTCCTCCCAACCGGTCGCGGCCTCGGTCGTGCCGTAGATGACGTGCCAGCCGCTCGGCGGAGGAACACTGACCCGATCGCCTTTCCTCGGACTCACTCGTGCACCTCGACGGGGCCGAGGTCGACGTCATCGAGCGGACGGAGCGCTTCCCTGAGCTGGTCAGGATCGGCGTTGATGCGGGCGGTGGCCCGCCACGAGACGATCGCTCGGTGCACAGCCTCCCTGGCGCCCAGTTCAGCGGCGTCGGACAGCGCTTCCAGAAGCTCGACAGCCCCGGTTCAGGAGACGGTCAAAGGCGTAGGAGCCGGCGGGCGTTGCCGGAGGCGATCTTCTGCTTGTCGGCGTCTGCGAGGCGGGTCTGTTCGAGGGCGGTGACGGCCGCACCTGTCCTCTCGTAGGGGTAGTCGACGGCGAACAGCACGCTGTCCGCACCGAGCACGTGCACGAGTGCCTCGATCGCGGCCGGGGACAGCACACCGCTGGTCGTGGCGAGGACGTTCGCCCCGAAGTACTCGGACGGCTTGCGCCGCAGCGGGTACGGCACGGTGAGGGTCGCGTAGCGCGAATCGAAGCGGGAGAGCTGGAAGGGGAGGAACTCGCCGGCATGCCCGAGGATCATCGTCGCCTCTGGATGCCGGTCGAACACCCCGGACATGATCACGCGCATGGCGTGCCCGCCGGTGGCGGCCTGCCAGCTCCACAACGCGCCGTCCAGTTCGGGATGGGCATCGAGGACGCGCCAGCGGTCCGCGGGCGGCATGCCGGGGTGCAGGTACAGCGGTACACCGAGTTCGCTCAGCGCGGCCCAGACCCGGTCGAACGCGGGGTCGTCGAGGTACCGGCCCTGGATGTGGTCGTTGACGAGCGCTCCCTTGAACCCGAGGCGTTCGACGCTTCGGCGCAGCTCCGTGACGGCGGCGGGCGGGTCCTGGAGCGGTAGGGCCGCGAAGGCGGCGAAGCGGCCAGGGTGGGCGTCGACGATCTCGGCGAGGTGGTCGTTGACGTACCGTGCGTTGTCCACTGCACGGGCCGGATCGGTTTCCGCTTCGATGCCCGGGACGGTGAGGGAGAGTACCTGTACGGCGATGCCGTTGGCGTCCATGTCGGGCAGCCGCAACCGTGTGACGTCGGGCAGCCGGGCGGCCATGTCCGCGAGGAAGGCCGGTTCGATGTTGTCCGGCATCGGCATCGGCGGTCGCCGGTCCGCCAGACCTGGAATCGCGATGGCCTCCTCGACGGCGATGTACCCGCGCATCAGGCGCTTCCCACCGGGACGAGGATCCCCGCTGCGCGGGTCGGCCGTTCGGCCTCGTCGAGCATCAGCGCCGCGACGGTGGCTCGGGAGGCGTGCGGCGGCAGGACGGGTTTCGTGCAGGTCTCCAGCGGGATGTTGCGGCGCTTGGTGCTGACGCCGCCGGCCCAGAGGTCGGGGGCGTGGAAGACGGTCGCGCCGCTGTCGACGGCGATCGAGTCCGCGGTGGTCTTCTCCGCCAGTTCCTCGCCGACGAAGGTCTTCATGACCCACTGGTAGATCCCGCCGCCGGCGCCGACGGAGGAGCCGGAGCCGAGCGCGGCGAGCCACAGCGTGCGTACCGGGACGTCGGCGAGGACCCTCGCGCCGGCGACGAGCGTTCCCCGGCCGTCGCCCTTGCCGATGCCGAGGGCGGAGACGACCACGTCGACGTCCGTCAGGTCCGGGAACGCGGCGGGGGCGGTGACGTCGGCCTGGCGGATCTCGATGGTCGGCTGCCCGGGCATCGGGCGGGACTCCGGTCGGCGAACCAGCGCGACGACCTCGTGCCCGCGCTGAAGGGCTTGCTCGACGACGAGGCGGCCGACCCTGCCGGTCGCCCCGAGTACGGCGATGCGCATGCTTCCTCCCCGATAACTAAACAACTGTTGGTCATGTAAGTGAACAACTGTTGGTAACCGGTGTCAAGAACAGGGGCTGGATGCGAGGGGCAGGGTGATGGCGTGGGCGATGACCTTGAGGCCGAGCGCGTGTGCCTCCTCGACGCCGGCCTTGATGGTGGCGGGGTCGATCATGGGCAGCCCGGGTGGCCCATGATGGCGCCGTCTTCGATCGCCCCAGGCGTAGGTGCTGCCCGCCCAGGTCGCAGCCATGATCGCTGGCCGACGTCGACCAGCCGGTCTTGTCAGCGAGCCGGTGGGGTGAGGGTGGTGCGGTCGAACGGGCCACCATGTGAGGCGGCGTACGCGACGGAGTCGTTGACGGCGTCGAGGCCGAACGACCGGACCCGTTCGGCGGCGAGGTCCAGGGTGCCCGAGGCGAGGAGCCGGATGATGCCGACGTTCGCCGTACGCGGGTACATCCACTGGCCGCGCACGGTGATCGAGTTGCGCATGATCCATGGGTACGGGAGGGCGAGGTCGTCGCCACCGAGCATGCCGATGCCGCCCATGAGAACGACGCGGCCGTATTCGCGCACGGTCATGGCTGCCGTGCGCGCTGCCGAGCTGGGTGCGCTCGGCGGTAGCAGGTCGATCACCATGTCGATCGGGCCGTCGGCCGCCGCGGACATCGCCGCGCGGTCGCCGGCCTCGTCCCCGGTGAGCGGGACCGGGCGCACGAGCGGACCGAACCGGTCGGCGAGGAGGTCGAGCGCGGCCTGGTTGCGGCCTGGGGCGACCACGCGGCCCGCCCCCATGGCGAGCGCGACCGCAACCGCACTGCTGCCGAGGTTGCCGGTGGCCCCGTTGACGAGCAGCGTCTCACCGGCTGCGAGCCCGCCGGCCAGCAGCCCGCCGTAAGGGATGACGTGCACACCGAGCGCGGCCCAGCGGGCCGGGTCGTCCCCCGCCGCTGCGGGGAGCGGGAAGACGTTCTCCGTCGGGACCCGCATGAGCTCGGCGAACGATCCGTCGTGCAGGTACCGGGCGAGGCGCGCGCCGCCCTCACCGCGGGAACTCCAGCCCTGGAGCGTGATGTCGGGCGTCAGGGCGTCATCCCGCGAGCGCACCGTCGAGTCGCACCACACCAGGTCGCCGCGGCGCAGCCGGGTGGCGTCCGGGCCCACGTGGACGACCCGTCCCACGCCGCCGATCCCGGGCACGACGGGAGGGACCAGGGGGTAGTTCCGCTTGCCGCTGAAGACCTCAGCCGCGTAGGGCGCCACGCTGGCGGCGAGGACCTCGACCACCACCTCGCCGCCGCCGGCCTCGGGGTCGGGAACCTCCCGCACCGTGAGCGGGGCACCGAACTGCGTCAGAACTGCTGCTCGCACGTGATGACCTCCGTGTGCGTCCGTGTTCGTCGGGATCGACACTAGGAGCCTGACGGACATGCGGGAAGCGACGATCAAGCATGCGTGGTATGCGTATGCCGCATGGACATCTCCAGCACAGGCCTACGAGTCCTGCGGCAGATCGCCGAGTCCGGCAGCTTCACCGCAGCAGCCACCCGGCTCGGCTACACCCAGTCAGCGGTCTCACGCCAGGCCGCCGCCCTCGAACGAAGCGCGGGCACCGCCCTGTTCGAACGCCGCCCCGATGGGGTGCGGCTCACCCCCGCGGGCCTGACCCTGCTGCGCCACGCTCGCACGATCCTGGACTGCCTGACGGCGGCCGAGCGCGACCTCACCGGCACCGTCCCGCGGACCGAACTCGTGCGGCTCGGACTGTTCCTGAGCGCGGGCGCGGTCATCCTGCCTCGCTCACTCACCCGCCTCGCGGCGACCGACCCGCACATCACGGTCACGACTACCGAGGGCACCACGCCCTCCCTGATCCGGGCACTGCGCGCGGGCTCGATCGACCTCGCCGTACTGACCTCCCGCCCGCCGCACCGGCCTTTGGACGGCGAGTCGCCGCGCCTGCACACCGAGACCGTTATGGACACCGAACTGGTCGTGGCGGTGTCTTCGACCGGAGAGTTCGCCGGCCGCACCGCTGTGCACGTCGACGAACTGATCGACGCCCCGTGGATTGCCGCCCCGGCGTCGAACGCCGAGCCACTGCTCGGCGTCTGGCCTGGCCTGCCCGGACGGCCGGACATCGTCCACTGCGCGCGCGACTGGCTGACGAAGCTTCAGCTGGTCGCCGGCGGCTTCGGGGTGACAACGGTGCCCTCGCGGCTCTCGCCGGTGCTGCCGCCCGGGGTGAGCCTGCTGCACGTCGAAGGCGCACCTCCCGAGACCCGCCGGGTTCTCGTGGCGCGGCTCCCCGGCCGCCCCACCCCGGCGATCACGGCCGTCACCCGAGCAATTGCCTCTTCCACCTGATACGTGCCGCCGGCTGTCAGATTCGGTGCCGTAGCCCGCCGAGGGAGCGCACCATCACGTGTACCTCGACATCAGCCAGGGCCCTTTCAGCAGGAGCACCCCGCTGCCCACGCAAGCACCCCAGTGACGTCGAAACTCGGGTTCTGGATCAGCTTCTGTGGCCAGTGGCCGAGAGCTACTGGGCTCGGCCCACCTGTCCATCACATCACCCTTGCCAGGGCAGTCAGCGTGTCCGGATGCCATCCGTGAACCTGCGTCACTCAGTCCGCGCGATCATCCTCGACGAGGACGACCGCGTCCTTCTCTGTCGGTTCGCGATTCCAGAGCCAGCGGAAACGGTGGTGTGGGCAACTCCGGGCGGAGGAATCGAACAGGACGAGACGCCACGTGCCGCATTACGTCGCGTACGACGGCGTCGTCAATGACTACTTCCTCGTGCGCACTGCAGGGTTCAACCCGCGCGGGGCGCTGTCCGAGGACGAACTCGCCGAGGAGAACATCACCGGGCTGGAGTGGTGGCACCCACAGGAAGTCGCCAGTTATGACGGTCCGGACCTGTTTTCCCCCCGCGACCTTGCGATTCCTTTGAGGGCGTTGATCACCTTCGGTGTTCCAGCCAGACCTGTGCTGCTCGGCCTCCGAGCAGACAGCCCGCGTCATGGCGCGAGCAGGACTCGTTTTCGCAGGAGGGCGAAGCCCGCGCGGCCGAACATCCGGCGTTTGAGCATCTTGATCCGGTTGACGTGGCCTTCGACGGGGCCCGAGTTCCAGAGCAGGATGAGGCCGGCGATGACGGCGTGGCGGTCGCGGTTGATGCCTGCGGCGAGGGTGTGGAGACTGGGCAGGTCGTCCTGTCGGAACTGGTGGCGGCGGTGCGCTCGGCGAAGCAGTTCCTGACGTACGTCTCCTCCGGCCCCTTCAGTAGGCGGCGGAACGGCTGCGGCAGCTGCCGTGACCGACCCTGCGACGGGCCGGACTCAGGTACCCGGCTGGGCCCCACCAGCGGTGCTCTCCGGCACCGCGTAACCGGGTACCGACGGCCAGCGCACCGTCAGGAGGACCGAGTCCTCCTCCGCGTACCAGGAGTGGTCCACCCCGCGCCCCCACACGACGTAGTCGCCCTGCTCGGCCAGCACCACGCTGCGGCCGGGGAGCTCGACGCGGAAGCGGCCGCTGACGAGTACCAGGAGGGCGGTGCGCTCCTCGCCCTCCACCCATCGCGCCCGCTCCTCGCCACGGGGGTGCACCCCCCACTTGATCTCCACGGCCTCGCTGTGGCGCGGATCGCCGGGGTCCTTGAAGTGCCCGAGGAGCCACCCCCGGTCCAGTGCCGCGTCCTTGCCCGCGTTGCCCACGTACACGCTGTCGTCCACGCTGTCGTCCACGCCCTCGTCCACGCCCTCGTCCCCACCCTCGTCCACGCAACCGGACGCTAGCAGCCGCCCGGACGGAGGGCCGCTACCCCATCGGGCGCACATTTCTCGCACATCACCGCCATCCCCCGGCAGGGTGCGAATGTGAGCCACGTCAGCACCGCCCTCGCCCCGCCCGTCGCCCAGCGGCCCGGCACCCGGCTGTCCCTCGTCACGGCCGGCGGGCTCGCCGTGGGACTGTTCGCGGCGGTCCGGCTCACCGGTATGGCCGTGCTCGCGCTGGTGGCGTGGGCGGGCGGCGGGCATCCGCTGACCCTCCTCGGCCGGTCCTGGGACTCGGCCTGGTACCTGGGCATCGCCGCCCACGGCTACGGCCGCACCCTGCACTTCGGTTCCGGTGTCGTCCACAGCGACCTGGCGTTCTTCCCGCTCTACCCGGCGCTGATCCGCACCCTCACGGCGGTGACCCCGCTCAGCGGGGCGGGGGCCGCGCTGCTGGTCTCCTGGACCGCGGCGGCCGTCGCCGCGGCCGGCGTCTACGCGGTGGGCACCCGGCTGCACGGCCGCGCGGTGGGCACCGCGCTGGTCGTGCTGTGGGCCCTGCTCCCGCACTCCGTGGTGCTGTCGATGGCGTACACGGAGCCGGTGCTGACCGCGTTCGCCGCCTGGTCCCTGTACGCGGTCCTGGCCGGCAACTGGCTGTGGGCGGGTGCGCTGGCCGCCCTCGCCGGCCTGTCCCGGCCCAACGGCTTCGCGGTCGCCGCGGCCGTGCTCGTCGCCGCCGGCTGCGAGCTCCACCGCCGTCGCGGCCCGGTCACCCACAGGCTGTGGACGGGCGCGGCGCTCGCCCCGGTCGGGTGGGCGGCCTACGTCCTGTGGGTGGGCGGCCGCACCGGCGACCCGCTCGGCGGCTACTTCGACGTACAGCGCCTGTGGGGCTCGCGCTTCGACCTGGGCCGGGGCTCCCTGCGCTTCGCCCGCGAACTGCTCCTGCACGGCGACCGCTTCGTCTTCTCGATGGTCCTGCTGATCGTGGCGGCCGGGGTGCTCCTGTACGCCCTGCTGGCCCTGGACCGCCCGCCGCTCCCCCTGCTCGCCTACACCGCCGTGCTCCTCCTGATCACGCTCGGCGGCTCGGGCTTCTTCGAGTCGAAGCCGCGCTTCCTGCTCCCGGCCTTCCCGCTGCTGCTGCCGCCGGCACGGGCGCTGGTCCGCACGGCGAGAGCCCGGCCCTGGCACGCGACGGTGGTGGTCACGGCCCTGGCCGGGCTCTCGTTCGGCTACGGCGCGTACCTCGTCGTGTACGCGCACACACCGCTGTAGGTCCGCTGGTTACTCGTCGCCGTCTTCCGGCTTCTCGGCACCGTCGACGTCCTCCTCCAGGCCGAGCTGCTCGACGAGCCACTTGTCGAACTCGATGGCGGCCCGCACCCAGCTGACCGTGGACGAGACGAAGTGGTTGATGTCGACGCCGGTGCCGATCAGCATCTGCGCCTCACCGATGAGACGGACGGTGCCGTCGTCGTGGGTGTGGGTGTAGACCTTGGGCCACAGGGTCCGCCGGTTCCAGTCGTCGATGGACTCCAGGAGCTGCGGCTTCTCGTCGATCTTGTGCGGCCGGTCGTAGAACGTCCGCACCGAGAAGACCGCCTGCTCGTCCTCACCGCGGAACATGAAGTACGTGCGGAACTGCTCCCACGGCGCCGCGAGGTCGCCCTCGTCGTCGACGACGTACTTGAGCTCCATCTGGTCGAGGAGCTGCTTCACGAGATCCTGATCCGGGACGACGGGGCCCGCCGGTCCTTGGGGCTGCGGCTCGGGCTGGCCCCCGAAGTTCGGAATCGAGGACGGGTCGATGCTCACCGTGTTTTTCCCTTCATGCGGATCCCGCCATCCTCCCCCATCCGGGGAGGGGGGTGGCAACCCCCGCCCCGGCGGGTTCACCTCTCGTTGGCGGAATTCAGCTCAGAGCGTCTTTCCGGTGCCCCGGCCGGGTGCCCCGGCCGGGGCACCGGTGGTCGCCGGGCCCACCAGGAGGCCCTCCCCGAAGGCGTCCACGCGGATGGTGTCGCCGTCCTTGACCTCGCCGGAGAGGATCTCCTTGGCCAGGCGGTCGCCGATGGCGGTCTGGACCAGGCGGCGCAGCGGGCGGGCGCCGTACGCCGGGTCGTTGCCCTCCTCGGCGAGCCAGGCCAGGGCCTCGGGCGTGACCTCCAGGGTGAGCCGGCGGTCGGCGAGGCGGCGGGCCAGGCGGTCGATCTGGAGCCGGGCGATCCGGGCCAGCTCGTCCTTCTCCAGGGCCGAGAAGACCACCAGGTCGTCCAGGCGGTTCAGGAACTCCGGCTTGAAGGACCTCCGGACCGTCTCCAGGACCTGCTCCTTCTTCTCCTGCGGGCTGAGCGCCGGGTCGACCAGGTACTGGCTGCCCAGGTTCGAGGTGAGGACCAGGATGGTGTTGCGGAAGTCGACGGTGCGGCCCTGGCCGTCGGTGAGGCGGCCGTCGTCGAGGACCTGGAGGAGGATGTCGAAGACCTCGGGGTGGGCCTTCTCCACCTCGTCCAGGAGGACCACGGTGTACGGGCGGCGGCGGACCGCCTCGGTCAGCTGGCCGCCCTCCTCGTAGCCGACGTAGCCGGGCGGGGCACCGACCAGCCGGGCCACGCTGTGCTTCTCGCCGTACTCGGACATGTCGATGCGGACCATCGCCCGCTCGTCGTCGAAGAGGAAGTCGGCGAGCGCCTTCGCCAGCTCCGTCTTGCCGACGCCGGTCGGGCCGAGGAAGAGGAAGGAGCCGGTGGGGCGGTCGGGGTCGGCGATGCCCGCGCGGGAGCGGCGGACGGCGTCGGAGACCGCGCGTACGGCCTCGGTCTGGCCGATCAGGCGGCGGCCCAGTTCGTCCTCCATGCGGAGCAGCTTCTGGGTCTCGCCCTCCAGCAGGCGGCCGGCCGGGATGCCGGTCCAGGCGGCGACCACGTCGGCGATGTCGTCGGAGCCGACCTCGTCCTTGACCATGGTGTCCTTGGCCGTCTCCTCCTCTGCCTCGGAGGCGGCCTCCAGCTCCTTCTCCAGCTGCGGGATCTCGCCGTACAGCAGCTTGGACGCGGTGTCGAAGTCGCCGTCGCGCTGGGCGCGTTCCGCGGTGCCGCGCAGCGCGTCGAGCTTCTCCTTCAGCTCGCCGACCCGGTTCAGGGACTGCTTCTCGCGCTCCCAGCGGGCGTTGAGGCCGCGCAGGTCCTCCTCCTTGTCGGCGAGGTCGCGGCGCAGCTTCTCCAGGCGTTCCACGGAGGCCGGGTCGGTCTCCTTCTCCAGCGCCAGCTCCTCCATCTTCAACCGGTCGACGGAACGCTGGAGTTCGTCGATCTCGACGGGGGACGAGTCGATCTCCATGCGGAGCCGGGAGGCGGCCTCGTCCACGAGGTCGATCGCCTTGTCGGGGAGGAAGCGGGAGGTGATGTAGCGGTCGGACAGGGTCGCGGCGGCGACCAGCGCCGAGTCCGCGATCTGCACCTTGTGGTGGGCCTCGTAACGGCCCTTCAGGCCGCGGAGGATGGCGATGGTGTCCTCGACGGTCGGCTCGGCGACCAGCACCTGCTGGAAGCGGCGCTCCAACGCCGGGTCCTTCTCGATGCGTTCGCGGTACTCGTCGAGGGTGGTGGCGCCGACCATGCGCAGTTCGCCGCGGGCCAGCATCGGCTTGAGCATGTTGCCCGCGTCCATGGCGGAGTCGCCGCCCGCGCCGGCGCCGACGACGGTGTGCAGCTCGTCGATGAAGGTGATGATCTGGCCGTCGGAGTCCTTGATCTCGGCGAGGACGGTCTTCAGCCGCTCCTCGAACTCGCCGCGGTACTTGGCGCCGGCGACCATGGCCCCGAGGTCCAGCGCCACCAGCCGCTTGTCCTTGAGAGACTCCGGCACATCCCCCTTCACGATCCGCTGCGCGAGCCCCTCGACCACGGCGGTCTTGCCGACGCCGGGTTCGCCGATGAGCACGGGGTTGTTCTTGGTGCGGCGGGACAGCACCTGGACGACCCGGCGGATCTCGGTGTCCCGGCCGATGACCGGGTCGAGCTTGCCGTCCCGGGCGGCGGCCGTGAAGTCCGTGCCGAACTTCTCCAGCGCCTTGTACTGGCCCTCCGGGTCGGCGGTGGTCACCCGGCGTCCGCCGCGCGCCTTCTGGAAGGCGTCGGCCAGCTTCTTCGCGGTGGCGCCCTGCCGGTCGAGCACCTCGCCGGCCGCGCCGCCCTTCGCGGCGATGCCGATGAGCAGGTGCTCGGTGGAGAGGTAGTCGTCGCCGAGGTCCTTGGCGCGTTCCCCGGCGTCGGCGATGACCGCGAGCAGTTCGCGGTTGGGCTGCGGGGGCGCGACCGTGGAGCCGGTCACGCTGGGCAGCGCGGCGATGGCCCGCTCGGCTCCCGCGCGGACGGCGGCCTGGTCGGCGTCGACCGCGGCGAGCAGGTCGGTGATGTTCTCGTTGTCCTGCCCCTGGAGCAGAGCCAGCAGCAGGTGGGCAGGGGTGAGGTCCGGGTGCCCCTCGGTCACGGCCCGGCTGCTGGCCGCGTTGATCGCGTCCCGGCTCCTGTTGGTCAGCTCGGCGTCCACGTTCGCGTTCTCCTCCTACGTCCCCATGCTGATCCCGGTACTGACTCAGCCAACGTACACAAACTTGAGTCTATTCCACTCAAGGTGCGAGCGGGAGGTCTTCCGGGGACGGGAGGGGGCGGGAGGGGAGGCAAGGCGGCGCCACCGGCGGGTTTCAGCCACCGTGACGGGTGGCCGGAAACGATGGATACCAGGAAATGTCCCCATAAAACTGCAGCGGCGTCACCGTGTTCAGGTCACGGTGACGCCGCTGCGGGGGGAAGTACCTGAGCGATCTTTTTACGACGGGGGAATCGCGTCAGGCACTGCGGGGGGTGGCCGAGATGGTCCTCACGTCCGGCACCTCCGGCTCAGCCAGCCGATGGTCCCGTTGGTCCAGGTTCACGAAAATCATTCCGTACCGCACGGCACAGCGCACGGGCTGTGGCGCACCCCGCGGCTTGCGCAGGCACCGGTACGCCCGTACGTCCTCGTCCTCGTCCCGTGTGACGACGACCGGCTCACCGAAGACGGTCACCATCAGCGAGTCACCACTGTGGGGGATGGCGGTGACCAGGTCGATGAAGTGCCAGCCGGATCGGTACGCGGTCGCCATCTCACGGCGGAAGGATCGGTCGTCGGGTGGGGTGGTCACGTCAGCTCCCGGCTCCATCGGTCACGGAATCAGTAGCGCCGACAGTCTCGGAGTTCACGGCAACCGCCGGCCAGCTGCTGTTCGCACGTACCTCACTCTTGCCGGCGGCCGAAAAACCACTGAGCACCCCGAAGGCTGCGACGGCGGACAAGGCGGCGACAAGTACCGAGCGAAGCAGTCTGTTACGCATCTTCGGCTTCGTCCTCACTTGAAGGTCCCCTTTTCCCCCGTCAGGTACGACGATGGCTCATTCGGGCACGTCATGGCCACACAATCGGTGCATCATGTTCCTGCATGTTCAGGACCCTGGGGGGTGGAGTTTTGGTAATAAACAGCTCAAATGAGACACATCCCCATGCCATGAACGAGCTGTGTACGGAGGGTAGTCGCTTGTATGCGGCCGCGCTGCGTGCGGGAGGCATCGCGCGCGCGGACGCGGAACCCGCGCCCTGCCTGGTGGACTCCGCCCTGCTGCACCCCGACCCCGACGACCCGAACCTGCTGCGGCCGGTGCCGCCGGCGATCGCCCTGGCCCAGCGCCTCAACCCGCTGGAACGCGAGATCACCGAACGCCGCCGGCTGGCCAACGACATCGCCGGCGTCTTCGAACCCTTCCTGTCCATCGGCGGCCAGTCGGCGGCGGGCGGCGGCTCCATCACGGTGCTGGAGGGCGGCGAGCGCATCAACGCCGCGCTCAACCTGGCCACGGCCCAATGCCACACGGAGATGCTGACCGTCCAGCCCAGCGACCGGATCTCCGAGGCCAGCATGTTGCGCGGGCTGGAACGCGACAGACCCCTCATCGACCGGGGCGTCCGGATCCGGACGCTGTACCAGCACACCGCCCGCTACAGCCAGGAGAAGCTGGCCTACGGGGCCCAGCTCGCCGACGGCAAGGTGGAGTACCGCTCCATAGACGAGCTGGTGGAGCGGCTGATCATCTGTGACGAGACGGTCGCCTTCATCCCCACCCGTGAGGACCAGCAGGTCGCTCTGGAGCTGCGCCACCCGGGACTGGTCCGCTACCTCATCAAGGTGTTCGAGTTCATGTGGACCCGGGCCGTGCCGCTGAGCGCCGGCGCCCCCTACGAGACGGCTCCCGACGGCATCACCGACATCCAGCACTCGATCGCGAAACTGCTCGTGGAGGGCCACGTCGACGAGGCCATCGCCCGTCGGCTCGGCATGAACGTCCGCACCTGCCGGGCCCACATCGCCAAGCTGGCCCAGGTGCTCGGCAGCGGCAGCCGTGCCCAACTCGGTTACCTGATCGCCCAGTCGGGGATCCTGGAGAACAAACTCCCCGAGGAGGGCGGCGGTCGGTGACGGCCGCACGTCATACCGCGCACGCGCACCACCCGGACGGTACCCGGTGACCCGCTGCGAGCACGGGGTCGAGGAGCTGTGCCCCACCGGCGCGAAGCTGTACGAACGGGCGCTGAGCGCCGGGTACGTGCGTGCCCGGGACGCCGCCGACGCGCCGTGCCTGACCGACTTCGGCCTCCTCCACCCGGCCCTCGACGACCTGGACCGGTTGGAGCCCGAGCCTCCCGGCGCGGCGCTGCACCGGCTGCTGCGCTCCGCCGCCGCCCGCATCGCCGACGAACGGCGGCGCGAGGAGCGGCTCGTGGAGCTGTTCGAGCGCGCTGATGAAGGTCCACGCGCCGAACCCGTCGGCCGACGGCACCCCGACGCTGCGGCTGCACGACGGCACCCGCCGCATCAACCAGGCCATCACCGATGCCATGGCCGAGGCCGGCCAGGAGGTGCTCTGCATCCAGTCGCACGCCGGTCTCACCGGCGCCCGCGGCCGGGCCGCCGCCGCGGCCGCCCGCAACCGCGACCAGGCGCTCCTCGACCGGGGCGCCCGCATCCGCGCCCTCTACCAGCACACCCTGCGCCATGTGCCGGAGGTGTACGGCGTCTTCGAGGAGGTACGGGGCGACTTCGAGGCCCGCGGCCTGGACGAACTGCCCGACCGGCTGATCGTCATCGACCGGACGGTCGCCTTCGTGCCCGCCGACCCCGAGGGCTCACTCGCCCTGGAGGTCCGGCATCCGGCGCTGCTCACGTACTTCGTCACCACCTTCGACCGGCTGTGGCGGCTGGCCACCCCCATCTACCCGGACGTGGCGTACCGCCCCACCGTCAACGGCGTCACCCCGCGCCAGCGGGCCATCGCTGCCCTCCTCGTGGAGGGCCACACCGACGCCGCCATCGCGGAACGCCTCGGCATGAACGTGCGCACCGCCCGCGACCACATCGCCAAGCTGGCCGTGACCCTCGGCAGCGAGAGCCGCGCCCAACTCGGCTATCTCATCGGACGCTCGGGGATCCTGGACCGGGAAGCCTGATCGCGGCCGGCGCCCCGCCCGCCGCGTCCGACACCCCGCTCTCCGCGTCCGGCACCCCGCTCGCCCCGCCTGGCGGCCGGTCCAGGCCCACCTGGGCGATCCGCACGCCCAGTTGGGTACGGCTGGCCGCGCCCAGCGTCTCCGAGAGACGGGCGATGTGGGCACGGCAGGTGCGGACGCTGATGCCCAGGCGTTCCGCGATCACCGCGTCCTGGTGGCCCTCGGCGAGCAGCGCCGCGATGGACTGCTCCCGGTGCGAGATGCCCTCGATGCCGGTGTCGGGCAGTGCGGCGGTGAGCGGGATCGCCAGGCGCCACAGGCGTTCGAAGACCGTGCCGAAGTACTCCACCAGGGCCGGGTGGCGCAGCTCCAGGGCCATCGTGCGGTCCGCGTTCGCGGGGATGAAGGCGACCGTGCGGTCGAAGAGGATCAGCCGGTCGATGACCTCGTCGAGGGTGCGGGCCTCCACCGCGTCGCCCATCAGCTCCAGGTAGTTGAGCAGTCCCTGGCCGTGCCGGGCGACATGGGTGTAGAGGTCGCGCATCCGTACGCCGCGGCCGCGCAGGGCGAGCGCCCGGTGCAGGCCCTCGGTCAGCTCCGACTCCCGGCGGATGCCGCCGGGCTGCACGGTGAGCACCTCGGTCGTGCAGGCCTCCGTCGCCTCGTCCATGGCCGCCTGGATCCGTGACAGCCCGTCGAGGACGCGGATCGCCGCCGTACCGTCGGCGGCGGCCGTCAGGGCCGGCAGGTGCCGCCCCAGCCCGGCGTACCACTCGAACGCCGCCACCGCCGAGCCCACGCGCCGCTGGCTGTCCGTCACCTCGTCGTAGACCCCGCGCAGCAGCCGGGTCATGACCTCCTGCGGGGAGGTCGGCACCAGCCAGGCCATGTCGTCCGGGTCAGGGTGCAGCAGCGCCAGTTCCAGCAGACAGGGCACCGCGTCGGCATCCGTGCGTGCCACCCGGCCCCGGCGCACGGCCCGGGAGTACACGCGGTCCCCGGCGGCGCACAGTCGGTCGGCTCCGTGTGGATGCTCCTCCGTCCCGTGCCCGGCCATCGCCCATTCCACCCCCGGTTTGCTGCCTCTTCCGCAGCGCAACTATGAGCGGTCCTGACCGGCTCCGCAACACGGCTCCCCTCGCACCGGGTGCCGTTATGCAGGGGTGTGCCCCGATATCCGACCGCCTCCGGGGACCCCGTTGCAACAAGATGACGGTGGTGGGCACGGGGTTCGGACGGCATCGTGGAGATCGCTTCCCACGGGTGCCCCCCGGCACCCGGCGGGGCCTCGATCCGGCTCCCCCGCTCGGGTCGAGGCCCCGGCAACGCGTCCACGGGGGTGGCGCGTTGCCGGGCTGGGCCGCTCAGGCCCGCGGCGCGCCCGACCACCTCGGCCGCGCCGCGGGCCCCTCGCCCACGCGCCGCCGCGCCGAACTCACCCGACCGTCCGACGCGGACACGGCAGGACGGCAGCGCACGACGCCCGGCCGCGGAACGCACCGGACGGCCCTCGGCGGAAGCGACGGACCGCGAGCGGCCGCACGACGCCCGGGACGCGACCCCCGTCCGCCACCTCATCGCCACAGCACCGCGCCCACTCGGCCTGCCCACCTCGGCCGCGCACGCGACCGGGCACCCGCGGCCCCCGGCGGTGCGGCGGGCCGCTCAGCCGGTCGTCCGCCGTGCGCGCGTTCGCGGGGCCGGGGTCCTTCGTGGTTCACCTGCGGCCGGTGGCGCGCGGGTTGACGGCCGCCGAACCGCGCGAGCGCGGCGGGGCTACTTGAGGCCGGCCTGGGCGCACGCCGTCTTGTACGCGGCGGTGCAGATCTGCGAGATCTTGTAGATGCCGTCCGCGACGACGGTGTCCTTGATCTTGCTCTTCGTGACGGCGTTGACCTGCACCAGCTGGGACGGGATGTTCTTCGTGGTGGGGCTGTCGACGGTGTCCTGGGTGAGCGCGTCGAACTGGATGTCCTTGCCCTGCACCTTGTAGACGGCCATCTCGGCGGCGGCCTCGGCCTCGTCCGGGTACGGCTTGTAGACGGTCATGTACTGGTCGCCGCTGAGGATCCGGTGGATGGCGTCGAGGTCCGCGTCCTGGCCGGTGATCGGCGGCATGCTGGTGACGCCGGCCGCCCTGAGGGCCTTGACGACGCCGCCCGCCATGGCGTCGTTGGCGGAGTAGACGGCGGCGATGTTGTCCTTGCCGATCGCGTCGATCGCCTTGGTGACCTCCTGCTGGGCGATCACCGGGTCCCAGTCCTTGGTGTCGTACGAGTCCGCGATCGTCACCTTGCCGGTCAGCTCGGACACGGCGCCCGTCTTGAACTGCTTGGCGTTGGGGTCGGTCAGCGAGCCGTTGATCATGACGACCTTGTCGGAGGTGTCGACGTTCGAGCCGAGGCCCTCCAGGAGGGTCCGGGCCTGCACCTCGCCGACGAGCTCGTTGTCGAAGGAGACGTAGGCGTCGATGGGACCCTCGGCGAGACGGTCGTAGGCGATGACCGGGATACCGGCGTCCTTGGCCTTCTTCACCGTGCCGGCGATGGCGTGCGAGTCGACCGAGTCCAGGATGATCACGTCGACCTTGTCGTCGATCATCTTCTGCATCTGCTTCGCCTGCGCGGAGGCGGAGGACGCGGCGTTCTCGTAGTCGACCTTGCCCTGGTTGTTCGTGAGCTCGGCGATCTTCGACTTCATGATCGGGTAGTCGAAGTTGGTGTACCGGGTGTTGATCTTGTCCGGCATCAGCACGCCCACCGTGATGTCGTTGCCCTTGGTCGGCGTCGCGGTGCTGGACGATCCCGTCGCGTTGAGCACGCCGCAACCGGCGAGCGAGAGGGTCATCGTGGACGCGGCCACGAACATGGCTATACGACGCATACGGGGGCTCACTTCAGGTGCGTTCCGGACACAGGGTCACTTGAGGGACCCAGATGTCTGAAAAGCCAACGCGTACGCCACACCTGACGTCAAGCGAAACTACTTAACGAGTGCGCAACACCACGCTCCGCTGACCCTGTGAAGACGATGCGGAACCGCCTCCAGGCGCTCTCTACGCCTCCTCCATCCAGGGGAGTTCATGGGCAGGCAAAGATCAGGACAGACGAAGGGGCCCGGAGGTGCAACCACCTCCGGGCCCCTTCGTACGCGCGTCGCGGTCAGTCCTTGGCCTTCTTCGGGCGCCACACCACCAGCGCGCTGGTCTGCTGCACCTCCTGGTACGGCACCAGGTCACGGCGGTACGAGGCGTGCACCGCCGCTTCCCGCTGCTGCATCGCGGCCGCCGCGCCGTCCACCGCCGCCTGGAGTTCGGCGACGCGCTGCTGGAGCGCGACGACCTGGTTCTCCAGTTCGATGATGCGTTTGATGCCGGCCAGGTTGATGCCCTCGTCCTGCGACAACGCCTGCACCTGGCGGAGCAGTTCGATGTCGCGGGCCGAGTAGCGGCGGCCCCGCCCGGCCGTGCGGTCCGGGGAGACCAGGCCGAGGCGGTCGTACTGGCGCAGCGTCTGCGGGTGCAGCCCGGAGAGCTGGGCCGCCACCGAGATGACGTAGACCGGGGTCTCCTCGGTCAGTTCGTAAGGTCCCCGAAAACTGTCACTGCGTCGACGGCCGTCCATCTCGTCATGCTCCCTTCGCGGCCTCGAACAGCTCGGCCCGCGGGTCCTCGCCCGCGGTCGCCTCGCGATACGCCTCCAGCGCGTCACGAGCCTTCCCCGACAGGTCCTTGGGGACACTCACCTCGACGGTGACCAGGAGGTCGCCGCGGGTGCCGTCCTTGCGGACCGCGCCCTTGCCACGGGCGCGCATGGTGCGGCCGTTGGGCGTGCCCGGGGGCAGCTTCAGGGTGACCGGCGGTCCGCCCAGGGTCGGGACCCTGACCTCGCCGCCGAGGGCCGCCTCGGTGAAGGTCACCGGGACGGTCACCGTCAGGTTGTCCTCCTTGCGGCCGAACACCGGGTGGGTGTCGACGTGCACCACGACGTAGAGGTCGCCGGCCGGGCCGCCGCGCTCGCCCGGCGCGCCCTTGCCGCGCAGCCGGATGCGCTGGCCGTCGGTCACCCCGGCGGGGATGCGGACCTGCATGGTCCGGGACGACTTGGCGCGTCCGCTGCCCTTGCAGTCGGGGCAGGGGTTCTCCGCGATCAGGCCGCGGCCCTTGCAGTCCGGGCAGGGGTCGGTGAGCGAGAAGCCGCCGCCGGATCCCCGCGCCACCTGTCCGGTGCCGACGCAGGTCGGGCACACCCGGGGGGTGCCGTTCGCGTCGCCGGTGCCCGAACAGGCCTTGCAGGGGGCCTGCGAGGACATCCGCAGCGGGACCGTGGCGCCCTCGATGGCCTCCGTGAAACTGAGCGTGACCTCGGACTCGATGTCCTGGCCCCGCCGCGGCTGGGTACGCGTGCCCGCGCCCCCGCCCCGGTTGAACAGGCCCCCCAGGACGTCACTGAAGCCGCCGCCGCCGAAGCCGCCCCCGCCCTGGGCGCCACCCCCGAAGAGGTCGCCCAGGTCGAAGTTGAAGCTGCCGCCGCCCGCGCCCGGCCCGGGGCGGAAGCCGCCGTTGCCGAAGAGGGCGCGTGCCTCGTCGTACTCCTTGCGCTTCTTGGGGTCGCCGAGGACGTCGTTCGCCTCGGAGATCTCCTTGAAGCGCTCCTCGGCCTTGGCGTTGCCCTTGTTGGCGTCCGGGTGGAACTCGCGGGCGAGCTTCCGGTACGCCTTCTTGATCTCGGCCTCGGTGGCGTCCTTGGGGACGCCGAGGACCTTGTAGTAGTCCTTCTCGATGAAGTCCTTGGTGCTCATCCCCGACGCCCCTCCTTCCAGTCGATGTCTACGACTTCGATACCTACGACGTCAGCCCTCCTCAGGGCCGTTGTCCTTCTTGTCGTCCCCGGCCGCCGGGGCCTCGTCGGCTCCTTCGGCCTTCGCCGGCGTCGCCCCGGGCTGCGGTTCGGCGACCGCCACCCGCGCGGGACGGATGGTGCGCTCCCCGATGCGATACCCGGGCTGCAGAATCGCCACGCATGTCGTCTCGGTGACGTCCGGCGCGTAACTGTGCATCAGCGCCTCGTGGATCGTCGGGTCGAAGGGCTCGCCCTCCTTGCCGAACTGCTGCAGGCCCATCTTCGCCGCGACCGTCTCCAGCGACTCGGCCACCGACTTGAAGCCGCCGACCAGCTCGCCGTGTTCCCGGGCGCGGCCGATGTCGTCGAGCACGGGCAGGAGTTCGGTCAGGAGGTTCGCGATGGCGATCTCCCGGACCGTGATCCGGTCCCGCTCCACGCGGCGGCGGTAGTTCTGGTACTCGGCCTGGAGGCGCTGGAGGTCCGCGGTGCGCTCGGAGAGCGCGGTGCGTACCTGGTCCAGCTGTGCCGTCAGACCGGCCAACTGTGCGCTTGCGTCCCCGGCCGGGGCCGCACCCTCCGCGGGAGCGGCCTTCGGCTCGGCGTCGTCGGGGGTGGCGCCGGAGGGGACGTCGGGCTTCTCCTCGAAGCCCGGGGTCTCCTCCGTCACGCGGCACCGTCCTTGCGCTCGTCGTCGACGATCTCGGCGTCCACCACGTCGTCGGCTGCGTCACCGGCGGGGGCACCGCCGGCCGCGGCACCGGCGGCCTGGGCGTCGGCGTACATGGCCTGGCCCAGCTTCTGGGAGACGGCCGCGACCTTCTCGGTGGCGGTACGGATCTCGGCGGTGTCCTCGCCCTTGAGCTTCTCCTTCAGCTCGGTGAGGGACTCCTCGACCTCCGTCTTGATCTCGCCCGGGACCTTGTCCTCGTTGTCCTTGAGGAACTTCTCGGTCTGGTAGACGAGCTGCTCGCCCTGGTTGCGGGTCTCGGCGGCCTCGCGGCGGCGGTGGTCCTCCTCCGCGTACTGCTCGGCCTCCTGGCGCATCCGGTCGACCTCGTCCTTCGGCAGCGAGGAGCCGCCGGTGACGGTCATCTTCTGCTCCTTGCCCGTGCCCAGGTCCTTCGCGGTCACGTGCATGATGCCGTTGGCGTCGATGTCGAAGGAGACCTCGATCTGCGGGACACCGCGCGGGGCCGGCGGCAGACCGGTCAGCTCGAACATGCCGAGCTTCTTGTTGTACGCCGCGATCTCGCGCTCGCCCTGGTAGACCTGGATCTGCACGGAGGGCTGGTTGTCCTCGGCGGTGGTGAAGATCTCGGACCGCTTGGTCGGGATCGTCGTGTTCCGCTCGATGAGCTTGGTCATGATGCCGCCCTTGGTCTCGATGCCGAGGGACAGCGGGGTCACGTCGAGGAGCAGGACGTCCTTGACCTCACCCTTGAGGACACCGGCCTGGAGCGAGGCGCCGATGGCGACGACCTCGTCCGGGTTCACACCCTTGTTGGCCTCCTTGCCGCCGGTCAGCTCCTTGACGAGCTCGGCGACGGCGGGCATGCGGGTGGAGCCGCCGACGAGGACGACGTGGTCGATCTCGCCGAGCTGGATGCCGGCGTCCTTGATGACGTTGTGGAACGGGGTCTTGCAGCGCTCCAGGAGGTCCGCGGTCAGCTGCTGGAACTGGGCGCGGGTGAGCTTCTCGTCGAGGTGCAGGGGGCCCTCGGCGGAGGCGGTGATGTAGGGCAGGTTGATCGAGGTCTCGGTGGAGGAGGACAGCTCGATCTTGGCCTTCTCGGCGGCCTCGCGGAGGCGCTGCAGGGCCATCTTGTCCTTGCCCAGGTCCACGCCGTGGCCGGCCGCGAACTGCTTGACCAGGTAGTCGACGACGCGCTGGTCCCAGTCGTCACCACCGAGGTGGTTGTCGCCGTTGGTGGCCTTCACCTCGACGACGCCGTCGCCGATCTCCAGGAGGGACACGTCGAAGGTGCCGCCACCGAGGTCGAAGACGAGGATCGTCTGGTCGTCCTTGTCGAGGCCGTACGCCAGCGCGGCGGCGGTCGGCTCGTTGACGATGCGCAGGACGTTCAGGCCCGCGATCTCGCCGGCCTCCTTCGTCGCCTGGCGCTCGGAGTCGTTGAAGTAGGCCGGGACGGTGATGACCGCGTCGGTCACCTTCTCGCCCAGGTAGGCCTCGGCGTCCCGCTTGAGCTTCTGCAGGATGAACGCGGAGATCTGCTGGGGGTTGAAGTCCTTCCCGTCCAGCTGGATCTTCCAGTCGGTGCCCATGTGACGCTTCACGGACCGGATGGTCCGGTCCACGTTGGTGACCGCCTGACGCTTGGCGACCTCGCCGACCAGAACCTCGCCGTTCTTCGCGAAGGCGACGACGGACGGCGTGGTCCGGGCACCCTCGGCGTTGGTGATGACGGTGGGCTCGCCGCCTTCAAGAACGCTGACGACGGAGTTAGTCGTGCCCAGGTCGATGCCGACCGCACGTGCCATGGTGATTTCCTCCAGCTGACTTGAGTGGAACGGACTCAAGTGTGCATGAAGCCGCGCCGCGGGTCAACAGACCTGAGTCGATAGGGCTCAAGTCTTATCCGTTCCTTACACGCAGGTGGCCGCTGACCTGCGTCGATTCAAGCCGTCGGGGTCCGTACACCGGCACCCGAAGGAGGAGCAGGACCACGCTGACGGTGACGCAGGCGACGCAGGTGGCGCCCGTCCGGCCGACCCAGCCGCCGTGCACGAGCACCGCGACGAGTACCCCGGCGAAGGATCCGGTCCCGAGCACCACCGTCGCGCCCTGCGGGGTGAGCCCCAGCCGCCGCAGCCGGTGCGCGAGGTGGTCGGGGCCGCGCCGCAGCACCGGCCGCCCGGCGAGCAGCCGCGACAGGACGACCACGAGGACGTCGGCGCCCGCGACGGCGGTGAGCGCGAACAGCTCCCCCGCGCCGGTGACGGGGTCGCGCCCGGTCTGGGTCAGCAGCGCCGCCGCGGCCAGCACGAACCCGGCGAACAGCGAGCCGGTGGCGCCGAGGGCGATCCGCGCGGGATGCCAGTTGTGCATCAGGAACCCGGTGAGCGCGGCGGCGAGCACGCTCAGCAGCACGGCGAGCCCGTCCATCACCTCGGCGGCGGCACAGGCGCCGGCCCCGAAGGCGGTCACCACCCCGACCGTCCCGGCCAGCCCGTCGGCGTGGTCGAGCCCCTTGAAGGCGACGGCGACGAACGCGATCCAGCCGACGCCCAGCACCCCGCCGGCGATCCCGAACTCGCCGTACGGCACCACACAGGCCGCCGCCACGGCCGTACCGAAGAGCAGGAACCGGGTCTTCAGCCGCCACACGTCGGCGACCACCCCGAGCAGCGCGACGGCTCCCCCGGCGATCAGCAGCTCCCCCACCCCGGCACCGAGGGGGGCGACCCCGCTCCAGTCGCCGGCCCCCGCGACCACGCAGGTGGCGCCGACGACGGCGAGGCCGCCCAGGGCGGGCACGGGCCGGGCCCGCCTGCGGTCGACCAGGCCGAGCCGCAGCGCGGGCGGCCGGATCAGCGCGGCGAGGACGGCGGCGAGCAGCAGGGCGGTGGTGGCAGCGGCGATCCCGTAGAGCACGGAGTCCAAATTAGACCCGAATGTAACAATCGTGTACGAATAACACGATCGGGTTGCGGGACCGGAGCACAGGCGGGCCTCAGCGATCCAGATCACTCCGCACCTGACTACAGTGCGGGTAAAGATTGCGGGTAGTCTCAGACGGACTGAATAAGTTACCGCTTAGTAATTTCGGGCACCCTCGTAGAAGAGACCCGAAGAGACCCCTCGCAGGCCCGAGGAGCCCCCATGCAACTCGCCGCGATCATCGTGTCGCTGGTTCTGATCGTGGTCGGCGTGGCGTTGTTCGCCCGCGCCGTCCTGCAGATCTACCGCTTCATGCGGCTCGGTCAGAACGTGCCCGCCGGCACCCGTACCGACGAACCCGTCCAGCGGACCGTCACGGTGGTCCGGGAGTTCCTCGGGCACACCCGGATGAACCGCTGGGGCATCGTCGGCGTAGCGCACTGGTTCGTCGCGGTCGGCTTCTTCTCGCTGCTGCTGACCATCGTCAACGCCATCGGCCAGCTCTTCCAGGCCGACTGGATCCTGCCGGTCATCGGCGACTGGGCGCCGTACAACGTCTTCGTCGAGTTCATCGGCACCATGACGGTCCTCGGCATCCTCGTGCTGATCGCGATCCGCCAGCTGAGCAAGCCGAACCGGCCGGGCCGCAAGTCCCGCTTCGCCGGTTCCAACTTCGGCCAGGCGTACTTCGTCGAGACGGTCATCCTGATCGTCGGCGTCTGCATCTTCACGCTGCACGCCCTGGAGGGCGCCCAGCACCACGTGGACTCCTACGAGGCGTCGTTCTTCATCTCCTACCCGGTGGTCTCCTGGTTCCGGGGCATGGACGTCTCCACGCTCCAGAACCTCACCTACTTCTTCGCCGGCCTGAAGATCGCCACCTCGTTCATCTGGATGATCGTGGTCGCCCTGAAGACCGACATGGGCGTCGCCTGGCACCGCTTCCTCGCCTTCCCGAACATCTGGTTCAAGCGGAACGCGACGGGTGAGACCTCGCTGGGCGCGCTGCTCCCGATGACCTCCGGCGGCAAGCCGATCGACTTCACCGACCCCGGTGAGGACGACGTCTTCGGTGTCTCCCAGGTGGAGCAGTTCTCCTGGAAGGGCCTGCTCGACTTCTCGACCTGCACCGAGTGCGGCCGCTGCCAGTCGCAGTGCCCGGCCTGGAACACCGGCAAGCCGCTCTCCCCCAAGCTGCTGATCATGTCCCTGCGGGACAACGCGCACGCCAAGGCGCCGTACCTGCTGGCCGGCGGCGGCAAGACCGCCGAGGGCGAGGAGAAGGGCTCCGAGGAGCAGCTCGCCCAGGTGCCCGCCGCGGCTCTCGCCGAGGCCGAGCGGCCGCTGATCGGCACCGCCGAGGAGAACGGCGTCATCGACCCGGACGTCCTGTGGTCCTGCACCACCTGCGGCGCCTGCGTCGAGCAGTGCCCCGTCGACATCGAGCACGTCGACCACATCGTCGACATGCGCCGCTACCAGGTCATGATCGAGTCCGCGTTCCCGTCCGAGGCGGGCACGATGCTCAAGAACCTGGAGAAGAAGGGCAACCCCTGGGGCCTGGCGAAGAAGCAGCGCCTGGAGTGGCTCAAGGAGGTCGACTTCGAGGTCCCGGTCGTCGGCAAGGACATCGAGGACCTCACCGAGGTCGAGTACCTGTACTGGGTCGGCTGCGCGGGCTCCCTCGAGGACCGCGCCAAGAAGACCACCAAGGCCTTCGCGGAACTCCTCCACATCGCGGGCGTCAAGTTCGCGATCATGGGCGGCGACGAGAAGTGCACCGGCGACTCCGCCCGCCGCCTCGGCAACGAGCCCCTGTTCCAGGAGCTCGGCATGGAGAACGTGATGGCCCTGAACACGGCGTTCGGCGAGGAGCTGGACGACGAGGGCAAGGTCACCGCGGAGTCGAGGAAGCCGAAGTCGGCCAAGAAGATCGTCGCCACCTGCCCGCACTGCCTCAACACGCTCGGCAACGAGTACCCGCAGCTCGGCGGCGACTACGAGGTCATCCACCACACCCAGCTGCTCCAGCACCTGGTGGACGAGGGCAAGCTGGTCCCGGTCACCCCGGTCGAGGGCATCATCACCTACCACGACCCCTGCTACCTGGGCCGCCACAACAAGATCTACACGCCCCCGCGCGAGATCATCGGCAAGGTCCCCGGTCTGCGCAACGAGGAGATGCACCGGCACAAGGAGCGCGGCTTCTGCTGCGGCGCCGGTGGTGCGCGGATGTGGATGGAGGAGCGGATCGGCAAGCGCATCAACAACGAGCGCGTCGACGAGGCCCTGTCGGTGAACCCCGACATCGTCTCCACCGCCTGCCCCTTCTGCCTCGTGATGCTCACCGACTCCGTCAACGGCAAGAAGAACGACGGCAAGGCCAAGGAGTCCATCCAGGTCGTGGACGTGGCCCAGCTGCTCCTCGACTCGGTCCGCACGCCGGTGGACCCGGCGGGCGAGGCCGAGCCGGAGAACGCCCCGGAGCCCGAGCCGGTGAAGTAACCCGGGCACACCCGTAACCGCCCCCCAGGCCCTGTCCGGGCCTGGGGGGCGCCGTCGTTCCCGCAGCAGGCGTGCGCCGCGGCCGGCTGCCCGGGGTCGGCGTGCGCCGCGGCCGAGGCGTGCGGGACCGGCGTGCGCCGCGGCCGGCGTGTGCGGGGCCAGCACATGCGCGGCTGGCGTGGTGGGGTCGGCGCATGCGTGGCCGGCGTGTGGCGGTGCGCGGCGGGCACGCGGTCGCTGCGGGGGAGTCGGGGGCCACCCGGTCGGACGCGTCGGCGACCCGTACGGCCTGCCTCTGGTCGCGTGCGGGGGCCGGTGCGGTTCGGCTGGAGGAGGACCGGATCGACCTGGAGGTACGGGTGACGGACGACGACGCGCACGAGGACGCCGCGGCGAAACGGTCCGACGTGCAGGAACTGCGGGCACGGCTGGCGGCCCTGGAACAGGAGCGTGCTCGGCCCCGGCACCGCGTCAGGTCCGCCCTCGGCGCCGTGCTCATCGTCCTCGGCTGTCTGCTCGCCCCGCTCTCCGTGCTCGCCGCGTGGGCGGCCGACCAGGTGGCGGACACCAACCGCTACGTGGCCACGGTCGCCCCGCTCGCCTCGAACCCCGCGGTGCAGAACGCCGTGGCGAACCGGGCCACCGACGCGCTCATGAGCCACCTCGACCTGCCCGCCCTGCTCGCGGACGTGACCCCCGCCGACCGGCCCCGGTTGCAGCAGGCGCTGGGCGGCCGGCTGGGCGACGCCCTGGAGAGCGCGGTCCGCAGCTTCGTCCACGACCAGGCCCTCAGGATCGCCGGGTCCGACGCGTTCCGGACCGTGTGGATCGACGCCAACCGCCGGGTCCACAGCTCCCTCGACAAGGCGCTCACCGGCAGCGGCGGCGGCGCGGTGCAGCTGACGAACGACTCGGTCACCCTGGACATCGGCCCCCTCGTGGACCGGGTCAAGCAGCGCCTGATCGACTCCGGGCTGTCGGTCGCCCAGCACATCCCGTCCGTGCACACCGACTTCACCCTCGTCAGGTCCGACCAGGTGGGCAAGGTCAAGACCTACGTACGGCTGCTGCAACTCGCCGGGAACTGGCTGCCGGTGCTGGCCGTCCTGCTGGTCGCGGCCGGCGTACTGCTCTCGGTGCGAAAGCGCCGGGCACTGGTGGCGGGCTGTCTGGGCGTCGCCGTCGCCACCGGGTTCCTCGGCATCGCCCTGCGGGTGTTCCGCGTGTTCTACCTCGACCGGCTGCCCGCCGGGGTGTCGCCGGGCGCGGCGGCGGCCGTCTACGACGCGCTGGTGCACTTCCTTCAGACCACCGTGCGGATGGTGATCGCCCTGGCCGTCGTGGTCGCCCTGGCCGCCTGGCTCAGCGGTCCGGGACGGCACGCCGGGCTGGTGCGGCGGCTGTGGACCTCCGGGATCCTCGCGGTACGGAGCACCGCGGACCACGCGGGGCTGCGCACCGGTCCCGTCGGCCCCTTCGTACGCCGGTACCGCACCTGGATCACCTGGCTGCTGGTGGCCGTGTCGCTGCTGGTCTACCTGCTGTGGCCGTACCCGACGGGCTGGGTGGTGGTCGGCATCGCGCTGTGCCTGCTGTTCGCACTCGCCGTCGTGGAGTTCCTGGCGGCGGTGCCCCCGCCCCAGCCCCCGCCCGCCGAGCGGACCCCGGCCCGGTCACCCGCCTGAGCCGCTGCCCGGCTCAGGTGAGACCGATGGCGGCGCAGGCGGCCGCGTACTTCGCGGTGCAGATCTCCTTGACGGAGTAGACGCCGTCCGCGACGACCGTGTCCTTGATGTTGTCCCTGGTGAGGGAGACCACCGGGACGAGCGTCGCGGGAACGGCCTTCTCGGTCGGGCTGTCGACCTTGTCCTGGGTCAGCGCGTCGTACTGGATGTCCTTGCCCTGCACCTTGTACACCGCCATCTGCGCGGCGTCGGTGGCCTCGTCCAGGAACGACTTGTACACCGTCATGTACTGCTCGCCGGCGACCACGCGCTGCACCGCGTCCAGGTTCGCGTCCTGTCCGGTGACCGGCGGGACCTTGGTGGCGCCCGCCTGCTTCAGGGCGTCGATGACGGCGCCGGCCATGCCGTCGTTGGCGGAGTAGACCGCGGCGATGTTGCCGAGGCCGACCGCGCGGATCGCCTTCCTCATGTTCGCCTCGGCCACCGCGGGCGACCACTTGGCGGTGTCGTACTCCTCGGCGATCCGCACCTTGCCCTTGAGCTCGCTGAGCGCGCCCGCCTTGAACCGCGCCGTGTTCGGGTCCGCCGGGTCGCCGTTCATCATGACGATCTCGCTGGTGGCGGCCCTGCTGCCGAGCGCCTCGACGATGGCGCGGGCCTGGACCTCGCCGACGAGTTCGTTGTCGTGCGAGACGTACGCGTCGATCGGGCCCTGGGCGAGCCGGTCGTAGGCGATGACGGGGATACCGGCGTCCTTGGCCTTGCGGACGTCCGGTGCGATGGCCTTGGCGTCCAGCGCGTCCACCACGATGATGTCGACCTTCTTGGCCACCATCTCCTGGAACTGCCGGCTCTGCCGGTCCTGGCTGGCCCCGGCGTTGGCGTAGTCGACCTTGCCCCTGCCGTGCGTGAGGGCGGCCACCTCCTTCGCGAAGATGGGGTGGTCGAAGGCCTCGAAGCGGGCCGTGTCCTTGTCGGGCAGGAGCAGCCCCACCGTGATGTCGTCGCCCTTCGCCGCGGACGCGGAGTCGCCGCCCCCGCCGATGTCGTCGACGGCACCGCACGCGGTGAGCAGGAGAGCGGACGCGGAGGCGGCCAGGACGGGCGCGATACGGGACAAAAGGGTCCTGCGCAGGATGGGAGAGCTCACCTCGGGCACCTTCCGCCTCACGGCACGTCAAGAGGTATGGACGATAACGTGGTTGAGGGATGGCCGTGAGGGAGAGACTGCGCGCTTTCTGTGCACGGTGTGTGCCCGCCCCGTGCCCGGGCGGGCCCCCTCCGCCCGAAATGCCTGACGGCACAGGAACGGGGCATGCTTACAGTTGCAGGGAGGGTGCTTCGGCCAGCAGGCACCGCAGTGTGCCGCCGCCCGTGCGCAGACCCGGCTGCGGGGTTCCGTGCGGGTGCCGACAGTTCAGGAGACCCCGTCAGTGACCGACCATCCGCACGCACCCGACCGGCCCTCCGTCGACGAGCGCAACCGGCGGCTGGCCCGAGCCGGTGTCGCCCGCGCCGAGGAACTCCTCGTGAAGCGCTACCCGATCCGCACCCGGGAGCAGGCCTTCGACCTGCTGCGCCGCGCCTCGCAGAAGTTCAACGTCAAGCTCCACACCCTCGCCGACGTCGCGGTCCGGCTGCCCGCCCCGGCGGCCGGCGCCCCCAGCTGGGTGCCGCACCGCCCACAGGGCGCCGCACCCGCGCTGCCCGCCCTGCGCTCCTCGGGGCCGGAGCGGCTCACCGGCCACGGCGCGGTCCTCAAGGCCGCCCTGCGTCACACCCTGCACATCACCGACGCCCCCATGGGCAATGTGCAGCTCGTCGAGAACGGCATGCTGCGCCTGGAGGAGCACACCGGACTGAACCGGCGGTTCACCGAGTACTTCGCCTTCGTCGAGGACTCCACGACGGCCTGCGCCCAGGCCGCCGAGGAACGTCGCCAGGTCACCGTCAAGGACGTCGCCGTCTCCGACATCTTCGACGAGCCGTCCCGGGAGACGATCCTCCAGGCGGGCAGCCGGGCCTGCCACAGCATTCCGCTGGTCAGCCCCAGGGGCCGGGTGATGGGCATGATCTCCACGCATCACGACAAGCCGCTCAGCGACTTCAGCGTGGCCCAGCTGGCCGCCCTGCACCACGTCGGCAGCCAGGTCGGCCGCTGGCTGCTGTGGCACCGCAACACCGCGGTCCTCGGCGCCCTGAACGCCCTGCACGCCGACGCCACCCGCGGGGGCTGACGGTCCCCCGCGAATCGGGTCGGATCCGAGGTGTGGATCCGGCCCCCTCGGGCACTCCGGCGTCAAGGGCTCGCTTGGGGACGCAGGCGAGAGCCGTCGGCCCACCGGGCGGGCGGCTGTGTGTCCGCCGCGCCCCCTGGACCGAGGCCCGTCGGACACACCCCGGTCCACCACGGTTCCGCTGTGCACAGTTCGCATCACCTCGGCGACGCTGGGTACGCACAGGGGCATGAGGATGAGTGTGGTCGACGCGGGCTCCAACACGGTGCGGCTGGTGGTCAGCGACGCCACGGGCGGGGTGCCGTTGCCGGTGTACACCGCCAAGTGGAAGCTGCGGTTGTCCGAACAAGTGGGCCCGGACGGTCACTTCGGCGAGCGGGCCACGGAGCAGTTGGTCAGGGCGCTGCGCCGGGCGACGGAGATCGCGGCACGATGGGGTGCGCCGGAGCCGCTGGCGTTCGCGACGGCGGTGGTGCGCAACGCTCCGGACCGTACGGCGGTGCTGCGGGCGGTGGCCCAGGACACCGGGGTACGGCTGTGTGTGCTGCCCGGTGAGATGGAGGCGGAGCTGACCTTCCTGGGGGTACGGCGCTGGATGGGCTGGCGGGCCGGACCGCTGGCGGTCTTCGACATCGGGGGCGGTTCCTTCGAGGTGGCCTTCGGGCGGGGCCGGATGCCGGAGTTCGCGGTGTCCCTGCCGCTCGGCGCGGGCCGGCTCACCGACGAGTTCCTCGGCCACGACGGATGCCCGTCGGACGAGGAGCTGCAGGCACTGCGCCGCCGGGTGCGCCATCAGCTGCGGGACGCCACCGCCCGGATCCGCTGGGAGCACCCGCACACCGCCGTCGCCACCTCCCGCACCTTCCAGCAGCTGGCCCGGCTGTGCGGGGCCGCGCCGGGCCGCCGGGGACCGTTCGCCGAGCGGGTCGTGCGCCGGGGCGAGCTGCGCGGGGCCATCGACCGGCTGGCCGCCCTCCCGGCGGCCGAACGCCACACCCTGCCGGGCATCTCCGCGCCGCGGGCCCGGCAGAGTCTCGCGGGGGCGGTCGTCGGGCACACCGCGATGAAACTCAGCGGGGTGAAGGCGGTGACGATCTGCCCCTGGGCCCTGCGCGAGGGCATCCTGCTGCGCTACCTGGAGGACGGCGCCGACTGGTGGTCCGACATCGAGCGCGCCCACCAGGAACCCCGTCCCCACCCCACTCCGCAGCCGGCCGTCACTCCTCTGCCCGCACGCCCGACAACCCGGACGTCGGCCCGCTGACACGCGCCGCCGAGGGGGTCACCGGCGCCGGGGGGTCACTGGGTGGAGAGGAGGTTTTCCCGGAGGTGGGTGAGGGTGCGGGTGAGCAGGCGGGAGACGTGCATCTGGGACACTCCCAGGCGCTCCCCGATCTGGGCCTGCGTGAGTTCCTCCACGAACCGCATGTGGATGATCTGCCGGTCCCGTTCGTCGAGGGCGGCGATCAGCGGGGCCAGCGAGTGGAAGTCCTCCACCAGCTCCAGGGCCGCGTCCTCGGTGCCGATGAAGTCCTGCAGCACCGCCTCCCCGTCCGTGCTGCCGCCGATGGTGGCGTCCAGGGAGGAGGAGTTGTAGCCGTTGGCGGCGAGGCGGGCCTCCCGCACCTCGTCCTCGGGCAGGCTCATCAGTTCGGCCAGTTCCCGGTCGGTGGGCAGCCGGCCCAGGCGGCTCTGCAGTTCCTCGGTGGCCCTGGCGAGCTGCACCCGGGCCTCCTGGAGGCGGCGCGGCACGTGCACGGCCCAGGTGGTGTCACGGAAGAACCGCTTGATCTCACCGACGATGTAGGGGATGGCGAAGGAGGTGAACTCCGCCTCCCGGGACAGCTCGAACCGGTCGATCGCCTTGATCAGGCCGATCATGCCGACCTGGACGATGTCCTCCATCTCCTCCGGCCCACGGCTGCGGAACCGGCCCGCGGCGTACCGGACGAGGGACATGTTCATCTCGATGAGCGTGCCGCGGGCGTACTGGTACTCGGGCGTGCCTTCCTCCAGCACGGCAAGCCGCTCGAAGAACAGCCGTGACAGCTGACGGGCGTCCCGCGGGGCCACCTGGGACGGGTCGGCCACCTCCGGAAGCACACTGGTCCGCGTGGCCTCTGTCTTCGTGCTCATGGACGCCATGCCGTTCCCCTCCCGAGTCCGTTCCCTGCTCCCTGCGCGGACGCCGCCTATGGCAGTCGGCGTCGCCGCGCGTGTACCCCCTCATCTTCTCCCTACACCGCCGAGTTCGCGAGGTTCCTTCTGCACACCTCGCGCAATACGGGGCAGACGAGACAGACACCCGTTCGGCCGAGGGGAAGGAGGAGACGGTGACGGAAGGACCGGAACAGGAATCAGGGACCGGGTCGAGGCCGGCGCGGTCGTCGTTGAGGGCTGTGGGATGGGCACGCTCGCTGCCCGCGAGCAGCGGGGTGCGAACGGCGAGGGAGTGGACGCGCGGCCATCTGGCCACCCTCGGCTGGACCCGGACCGCCCCCGACCTGGTGGACTCGGTACTGCTGACCGTCTCCGAACTGGTCACCAACGCCCACGTCCACGCCCACAGCGCGGCACAGCTGATCCTGGTCTGGGACGAGGAGTGCCTGCACGTGACCGTGCACGACACGTCCCCGCACCTGCCCGAGCAGCGCCGCCCCGACGACGAGGCGCAGGGCGGCCGCGGCATGCTCCTGGTCGACGCCCTCGCCGACACCTGGCAGGCCCAGCGCTGCCCACGCGGCAAGGACGTCATCGCCTGCTTCCGTCCTCCGTCCGGCGCCACGGTCGGCTAGATGATCTATTCCAAGGGGTCAGTGATCGTAGGCGATCAGTGAGCGGTGGATCGGTTGTCCGGTCTGGTCGTTGTGCCAGATGGCGGCCGTG
>NZ_JBVHFU010000014.1:0-262008 GCF_055562175.1 Streptomyces sp. NPDC020958 | reverse complement strand
ACGGCCGCCATCTGGCACAACGACCAGACCGGACAACCGATCCACCGCTCACTGATCGCCTACGATCACTGACCCCTTGGAATAGATCATCTAGAGGACCGCTACCGCCGGTGGACGGCCCCGGTTTGGAGTCTGGCTGCCAGGCCGGCCAGGTGGTGCTTGCCTGTGCAGGTCGGGCGCAATCGTCGATTGTTGGCCCTCCGCGACCGCACTACTCACCCGTCCAGGATGAGTCCGGTGCCGACGAGGCAGGCGACGACCAGGTGCGGGCGGTACTGGATCTGCTTGAGCCGATGCCTGACGGCCCAGGCGATCTGGCCGAGGTCAGCGGCGGCGAAGTTGCCGATGTCGCGCTTGACCAGGGCCCATATCCCCTCGGTCGGGTTGAGCTCACGAGCATAGGTCGGCAGTTGCACGACGGTGAGCCAGCGCGCGTTCGCCGCGGTGAACTCCCGCATCCCGGCGGCCAGGTGCAGCCGCACGTTGTCCCAGACCAGCACGCTCGGGCCACCGAGCTGAGAATGGGCCCGCGCAACCAAATCGCGCAGGTCACGCCAACCGAAGCCCTTCTGCTCGTCCTTGCGACCGTGGTACTCCCGGACCGCGTAGATCAACCGGGACCGCTCACCCGACTTGTAACAGACCGTCCCGGCCATCGACACCCGGCCGGAGCCCCGGCCGCGCACCCGCACCACCGGCGTGCGGCCGATCCGGCCCCAGGTCCTGGCCCGCGGCGGCGTCAGCGACTGACCAGCCTCGTCGGCGAAGACGATCCAGGCCCCGCGCTCCGCCGCGATGCTCTTACCCGCGGCCAGGTCTCCTGCTTCCACACCTCGACCGCGCCGTCATCACGCTCGATCGCCCGTCGGGCGGGCTGCTGCCACGACCAACCGTGCCGCCTCAGCAGCCTCCAGACGCCCTCCACGGTGTACGAGACGTGGAATAGGCGGCCGATCAGCGTCGTGACCCGCGCCTGCGTCCACCGCTGGTCCGCCCAACCGTGCGCGAGCAAGCCGCACTCCAGCTCCCGTTCCAACCGGGCGATCTGGTCGGGGCCCAGCCTCGGACGGCCCGGCGAGCCCTGCGACAGGACGCCGGCCTCACCCCGCTCGCGCCAGGCCCGGCGCCACCGCTCCACCGACTGCTCGCTCACCCGCAGCCCGGCAGCGATCTCCTGGTTCTTCTCCCCGTGCTCGAAGCGGACCACGGCCTGCAGCCGGATTCGCTCCCGCGCGGCCCTCCCGGCGTCGGTCAGCCCGCCGCCCTGCGCATATCTCACGGCCCAGGGCTACCGCACTCAACCAGTCGCTGTCCGGTGAACCGTCCCGAAATCACCCATGCAAGTTCAGTAGCGACCTCTAATGATGAGGCGTCGGCGCTCTGGGAACACCGCTCTAGGAGTTCGATCTACACACGCCTCTGGGGCCGTCGTCGGCTGGTCCGGCGGTCGCCCAGGGGTGCTGCTGTATCCGCCGTCCGGCCTCGTTGATGTCAGCGTTGGATGTCACCGAAACAGCTGCGGAATTGGGCAGACCTCCAACGGATCGTCCGGCCGGTCCGCCCACTGCCACCATGTGTGCCGGTCCGCGCAGCGCCACAACGCCCGGCAAGTCCGTCGGCCGTCGTCCTCTCGCTTGGAGAGCACCAGGCCGCGAGACTTCATAGGCTGGCGGCAATCTGGACAGGTCGGGACGTCGTTGGGCATGGGGTGCACCCTAACTGAGTGAGCACTTCGTCCCGAAGCAACTTGGGACGGTTCCTGTACTTGGGCTGTTGCGCCTCTCACCTGCGTTGATGGTGCGCTGAAGTAGGCGGTTGTGCGCCGTGGTTGTCACGCAGTTACTGACTTCGGCTCGTCAGGGTGAACTCTCTCGGAGTGCCTGATAGGGCCGAGTGGTGGCTGTATCCGTGGTGTATGAGGTATTCGGATGGGGGTGGGCTGACTCCTGCGGGACGTCAGCGCCGGGAGACCGTACGGATGCAGGCGGCTGAGCTGTTCGAACAGAAGATCAAGCCGCCGGAGGTGGCACGGCGTCTGCGGGTGAGCCCGAAGTCGGCCTATCAGTGGCACCAGTTGTGGCGGGAAGACGGCGTGCAGGCGCTGGCCTCCCGTGGCCCGGGCGGGTCGCGATGTCGTCTGTCCCCGCGCTGTCTTCAGAAGCTGGCCGCGTACCTCGACGAGGGACCGGCCGCGCATGGCTGGGTGGAGGACCAGGTGTGGACCGCGGCGCGGGTGGCCACGCTGATCGGCAGGAAGTTCCACGTCTCCTACAGCGTCTCGGGTGCGACGAGGCTGATGCATCGGCTCGGCTTCAGCGCGCAGGTGCCCGCACGGCGGGTCGCCGAGCGCGACGAGCAGGCCGTCACCGCCTGGAAGGAGGCGACCTGGGCCGAGGTAAAAGAGCCCGGGCGGCCTGCGGAGGCTACATCTGCTTCGAGGACGAGGCAGGCTTCACCCGCCGGCCGCCCAAAGGACGCACCTGGGGCCGGCGGGGCCGCACCCCGGTCGTGACGCTGAGCGGCCGACGCTCGGGACGCCTGTCCGTGGCCGGGCTGATCGCCGTGCGGCCCGGCTCGCGGACCCGGCTGTGCCATCGCCTGCGCACCCACCGAGCGGGCAAAGACAGACGCCGCAGCATGGGCGAGCGGGACTTCATCGCGCTGATCGACGGCGTCCACCAACTCGTCAAGGCGCCGATCGTGCTGGTCTGGGACCGCCTCAACACCCACGTCTCCCACGCCATACGGGAGCTGATCGCCGAACGGGCCTGGCTGATGGTGTTCCTACTGCCTGCCTACTCGCCCGACCTCTACCCCGTCGAGTGGGTATGGGCGCACGTCAAGCGCAGCCTGGCCAACCTCGCCGTGGTCGCCCTCGACCGGCTCGAAACCCTCGTCCGCAACCGGCTCAAACGACTCCAGTACCGGTCCGCCACCCTCGACGGCTTCATAGCGGGCACCGGCCTGACCCTCGACGCCCCAACCTCACCCTGACGGACCGAAGTCAGTAACACGTTTGGTCCGGGGGCTGTGAGCTGGGGGTTCGCCGGTGGCGGGTGGCTCCGGGGGCCTCGGCGGCCCAGGGACGGCCCGGCGGCGGTACGGGAACGGTTGAGGAACGGACCGCTACGCAGCGTCTCCCCCTTCCTTCCGCGGCTATCGTGACGCTGTGACCAGCACGGCGGACCGCCCCATCCTCTTCCTCGACATCGACGGTCCGCTGATCCCGTTCGGTTCGTCGGAGGGGCGGCTGCGAGCCGCTGTTCCCGACTCCCCGACGTCTGTCGATCAAGGGAACCCGCTGCTCGACCGTCTGGATCCCGGGATCGGGCCGCGCCTCCTGGCCCTGGGCTGCCCTCTCGTGTGGGCCACGACATGGATGGAGGACGCGAACGAGGCGGTCGCGCCGCGCCTCGGACTGCCGACGCTCCCGGTGGTGGAGTGGCCGGACTCCGGCGCCGACGTCGTCCCGCGCGGCCTGCACTGGAAGACCGGTCCTCTGGTCGAGTGGGCCGACGGCCGGCCGTTCATCTGGGTCGACGACGAGATCAGCGCCATGGACCGGGCCTGGGTCGCCGCGCAACACCCTGGGGCATCGCTCCTTCATCGCGTCGACCCGACCAAGGGGCTCGCGGACGCCGACTTCTCAGCGCTCGCCGCTTGGCTCGACGCCGAGGGGGCGAGCTGACGGGGCGCGGCGAGCGCGGACCGTATTTCGCGCGCTCCACCGCAACGCCGCACCCTACGATCGCCCGGTACGGCTGCGGACGGGGGCGGGAATGCTCGGGGACATCGAGGACGGGACAGCGGCGGCGGTGCGGCTCGCGGAAGGTGCGCCGCTCGGGGACACACTTGACGTCTCCGACCCCGGCGACTGGCTCACGCTGGACGCAGCAGTCCGTGAGGCGGCCTGGTACGGACCGCGGTTCCGGCCGGAGTGGGAACGAGTGGCCCCACTGCCCGCCGACCTGAGCCGGCTCGACGAGTCCCGGCTCGCGCTCGCCCTCTGCCACCGCGACGGGCGGATCCGCCAGGAGGCGGTGCGCCGGTCGGCCCGCCACCGCGGTCTGCTGCCGTTGGTCGTGATCCGCTGCGCCGATTGGTCGGAGCCGGTGCGCGAGTGCGCCCGGCAGCTGCTGCGTGAGGCCCTGGATGTGGACTCCGCCCTCGGTCTCGCGCCGTTCATCCTCCGCGTCGGCCGCCGCGGCAGGGGCGCCTTCGGCGTGGAGGTGCTCGGTCAGTTGGCGCGTCGGGCGACCCACGGGCAGCTCGTGGCTCTCTTCACCGACCCCGACCGCACGGTACGCCGGTTCGCGTACCGGCTGGCCGTCGAGGGCCGGCTGCTCCGTCCCGCTGAGCTGGCCCGCGCGGCCGCCCAGGACGAGGACACCGTGGTCCAGGACCTGTGTGCCACAGCGGCGCTCACGGCTCTGAAGGAGGAGGAGTACGAGGATGTGCTGCCTCCCCTGCTGTCCTCTCGTAACCCGCAGACCCGTTCGGCCGGCGTCACCGGGCTGCGGCGGGCGGGCCGGTCAGAGCAGGCGGAGTCCTTCCTCAGCGACCGGTCCGCGCTCGTGCGTGCTTGCGCCCGGTATGTCGTACGACAGCTGGGTGGTGATCCGGTGGCCTGGTACCGGGAGCGGTGCTCGGCACCCGACGACCTTGAGGTGCCGGCCGGTGCGGTGATCGGGCTGGCCGAGTGCGGGAACCGTGTGGATGCGGAGCTGCTGCGGCCGCTGCTCGCACACCCGGTGGCCGCGGTGCGAGCACGGGCGGTGGCAGGGCTGCGGGTATTGGACTGCGTCGTCGTGGAGCAGGTGCGGCCGCTCCTCGACGACCCTGCCGCCGGTGTGGTCCGCGAGACGGCCGTCGCCCTGCGGCCCTGGGCGAAGGAACTGCCCGCCGACTGGCTGCTGGAACGCACCAGTGCCGAGCACCCGCGGCACGTCCGAGTCGGCGCGTTCCGGCTGCTCGACGCACGCGGCGGCGTCGAGGCACTACGGGCGGCGGTGGGTCTGCTGGCGGACCCGGATACGAAGCTGCGCACCCGGGCTGGGCAGTACGTGCAGCGCCTGCATCCGTCGGCGGACGTGGGGGCGCTGCTGGAGAGCCACTTCAGTTCGGCAGACAGGAGCTGAATCGGTCGAGCAGTTCGCGTGCGGGAGGGCTCTTCGCGTCGAAGGTGTGGCCTTGCTGTTTTACCGGAAGACCGGGTTCCCAGACACGGGCACCGTGGCAGCGGAAGCAGAAGGCGATTTCGAAGAGTTGACGGGTGGAGCTGTGCGCCCGGATCCCCCAGCCCGGGAGGAAGCAGCGGTACAGCTCACCTTCTGGGAGGTCGGCGATCAGGGACAGGGCCTGCTGGACCTGGTCTCCCTCCCAGATCGCGGCAGTGTCTCCGGCCAGATCCTCCGAACTGAGGTGCCTGACGGGGTCGGTGATGCGGACGACCTCGATGAGCGTGGTCTCGCCATGGGTCAGCGGCAGTTGCATGCCCCCAGCCTCTCCGATCGCGTCTTCCCTGCCCAGTGACGGCCGCGGCGGGCGAGGCGACGCCTACGGACGTCGGGGAGGCCGGCGAGGATGTCCCGTCGGAGGTCGGGGAGTTGCTGAACGCGTCGATCCATCCGCACCCGCCTCCTCCAGCGATGCCCCAGCCGGGGTGCCCGGGGCCGGGACGGCAGTCAGTCGGTCTGTTCGGATTCGCGTTGGCGGAGGATCACCAGGACCGCGCCGCCGATGACCACAAGGCCGATGGCCACGCCGGTGATCACGCCGGTGGCGGAGTCGCCGCCGGTGGCGGCCAGGTTGGCGGTCGTGGTGCCGCCCACCGAGGCGGGGCTGGGTTCGCTGAGGGTCTGGGTGGTGAGACCGGCGTCGGTGCCCTGGGTCTTGCAGTCGAAGACCCCGGTGAAGCGGCGTTCGAGGTCGTGCGGGCCGGTGATCGTGAAGTCGTAGGGCTGGTCCTCCTGGAGCGGGACGGTCACCGTGCGCCTGGTGTCGGCGGAGATCGAGTACTCGGTGTTCATCAGCTCGAAGGTGAACGGCTCGTCCCCGGTGTTGGCCGCGGTGACGTCCAGGCCTCGCCTGGCGCAGTCCTTGTCCGCCGACAGCGCCAGGACGGCGCCCTGGTCCGCCCAGGTCGCGTTGGCGGTCGCGGCGACCGTGGACTCGCTGGAGCCGGCCAGGATCTGGGTCTGGCTGCGGCCGTCGGAGGCGAGGGCGCGGCCGACCGGGACGGTGGTGGACGCCTGGAGGGTCAGCTCGGCGGAGCCGTCCTGGGCGTCGTCGGGGACCTTGAAGTAGAGCTCGGTGCCGTTCTGTGCGGTGGTGACGGGCTTGCCCGTCCTGTCGGTGATCCGGACACCGCTGAGCGCGGCGTCGGCCGGCGGGACCACGGTGACGGTGCGCGCGTTGGTGCGGACCGTCACCGGGCCGAGCAGGGCGCCCGGGCGGCCGGAGACGGCGGGCGGGGACAGGGTGAGGGAGGCCTGCGGCTCGTTCTGACCGCCGGCGCTCTTCTCCAGGTAGTCGGCGAGCTTCTCGGCCTGCGGGTCGACGGCGTCGACGTCCGCGCCGTCCGAGTAGCGCCAGATCGCCACCTGGGTGCCGGCTGCCGCGTCCTGCTCGGTGAGGCTGCCGACCCCGGCCTTGCGGGCGAGCGCGGCGAGGTCGTTGACCTGCGGGTAGGAGTTCTGCAGGATCCAGCGGATCTTGCCGGCGTTCTTGTTGGCTCCCAGCGAGGTGCCACTCCAGGGCGTCTCGTGGTACTTGGCGTCCCGCTGGGTGGGGTTGTGCAGGTCGACGCAGTACGTCTGGAGCGTGCCGCCGCCGTCCACGGACATCTCGAACAGGCCCGCGGCCACCTGCTCGTCGCCGCCGTCGCCGTGCACCACGGCCTCGCCGTAGGTCTTCAGGCCGTTCATGGTGGCGGACGCGCCGCTCTGGCTCTGCGTGGTCCCGTCGTCGGCCGCCGCCCGGCCGGCACCGGTCAGCACCGCGGCGGCCACCAGACCGGACGCCAGTGTCACGGCGGCGAGGCGGCCCACGCCTCTCGCGGACACGGTCGTGCCGGAGTGCCTGGCGGACGCGCGGGGCGCCGAGGGACCAGAGAACGCAGCGAGCACAGAATTCCCCTTCGAGCAGGACCCGTTGGACGCGGGGGGTGGTCCCACCAGCAGAATCAGCGACCCCAGGGGCCTTGCCCGGCATCCTATGGATCAGCCGGACCCGCCTTTCGCGGTGAGATGGTCGGATGAGCGATCCGAGCCGCAATCGTTATCGCGGAAGCGCGAACGGGCCGGGCTTGTCGACAAATCCATCCGGTCGTGCTGGTGGGCATTTCGGAGCGTATTCGCCGACAAGCCGTCAAGTAGTGCTCGGCGGAGGCGAATTCACATCGCCGGTACCGGTTCCGGGGATTCCGCCGGTGTCTCCCACTCCGGTTCCGGGCTGGGCGGTGCGGGGGCCGCCGTGTCCGGCTTGGCGGGCCTCCGGAAGGCCGTCGTACCGCGCGCGAGGTCGTGGCCGATCGCCACGGCGTCGATGTCGGCGGAGGTCCACTGCTGGCCCTCCCGGGTCTCGGTGCGCACCTTCAGCCGTCCCTGTACGACGACCGGGTCGCCCACGGACAGCGAGGTCGCCGCGTTGGTGGCGAGCTGCCGGTTGGCCCACACCGTGAAGAAATTGGTGTGGCCGTCCGTCCAGGTGCTCTTCTCGCGGTCCCAGTAGCGCGCGGTCACCGCCAGCCGGAACCGTGCCGACGGCCCCGCCGCCAGCTCCCGGTACACCGGCCGCGTCGCCACGTTGCCCACCGCGCAGACCATCGTCTCGTTCATCACGAACCCCTCCCTCGTCCGGCCGCCGTGGCCGGGCGGATGCCCGTACGGGCCCGTCCCGTACGGCTGTGTCCACCGCGGCGACCGGGCCCGGACCTCGCCCGTCGTGATCGCCGCGGGACCAGAGTGCCGCCGCCGGGCCGGGCCCGTGAGGAGCTGTGGACGGCCGTCCGGGCTGTGGACAACTCCACCGCCCGGACAGGTGATCCACGTCCTCCGGGACAGGCCTCACCCCACTCCGGCACCGGTCCGCGCGACCCTCGCGTACTGCTCGCGGACCTCCTGGTACCGCAGCAGCTCCGCCGCCACCGGATCCAGCACCTGGGCCCGTCCGCAGCCGGCCGCCGCCTCCCGCAACCGGCGCTCCGCCTCCTGGCCGTACCGCCGGGCCGGGCCCCGTGCCGCCATCCGGCAGCCCCACTCCACCAGCGGTCCGCCGACGATGCCGGCGACCATCAGCAGCACCGGAACACCCAGGTTGGGCGCCGTCAACCCGGCGATCTGCCCCACCAGCCACAGACCGCCGACCACCTGGAGGAGCGTCATCGCGGCCTGCGCGAGCACCGCCACCGGCCACCAGCCCGGACGCGGGGGCCGCCCGGGCGGCAGTCCCGCCCGAGCCGCGAGTTCGTCGAGCGCTTCCGGCAGGCCCTGCGAGCCGCGCAGGGCCGCCTCCCGCACCGCCTGCGCCCAGGGTGCCGGCAGCCCGGCCGAGGCCCGCTCGGAGACGGCGCGTACCGCGTGCTCGACCCGCTGCCGTGCGGTGGCCTCCTCCTCCGGCGGCGCCGGTTGCAGGCGCCCCGTGGGGGGTCCGCCGCGCCCCTGGTGCCAGCGCCACAGCCGCAGCCAGGGGGTGCCGCAGGCCCGGTTGGCGTTGCGCCGCCAGGCCCGCTCGGCGGCGTCGCCCGCGGCGGTGGCGCCCACCGCGTCCGCGAGCCGCGCGGCGAACTCGTCGCGTGCCTCCTCCGTGAGCCCGGGGCGCCGCCCGGTGGCGTAGACGGGCCGCAGCCGGGCCGCGGCGGCGTCCACGTCGGCCGCGACCCGCCGGGCCGCCGCGCCCCGCTCGGACACGAACTGGCCGAGTGCCTCGCGCAGTTCGCCGACGCCGTCGCCGGTGAGCGCGGACAGGGCGAGCACGGTGGCACCCGGGTCGCCGTACTCGCCGAGCGCCACGCCGTCCTCGTCGAGCAGCCTGCGCAGATCGTCCAGGACCTGGTGGGTGGCCTCGCCGGGGAGCCGGTCGGTCTGGTTGAGGATGACGAACATGACCTCCGCGTGGCCGGCCATGGGCCGCAGATAGCGCTCGTGGAGGACGGCGTCGGCGTACTTCTCGGGGTCGACGACCCAGATCACCGCGTCGACCAGTTTCAGGATCCGGTCGACCTGTTCGCGGTGCTGGACGGCGGCCGAGTCGTGGTCGGGGAGGTCGATCAGGATCAGCCCGCGGAGCTGGGCGTCCGCCTCCGGGTTGTGCACGGGGCGGCGGCGCAGCCGGCCCGGAATGCCGAGCCGGTCGATGAGGGCCGCGCTGCCGTCGCTCCAGCTGCACGCGATGGGAGCGGCGGTGGTGGGCCGGCGTACGCCGGTCTCCGAAATGGCCACGCCGGCGAGCGCGTTGAAGAGCTGGGACTTGCCGCTGCCGGTGGCGCCGGCGATGGCGACGACCGTGTGCTGGCCGGAGAGTTTGCGCCGGGCGGCCGCCTCGTCCAGGACCCGGCCGGCCTCGGCGAGGGTGTGGCTGTCGAGGCGGGTGCGGGAGAGGCCGACGAGTTCGCGCAGGGCGTCGAGGCGGGAACGCAGTGGGCCCTCGTACGCCAGGGGGACGGGGGTGGGGGCGCCCGGGCCCCTGGTCTCCACGACGGGGACGGCCGGTTTGGCGGTGGCCTCGGTGCTGCGGCGGGCGATGAGGCCGTCGTCCCAGACGTCGTCGGTCGCGCCGGGGGATTCGGCCGGGGCCGGGGTGCCGTCCGCGTCCGGGGCGTCGCCGGTGCGCTCTCGTTGGTCCCGGACGCGTTGGTCCCGTACGCGCGCGTGCGGCACGTTCTCCGCCTCGGCGGTCATCTCCACCAGGTCGGCGAGGTCCGCGTCGGCGTCCTCGTCCGCGTGCGCGTCGGCGTGCGGGGCAGCGTGCGGGGGCGTGTTCGCGGGTGCGTGCGGGTTCAGGTGTGGGTGCGCGTTCGCTTGTGGGTGCGCGTTCGCGGACTTCTCGGTTCCGCCGTCCCGGCCGTGCGGCTCGACCGGTGGGGCGTCCGGTGGGGCGTCCGGCGCGGGGTCCCGCACGGAGTCCTGGGAGGTGCTTCGCGCCGAGTTCCGCGCCGGGTCCGCAGCGGGTTCCCTGGCCTGGTCCCTGAGGGGATCGTGGGCACGGTCCCTGAGGGAGTCTCTGCTCTGGCCCCGGACTGGACCCGGAACTTGGTCCCGGCGGGAGTCGGGGGCCTGGTCCCGGCGGGATTCTCCGGGCTGTTCCCGGAGAGGCCCCCTTCCCTGCTCACGGACAGCGTCCCGTCCGGCAGCGTCCCGTCCGGCGGAGCCCTCACCCCGATTGGGGGCGGAGCCTCTGTCCTGGTCCCGGACGGAATCCCGGCCCTGGTCCCGGACGGAATCCCGGCCCTGGTCCCGGACGGGCCCCCGGCCCTGGTCCCTGGGCGCTTCCGGTGCGGGGTCCGGGGCCGGGTGGTTCGGGGTGGTCAAGGCGGGGTCTACGTCGCTGGGGTAATCACTGGTGTGATCCATGCGTTTCAGGTGATCCCTGTGGTCGTGGTCAGTGACGGCGGTCACCGGTCACCTCTCCTTCTGGAGGACGGACAGGGCGGCGATGAGTTCGGCCTGGGGTTCGGGATGGATGTCGAGGGCGTCGAGCGGGGCGAGGCGGCGCTCGCGTTCGGTGAGCAGCACGCGGTCCACGTGCTCGGTGAGCAGCCGTCCCCCGCGGTCGCGCAGCCGCAGCGCACCGTGCGCGCCGATCCGTTCGCCGAGCCGCTCCCCCGCCGCCCGGGTGCGGCGCCCGCCGAGCAGCGCGGTGGCGACCAGGGCGGCGACGGTTTCGGGGTCGGGGGCGACGCTGCGGTCGAGTTCACGCACCTCGTCCTCGGCGCACTCCTCCAACTCGCGCCGCCAGCGCCGGACGGCGAGTCCGATGCGGTGCTCGGCGCTCTCCAGGGACGGGTCCCGGTCGGAGAGCCCCGGGGCGGCGGAGGCGGGTTCCCGGCGCCAGGCGTCGTCGATCCGCTCGTCGGCCGCGGTGACGGAGCACAGCAGCAGCGCGGCGAGGCTCTCCACCAAGGCGTCCAGCAGTTCGCCGGGGGTGCAGTCGAGGGGGAAGGCGCGCCAGCGTTTGAGGGCGTCGCCGGCCAGCACGGCGCCGCTCTGCAGTCGGCCCCGCACGCGCGCGTGCTCACTGTCGTACGCCGCGTCGACGGCGGAGGTCAGCCGCAGCGCGGCGGCGTACTGGGCGGCGGCGGCACCGGCCAGTTCGGGCATCCGGGCCTTGAGGGAGTCGAGGACTCCGTGGGCGGTGCGGGCCAGGGTCTGCCGGCGGGCGCCGGGGTCCTGCGCCTGGTGCACGAGCCACGCGCGCAGCGGGGCGACGGCGGTGCCGGGGAGCAGTCCGCCGCCCCAGGCCGACTCGGGCAGCTCGGGCACCGTGAACCGGGGTACGTCGCCGAGTCCGGCCTTGGTGAGCAGCGCGCCGTACTGCCGGGAGACCTCGGAGACGACCTGGTGGGGCACCCGGTCGAGGACGGTCACCAGGGTGACGTCGTACTCCTTGGCGGTGCGCAGCAGGTGCCAGGGGACGGCGTCGGCGTAGCGGGCGGCGGTGGTCACCATCACCCAGACGTCGGCGGCGCACATGAGTTCCGCGGCGAGGACACGGTTGTCGACGACCAGGGAGTCGATGTCGGGGGCGTCGAGGAGGGCGAGGCCGCGCGGGAGGCTGTCGGCGGTCTCGATGCGCAGGACGTGCCCGGGGTCCTCGGCGGGCAGGATGGGTTCGTCACCGGGTTCCCGGTGCGGTTCCCACACCCGGGCGAGGTCGGGCAGCACGCGCATCCCGCTGAACCAGTGGTGGTCCTCCGGATGGCAGACCAGTACCGGTGTGCGGGTGGTCGGTCGCAGCACGCCCGCCTCGCTGACCCGGCGCCCCACGAGGGAGTTGACGAGGGTCGACTTGCCGGCGCCGGTGGATCCGCCCACGACGGCCAGAACCGGCGCTTCGGGCTCTTTGAGGCGGGGCACCAGATAGTCGTCGAGTTGGGCGAGGAGTTCGTCGCGATTGGCGCGCGCGCGTGCGGCCCCCGCCAGGGGCAGCGGGAAGCGTGCGGCCGCGACACGGTCGCGCAGGGCGGAAAGTGTGTCGAGCAGCTGAGGCCGTACGTCCAAGGTCACCACATGCGAAGAATGCCCAATTTTAGGGGAATTCTGAAGCATATAGACATGTCTGCGCGCCGATAGAACACAACGGACGGAAGGGACGACTGGGACGGAGGCACAGTCCAGGCATAACGAGTGCACAACACCCGGTGCGTCGGGCGTCAAAAGCGATGCACGATTCGTACCTGCCTGCGATTATCAGGACCGCTTCACCGAACCTCCACATTGAGCCACGGAGGCGAAGCGACAGGGACAAGGAGCGGGGAGTTCTATCCTTGTCCCCGGCAACGTCACGGACCGGCCCGCACCAGGGCAGTACGTACGAGGCCAGCACAGCCGGCCCCCGTAGCTCAGTGGATAGAGCAGGCGCCTTCTAAGCGCTTGGCCGCAGGTTCGAGTCCTGCCGGGGGCGCAGGTCAGGTTCGATGCGGGCGGGGTCGCGCCGGTCATGGCGCGTCCGTCGCCGGTCCCCCGTCAAAAGGGCTGGTTGTCGACGCCCCCGGCGTCGGACACACCGGTCAGCCGAGGCTTCCCTGTTCGCAGACCCGGCGGGCGACCTCGTGGAGTTTGATGTTGTTCTCCTGCGAGTAGCGGCGCAGCACGGCGAACGCCTGCTCCTCGGTGAGCTGGTGGCTGCCCATGAGGATGCCCATGGCCTCGCCGATCAGGTGGCGGGTGGCGACGGCCCGCTCCAGCTGGGCGTGGGTGCGCGCGCTGGAGAAGGCGACCGCGGCGTGGGAGGCCAGCAGCCAGCCGGCCAGCTCGCCGGCCTCGGTGAAGGCGCCCGGCCTGCGGGAGTAGACGTTCAGCGCGCCGAGTTCCTCGTCCTCGGTGTACAGCAGGAAACCCATCATGCTGCCGATGCCGAGCCGGTGGGCCGCGGGACCGTAGGCGGGCCAGCGCGGCTGCTTCTCGTTGAAGTCCGGGATGCGGAAGACCCGCTCCCCATCCTTGGTGCGGGCCGCGTCGAAGCAGGGTCCCTCGCCCAGCCGCTCCTGCAGCCGGTCGCTGTCGACGACCAGCTGCTCCGTGGGGGCGAGCGACTGCACCTTGCCGCCGTGCAGCACCAGGATGCCGGCCGCGTCGCAGCCCTCCACGAGCTCCATGGCCGAGGCGGTGATCCTCGCCAGGGTGGCGTCGACCGACTCCTGCGCCAGCAGGTCCCGTGCCATCGACGCCAGCTGCTGCGCGAACCGAGCCCAGTCCATCTCCTGTGCCACCTCCAGGTAGTCGCGCCCAGCATGGCACGCCGGTGGCCGGGGCGCGGGGCAGGGGGCGCTCGGGGCGCCTCCGTGGGCCGCACGGCCCACGGTGGCCGCACGGTGGCCGCACGGGGCGCGACCGTCGGGTCGGCGGCGGCGCCCGCCCCCGGCCCTTGGAGTGATCGTCCGGTGATCGGCGTGACCAGCCACAGGTGGCGGCGTTGAAAGGGGAGTGCGGCGGCTGGTCCTGCCACCGCACTCCCCGAGCAACAAGGCAATCAAAGGAGAACGTGATGTCTCGCATCGCGAAGGCCGCCGTCGTAGCCCTCGGCACCGGCGCCGTGGTGATCGGCGGAGCCGGCCTGGCCCTGGCCGACGCGGGCGCCAACGGCGAGGCCGTCGCCTCGCCCGGCGTGCTGTCCGGGAACGTCATCGAGGTCCCGGTCAACATCCCGGTGAACGTGTGCGGCGACACGGTCGACGTGATCGGTCTGCTGAACCCGGCGTTCGGCGACCACTGCACGAACGAAGGCAGCCTCAAGAGCGGCGACGGCAAGAACGGCGGCTACGGCTCCTGAGCCACCGCCCGCGAGGAGCCCCGGCGCACGGCGCACCGGGGCTCCTCCCGTGCCTCCCAAGGAAGCCTCACAAGTACCGGCAGGCCCGAGCGCCTCACGCGTACCGGTAGATCCGGCTCATGTCCTCCAGGGACTCGGGGGTGACGTCCCACGGGGGCAGTTTCTCGGTGCGGGCGACGATCCGGCCGTGCTGCGGGTCGCCGGGGCCCGGCGGCTTCGCCGGCAGGTAGCGCTGCCCGCGGTGCCGGGACTTCCAGCGCTCCCACTGGAGGTCGACGAAGGCGTGGTGGAACCAGAAGACGGGGTCGTTGACGGAGGCCCCGCCGGCCATCGCGCCGCCGACCCAGCGGTGCACCCGGTTGTGGTTGTGCCAGGACGCCTTGCCGCTGCCGGCGCCCCAGCCCTCCAGCCTGTTGCGGAAGCCCCGGGTGGCCGTCGAGTCCCACGGCGGGACGTCGTAGGCGGGATCCGCCAGCGCCCGGTCGAGTTCGGCCCTGGTGGGCAGGTCGAACGGGTCGCGGGCACGGCCCAGGTCCCGGGTGAGGAACTCGCCGTCGGTGACGCCCTCCCTGATGGTCCAGTGGCCCGCCGCGTAGGCGAAGGGACCGGTCATCACCTGCTGGTCGCGGGCCCGGCCGGTCCCGCCGAGCAGGTCCTTCGTCCACGGCACCCCGGACGCCGAACGGTTCCTCGTCCAGTCCCAGTACGGCACCGTCACCGACTGGTCCACCCGGCGCAGGGCACGCTCCAGATCGAGCAGGAAGCGGCGGTGCCAGGGCAGGAAGGAGGGCGTCATGTGGGCGGCGCGCAGTCCGTCCTCGCCGTCGGGGGTGTAGTACTCGATGTGCGTCCGCACGAAGTCGTCGTACTCGCCCCGCCGCTTCACCTCGAGGAACGCCTGCACGAGCCGCTTGCGCTCGGCCGCGGTCAGCCTGCTGACGTCCTTACGCACGTACGCCATGCGCCACCCCCGTGTGCATGTGTCCCCCGCCCATCGGGCCCGGCGCCAGGTCGCGCAGCCGCTGCCCCGGGCCCATCTCGTCGACGGCCGCCCGGGTCGCCGCCAGCGGGGTGGGGTACGAGCTGTAGTGGTCGACCATGCTGAGCCAGCTTCCGTCGGCCCGGCGCATCAGGTGCAGCGGCCGGCCGTCCACGGTGACCTGCCACTCGCCGTCCCCGCCGCCCGGTCCGGCCGCCGGTACCAGGGCGCCCCGGATGCGGCGGCCGCGGTAGGTCTCGTCGAAGGAGGTGCCCGCCGGACCGCCCGCCGGGAGCGCCGGGCGGGAGGCGGCGACGACCGGGGCGAGGGCCAGGGCGGCCGCGGAGGCGAACAGCCCCCGGGTCAGCTCGCGCCGCGTCGGTCTGCCCACCGCGGCTCTGCCCGGCCGCCCGGCTCCCGGCTCCGCGCCCACCGCCACACCACCGACTCCGACGACCATGCTCACTCCTCGTCCGGTTCACCGACCTGTGTCGGTACCGGTAACCGTCCGAGGGGCCGCCCGGTCACCACCGCGCCGCCATCCGGCCCACGGAACGGCCGAAAGCGCTCGTACGGCGGCGGTCACTTGCCGGGGCCGGCCCCCAGGTCGCCGCCGACGACCGTCTGCAGGACCGGGCCGAGCACGCCGATCTCGGGCGTCTTCAGCTGCGGCATGCCGTAGTGCTGCGGGTCGGGCGCGGTGAGGGGGGCGTCCAGGGCCACGCCGGGGGTGAGGGTGCGCAGGTCGGAGGCGGGGAGGTCGACGCCGACGTGATCGAAGCCGGGGCCGAGGACGTGCGGCAGCGGCGCCCTGAGGTCGGCGCCCGGCAGCACGCCGTTCAACGGCACCCGCGGCAGCGCGTGCTCCGGGATGAGCCGTCCCTGGACGTAGCGCGGCGTCTCGGGAACGCCGGGGATCAGCAGCGGCAGCTCCACGCCGAGCTGGGGCATCTCCACGTGGAGGGACTTCTCGACGCCGTCCAGGGGCACCGGCACGGGGACGGTGCCGGTCGCGGCGGCGGGCGTGGCGCCGGCGCCCACGGCGACGGCGACGCCCGTGACGACGGCGGCGAGGGTTCCTCGGGTGGTCGGCTTCATGTCAGGTACGGGCCTTTCGGATGCGGGAGGAGCGACGTCCGTACCGGGTAACGAGCCACCACCGGCATCAGCTCACAATTCGCCCGGGTGCAGCATTAGTGGGCTGTTCACCAGTCGGCCGGTCTCCGGTCCGCTCTTCGGTGATTCCGGAATTCCGCTGTTCAGCCCGTCCAGAAATCCCACCATCGGGTCAGGATCAGCATGCCGACGACGCCGATGTGCCGGAGGGGGAGCAGCCAGGACACGAACCCGATGCCGAGGGCACAGCCGGCGGTGAAGGTGAGCCAGTACCAGGCGGGGAAGCGGGCGCCGGCCAGCAGGCTCATGCCGACGCAGATCACGACGGCGTAGGCCACCAGGCCCAGCATCGGGTTGGGGAACCCGAACACCGAGGCCTGCCGGCTCTTCATCACGCTGCCGCAGGACACCACCGGGTTCAGGCTGCACCCGGGCACGAAGCGCGGGTTCCTCAGCAGTGCGAAGCCCCGGCCGGCGCCCGCGGTTCTCGCCGTCAGCCGCGCAGGCTGCGGGCGGGCAGTACCACGTGGGCGGCGGCCGTCAGGGTCTCCTCGGCCCCGGCGAACTCCTTCAGCGCCTCGGGGGTGACGGGCGTGCCGGGCGCGGCGGCGGGCCAGGGGCGGGTGGTGAACACCAGGTAGGCGTAGCCGCGTTCGGCGACGGCGGCGAGCCACTCCTCGGGCGCGGGACACTGGGCGTTGAGCGGGGCCAGGCTGAGGACGGCGTGGCCGGCCTCGACGAGCAGCGTGACGGGCAGACCGGGGCGGTCGGTGCCGTCGACGAGGTCGCCGCCGACCGGCAGTCCGTTGTTCTCCAGCAGCGCCCCGACCGCGGTCGCGGTGGCCTCGGGGCCGCCCTCGGCGTCACCGAGGGAGTAGGCCAGCAGGTAGGGCATGTCGCTGCCGTCGGGGGCCTCGCCGCTCCAGGCCAGCACGGAGAGGGTGCCGAGGTCGGCGGGGCGGAAGGGGCGGGTCTCGCTTGGGGTTGAGGTCACCGCGCGACCCTATCGACGGGCCGTGGGGCGGCCGGGTGCCCGCTCACCCGACCGGCGGACGCCGGCCGGCCGGGCCACACGAACGAGGGACACCCCTCGGTGTCCCTCGAACGGCCCATCGACGGTCCCGGCCCGGGGCGTCTCAGCCCTGCAGCGGCAGGCCGCCCAGCAGCGGGTTGTGCTGGTTGAGGGCGCCGGTCGCGGTCTTGACCGTGTTGAGCGGGGAGCGCTTGTTCTCCGTGCTGAGCGCGTTCGACTGGTGCCGCAGCGGCATCGCCTGGTTCAGGTCCAGGCCGTCCTTGGTGAGGGTGTTCACGGCGCCGTTGAGGCTGGTGGGCGTGAGATCGGCGGAGTTGGAGGCGAACGCGGGCGCGGCGACGCCGGCGAGAGCCACGGAACCGGCGACGACGGCGACGGCCTTCAGCGACTTCATCATGTTCCTTTCTTCGGCGGCTTTCGCAACGCAAGCCGCCCGGGGGAATTCTGACGCCGTGTCTAACGACGTCCGGGCGAGCCGGAAACCCCGCTCCCGGAAGAGATGCCGGCAGACATGCGCCCGCACGGCGACGCGGGGAAAGCGGACCGGCCGTCCACCCGCGGGATGCGCGGGCGGACGGCCGGCCGGACGGCACTGCCGCCGTCAGTCGTTGAGGCAGGTCTCGCCGAAGGCGGGGTTCAGCAGGCCGACCACGTCGACGGTGTCGCCGCAGACGTTGACCGGAACGTGGACCGGAACCTCGATGACGTTGCCGGACACCACGCCCGGGGAGTGGGTGGCGGCACCGTTCGCACCGCTGTCGGCGGCAGCCACACCGGCACCGCCGGCAACGGCCGCCACGGCGGCGGTGGACAGGACCAGGCCCTTCGCGATACGCGACATGGAGAGGTCTCCTTGGGGTCGAAACAAACATTCGGGCGGATGCCCAGCGCTGTGTCAACGCGTGGCACCGCCCCGGGTTGTGCCGCCAAAGGAGTGATCTGCCGGGAGCCGCCTTCACCACTCCGACACACTTGTCCGGTTTTGGCGAATTAATACGGATAGAGATTAGAGTTGCCTATCGCCTGACTTACCCGTATTGGCAGCACCTCGCACTCTTGCCGTGTCCCCCTCTCCCGGAAAGAGCGAAGCCGGTCATGCGCAATCCCCTGGGCCCGCGGCCGTGCCGCGCGGCGGTACCGCCCGTTCGGCCGAACGGGCTACCCGGTCCGCGTGTCGCCGACGGCGGGGCGGGTGCGGTGCCCTACAACGGCGGCCGGAAAGGCATCGGCGACTCGCTCACCCTCACCACCGCCGACCGCTCGCCCACCGCGTTGCGCGACCCCGCCGGTCCGGCGGACGACGTACTCGACTCCACGACCGACGGGCCCGGCCCGGTACGCGCCCCGCGTGAGCCCGCGTACGCCCGGACGCTCGGCCGTGTCCCGGATGTGTTCGATCTCGGCACCGGTCTCGGGCAGGGCGGTGACCAGCCGACGTTCAGGCTCGTTTCCCAGCGCGACGCGGCGTGGGCGGGCGCGCTCCTCGCCGCCGCGGACGTGCAGTAGTGCGGCGCGTTCCCGCCCGCAGTCCCGAGCGCCCCCGTGAGCGAGGAATCCCCGTATGCACCGATCAGCCACCGACCCTCGGCCACGGGTCCTGCACCTGACGCAACCCGTCGAGGGCGGGGTGGCCCGGGTCGTCCTGGACCTGGCGAAGGCCCAGCTCACGGCCGGTCTGCGGGTCACGGTGGCCTGCCCCGGCGGGGAACTGGCGGCCCAAGCGCGGGACCTGGGCGCCGAGGTGCGCGGGTGGTACGCGGACCGCTCCCCGGGCGCCGGTCTCCCGGACGAGGTACGACGGCTCGGCCACCTGCTCGACGAGGTACGGCCCGAACTGGTGCACGCGCACAGCGCGAAGGCGGGGCTCGCCGGACGGCTGGCCGTGCGCGGACGCGTCCCGACCGTGTTCCAGCCGCACGCCTGGTCCTTCGAGGCGGTCGGCGGCGCCACCGCGGCGCTGGCGCTCAGGTGGGAGCGGTGGGGAGCGCGCTGGGCGCACCGGGTGGTGTGCGTCAGCGAGGCGGAGCGCGCGACCGGCGTGCGCGCCAAAATCCGCGCCCGCTACACCGTCGTCCCGAACGGCATCGACACCGCCCACTTCACCCCCGGTCCCCCCGCCCCGGACGAGCGGTCCACCGGGGCTCCCCTGGTCGTCTGCGTCGGACGGTTGTGCCGGCAGAAGGGACAGGACCTGTTGCTGCGGGCCTGGCCCGAGGTGCTGCGGCGGGTGCCGGGGGCCCGGCTGGCGCTGGTCGGCGACGGCCCCGACCGGGACGCGCTCGGCCGACTCGCCCCCGCTCGCGTCGAGTTCACGGGCGCCGTCGCGGACGCCCGCCCCTGGTACCGGGCCGCCGACCTGGTGGTGCTGCCCTCCCGCTGGGAGGGCATGGCGCTGGCCCCGCTGGAGGCGATGGCCTGCGGGCGGCCGGTGCTGGTCACCGACGTCGACGGCGCCCGGGAGAGCTTGCCGCCCACGCACGCCGCACACTGCCTCGTCCCGCCGGGACGGCCGGGCGCGCTGGCCGGAGCCGTGGCCGGGCTGCTGCTCGACCCGGAGCTGCGCGCGTCGCTCGGCGACCGGGGGCGGCGGCACGTCCAGTCCACCCACGACGTGCGGCGCACGGCGGAGGCGGTCGCGGAGCTGTACCGCGAACTCCTCGGCGGGCGCCCGCTCGTGTCCTTTGAGCGCAGGGAGTCCATCCACTCGTGACCGCGGAAAGCACCGTCCCCTCCCCCGGCCCGCAGCCACGGGACCACGCACTCTCACCCGTCTCCGTGCTGCCGGCCCGCGCCGCCGGCGGCTTCCGGTTCCCGCTGCGGCACCCGCCCGCGCGGCACGCCTCCCCGCTGCCGCTGCTGGCCGCCGACCTGTGCGCCGCCCTGCTCGGCGCGCTCGCCCTGGACGCGGCCGTACGCCGGCCCGTGCTGATCGGACTGCTGATGTCCGGGGCGATACTGCTGCGCCCGCCCACGCCCCGGCGGACGGCAGGCGTTTTGGACGAACTCCCCGCCGTCTGCGGCCGGATCGCCGTCGTCTGGCTGGGCCTGGCCGCCGCCCTGGCCGCCTGGGACCCGGACCGCGCGCTGTCCGCGCGCGTCCTGCTGCTGGGCTTCGCGCTGCACGCGGCGGCGGCCGGCGCGGGCCGCGGACTGGTCCACCGGCGCCGTCGCGTCGCCCTGCTGCGCCGGCCGCGCGCCGCGCTGGTCATCGGCCCCGCCGCGACCGCCCAACGGGTCGCCGCCGCCGTGCTGCGCCACCCGGACTGCGGGGTACGCCCGGTCGGCGTGGTCGCCGAGCACCCCGACGGCGCCGGGGGCCTGCCCGTGCTCACCACCGGTCAGGAGGTCGAGCGGGCCCTCATCCAGAACGGGGTCCGGGCCGTCCTCACCGTCCACCCCGCCGTCCGCGCCGAACAGGGCCCGTTGCTGCGGGCGCTCGCCGAATCGGGCTGCGTGGTATGGGAGGTCGAGGCCGACTCACCGGCGTACGAGATGCGCGACCAGCTCGCCGGGTTCTCCTGCCGCCGGCTGGACATGGGGTCGCGGCGGCGCGGCAGCGTCGGCAAGCGGATCCTGGACATCGTCCTGTCCGGGGCGGCGCTCGTCCTGGTCAGCCCGCTGCTCCTGGTGTGCGCCGCGGTGCTGCGTCTCACCGACGGGCCGGGGGTCGTCTTCCGGCAGGAGCGCATCGGCAAGGGCGGCCGTCCCTTCACGTTGCTGAAGCTGCGCACCCACCGCCCGGTCGACGAGCACGAGGCCGCGACCCGCTGGAGCGTCGCGGGCGAGGTCCGCATGAGCCGCTTCTGCCGGTTCCTGCGCCAGACCTCCCTCGACGAGCTGCTCCAGCTGTGGAACGTGCTGTGGGGCGACATGAGCCTGGTCGGTCCGCGCCCCGAACGGCCCTATTTCGTCGGGCAGTTCAGCCAGGCCTACCCGGGCTACGCGGCCCGCCACCGGATGCAGACGGGGATCACCGGACTCGCCCAGATCCACGGGCTGCGCGGCGACACCTCCATCGAGGACCGCGCCCGCTTCGACAACGCCTACATCGACGACTGGTCGCTGTGGCAGGACGTCTGCATCCTGCTGCGCACCGCGGCCGCGCTCGTGCGCTCGACGGGGAGCTGACGATGAGTTTCGCACTGTCGCCGGCCAGGCCGCTGCGGCTGCCGCCGGTCCTGGCCGCGGTCGCCGTGCTCGCGGTCCTCGCGCTGCCGCTCGCCCCGGGCGGCGCGGAGGGCGGCGCGGGACCGGCGGACGCGGTGTCCGCGCTGGTCGTGCTGTACGCCGCGCTGCGGGTGGTCCGGGAGCGGCGCCGCCCGCTGTCCGCCACCGCCGCCGTGGTGCTGGGCATGCCGGTCGTGGGGCTCGCGGTGGCCGCGACGGGCGCGGCCTCGCCGGGGGCGGGGCTGACCGGTCTCGGCCGCTATCTCCAGGTGTTCGTGCTGGTGCCGGCCGCCGTGCTGCTACTGGTCCGGGACCGGGCCGACTTCCGGCTGCTGGCCTGGTCGTTCGTGGGGCTGGCGGGCTGGCAGGGCGCGGTCGGGGTGCACCAGTACGTCACCGGGACCGGGGCGTCGTACCAGGGTGAGGAGATCCGCGCGGTCGGCACGTTCGGGCCGCAGGACGTGATGGGCATGGCCACGGTGGTGGCCTTCGGCCTGGTGTGCGCGGTGGGCCTGGCCCTGGGGCGGGCGCCGGTACGGCAGCGGGTGGCCGCGGGCGTCTGCGCGCTCGGGCTGCTGGTGCCGCTGGCCGTGTCCTTCAGCCGCGGGGCCTGGATCGCGACGGTGCTCACCTGCGGTGCCCAGCTGGCGCTGGCCGGACTGCGGCAGGCGCTGAAGGTGGCCGCGGTCGCGGTCGCCGCGGGCGTGGTGCTGGTCGGCGGCTTCGGGGTGGGTACGGCGATGCTCCAGGAGCGGCTCAGCAGCATCGGGCAGGTCACGGACGCCCCGGACCAGTCGGTGGTCGACCGGTACACGCTGTGGGCGGCGGCGACCGGGATGTGGCGTGAACACCCCGTCACCGGAGTCGGGTTGAAGAACTTCCCGGCGTACCGGGACGGGCACGCCTCGCTGGCGCTGTCCTCCGGGAGCGACACGGAGGGGGCGGGGGCCGCGTACCGGAAACAGCCGCTGCTGTCGCCGCACAACATGTACCTGCTGGTGCTCAGCGAGCAGGGGCTCCTCGGGCTGCTGGCGCTGGGCGGCAGCTGGCTGGCGATGCTGGTGTGCGGGTTGCGGGGGTGGTGGCGGGTCCGCCGGAACGGCCGGGGCCTCGACTGCGCGCTGGTGGCGTGCGGGTTGCTGATCTGGCAGCTCGTGGACTTCGCGTACGCCGACATCGGAGGGCCGTCCACGGTGCTCACGGCGGTGGTGTTCGGGGCGGTGGCCTGGTGGGCGTTGGTGGGGGCGGCGTGATTCCGGGGGTGCGGGAGTCGGAGGTGCCGGAGGTCGAACGCGGGCCGGTGGGGGCTCGGCGCGCAGTTCCCCGCGCCCCTGGGCACGCCGACGGGACCGGAGTCGAAGGGGCACCGCCTACGGGTGGCTTCCTGGCCAAGGCCGCTCTCGGTACGGCCGTCCTCTCCATCCTCGGTTCGGTGCTCGGGCTGGTCCGGGACCAGTCGCTGGCGCGGCTCTTCGGGGCCGGGCGGGACACCGACGCGTTCCTCGTCGCCTGGACGGTGCCCGAGTTCGCCGCCACCCTGCTCATCGAGGACGGGCTGGCCTTCGCGCTCGTCCCCGCCTTCAGTCTGGCGCTGGCCCGGCGGGCGCAGGGGGCGCCCGGCGACCCCGTGCGGGCCCTGGTCGCCGGGACGCTGCCCAAGCTGGCCCTCGCCTTCGCCGGGGTCGGCGCCCTGCTGATCGCAGGTGCCCCGCAGCTCGTCCAGGTGCTCGCGCCGGGCCTGCGCGACCCCGGGCTCGCCGTCGGCTGCACCCGGCTCACGGCGACCTGCGTGCTGACCTTCGGGCTGGCCGGGTACTGCAGCGCGGCCCTGCGCGCCCACCGCCGCTTCCTCGCCCCGGCCGCCATCTACGTCGCCTACAACACCGGCATCATCACGGCGATGTTCACGCTCGGCGGCCACTGGGGCGTGCGGTCGGCGGCGTTCGGGGTGGCGGCCGGCGGCGTCCTGATGACCGCCGTACAACTTCCCTTCCTGGTCAAGCAGTTACGGCACGGGGCGCGGGCGTCCGGTGCGGTCGCCGGCGCCGCGGCGCAGCCCCTGGACGTCACGCTGATGGCCACCGTGCTGCTCTTCGCGCTGTGCCGGCAGTCGCAGGTGCTGATCGAGCGGTTCCTCGCCTCGCACCTGGAGTCCGGGGCCATCTCGTACCTCAACTACGCGCAGAAGGTCGCGCAGATCCCGATGACGATGTCGCTGATGCTGTGCACGGTCACCTTCCCGGTGGTGGCCCGGGCGCTGGCCGAGGGCGACACCGAGCGGGCCCGGCTGCGGGTGGAGCGGGACCTCGCGGTGGCCGCGGCCGTCGTGCTGCTCGGCACCGCCGTGGTCGTGGCCTGCGCGCCGCAACTGATCCGTCTGCTGTTCCAGCGCGGGGCGTTCACGGCCGAGGACACCGCCGCGACCGCCGGGGTGATGCGGGTCTACGCGCTCGGGCTGCTCGGGCAGACCATGGTCGGCGCGCTGGTCCGCTCCTACTTCTCGGCGGGCCGTGCCACCTGGTACCCGGTCGGCGCGATGGTCGCCGGGATCGCCGTGACCTCCTGGATCGGCGCTCTCACGGTCGGCCGGTACGGCGTCACCGGCATCGCCGCCGCCAACGCCACCGGTATCACCGTCACCGCCGTGCTGCTGCTGGCCGGCACCGGTCCGCGCAGCGTCCCGATCCACACCCGGCGGGTGCTGGCGGAGCTGAGCCGGCCGGTGCGGGCCGCCGTGGTCGCGACGGTCGTCGGGGCCTTCGCCGCCGGGCGCCCGGCGGATCCGCTGACCGGTCTGGCCGCCGGGGTCACGACCGTGACCGTCGTCTTCGTCCTCCTCGGCTGGGCCCTGGACGCCCAGGGCTTCGCCTCCGCACTCCGTTCCGTCGGCACCGTCACCCGAAGGCTCGCGCATGCCGTGTTCCACTGAGTCCGCAGAGAAGGCCGTGCCCCGCACCGGCCCGGTCCCCTGGGTCGCCATGTACCACTCCGTGGGCGACCGCTCCGACGACCCGTACCGGATCACCGTCACCCCCGAACGGCTGGAGAGACAGCTGAGCTGGGTGCGCCGGCGGGGGCTGCGCGGGGTGTCGGTCGGCGAACTGCTCGCCGCCCGGGCGCGCGGCGCGGGGCGCCGGCTGGTGGGGCTGACCTTCGACGACGGGTACGCCGACTTCCTTGACCACGCCCTGCCGCTGCTCGACCGCTGGGGCTGCGGCGCCACCCTGTTCGTGCTGCCCGGCCGGCTCGGCGGCAACAACGCCTGGGACCCCCTCGGCCGGCGCAGACCGCTGCTCACCGCCGAAGGGATCCGGCGGGCCGCGGCGAGCGGGGTGGAGATCGGCTCGCACGGGCTGACCCACGTCGACCTGACCCGGGCGGACGCCGACACGGTCAGGGCCGAGGTGGCGGGCAGCCGGGCCCTGCTGGAAGACCTGACCCAGGCACCCGTGGCGGGCTTCTGCTACCCGTACGGCGCCGTCGACCGGCGCACCGTCGACGCGGTGCGGGACGCCGGTTACGGCTACGCCTGCGCCATCGACCCCGGCGACCTGAACAGCGTGCACGCCCTGCCCCGCCTGCACATCGGCCAGAACGACAACGCGCTGCGCCTGTTCCTGAAGTACCGGCTGCACCGGCTGCGCCGGCGCCCGGTGGAGGGGGTGTGAATGAAGGCGCTGCACGTCATCACGGGACTCGGGGTCGGCGGCGCGGAGCAGCAACTGCGGCTGCTGCTCCGGCACCTGCCGGTCCCCTGCGACGTGGTCACGCTCACCAACCCCGGGCCGGTCGCGCGCGGACTGGCCGCCGACGGGGTGCGGGTGGTGCATCTCGGGATGGCCGGGAACCGGGACCTGGCCGCGCTGCCCCGGCTGGTCCGGCTCATCCGCCGGGGCCGCTACGACCTCGTCCACACCCATCTCTACCGGGCCTGCCTGTACGGGCGGATCGCCGCCCGTCTCGCGGGGGTCCGGGCCGTCGTCGCCACCGAGCACTCGCTCGGCGACTCGCAGCTGGAGGGGCGTGAACTGACCACCGGCGTGCGAGCGTTGTATCTCGCGGGCGAGCGGCTCGGCCGGTCCACGGTCGCCGTCACCCCGACCGTCGCCGAGCGGCTGCGCCGGTGGGGGGTGCCGGGGCCGCGGATCGAGGTCGTCCCGAACGGCATCGACCTGGAGCGCTTCCGCTTCGACCCGGCGGTGCGGCAGCGCACCCGGTCCCGGCTCGGGCTCCCCGAGGACGCCTATGTCGTCGGCGGGGTCGGACGGCTCGCACCCGGCAAGCGGTTCGACGTCGCCGTCCGGGCGCTCGCCCGGCTCCCGCGCGACCACTGGCTGCTGCTGGTGGGCGCGGGGCCCGAGGAGCACGCGCTCCGTCGGCTCGCCGAGGCCACCGGGGTCGCCGGCCGGGTGCTGTTCACCGGTGAGCGGCCGTACGTCTCCGGCAGCCCCGAGGACCCCGACCTGCCGGCGCTCACCGCCGCCATGGACGTCCTGGTCTCGCCGTCGGCCGAGGAGGCCTTCGGGCTCGCGGTCGTCGAGGCGCTGGCCGCCGGGCTGCCGGTGCTCTACAGCTCCTGCCCGGCCGTCGAGGACCTGCCGCCCGCCGCCGCCCCGCGCGCCCGCCGGGTCCGCGGCGGGGCCGGCGCCTACGCCGAGGCGCTCGCCGCCACCCGGGCCGCCGGACACGGTCCGCGCACCGCGCCGGACGCCGCCCGCCACTACTGCATCACCCGCAGCGCCGCCCAGCTGATGGACGTCTACGCGGCCGCACTCGCCACCACACCCCAGGGAGTCAGTACGCCATGACCGAGAACCCCGTCCGAGCACCGCGCCCCTTCGCCCGCAAGCTGCCGCCCTGGTCGCTGCTGGCGGCCGGGATCGTCGCGGGCGGCCTGCTGGGCGGCGCCTACGGCGTGGTCGAGCCGGCCACCTACACGGCCACCAGCTATGTCATCGCCGTCCCCACCGAGGGGTCCGACACCGCCACCGCGCAGGGCTTCGCGCAGGCCTACGGCCGGGTCGCCACCCAGCTCGCGGTGCTCGCGGACGCCCAGATGTGGGCCGGGGTGCCGGTGAACACCCTGCGGCAGAGCGTGCAGACGGAGACCTCGCCGGACGCGCCGATGGTCGCCGTCTCCGCCACCTCGCCGCACGCCCTGCAGGCCGCCGACATGGCCAACGCGGTGGCCCGCTCGCTCACCCAGCACGCGAACGGCACCAAGGCCGACACCCACGTCGAACTGCTCCAGTTCTCCCGCGCCTCGAAGCCGGCCGCGCCCACCTCGGCGTCGCCGAAGGTGACCGCTCTGGTGGGCGCGAGCGCGGGCGGCCTGCTGGCCGGGCTGGTCCTGCTGGTGCGGCCCCGGCGCCGCCCGGAGGAGACCGCGCTGCAGGCCTCCGTCCCCGGTCCGGCCGTCGCCGCCGACGTACACGGCCAGCTGTGACGACGACGGCCCACCGGACGCTCGCCGCGCACACCACCGAACTCGTCACCGACGAGGCCGCCTTCGCCGCCCTCGCCCCCGCCTGGGACCGCCTCTACCAGCGGTGCGGCACGGCCACCCCGTTCCAGAGCCACGCCTGGCTGCACTCCTGGTGGCGCTCCTACGGCGTCCCGGGCCGGCTCCGGCTGGTCCTGGTCCGGCACGGCGGTGAGCTCGTCGGCGTGGCCCCGCTGATGCTGGTGCACCGGCCGCTGCCCGCGCTGGTCCCGCTGGGCGGGGCGATCTCGGACTACGCGGACGTGCTGCTGACCGACGCCGACGACGGCCGGGCGGTCGGCGCCCTCACCCAGGAGCTGGGCCGGGCGGCCCGGACGGCACTGATCGACTTCGGCGAGGTGCGGCCGGGCGGTGCGATGGAACGGGTCTACGACCGCTGGCGCGGACCGTGCCGGAAGGTGCCCGACTCGCTCTGTCTGGAACTGCCCGCGGTGTCGATGGAGGAACTGGTCACCCGGCTGCCGTCGAACAAGGCCCAGCGGGTGCGGGCCAAACTGCGCAAGCTGGGCTCGCTCGGGGTGTGCCGGGCCGCCGTCCCGCCGGAGGGCGTCGACGCGGCGCTCGGTCGGCTGCTCGAACTGCACCGGCTCCAGTGGCAGGGGCGGAAGGTGACCACGGAGCACCTCCAGCCCCGGTTCCGGGAGCATCTGGTGCGCTCGGTGGGGCCGATGGTGCGTTCCGGGGACGCGGTGGTCACCGAGTTCCGGCTGGACGGTGAGGTGGTCGCCGTCGACCTGACCCTGCTGTCGCCCAGCCTGGCCGGCGGCTACCTGTACGGGGCGCATCCGCGGTTGCGGGAGCACAAGGCGGACGTGGCCGTGATGCTGCTGGACGCCTGCACCCAGCACACCGGCACCAGCGAACGGGGCGCGCTGAGCCTGCTGCGCGGTGACGAGCCGTACAAGCACCACTGGCGGCCCCGGCCGGTCGTCAACCAGCGGCTGCTGCTGGCCCGGCGGCGCACCGCCCCGCTGCTGACGGCGGCGCTGTGCGACGCCGCCGCCCGGCAGCGGGTCAAGGAGGTGCTGCGTCGTTGGAAGGAACACCGGCAGGACTAGTCCCGCGCGGGCGGTCACCAGTCGAGGCCGATGCAGAGCTCCCCGCCGAGCCAGTACTCGACCCAGTCGCCCAGGTCCATCAGGGTGCAGTCGGGCGAGGGCGTGGCGGTGGGCACGGGCGCCGGTGTGACGGCCGGTTTCGGGGTCGGGCTCGCGGTGACGTCCGGCGTCGGGGTATGTGCCGGGGTCGGGGTCCCTGCCGGGGCCGGGGTCTGTGTCTGTCCCGGGGTCTGTGTCTGTGTCGGGGTGTCGGTTCTGCCGAACAGCTCCGAGCGGTAGATCCGCGAGGAGCGCGGGTTGGCCGAGCACTGCCAGACACCGTGCGGGCAGTAGTCGGTCAGCGTGTTGTACAGCGGCTTGTGCTCGTCCAGCCAGGCGAGCATCCGCCGCATGTACTCGGGGTCGTCACCATTGCGGAAGAGGCCCCATTCCGGATAGGAGATGGGTTTTCCGTGGGCCTTCGCGAAATCCACGTGCTGCTGGAGTCCGTAAGGTTCCCGCACCTGTTCGTCGAAGGAAAGCCCGGTCGGCTGGTCGTACGAATCCATGCCGATGATGTCGACCGTGGCGTCCCCGGGATAGCACTGCGTCCACGGTACGGCGTCCCGGCCCCGGCTCGGCGTGAAGTCGAACCGGAACCTCTGGCCCGGAACCGCCCGCATGGTGGCGACGATCCGGTTCCAGTACCTCTTCCAGGCCTCCGGGTCCGGCCCGCAACGATGGGTGTAGGTGATGCCGTTCATCTCCCAGCCGAGCACGATGACCGTGTCCGGCACCCGCAGCTCCACCAGTCGTTCGGCCAGGGCCCGGAAGTGCTGGTCGAACGCGCCGGCCGCACCCTGCCGCAGCAGCGAGCGGACCTCGGCGTCCCCGATGCCGTCCTCGTTGCGCTCCTGCATGGGCACGTTGAGGACGAGCATCCGGTCGGCCCGCTGCCGCCGCCAGTGCGCCCAGACGTCCAGGAAGCCCGGGGCGCCCTCGATGTCGGACCAGCGGTCGCCGGGCAGGTAGGTGTGCGCGACCTTGAGCTCGGTGCCCCCCAGCCAGCTGCTCAGCTGTGCCATACGGGCCACCCCGAGGGGCCCGGAGTCGAGGAACGCACCGAAGGCGGGCGGGGCCGCCCGGACGGGGCCGGGCCCGGACGGCGTGGGACGGGCCGGTACCGGCAGTGGAGCCGCCGACGGCGGGACGGACGTCGTGGGGGTGGCGGCCGGAACGGGCGTGGCGACCGGTGTCGGGGGGACGACCCGCACCACCCCGGGCCCCGCGGCGAATCCGAGACCGGCCGTCAGGGTCGCCGAGGCGACGACCGCCGCCGCGACCACGGCCACACGGGACGACCGGAACCTGGGCCGCTTTCTGCGCTGTGGAGCCATCACCGCTCCTTTCTCCACCGGTACTGACACTCAGTCATATCAATATGAATTCCGCCAGTGCGGCTGCGGCTTTCGGGTGCCCCGGGAGCCCGCACGGGTGAACCGACGCGAAGGAAGAGGTCCGTGTCCCTGCTGGACGTACGGGTCCCCGCGGTGCTGCTGCGGATCGACCGGAATCCCTTTCACCACGGCACTCTCGGAGCCGTGCGCTCACTCGGCAGAGCCGGTGTCGACGTCCATGTGGTCGCCGACTCCGCCGGAAGTCCGGTCCGCAGTTCCCGGTTCGTACGGGAGCTGCATCCGCCGCCGGCGCCGGGTGCGTCGGCCGCCGAGATCGTGGCCGTGCTGCGCCGGGTGGCGGCGCGGATCGGCCGTCCCGCGGTGCTGATCCCGATGGACGACGCGAGCGCGATCGCGGTGGGCCGGTTCCGCGAGGATCTCGCGCCGGACTACCTGCTGCCGCGGCAGCCCGGCGCGCTGCCCGAACGTGTCGCCGACAAGGCGGAGTTGGCCGAGGTGTGCGCGGCGGCCGGGATCCCGCACCCCGGGACGCTGGTCCCGGGCAGCGCCGAGCAGGCGGCGGCCGCCGCCTGGCGGCTGGGGCTGCCGGTGGTCGCCAAGTGGAGCCGGCCCTGGCTGGTACCGGCCGGGTCCGGCCTGCGCAGCACGGTCGTGGTGCGCTCGGCGCGGGAGGCACGGGAGCTGTTCCTGCGGGCCGAGGAGGCGGGCAGCAGGCTGCTGCTCCAGGAGTTCCTGCCGCCCGGCCCGGACCGCGACTGGTTCTTCCACGGGTACGCCGACCGCACCGGGGCGGTGCGCGCGGGCGGGCCGGGCCGCAAGCAGCGGTCCTGGCCGCGCGACGCCGGACTGACCGCGGTGGGCCGGTGGACGCCCAACGCGCAGGTCCAGACGCTGGCCGAGCGGCTCATCGGCGAGCTGGGCTTCCGGGGCATCTTCGACCTGGACTTCCGGCGCTGCGGCAGCACCGGCCGCTACCACCTGCTCGACTTCAACCCCCGGCCGGGCGCCCAGTTCCGGCTCTTCGCCGACAGCGCCGGGCTGGACGTCGTACGCGCCCTGCACCTGGACCTGACCCACCGTCCGCTGGCGGCCGGGGCACCGCTGGCCGGGCGGGCGTTCGTGGTGGAGAACTACGCGCCGCTGAGCGCGCTGCGCCCGGCGCCGGGCGGCCGGGAACTGGCCTGGAGCGCCGCGGACGACCGGGGGCCGGCCCTGGCGATGTGGGCGCTGTGGGGGCGCCATGTGACGGAGCGGCTCCTCGGCCGGCTCCTGGAGCGGCTGCGCCGCGGAGCGGCCGGTCCGGTGGGGACCGCGCCCTCACCCGTGGTCCGGCAGGCCGGCGAGCCCGCCGTGGCCGCCGCACCGGCCGGGGAACTCTCCGGGGCACCCGGTGACGAGAAGGCGGGCAGCTGCTGAGGTACGGCCGGTCTTCGCGTTCAACCTGGGGGCCACCGGGGCGGGTTGGCATCTTGTACGTGTACTGCGCGGGCCGGGGTGTCCCGGCGGGGCGACGGGAATCCGCACCGGCCGCGGTGGGAAGCTGACGGACGGGTGCCGGGCGTTTGGGGCGTCCGGCACCCGGTCCCCGCTACGGCCGGCGCGATGTGGCCCGGCCCCGGCGGAACAGGAACGCCCCGGCTGCGATCAGCGCGGCACTGGCGGCCGAGGTCGCGATCATGGCCGTACTGCCGGTGTGCGGCAGGGTGGGCCGGTGGTGGTGCCCGTGGTGGGGCGGCTTCGGCGGGTGCGTGTAAGGAGGGGGCGACGTCGGGGGCTTCGTGGTCGGGGGTGGCGACGTCGGGGGCTTCGTGGTCGGCGGAGGTGACGTCGGCGGCTTCGTGGTCGGCGGCGGAGAGGTGTGCGGCGGCGGGGTGTGGTCGCCGTAGCCGGGCGGGGTGTGGTCGCCGTAGCCGGGCGGGGTGTGGTCGCCGTAGCCGGGCGGGGTGTGGTCGCCGTAGCCGGGCGGGGTGTGGTCGCCGTACGGGGACGGAGACTGCTCGCCGTACGCGGGCGGGGTGTGATCGCCGTACGCGGAGGGGGACTGCTCGCCGTAGCCGGGCGGGGTCTCCTCGCCGTAGCCGGTGGGCGCCTTGTCGCCGTAGGCCGGGGCTGTCTCACGGCCGGCGGCGGGCGGGGTGGTGCCGGACTCGCTGCCGGAGGGGGCCTCGGACCCGTGGCCCGTGGTGCCGGCGGCCTGGTTCCCGGCGCCCGAGTCGCCATGACCGGCCTTGATGCCGGCGTCCTCCTCCGCGGCGGCCTCGGCGCGGCCGGCCTTCTCGGGGGTCGACACCTCCCGGGCGAGGGCCTCGGCACGGTCGGCCGCCTCGTGAGCGGCCTCCTCCGCAGCGGCCCCGGCACGGTCGGCCACCGCGCGGGCGGCCTCCTCCGCGGCCTCGACGCGGTCGGCCACCTCACGACCGGCCTCCGCCGGAGCGGCGGCCTCGTGAGCGGCCTCGACGCGGTCGGTCTTCTCGTGGGCCGCCGGGTCGGGAGCGGCGGCCTCGGGGGCGGCGGGCTTCTCGGCGGCGCGGTCGGCGGTGTGCTCCTCCGAACCCGAGCCGTTCGCACAGGAGTTGCCGCAGGCACCGGCCGGAACGCTCGCCGGTCCGTGGGAGTCGCTGCCGGACACGACACCCGGCGGGCCGGCTGCGGCCCCGGTCGCGTCCGTGCCCGCGAGCGCGGGACTGCCGTACAGGGACAGGATGCCCGTCGCGGCGGCGGCCGCGAGCATCCCCCTGCTGAGGGTCTGTCGCAATCTCGTGGTCTTCCTGCTTGAAGAAGTGGGAAAGCCGGCCTCGGAACGCAGATGCGAAGGATCGACGATCCGAGGCCGGCCGTGACAGCCGGGAGGCTGGTGAGCTGAGTGACGACGTCAGCTGTTGGCGCAGGTGGCGCCGAACGCCGGGTTGAGCAGCGCGATGACGTCGACGGTGTCGCCGCACGCCTCGACCGGGACGTGGACCGGAACCTCGATCACGTTGCCGGAGACAACGCCCGGAGAGTTGGCGGCGGCGCCCTCCGCACCGGCGCCGGCGAAGGCGGGGATGGCACCGCCCAGCGCCAGGAGCGCGCCGGCGACCACAGCAGCGGTCTTCTTCATGAACTTTCCCTTCTCTGCGGTCATGCCCGTATGTCGGCAGAAACCGAGCGAGCACAGCATGAACGGCTCGCACCATGACCGGCAGGCTGTAGAACGAGGAATAGACAGCCGAAGAAACTGAGGAACGCGCGCCGCCGGTCAATTCACTCGAACGCACTCCGAGAATTGACACAAAGAGAGGAAACGCTTCTGCTGACAGCGGAAATCACCGGACACGACGAAAGCCCGCCCGGGCGGCGCAAGAACGCGCACCGCCCGGGCGGGCTTCTCGGGACCGGGGTCACTGGTTGGCGACGCCGTTGGCCGCGAGGACCGAGATGTCGTCCAGGACGTGCGAGACCGGCTCGTCACCCTTGGCCTGGGTGGAGTTCTCGGCGCACTGCTGGTTCTGCGGGGCGGACAGGACGGGGATGTCCTGGGCCACGCCGACGGCGGCGATGAGGCCGAGGATGCCCTGGGCGTTCGCCTTCACCGGCAGGCCGACGCAGAGTTTGTTGAGCGAGCTCTGGACCAGGGTGGCCTGCGGGCTCATCTTGCCCTTGGTCACCTGGTTGCCGAACGTCTCGGTGGCCCCGTTGCCGCTGGCGGAGGTGGTGCCGTGGTCGTTCCCGGTGGCAAGCGCCTGGGGGGCTGCCGCCGCCGACACGCCTACGACGGACACGGCGACCGCCGCCGCGGCCATTGCCTTCTTCAGCATTTCGCTTTTCCTTTCCTGGCTCCAGGCCAAGACGGACGTTCCTGTCCGGCATCAACCGCCCCCGACCGGATTGGTTGCGGCACGCAGCGGCACGTCACCCGTTCGCGAATTCGGGAGATTGTCGGACAGGGGGCCATTGGAGTGAAGCGGAGCAACCAAACCCAGCGCGCTCAGTTGACCAGTGCGCTCCGGTGGACGGGGTGTCCTCAGAAGGGAACTGAACAAGTGATCAAGAAGGTTCTGGCCGCCGCCGCTGTCGCTGCCTCCGTCGTCGGCGCCTCCGCTGCCGCCGCCTCGCCGGCCCTGGCCACCGGCAACGACCACGGCACCACCTCCTTCAGCGGCAACGACGCCCAGCAGGCGTTCGGCAACTCCGCCACGTTCGGCAACATGAGCCCCCAGATGGCGCTCATCCAGGGCTCCTTCAACAAGCCCTGCATCGGCCTCCCGGCGAAGCTGAACCTCCAGGGCCTGGTCGGCCTCGGTGCCGTCGGCGTCCTGCAGGACGTGCCGATCCTGTCGGCGCCGCAGAACCAGCAGTGCGTCGAGAACTCCACCCAGGCCAAGGGCGACGAGCCGCTGTCGCACATCCTGGACGACATCTCGGCGCTGTCCGCGAACGGCACGGGCAACAAGTAGTACCGGGAGTTCTCCGGGCCCCTGCGAGGGCGCCGGTCCGTTGATCGGACTGCGCTGCGCCGAATGGGGCAAACCATGCAACCCCGGCGGGGCCGCGGCCGTTGACGATCACGCAGCTCCTCCCCGGAGTCCGCCTTTCGAAAGGGAACCAATATGAAGAAGCTGTGGGCAACCGCGGCTGTCGCCGTCACCGTCGCCGGTTTCGCCGCCACGGCCGCCCCCCAGGCCCTGGCCACCGGCAACGACAACGGCACCACCTCCTTCAGCGGCAACGACGCCAAGTCGGAGTTCGGCAACTCGGCCACGTTCGGCGACCAGAGCCCGCAGCTGTCGCTGGTCCAGGGCTCGCTGAACAAGCCGTGCATCGGTCTCCCGGCCAAGGCGAACCTGCAGGGTCTGGTCGGTGCGGTCGCCGTCGGCGTCGCCCAGGACGTGCCGGTCCTGTCGGCGCCGCAGAACCAGCAGTGCGTCGAGAACTCCACCCAGGCCAAGGGCGACGAGCCGCTGTCGCACATCCTGGACGACATCTCGGCGCTCTCCGCGAACGGCACCGGCAACAGCTGAGCGGGACGCTTCACGGGCGGCGGGTCACCGGTTCCTCCGGTGGCCCGCCGCCTCTGCTGTGCTCAGCCGCAGTTCGCCGCGCCCCTCGAAGGGGCGCCTCAGCTCGCGGCGTCGGAACGGCTCGCCTCTCGGACGGCCGTCGCGAGGTCCGCCACGTCCTTGTCCTCCGTCGTCCTTGCCAGGGTCGTGGCGCGGTCCTGGAGGCTGCTCAGGCTCACGCTGCCCGGGATGTCGTACTCGCCTCCCGCCAGGGCGTCCGCGAAGTAGGCCGCCACCGCTGTCACCTGGAAGCGGGGGGACGCCGTCCAGACCGAGTCGTGCAGGGCGTCGGTCTCCATCGAGCCCGTGTTCTCGTGCGGGGTGCGGGTGGTGGGGTCCAGCCAGCGGACCGTGGCCGTGGCCAGGTGGCCGTCCGTGCCGGGGTGGGTGCGGACCGCGTAGAGGGCGGTGACCGTGTGGCCCGGGCCGACCTCGCCGCCGTCGACGTGGTCGTCGCGGAAGTCCTCGTCGGCGACCCTGCGGTCCTGGTAGCCGATGAGGCGGGACTCGGCGACCGTGTGCGGGTCGAAGGCGACCTGGGCCTTGGCGTCGCGGGCCACCAGGTCGATGTTCCGCGGGAGTTGACGGCAGAAGACGTCGTTCGCGGTGGCGGTGTCGGAGACGTAGACGGTGTGACCGTCGCCCTTGTCGGCGAGGCGTTCCATGAGCGCGTCGCCGTAGTCGCTGCCGACCCCCACACCGAACAGGGTGATGCCGTACGCGCGGCGGTCGTGGTCGATGCGCCTGAGGATGGCGTTCGGGTCGGTCTCGCCGTCGTTGGCGAGACCGTCGGAGATCAGTACGACGCGGTTGGCGGCGTCCCCGCGCAGGCCCTTGACGGCGGTGGCGTAGCCGGTCTCGACGCCCGCGCCGAGGTTGGTGGAGGACAGGGCCCGCAGGCCGTCGACGGCGTCGTGGATCTCGGCGCGGTGACCGCCGAGGCGGGTCATCGGCAGCACGGTCCGGGCGTGTTCGCTGAAGGTGACGATCGCCACCGAGTCGTCGTCCCGGAGTCGGTCGGTCATGGTGTCCAGGGACTTTCTGGCGAGGTCGAGGCGGCCCGGCTCGTCCATGGAGCCGGACACGTCGATGACGAACGTGAGGGCGGCCGGGGGGCGTTCGCCGGTGTCGTCGGTGGGGCGGGTGGCGAGGCCGACGCGGACCAGGGACCAGTTCGGGCGGTCGGTGCGGGCGCCGTCGACGGTGACCGTGAAACCGTTGCCCGCGGGGGTCCGGTAGTCCTGGCGGAAGCTGTTGACGAATTCCTCCGGACGGATGGTCGAGGGGTCCGGACGGCCGCCGTCGGCGAGGGTACGGCGGGCGTAGCCGTAGGAGGCGGTGTCCACGTCGAGGGCGAAGGTGGAGAGGCGGCCGGAGTCGTCGTCCGGTGTCCGGGAGGGGGCCGGGGCCGGGAGGCCGAGGCCCCGGTTCGGGCCGTCGCTCGTGTGGTTCTCGTCCGCGCCGCAGCCCGTCAGGAGCAGCGTGACCGCGGTGGTCAGGGCGAGCAGTGCCCCGTACGCCTGTCGTCGGGTCCGGTGTCGTGCCATCGTGCGCCCCCTGTGCCGGTCGGAGTCGACTGCCTGACTTCTCTGCCGACTCCGACGGCGCGGGGGGGCCAAAACGTGCGCCACGACGCGTTGCGGATGGGTCTCGAAGCGGCCACGGGCCGCGTGACCTAGGAGACGACGTCCTTGCGGGCGAAGCCCCGGAAGGCCAGCGCGAACAGTACGAGGGCGTACGTCACGGACACCGCGGTGCCCTGGATCATGCCGGACCACTCGGGGTGCGGTTGTACGGCGTCCGCCCAGGCGAACTGCCAGTGCGCGGGCAGGAAGTCGCGCCAGTGGCCGAGGGCGGTGACCGCGTCCAGGACGTTGCCGACGATGGTCAGGCCGACGGCGCCGCCGACCGCTCCGAGCGGCGCGTCGGTCTTCGTGGACAGCCAGAACGCGAGTCCCGCGGTGACCAGTTGGGACAGGAAGAGGTACGCGACCACGACGGCGAGGCGCTGGGCGGCGGTGCCGGTGTCCAGGGCGCCGCCGGTGGGGATCTGGAGCGGCCCCCAGCCGTAGGCGGCGGTGCCGACGGCCAGGGCGACCAGCGGCAGCAGGATCATCGCGGCGAGGCTGAGGCCGAGCGCGACGACCAGCTTGGACCACAGCAGCCTGGCCCTCGGCACGGGCGCGGCCAGCAGGTAGCGCAGGGAGGACCAGCCGGCCTCGGAGGCGACGGTGTCCCCGCAGAACAGCGCGACCGGGATGACCAGCAGGAAGCCCGCCGACACGAACAGGTTGACCGCGGCGAAGTTGGCGCCCGACGCGGTGGCCGTGTCCAGGAGGGTGACCTGGCCGTTCTCCCGGCCCGGTTGCCCGCCGACCGCGAACGCTATGAGCAGCACGAACGGCAGTACGGCCAGGATGCCGCCCATCACCAGGGTGCGGCGCCGCTTGAACTGGCGGACCAGTTCGACGCGCAGCGGCAGGGTGCGGCCCGCCCGGTAGCCGGAGGCGACCGCCGCCTTCTCGGTGACGGTGCTCATGCGGAACCTCCGATCAGGGTCAGGAAGGCGTCTTCGAGCCGGCGGTGCGGGCCCACCGAGGCCACCGGCACGTCGAGGCGGACGAGTTCGGCGACCAGGCGTGACGCGGTGCCGCCGGGGTCCATGCGGACGAGCAGGCCGTCGTCGGTGCGGGTCACCGAGGCGACGCCGGGCAGTGCGGCGACCTTCTCCACGACCGGTCCCTCGACGGGGGTGCCGGTGCCGACCAGGAGGGTGTCGCCGGAGCCGACGATCTCGGCGACCGGACCGGCCTGGACGAGCCGGCCGCGGTCCATCACCACGAGGTGGGTGCAGGACTGCTCGACCTCGGCGAGGAGATGGCTGGAGACGATCACCGTGCGGCCGGCCGCCGCGTAGCGGATCATCACCTCGCGCATCTCGCGGATCTGCGGCGGGTCGAGGCCGTTGGTCGGTTCGTCGAGGATGAGCAGGTCCGGCAGGCCGAGCATGGCCTGGGCGATGGCGAGGCGCTGGCGCATGCCCTGGGAGTACGTGCGGACCGCGCGGGCGAGGGCGTCGCCGAGGCCCGCGATCTCCAGGGCCTCTTCCAGGTGGGCGTCCTCGGCGGGGCGGCCGGTGGCCTGCCAGTACAGCTCCAGGTTCTCCCGGCCGGACAGGTGGGGCAGGAAGCCCGCGCCCTCGACGAACGCGCCGACCCGGGAGAGGACGGGCGCGCCGGGGCGGATGGCGTGCCCGAAGACCCTTATCTCGCCGTCGTCGGGCTTGATCAGGCCCATCAGCATGCGCAGGGTGGTGGTCTTGCCCGCGCCGTTGGGGCCGAGCAGGCCGAGGACCTGGCCCTGTTCGACGCGGAAGGAGAGGCCGCGTACCGCGTACCGGTCGGTGGAGCGCGCGTAGCGCTTGCTCAGGTCCGTTATCTGGAGCGGGACCGCGGCGAGTTCCGGGGCGGGGGCCGGGCCCGCGGTGCGGCGGCGGCCGCCGAACAGCAGGGCCAGGGCGGCCAGCGCGCCGGCCAGCGGCAGCCACCACACCCAGGCGGGCAGTGCCGCGGCGGCGGTGTCCACCTGCGGTGCCGTGGGCACGCTCAGGGGGCTTTTCAGGGAGACGGTGTAGGTGGCGGGGGCGGTCGGGGAGGCGTAACCGAGGTCGGTGGAGGCGAGGACCAGGCGCAGGCGGTGTCCCTTCTGGACCTCGTGGTCGATGGCCGGGAGGGTGAGGGTGACGTCCTTGCCGGACCTCGCTCCCGTGACACGGACCGGGGCGACCAGCTGGGAGGGCAGCACCTGCTGGGTGCCGTCCGGGCCGACGTCGTACACCTTGCCGAAGAGCACGGCGTCGTCGCTGGTCGAGGTGAGGTGGACGGTGGCCGTCGGGGTGCCGGTGATCTGCACGTTGTCGGCCGTCGGGGCGGAGTCGAAGCGGGCGTACTGGCCCGGGAAGTCCAGGGAGACGCCGACGCCGAGGGAGGAGAGCTGGGCGAGGCCGCCGCCGAGGCCGGGCAGCGCGGAGACGCCGGGCGGGCTGGCGCCGGCCGGGTTCTGGACGCGCTGGGTACCGCCCTTGAGGGCGATGTCCTTCCGGTCGCTCTCCAGGCCGGGGTAGCTGTCGGCGGTCGCGCCGCGCAGCTGGGCGGTGCCGTTGGTGGAGTCGACGCCTCCGGTGCGGGTGATCCGGAAGGCCGGGCCGGTGTCGGTGGCCTTGTCGCCCTTGAGGTACCGGTCGAACCAGGAGGTGACGCGGGCCTCGACGCGGCTGGTCTCCAGGTCGCCGCCGTCGTGGCCGCCGGCGATCCAGTCGACGTCGACGGGGGCGCCGTTGGCCTTGACGGCCTTCGCCGCCGCGTCCGACTGGGAGAGGGTGAACAGGGAGTCGGTCTGGCCCTGGAAGAGCAGGGTGGGCACCTTGATGCGGCTGCCGACGGCCGACGGTGAACGCTCTTCGAGGAGCTTGACGGCGGCGGCGTCCGGCGTGCCCGACTCGGCGACCCGGTCGTACATCGCGCACAGCGCGGGCTCGAACTTCGCGCAGCCGCCGCCGGTGTTGAAGAAGATGCCGGCCCACAGCTTCTTGAAGACGCCGTCCGGGAACAGGGCGTCCGCGAGGTTCCAGTACGTGATCGACGGGGCGATGGCGTCGACGCGGTCGTCGTGGCCGGCGGTGAGGAGGGAGATGGCTCCGCCGTAGGAGCCGCCTGCCATGCCGACGCGCGGGTCGCCGGGCTTGTCGAGCTGTACCTGGGGCTGTTTCGCCAGCCAGTCGATGAGCCGGGAGACGTCGGCGACCTCGGCCTTCGGGTCGTTCAGGCCGATCTGTCCGGTGGACCTGCCGAAGCCGCGGGCGGACCAGGTGAGGACCGCGTAGCCGTCCCGGGCGAGGTCCTCGGCCTCGGCGCGCATGTCGTTCTTGCTGCCGCCGAAGCCGTGGGCGAGGAGGACCGCGGGGCGGCGGGCGGTGCCGGGCGTGGTGAAGAACGAGGTGTCCAGGCGTACGCCGTCCACCGCCATCACCCTGTCGGTACGGCGCACCGCCGGTGTGTCGTCGGAGGCGGCGACGGCCGTCCAGGTGCCGGCGCCGACCAGCACCACGACGGCGGCCGCGGCGGGCAGAAGCCGTCGCGGCCGCCGGAGCAGGGCTCGCCAGGCGGGCAGTCGAAGATCCATGCCTCAACGGTACGGCGCCGGACGGACAACGGATGCCGACGGTGGGCTGAACAGCGGGCCATCCCCGAGGAGTAGGGGCCCGTCGCCGTGTACTTCGGGCGCGGTACACCGGGGGGCCGCCGGGGGCGCGTGTGGGGCAGTGGATGCGTGCGGGCTGCTGGGGGTTGCTCGCGCAGTTCCCCGCGCCCCTGGGTCGGCCGCTCTCCCCGGCGCACGCGGATCACCGCCGCTCCACCCCCTCCCGCCGCCACGGCGATCAGCCGCCGCGGCGGAGTCCGGCGGTGCCGAGCTGGGCAGTGGGTGGGGGCTGCTCGCGCCCGCGCGGCGGAGCGGCGCACAGGGCGAGTCGGGGGCTTTACGGTTGGGCGTCCTGGGGGATGGAGACGACCCAGTGGGTGTTCTTGCGGGGGCGGAGGTAGAAGGCCCAGTAGAGGGTGGCCGCCGCCGTGATGCCGCCGGTCCACAGGAGGTACGTCGTCTCCTGCTGGGTGAGGATGTACGCCAGCACCACGATGAGGAGGACCGGCATCGCCGGCCAGAGCGGCATCCGCCAGGCGGGGGTGTGCTTGTGGTGGCCCCGGCGGGACAGCAGCGCGGCGACGGCGACCAGGAGGTACATGCCCGTCACCGACACGCCCGTCACGCCGTACAGGGTGTCCAGGTTGACGAAGCAGAGCAGGGCGCCGGGGACGCCGACGGCGAGGGTGGCGACCCAGGGGGAGCCGAAGCGGCCGAGGCGGGAGAGGCCGCTGTTGACCGGGTTCGGCCACGCCCTGTCGCGGGCCGAGGCGAACAGGACGCGGGAGTTCTGGATGACCATGACGATGCCCGCGTTGATGATCGCGAGGGCCACGCAGAGGCTGACGAACGTGCCGACCGCGGAGTTGGACCAGGCGGTGACCATGGAGCTGATGTCGCCGCCCGTGAGGGCCTTGAGGTCGGTCGCGCCCATGGTGATCGCGGCGACCGGGACGAGGATGACCACCGTGGAGATGGCGAGGGTGGCGAGGACCGTACGGGCGACGTTGCGGCGCGGGTCCTCCAGTTCCTCGGAGAGGTAGACCGCGGTGGAGAAGCCCTGGGTGACGAAGAGGGCGATGGCGAGGCCGGAGACGACGAGCATCGCGGTGACGGTCGTGGTGTGGCCGCCGGCGTCCGCCACCTGGAGGGAGGTGAGGCTGCCGACCCCGCGGTGGCTGTGGGAGAAGCCGAGGACGGCGACCACGCCGGCCGCGATCACCTCGAGGACCAGGAAGATGCCGGTGATCCAGGCGTTCGCGCGCAGGTCCAGCAGGCCCGCGAGGGTCGCGAGCAGCATCACGCCCGCGCCGGTCATGGCCGGGTCGAGGTGGACGATCGGCGCCAGGTAGTCGGCCGTGCCCATCGAGATCACCGGGGGCACGATCATCACGACGAGCAGGGAGAGGACGAAGACCAGCCAGCCGGCGAGGCGGCCCGCCATCGTGGAGACCATCGCGTACTCGCCGCCCGCGCTCGGGATGAGCGTGCCGAGCTCGGAGTAGCAGAACGCCACGGCGATACAGAGGAGGGAGCCGATGGCGATGGTGAGGGCGGTGGCGGTGCCGAGGGTGCCGAACAGGTCGGGAACGACCACGAAGAGCGTGGAGGCCGGGGTGACGCAGGAGAGGGTCAGTAGGGTGCCGCCTACCACTCCGATGGAGCGCTTGAGCGTCTGGGGGCTGTCGGGCGCCTCGGTGACGGCGGTGTCGACAGGGCGGAGCGTGTCGGTCATGCGGCGGTTCCGATCGACTTGTGCGGATGCCTCCGGCGGTTGGGCTGCGCTGCATGGAACCCCGACGAAAACCATGGCGTCAATGGCTGTTTACCTTCGGATTCCGCAGCCTTAAAGCAAGCCGTGCCACATCACTTTCTTAGGGTTGAATCCCCCAACGTCGCAATCATCAAGACTGTTCGCCGCATAACCTTGCTTTCGAAGGTAGTGAACGCAAAGTACTTAAGTCACCCGTTTCCTCCCATGGAAACGAGAACCGAAGGTGAGCCGCCAAAAAAAGTCGGGGCCGTCCGGAATCCGGACGGCCCCGACGGGGTCAGGCGATCACGCTCAGTGGTTGCGCGGGAAGCCCAGGTCGACGCCCGCGGGGGCGTCCGCCGGGTCGGGCCAGCGGGTGGTGACGACCTTGCCGCGGGTGTAGAAGTGCGTGCCGTCGTTGCCGTAGATGTGGTGGTCGCCGAAGAGCGAGTCCTTCCAGCCGCCGAAGGAGTGGTAGCCCACCGGCACCGGGATCGGGACGTTCACGCCGACCATGCCGGCCTCGATCTCCAGCTGGAAGCGGCGGGCCGCGCCGCCGTCCCGGGTGAAGATCGCGGTGCCGTTGCCGAACGGGGAGGCGTTGATCAGCGCCACGCCCTCCTCGTACGTGTCCACCCGCAGCACGCACAGGACCGGGCCGAAGATCTCGTCGGTGTACGCCTTGGCGGTCGTCGGCACCTTGTCCAGCAGCGAGATGCCGATCCAGTGGCCGTCCTCGAAGCCCTCGACCGTGTGGCCGGTGCCGTCGAGGACGACCTCCGCGCCCTCGGCCGCCGCGCCGGTCACGTAGGAGGCCACCTTGTCCCGGTGCACGGCCGTGATGAGCGGGCCCATCTCCGACGTCGGGTCGTTGCCGGGACCGATCTTGATCTTCTCGGCGCGCTCGCGGATCTTCGTCACCAGCTCGTCGCCGATCGCACCGACCGCCACGACCGCCGAGATCGCCATGCAGCGCTCGCCGGCCGAGCCGTAGGCCGCGGAGACAGCCGCGTCGGCCGCCGCGTCCAGGTCGGCGTCCGGGAGCACCAGCATGTGGTTCTTGGCGCCGCCGAGGGCCTGCACGCGCTTGCCGTTGGCGGAGGCGGTGGTGTGGATGTAGCGGGCGATCGGGGTGGAGCCGACGAAGGAGACCGCCTTGACGTCGGGGTGCTCCAGGAGCCGGTCCACGGCCACCTTGTCACCGTGCACGACGTTGAAGACGCCGTCCGGGAGCCCGGCCTCGGCCAGCAGCTCGGCGATCTTGATCGACGCCGACGGGTCCTTCTCCGACGGCTTCAGCACGAACGTGTTGCCGCACGCGATGGCGATCGGGAACATCCACATCGGGACCATCGCCGGGAAGTTGAACGGCGTGATGCCCGCGACGACGCCCAGCGGCTGGCGGATCGAGGAGACGTCCACCCGGTTCGCGACCTGCGTCGACAGCTCGCCCTTCAGCTGCACGCTGATACCGCAGGCCAGGTCCACGATCTCCAGGCCGCGCGCGACCTCACCGAGGGCGTCGGAGTGCACCTTGCCGTGCTCGGCGGTGATCAGTTCCGCGAGGGCGTCCCGGTTGGCGTCGAGCAGCGCGCGGAACCTGAAGAGGATCTCCGTGCGCCTGGCCAGCGAGGACTGGCCCCAGCTCAGGTAGGCGTCCTTGGCGGCGGCGACCGCGGCGTCGACCTCGTCGACCGACGCGAACGCGACCTTCGTGGTGACCGCGCCGGTGGCCGGGTCGGTGACCGGCCCGAAGGTGCCCGACGTGCCGTCGACGGACTTGCCGCCGATCCAGTGGTTGACGATCTTCGTCATGACCGGTTACTCCTTCACAGATGGCGGCGTCGGGTCGAGACGTGCCGTTCGTAGAGCTCACGTGCCTTGACCGCGGCGGCTCGGGTCGCGGTCGCGGCCACGGGTACATCCCACCAGGCCTGCGCCGGAGGCGGGCCCGACACAGTGTCTGCCGTTTGCGTCTCGACGTAGACACATGTGGGAGCGTCGGCGGCCCGCGCCTCGGCCAGCGCCGCGCGCAGGTCCCGTACGGTCTTCGCGCGCAGCACCCGCATACCGAGGCTGGCCGCGTTGGCGGCGAGGTCGACGGGCAGCGGGGCGCCGGTGAGCGCCCCGTCGTCCGAGGGGAGGCGGTACGCGGTGCCGAACCGCTCGCCGCCCACCGACTCGGACAGGCCGCCGATGGAGGCGTAGCCGTGGTTCTGCACCAGCAGCACCTTGATGGCAGTCCCCTCCTGGACGGCGGTCACGATCTCGGTCGGCATCATCAGATACGTGCCGTCGCCGACCAGCGCCCACACGGTGCGCTCCGGCGCGGCGAGTTTCACCCCGATGGCGGCCGGTATCTCGTAGCCCATGCACGAGTAGCCGTACTCCAGGTGGTACTGGTCGTGCGACCGGGTCCGCCACATCCGGTGCAGGTCGCCGGGGAGGGAGCCGGCCGCGTTGACGATCACGTCGGTCTCGTCGACGAGGGCGTCGAGGACGCCGAGGATCTGCGGCTGGGTCGGCCGGACGTCGGGCTCGTCGGCCTCGTAGCAGGCGTCGACGCGCTGCTCCCAGCGCTCCTTGTCCTCGGTGTACTCGGTGACGTAGGAGTCGGCGGTCCGGTGGCCGTCCAGGGCCCCGCGCAGCTCCGTGAGGGCGCTGCGGGCGTCGGCGACCAGGGGCAGCCCGGCCAGCTTGTGGCTGTCGTGGGGTGCGATGTTGAGGTTCAGGAAGCGGACGTCCGGGTTCTCGAAGAGGGTGCCGGAGGCCGTGGTGAAGTCGGTGTAGCGGGTGCCGACGCCGATCACCAGGTCGGCGGTGCGGGCGAGTTCGTCGGCCGTGGCGGTGCCGGTGTGGCCGATTCCGCCGACGTCCTGCGGGTGGTCCCAGCGCAGTGAGCCCTTGCCCGCCTGGGTGGACGCGACCGGGATACGGGTGGCCTCGGCGAAGTCGGCGAGCACCGCTTCGGCCCGGCTGTGGTGGACGCCGCCGCCGGCGACGATCACGGGGCGGCGGGCGTTCCTGATCGCCGTCACCGCCGCGGCGAGTTCGGCCCGGTCGGCGGCGGGTCGTCGTACGGTCCACACCCGTTCGGCGAAGAACTCCTCGGGCCAGTCGTACGCCTCCGCCTGGACGTCCTGCGGGAGGGCGAGGGTCACGGCGCCGGTCTCGACGGGGTCGGTGAGCACCCGCATGGCGGCGAGGGCGGAGGGGATCAGCTGTTCGGGGCGGTTGATGCGGTCGAAGAACTTCGACACCGGGCGCAGGGTGTCGTTCACGGACACGTCGGCCGCGTACGGGACTTCGAGCTGTTGCAGGACCGGGTCGGCGGGGCGGGCGGCGAAGACGTCGCCGGGCAGGAGCAGGACCGGGAGGTGGTTGATGGTGGCGAGGGCGGCGCCGGTGACCAGGTTGGTGGCGCCGGGGCCGATGGAGGTGGTGACGGCGTGTGTGGCGAGACGGTTCGACTGACGCGCGTAGCCGACCGCCGCGTGCACCATGGCCTGTTCGTTGCGGCCCTGGTGGTACGGCATGTCGTCCGCGTACTCCAGGAGTGCCTGGCCGAGGCCGGCCACGTTGCCGTGGCCGAAGATGCCCCAGGTGGCGCCGATCAGGCGGCGGCGCTCGCCGTCCCGCTCGGTGAACTGGACGGCGAGGAAGCGGACAAGCGCTTGCGCGACGGTCAGCCGAATCGTCATCGGTAACCCTCCAGATGGTCCGGGTGGAAGCAGATCCGCCACTCCCGCGTCGCGCCCGGCCCCGCCATGACGTTCAGGTAGTACATGTCGTGCCCGGGCTGCGCGATCGACGGGCCGTGCCATCCGTCGGGAACGAGCACGGCGTCGCCGGAGCGGACCTCGGCGAGGACGTCCGTACCGCCCTCACGGGAGGGGAATACGCGCTGGTACCCGATACCGTTCGGTCCGTCGATCTCGAAGTAGTAGATCTCCTCCAGCTCCGACTCCTCGCCGGGCCGGTGCTCGTCGTGCTTGTGCGGCGGGTACGAGGACCAGTTGCCGCCGGGCGTGACCACCTCGACGGCGATCAGCTTGTCGCAGTCGAAGGCGTCCGCGGAGGCGAAGTTGCGCACCTGCCGGGCGCTGGTGCCGCTGCCGCGGTCTTCGACGGGGACCTCCGGCGCGGGGCCGTAGCGGGCGGGGAGTCGTCGCTCGCACTTCGCTCCTGCCAGGGCGAAGCGGCCTCCCGCGCCGGAGGCGATCTGGACCTGGGCGTCCCGGGGCGCGTACGCGAAGTCCGAGACTCCGCCGAACACGCTCTCCCGGCCCAGGATCTGGAACTCTTGTCCCTCTGTTCGCACCGTACAACCGCCCTGGAGCGGAAGCACGATCCATTCGCTGTCCCCGGTGGTGAACAAATGCGTTCCACCAGGGGCCAGTTCGACGATCCGCAGGCTGCTGTGCGTCCACCCGGCCCGCTTGGGGTCGATGTCGAGCGCGTACTGGGCGTTCGCGGTCGAACCCTTGGTGAGATGCAGCTCGTTGGTCGTCATCTTCTCGCCCTCACAGGAGTCCGACGGCGGTGTCGACGGCGGCGGCCACGTCGCCGTCCGCCGGGTACAGCAGTGAACGGCCGACCACCAGGCCGCGCACGGTGGGCAGTTGCAGGGCGCCGCGCCATTTCTCGTAGGCGCCGTCCTGGTCGTCCCCGACCTCGCCGCCCAGCAGCACGGCGGGCAGCGTGGACGTCTCCATGACCTGCGCCATGTCGTCCGGGTCGGCGGTGACCGGCACCTTCAGCCAGGTGTAGGCCGAACTCCCGCCGAGGCCCGAGGCGATGGCGATGGACCTGGTGACCGCCTCCGCGGACAGGTCGTTGCTGACCCTGCCCTCGGGGGTGCGGCGGCTGATGAACGGCTCGACGAAGACGGGGAGCCGGCGCGCGGCCATGTCGTCGATGGCGCGCGCGGTGGACTCCAGCGTGGTGAGCGAGCCGGGGTCGTCGTAGTCGATGCGCAGCAGCAGCTTGCCGGCGTCGAACCCGAGACGCTGTATGTCCTCGGCGCGGTGGCCGGTGAACCGGTCGTCGAGTTCGAAGGAGGCGCCCTGGAGTCCGCCCCGGTTCATCGAGCCCATGACGACCTTGCCGTCCAGGACGCCGAGCAGCAGCAGGTCGTCCAGGATGTCGGCGGTGGCGAGGACGCCGTCGACGCCGGGCCGGGACAGCGCCAGGCACAGCCGCTCCAGGAGGTCGGCGCGGTTGGCCATGGCGAGCCGGTCGCCGCCGACGCCGAGCGCGCCGCGGGCCGGGTGGTCCGCGGCGACGATCATCAGCTTGCCGTCCTCGTTGAGGAGCGGACGGCGCGAGCGCCGGGCGGCCGCCTCGGCGATCGCCTCGGGGTGGTGGGTACGGGTGTGGACGAGGGCGGCGATGTCCACGGTCGTCTCCTTGGCGGGGGCGCCGCCCTCGCGGTGGGCGCCGGTGACGCGGCCGGCCCTCACCGCACCGCTCCGGCGGCGAGCGCGGCGGCGATCTCCTCGGCGGTCGGCATCGCCGAGGAGCACTCCAGGCGGGAGGCGACGATGGCACCGGCCGCGTTGGCGTGCCGCATGATCGTCTCCAGGTCCCAGCCGGCGAGGAGGCCGTGACACAGGGAGCCGCCGAAGGCGTCACCGGCGCCGAGTCCGTTGAGGACGTCGACGGGCAGCGGCGGTACCTCGGCGCGGTCGCCGTCGCGGTTCACGGCGAGGACGCCCTTGGGGCCCTGCTTCACGACCGCCACCTCGACGCCCGCGTCCAGCAGGGCCTGGGCGGCGGCCTGCGGCTCGCGGACGCCGGTGGCGACCTCGACCTCGTCGAGGTTGCCGACGGCGACGGTGGTGTGCTTGAGCGCCTCGGTGTAGAAGGGGCGGGCCGCGTCCGGGTCCGCCCAGAACATCGGCCGCCAGTCCAGGTCGAAGACGGTGGTGCCCGACTTGGCGCGGTGGGCGAGGGCCGCGAGGGTCGCCGTGCGGCTGGGCTCCTCGCTCAGGCCGGTGCCGGTGACCCAGAAGATCCCGGCGTCCCGGACGGCGTCGAGGTCCAGTTCGTGGGCGTCGATCTCCAGGTCCGGGGCCTTGGGCTGACGGTAGAAGTACAGCGGGAAGTCGTCCGGCGGGAAGACCTCGCAGAAGGTGACGGGGGTGTTCAGCCCGGGGACCGGGGTGACCCAGCGGTCGTCCACGCCGAAGTCGCGCAGCGCCTGGTGCAGGTAGGCGCCGAAGGCGTCGTCGCCGGTGCGGGTGATGACGGCGGTGCCGCGGCCGAGGCGGGCGGCGGCCACCGCGACGTTCGTCGCGGACCCGCCGAGGAACTTGCCGAAGGACGACACCTGGGCGAGCGGGACACCGGTCTGGAGCGGATAGAGGTCCACCCCGATCCGCCCCATGGTGATCAGGTCGTACGCCATCGGCATCCCTTCGTCATGGCTCTCCCGTGGTTTGTAGCCCTGCGCGGGACGTCGTGTCAATGCTTTGTCCGGACATTCGGACGACAGGATGCGAGACGTGCGGGAGGGCGGGGGCCGGGCGGTCCGTGTCAACCCGACCCGCCGGGGAGTCGGCGTGCGCCTTTGCCCCGGCTCTGTCACAACCGCCCCCGCTCTGTCACACATGTCACGCATACGCGGGTTGTCGGTCACACCAGAACGACAGCCGCTTGCGGACAGTCACTCTGCGTCGTTCACCGGGCACAGGCTTTGATCGCCAGCGCCGCGCCCGGTTCCCCCCGGTGACCGCCTCCGGTCGCCCCCGCGGTGCGCGCAGGGAGGTGCGTCCCATGACCGACCGAAGGCTCTGGTCGTACAAGGAGATCGCTGCGCACATCCGCGTGCAGCCCGACACCGTCCGCTCCTACCGAAAACACGGGCTGCTCCCGCCGCCCGACCATGTCGAGGGCGGCAAGCCCTACTGGTACGCGGACACGGTGCGCGCCTGGGTCGCCTCCCGGCCGGGCAACCGGGGCCGCAGAGACCTCTGAACCACTCCCCCGCGCAGGAGCCCCGCCCGTCGAAACGGCGGGGCGCGTGCGTGTCAGGACCAGGGCTCGACGACCGTCACGCCCGCGGCCGGAGCCGTGTCCATCGCCGCCAGGGCCCGCGGGGCCTGGTCCAGGGTGATCGTCCTGGCGGTCAGGAGGTCGGGGCGGAGGGTGCCGGCGGCGACCAGGTCGAGGAGGGCGGGGTAGGCGTGGGCGGCCATGCCGTGACTGCCCAGGAGCTCCAGTTCCAGGGCGATCGTCCGGGCCAGCGGTACCGGTGTGGTGCCCTCCGGGGACGGCAGCAGGCCCACCTGGACGTGCCGGCCGCGGCGGCGCAGGGAGTTGACCGAGGCGGCGGCGGTGGCCGGGGAGCCGAGGGCGTCCAGGGACAGGTGTGCGCCGCCGGAGGTGAGGTCGCGGACGGCCGCTGCCGGGTCCCCGGTGTCCGCCGCGTTCACGCAGTGGGCGGCGCCGAACTCCCTCGCCAGGTCCAGCGCCCCGGCCGAGACGTCGACCGCCACGACCCGCGCTCCGCAGGCCGCCGCGATCATCACCGCCGACAGGCCGACGCCTCCGCAGCCGTACACCGACACCCACTCCCCGGCCGCGGCCCTGCCCTGCTGCACCACCGCGCGGAAGGCGGTGGCGAAGCGGCAGCCGAGGGAGGCGGCCGTCGCGTACGACATGTCCTCCGGGATCGCCACCAGGTTCACGTCCGCGTGGTCCAGCGCCACGTACTGGGCGAAGGAGCCCCAGTGGGTGAAGCCGGGCTGGGTCTGGCGCTCGCAGACCTGCTGGTCGCCGGCCGCGCAGGACGGGCAGGTGCCGCAGGCGCAGACGAAGGGGACGGTGACCCGGTCGCCGGGGCGCCGGCCGGTCACCCCGGCGCCGACCGCCTCGACGACGCCGGCGAGTTCGTGGCCCGGTACGTGCGGAAGCGTGATGTCGGGGTCGTGGCCCATCCAGCCGTGCCAGTCGGACCGGCACAGACCGGTGGCCTCCACCCGGACGACCACACCGTGGGGCGCCGGGCGCGGATCGGGGACCTCCCTCACTTCGGCGGGGCCGCGGAAGTTCTCGAAGACGACGGCTCGCATACGCGCGTGCTCCTTTCGGGGACTGCGCGAAGGGTAGGCGCTGCCGCGTCCGGAACGCGCAGGTCGCACAGGGCTGACCACCCCCGCCCCGTAACGAGGGGGCCGGTCGCGCCCGCGCGGCAGCAACCGCCCACCCGACTCCACGCTCCCCCGCCGGGACACCCGCGCCGGCTTCGGGCCCGCCGCCGGGCGCGTACGCCCGGACGCGCCCGGCGGCAGCGCCGAAGCCGCGGACGCCGCCGCCCCGACTGTCCCAGGCCCGGACCAGGGCCAGCGCCGTGCTCTCCCTCCCCCCAAGCCGCCCCGCCCCAAGACGCCCGGCGGCGTCACCTAGGGCATGCCCACGCCACCCGACGGCCACAGACCCGGACCAGAGCCAGCCCCGCACCCTCACTCCTCCAAGCCGCCCCGTCCCCACACGCCCGGCGGCGTCGTCGGGGGCACGCGCGCGCCGCCCGGTGGGCGCGGGTATGTGCCGGGTTCTGCGTCCGGGCGGGTCGGCCCCTGAGCGGCGCCCCGCGCGTCGGCCCGGGCGGCGGCCACTCCCCCGCCACTCCCGGACTGCGACATGCCGGGCTTCTGCCTAAAGTTCGGGTAAATCGACCGGTTCCGGTGAGCGCCACCGCGTCCGCCGGAGCACGAGGGGACCCGCCGTGACCCACTCTCCGCCCCCCGGCCGGCCGCAGGCCCGCATCCCGGGTCCGCAGCAGCCGCCCCCGCCGTACCCCCGGATCCGCGCGGGCCTGTGGAAGCGCTGCCTCGGGGGCGGGCTCGCCCTGTGGGCGCTGACCGCGGTGGTCACGTACGCGACGGGGAACACCACGCTGCTGCCGACGCTGATCCTGCTCGGCAGCTTCCTCGTCCCGGTCGTCTTCGTCCTGTGGGCCTACGAGCGGCACGGCCGCGACCTCGGCGTCAGCGCGATCCTCGGCTGCTTCCTGACGGGCGGCACGCTCGGGGTGCTGGGCGCCTCGGTGATGGAGTCCTACCTCGTCCGCCCGTCCTGGGGGATGTTCGTCTGCGTCGGCCTGATCGAGGAGGCGGTGAAGCTCGGCGCGCTGGTGTTCGTCCTGCGCCGGCTGCCCGGGATCCGCGGCGTACGGGCCGGACTGGTGCTCGGCGCGGCCGTCGGCTTCGGCTTCGCGGCCCTGGAGAGCTCCGGGTACGCGTTCAACGCCGCCGTCTCCACCGAGGGCATCGACCTGCGGGCGCTGCTCGAGACGGAGATCCTGCGCGGCGTACTGGCCCCGTTCGGGCACGGCCTGTGGACCGCGATCGCGGGCGCCGCCCTGCTCGCCTCCCGTCGCCCGAACGGCCGCTTCCGGCTCACCGCGCAGGTGGCCGGCAGCTGCCTCGGCGTCGCCCTGCTGCACGCCCTGTGGGACTCCACGCACGGCGTGGCGATCTGGCTGGTGGCCCGTCTGGTGGGTACCGGAGTGCACAGGGAGCTGTTCGCCGAGGGGTACATCCCGCACCCGACCACGGCACAGGAGCACCTCTTCACGCTGTTCTCGGTGGGCCTGCTGATACTCGTCTCCCTGGCGGGGGTGGCCTGGGTGGGCTCGCTGGCGCGCCGGGACCCCTCTTGGAGAAATACCCCCTAGGGGTATAGTGTGAACAGAGTGGGGCCCCCTCCTGGGCCCCATCGGCCCCACCCGCCACGACGAGGAGAACGACATGACCGCCCAGACCGACACTTCGGGCTCCGTGACCGCCGTCTACAAGGTGACCGGGATGAGCTGCGGACACTGCGAGGGTTCCGTCTCCGCAGAGATCTCCGAGCTGCCCGGCGTCAGCTCGGTGACGGCCGTCGCGGCCAGCGGTGAGGTCACGGTCGTGTCCGCCGCCCCGCTCGACGAGGAGGCGGTCCGCGCCGCCGTCGACGAGGCGGGCTTCGAGCTCGTCGGCCGCGTCTGAGAACCCCGCGCAGCAGTACGCACGTCTGACACACATCTCTCCGCCGGGCCGTGCCGACCAGCTGATACTGGATCCGTACGGTCCGGTCCGTTGTCTGGAGTCCGGACATGACCACCAGCACCACCGGCACCGCATCCACCGCGAGGACATCCATAGCCCCGCCGCCTCCGACCACCGGCACGGCCGGCACGGCCGAGGTCGAGCTGCTCATCGGCGGCATGACGTGCGCCTCGTGCGCCGCCCGCGTCGAGAAGAAGCTCAACCGCATGGACGGCGTGACGGCCACCGTGAACTACGCGACCGAGAAGGCGAAGGTCACATACCCCCAGGGGGTTCAGGTCGCGGACCTGGTCGCCACGGTCGTGAAGACCGGGTACACGGCCGAGGAACCGGCACCCCCGGAGCCGGCCCGGCCGGAGCCGGACGCCACGTCCGGCAACGCGTCCGACGCCGCATCCGGCCCGGATCCCGAACTCGCCGGGCTGCGCCACCGCCTCCTGGTCTCCGCGCTGCTCGCCGCCCCGGTGGTGCTGCTCGCGATGGTCCCTGCGCTGCAGTTCGACAACTGGCAGTGGCTGTCGCTGACCCTGGCGTCGCCGGTGGTCCTCTGGGGCGGCCGGCCCTTCCACCGGGCCGCCTGGACCAACGCCCGGCACGGCGCGGCCACCATGGACACGCTGGTCTCGGTCGGCACGCTCGCCGCGTTCGGCTGGTCGCTGTGGGCGCTGTTCTTCGGCGACGCGGGCATGGCCGGCATGCACGACGAGTTCCGGTTCACGGTCTCGCGCACGGACAGCGCGTCCTCCATCTACCTGGAGGTCGCCGCCGGGGTCGTCGCGCTGATCCTGCTCGGCCGCTACCTGGAGGCGCGCTCCAAGCGCCGGGCGGGGGCGGCCCTGAAGGCCCTGCTGGAACTGGGCGCCAAGGACGTGGCGGTCCTGCGCGACGGCCGCGAGGTGCGGGTCCCGGCGGGGTCCCTGGCGGTCGGCGACCTGTTCGTCGTACGGCCCGGCGAGAAGATCGCCACCGACGGGACCGTGGTCGAGGGCGTCTCGGCGGTCGACGCCTCGATGCTGACCGGCGAGTCGGCACCGGTGGACGTGGGCGCCGGCGACACCGTCACGGGGGCGACCGTCAACGTGGGCGGGCGGCTGGTCGTCGAGGCCACCCGCGTCGGCGCGGACACCCAACTGGCCCGGATGGCACGGCTGGTGGAGGACGCGCAGAACGGCAAGGCCGAGGTGCAGCGGCTCGCCGACCGGATCTCCGCCGTCTTCGTGCCCGTCGTCATGCTGATCGCGCTGGGCACCTTCGGGGTCTGGCTGGGCGTCACCGGGGACCCGGCCGCCGCGTTCACGGCCGCCGTCGCGGTGCTCATCATCGCCTGCCCCTGCGCGCTGGGCCTGGCCACGCCGACCGCGCTGATGGTCGGCACCGGGCGGGGCGCGCAGCTCGGCATCCTGATCAAGGGCCCGGAGGTGCTGGAGTCCACGCGCCGGGTCGACACCGTCGTGCTCGACAAGACCGGGACGGTGACCTCCGGGCGGATGAGCCTGCAGGAGGTGTACGTCGCCGAGGGCGCCGACGAGGACGAGGTGCTGCGGCTCGCGGGCGCCGTCGAACACGCCTCCGAGCATCCGGTCGCGCGGGCGATCGCCGCGGGGGCCGGCGAGCGGGTCGGGGAGCTGCCCGGGGTCGAGGACTTCGAGAACGTCCCCGGGCGGGGCGTCCGCGGGCGGGTGGAAGGCCGCGAGGTGGCCGTGGGGCGGCTCGCCGAGATCACCGGCCCGGTTCCCGAGGAGCTGGCCGCGGCGCGCTCCAGGGCCGAGCGGGAGGGCCGTACGGCGGTCCTGGTCGGCTGGGACGGGGCGGCCCGCGGGGTCCTCGCGGTCGCCGACGCGGTCAAGGAGTCCAGCGCCGAGGCGGTGCGCGAGCTGCGCGCGCTCGGGCTGACGCCGGTCCTGCTGACCGGGGACAACCGGCCGGTGGCCGAGACGGTCGCGCGGGCCGTCGGGATCGACCCGGACCACGTGTTCGCGGAGGTGCTGCCCGAGGAGAAGGTGGCGGTCGTACGGCGGCTGCAGGCCGAGGGGCGGACGGTCGCCATGGTCGGCGACGGCGTCAACGACGCGGCGGCGCTGGCCACCGCCGACCTGGGGCTCGCGATGGGCACCGGGACGGACGCGGCGATCGAGGCCGCCGACCTGACGCTGGTGCGCGGGGACCTGCGGGTGGCGGCGGACGCGATCCGGCTGTCCCGGCGCACCCTCGCCACCATCAAGGGCAACCTCGGGTGGGCCTTCGGCTACAACGTGGCCGCGCTCCCGCTCGCCGCCGCCGGACTGCTGAACCCGATGATCGCGGGGGCGGCGATGGCCTTCTCCTCGGTGTTCGTGGTGACCAACAGCCTGCGGCTGCGCGCCTTCCGGTGAGATCCGCCAACTCTTCACCGCGCTGGATGTAGAAGTCCCCCTGGAGTCCGGCGCGCACCTCACATAAGCTCTTCACAAGGCTCGCGCATCATCCTTACGCTTGAGCTCCGATCGCTGTATCGGGGCTCTTGCGCATCTATCGGACATATGCAAGAGACGCAGATCACAGTGATGTGAACGTAACCATCGAAGGGGTTCGAAGGTCTAAGTTGGCGATGTCAGAGAAGCGTCTTGGGGGGCGCTGACCTGGCATCTGGGGATGTCTTGGGGGACTTCCTCAGAGATGCGTTGCCGGGGCACGTACGTCGGGAAGCTTTGAGCGGCCCTCCCGTGCCGTACGGGTCCCGGCAGATCGCACCGCATCACTGGTAGCACGACACGTAGTACGGCGGGCGGTGCCCGTTGTGCTCAACGCAGCGATTCAGGCGCTGCCGCACCGAGCGCCCGGCCGGATCCCGTGGGGGGAATCCGCACCGGGACACGGGAAGGCGCCCTGGTCGCCGGCCCGTGGGGGGACCGGTGCTCCAGGGCGCCTTCTGCTGCGCCGGGGCGGGGGCACCGTGTTGGACGGCGCCCCCTCGGCTGACGGGTCAGCGCTCCTCGACGGGGACGAAGTCGCGCTCGACGACGCCCGTGTAGATCTGGCGCGGGCGGCCGATGCGGGAACCCGGCTCCTTGATCATTTCCTGCCACTGGGCGATCCAGCCGGGCAGCCGGCCGAGGGCGAACAGGACCGTGAACATCTCGGTCGGGAAGCCCATGGCGCGGTAGATCAGGCCGGTGTAGAAGTCCACGTTCGGGTAGAGGCTGCGCGAGACGAAGTAGTCGTCGGAGAGCGCGTGCTCCTCCAGCTTCAGGGCGATGTCCAGCAGTTCGTCGGACTTGCCGAGGGCCGAGAGCACATCGTGCGCGGCGGCCTTGATGATCTTGGCGCGCGGGTCGAAGTTCTTGTAGACCCGGTGGCCGAAGCCCATCAGGCGGACGCCGTCCTCCTTGTTCTTCACCTTGCGGATGAAGGAGTCGACGTCGCCGCCGCTCGCCTGGATGCCCTCCAGCATCTCCAGCACCGACTGGTTGGCGCCGCCGTGCAGGGGGCCCCAGAGCGCCGAGATACCGGCGGAGATGGAGGCGAACATGTTCGCCTGGGACGAGCCGACCAGCCGGACCGTCGACGTCGAACAGTTCTGCTCGTGGTCGGCGTGCAGGATCAGGAGCTTGTCCAGGGCCGAGACGACGACCGGGTCCAGCTCGTAGTCCTGGGCGGGCACCGAGAACGTCATGCGCAGGAAGTTCTCCACGTAGGAGAGGTCGTTGCGCGGGTAGACGAACGGGTGGCCGACCGACTTCTTGTACGCGTACGCGGCGATGGTCGGAAGCTTGGCGAGCAGGCGGATCGTGGAGAGGTCGCGCTGCTTCTCGTCGAACGGGTTGTGGCTGTCCTGGTAGAAGGTGGACAGCGCCGAGACGACCGACGACAGCATGGCCATCGGGTGGGCGTCACGCGGGAAGCCCCGGTAGAAGTTCTTGACGTCCTCGTGCAGCAGGGTGTGCCGCGTGATCTCGGTCTTGAACGTGGTGAGCTCGTCCACGGTGGGCAGCTCGCCGTTGATCAGCAGGTACGCCACCTCGAGGAAGGTGGAGCGCTCCGCCAGCTGCTCGATCGGGTAGCCGCGGTACCGGAGGATGCCGGCCTCGCCGTCGAGGTAGGTGACGGCGGATTTGTAGGCAGCGGTGTTGCCGTAGCCGCTGTCCAGGGTCACGAGACCGGTCTGGGCCCGGAGCTTCCCGATGTCGAAGCCCTTGTCGCCGACGGTGCTGTCGACCACCGGGTAGGTGTACTCGCCGTCGCCGTACCGCAGTACTACTGAGTTGTCGCTCACGTCTTCCCTCACCGACGTAGTGCCTCATCTTCGAGGTGCCCTGACTGTCTCTACCATCCCCCATTTGGCTCAGGAGAGTGCACTCGGGGTCGACCATTGGGCCTATTGGCGGCACTCAGTGCCGCCAACCTGCTCATCCTGCCCCCTTGTCTCCCCATCTGGAAGTGCCTTGTGACCTTCACGACTCATTTGATCGATCATTTTTTGCGAGGCGGCCCGTTGAAAGCCTGAAGTCCAGTGCCGTACAGCGCCGACCTGCCGACACCGTGCGCACCGCCTGCCCGATCGCCTTGCGCGAACCGACGAGGACGACCAGCTGCTTGGCGCGGGTGACCGCCGTGTAGAGCAGGTTCCGCTGAAGCATCATCCACGCCCCCGTGGTGACGGGGATCACCACCGCGGGATATTCACTTCCCTGTGAACGGTGGATGGTCACCGCGTAGGCATGGGCCAGTTCGTCCAGTTCGTCGAATTCGTACGGCACCTCCTCGTCCTCGTCGGTCAGCACCGTCAGGCGCTGGTCGACCGGATCGAGCGAGGTGACCACGCCCACGGTGCCGTTGAAGACGCCGTTTTCGCCCTTGTCGTAATTGTTGCGGATCTGGGTGACCTTGTCGCCGACGCGGAAGACCCGCCCGCCGAACCGCTTCTCGGCGAGGCCGGGGCGGGCCGGGGTGATGGCCTGCTGGAGCAGCCCGTTGAGCACCCCGGCCCCGGCGGGCCCGCGGTGCATCGGCGCGAGCACCTGCACGTCCCGCCGGGGATCGAGCCCGAACCTGGCCGGAACACGGCGGGCGGCGACGTCGACCGCGAGCCGGCCCGCCTCCTCCGTCTCGTCCTCCACGAAGAGGAAGAAGTCCTTCATGCCGTCGGTGACGGGCTGCTGCCCCGCGTTGATCCGGTGTGCGTTGGTGACCACGCCGGACTGCTGGGCCTGCCGGAAGACCCGGGTGAGGCGGACGGCCGGGACCGGGCTGTCGTCGGCGAGCAGGTCCCGGAGCACCTCTCCGGCGCCGACGCTGGGCAGCTGGTCCACGTCCCCGACGAAGAGGAGGTGCGCGCCGGGCGGTACGGCCTTCACGAGCTTGTTGGCGAGCAGGAGGTCCAGCATCGAGGCCTCGTCGACCACGACCAGGTCGGCGTCCAGGGGCCGGTCCCGGTCGTAGGCCGCGTCCCCGCCGGGCTTGAGCTCCAGCAGACGGTGGACGGTCGACGCCTCGGCACCGGTCAGCTCGGCGAGCCGCTTGGCGGCGCGGCCGGTGGGGGCGGCGAGCACCACCTTGGCCTTCTTCGCCCGCGCCAGCTCCACGATCGACCTGACGGTGAACGACTTGCCGCAGCCCGGCCCGCCGGTCAGCACGGCCACCTTCTCCGTCAGGGCCAGCCGGACGGCGGCCTCCTGCTCCAGGGCGAGGTCGGCGCCGGTGCGGTCCCTCAGCCAGGCGAGCGCCTTGTCCCAGGCGACGTCACGGAACGCGGGCATCCGGTCCTCGTCGGTGCGCAGCAGGCGCAGGAGCTGGGAGGCGAGGGCGACCTCGGCCCGGTGGAAGGGGACCAGGTAGATCGCGGTGACGGGTTCGGCGTCGGGGCCGGGACCGGGGAGCCGCTCCCGTACGACGCCCGGGTCCTCCCCGTCCTCCGGCTGCGCCGCCAGCTCGGCGAGGCAGTCGATGACGAGACCGGTGTCGACCTGGAGCAGCTTGACCGCGTCCGCGATGAGCCGCTCCTCGGGGAGGTAGCAGTGCCCCTGGTCGGCGGACTGCGACAGCGCGTACTGCAGCCCCGCCTTCACCCGCTCCGGACTGTCGTGCGGGATCCCCACCGACTGGGCGATCTTGTCGGCGGTGAGGAACCCGATGCCCCAGACGTCGGCGGCGAGCCGGTAGGGCTGGTTCTTCACGACGGAGATGGAGGCGTCGCCGTACTTCTTGTAGATCCGCACCGCGATCGACGTGGACACCTCGACGGTCTGGAGGAAGAGCATGACCTCCTTGATCGCCTTCTGCTCCTCCCAGGCGTCGGCGATCTTCTTCGTCCGCTTCGGCCCGAGCCCGGGCACCTCGATCAGCCGCTTGGGCTCCTCCTCGATGATCCGCAGGGTGTCGATCCCGAAGTGCTGCGTGATCCGGTCCGCGAACACCGGCCCGATCCCCTTGACCAGCCCCGACCCCAGGTACCGCCGGATCCCCTGCACCGTGGCCGGCAGCACCGTCGTGTAGTTCTCGACGGTGAACTGCTTGCCGTACTGCGGGTGCGACCCCCAGCGCCCCTCCATCCGCAGCGACTCCCCCACCTGGGCACCGAGCAGCGCACCGACGACCGTGAGCAGATCGCCGGCGCCTCTGCCGGTGTCGACACGGGCGACGGTGTAGCCGTTGTCCTCGTTGGCGTAGGTGATGCGTTCGAGCACGCCTTCGAGAGTGGCGAGCCGCCGCTCACCTGTGGGGGTCCCCGTCTGCTGAGCCATGATCCGACGGTACTGGCGGGGACTGACAGCCGGGAACGGGGTGCGGATTTCCGGGCGCCGAGAAGACGCAACCGCGGTGGCGGCACCGCGCGTCATGATGGCGGGAGGCGCCATGCGATGGTTCCGGCCGGGTGAGACCGCTGTCCGGCGTGACGTGTTCCGCCGAAAGGTGTGGAGCGCACACGCGCTGCATGTCGTCGAGGACAGCACCGAGGCGCTTGTCGTGGGCTGCCCGCCCGGCGCGCAGGTGCTGGCCCCCACGACCTGGATCGAATGGCTGCTGACCGGGAACGACGAAGCCAGGATCGGGGCTCTGCCGCACCTGGCCGACGGCAGCTGGCGGCTCGGCCGCTGGTCGTGGCGCGACACGGCACATCTGCAATGGGTTCCGCCGGACACATGGTTCAGCATGAACGCGTTCTACGACGTCTCGGACGGTCACCGGCTGACGCACTGGTACGTCAACTTCCAGCGACCGATGCGCCGCACGGACGTCGGCTTCGACACCTTTGACCTCCTCCTCGACCTGGTGGTGGCACCCGACCTGTCCCGCTGGGACTGGAAGGACGAGGACGAGTACGCCCACGGCCGCCGGCTCGGTGTGGTGAGCGAAGCCGATCACCGGGCCGTCGAGCAGGCCCGCGGGCAGGCGATGGCCATGATCGAGGAGCGTGGCGGGCCGTTCATCACTGAGGCGGACTGGCCGACCTGGCGCCCCGATCCCGACCGGCCGGCTCCGTCGCTGCCCGCCGATGTCCTGACCTCGGATCTGGACGGGGCCCAATGATCACTCCGCCCCGGCGTCCGGCACAGCGGCGCACACCCCCGCTCCCGGGGACCTCGATCTCCGATCCGCAGCTGACGAGATCATGGCGCAGTACGGCGTCTGACGTGGGACTTTCCCACCGGGGATGACGAGGCCCCGGGACGAACTCCGGCGGGGGCCCGAGCGCATCCGCCATGGCGGGGATCAGTCGAGTGCGGCGTCGGTGGGCTGCGGGTCGACGCTGTTCAGTGCGGCCAGTGCGGCGTCGTCGAGCCTGATCATTCCGGCGGCGGTGTTCGCCTCCAGGTGGCCGGCGTCCGCAGTGCCGGGGATGAGCAGCAGGTTCGGCGCATGGTGGAGCAGCCAGGCGAGGCCGATCTGCGAGGGGGTACAGCCGACGGCATGGGCGGCGGCGGTGACGGCCGGTTCGTCGGTCACCTTCGGCCCGTCGGGGAAAGCACCGCCGAGCGGGAAGAACGGGACCCAGGCGATCTGCCGGTCGGCGCACAGCCGCAGCATCTCCTCGTCGCCGCGTGACACCAGGCTGTAGGAGTTCTGGACGCAGGCGATCCCAGCGGGGAGGGCTTGGCGCAGTCCGTCGAGGGTGACGCCGCTCAGGCCGATCGCGCCGATCTTGCCCTCGTCCCGCAGCGCGGTCATCACCGCGAGCTGGTCGTCGAGGTCGACCATCTGGTCGCCCTCCGCCCGTATCCCCGGCCCGTCGCCCGGGCGGCGCAGGTTCACCACCGGGATCTGGTCCAGGCCGAGGGATGCGAGGTTGTCCTCGACGCTCGCCCGCAGCTCCTCGGGCCGTTGGGCAAGGCGCAGCGGGATGGTGCCGCCCGGATCGGGGTCGGCGCCGATCTTGCTGACGACCACGACGCCGTCCTCGGGGCGGAACGCCTCACGGATGAGCCCGTTGACGAAGCCGTCGCCGTAGAACTGGGCGGTGTCGACGTGGTCGATGCCGAGTTCGACCGCGCGGCGCAGGAGCGCGATGGCGGCGCCGCGGTCGGTGTGCAGGCGCCTCAACTGCATGGCTCCGTATCCGATGCGGGAGACCGTACGGCCGGCGAGCGTCCCGGCTCCTCCGGAGCGAGGGGCGCCGGTGGCCGTGAGCCGGGCGGAGGATGTGCTGCTCGCGGGCATGGGAGGCTCCAGCCGTTATGAGACGATGAGAGAAGCGGAGGACCCTCCGCTTGCTGCGACCGTACCATGCATACCGGAGGTTCCTCCGCTTTGAGTTCCGTCGACCCGACACCCCCGGGGACCGGCCCCTCGAAGAAGCCGCGCGGCCCGCGCGCCGACGCGCTGCGCAACCGGGACAGGCTCGTCCAGGCCGCCCGGGCCGCGTTCGCGGCCTCGGACGGCGCCCTCCCGCTGGAAGGCATCGCCCGCGAGGCCGGTGTCGGCATCGGCACGCTGTACCGTCACTTCCCGACCCGCGAGGCCCTGGTGGAGGCCGCGTACAGCGCCGAACTCGACGACGTCACGGACAGCGCTCCCGCCCTGCTCGACGAGTTTGCGCCGGACGCGGCGCTCAGGGCCTGGATGGAGCGCTACACCGCATTCGTCGCGATGAAGCGCGGCATGGCCGACACGCTCCGCGCCGGCTGGTCCTCGGGACGGGTCACCACACCGGCCACTCGGGAACGCATCACCGCTGCCCTTGCCACACTCCTCGCCGCCGGAGCCGAAGCCGGATCCCTGCGCACCGACGTCGAGCCGCAGGACGTCGCCGTGATGCTGCTGGGGATCTCCCTCGTCGGCACCCCCGACAACGCCTGCGAGCAGACCGGTCGGTTGATCGACCTCGTCATGGATGCACTGCGGCCGTCCCGGTGACCGTGCACCGGCGGCCGGTCCCCGCGATCAAGCCGGTCACAAGGAGGGTGCTGGTCGACGGGTGTGGATCGTGGCAGCGTCCGGCATACCGGTGCTCGTCAGCCTTGCCTCCGACGCCCCGGGGTCAGCCGTTCCGGGCACGCATCCAGTCGTTCACGCGGTCATCATGTGCCCGGCGTCCCACCGGTCACAAGACAGCCCGCAGACCGGCTCAGGAACTCCTGGGCCGTCGCCACCCGCGCAGCTGGCCGAGGGCAATCAGGAGCAGCCCGGCAAACAGGAGGGCGTTCCCGCCGAAGAAGCGAGTCTCCCAGGAGACGCTCGGCAGGACTCGAAAGTAGAAGAGGCCCTGCGAAACGACCGAGACGCCCATGAGCAGGGCACCAAGACCGTGCGCCGGCAGCGCCCGGGGGCTGGCCATCGAGCGGGTCACGCCACTGCAGGGCGCGGTGCCTGACGTCCCGGCGACTCCGCGGACTTGATCTCCGCAACGAAGGCAGCGAAGGCTCCTGCCGGGAAGGTGAGGGTGGCACGGGCGGGGGCTTTGGAGTCGCGGACGGCTGTGCGGGTGGGGGTGGTGGCTATCTCGACGCAGTTGTTGCCGTCGCCCTCACCGGAGTGGGACGACTTCCGCCAGTTGTCCATCGGGGCCTCACAGCTCTTTCAGCAGCCGGTTGATGAAGTCGCGCGACCGATCCGGTTCGAGCGACACGCCCTCCACCCTATGGAAGCGTGTTCGGTAGGTGTTGAGCTCAGCCTCGGAATCAAGGAAGACCGAGCCATGGGGAGCGTCGCGTGAGACCGTGTCCAACTTCGGCACAGGTCCGCCCACGTACGTCATCGTGCTCGACGCCACGGCGAAGCCGTCCAGGTCGAAAGGGATGACCCGCAAGGTGATGCGATCCGCTTGGGACTGCTCCAGGAGCCGGAGGAGTTGAGCCCGCGCGGCGGCACGGTCGCTGACCCGCATGCGCAGCGCGGCCTCGTGGATCACGATCTCATGCGGGAAACCGACCTTGGACTGGCGTGCCATTCGGTGACTGACGCGCAACTCAAGTTCGTCGGGCGTCAGTTCCGGGAGCCGGGAGGAGAAGACCGCGCGAGCGTACTCCTCCGTCTGAAGCAGGCCCGGCACGTACAGGATCGCCACATCCCTCTGGAAGGCGGCATGGTGGTCCAGCTCCGACAGATCCAGGAACGAATTAGGCAGAAGCCCCCGGTACTCCTCCCACCAACCCTGCGTTCGATCGGTGGCCATCTTGACCAAGGCGTCGATGAACTCCCGGTCCGTACAGGCGTAATGAGACGCCAGTCGGCGTACCCGCTCCTCGCTCACGCCTGTGAGCCCCAGCTCGATGTGACTGATCTGGACCCTGTTCGCCCCGAGTAGGGCCGCCGCCTGCGCACCGGTCATGCCGACCGCCTCACGGAGCCTGCGCAACTCAAGGCCCAGGCGCACCTGACGTGCTGTCGGATCGGGTCGCTGGACCACGAGTTGCTCTCCTTCTTTCAGGGGCGGATCACGCGATCAGCTTGCCACGGGTAACAAGTTACCCATACCGTCGGTGACGCATCGATCACGCAGCGGAAGTGCACCGCCCCGTCCTGCCACGACGGCCGCGGCAACGCCACCCTGCGGAAAGTCCCCCACCACCACCGGAGTTGATGACGCATGCCCGAAGGCTGGGAGTACACGCTCACCATCCCCAACGACCTCCGTGCCGTCACTGTCAGCCGTCACACGCTGAGACTGGTGCTCACGGCGCACGGGCTGACCCCCTCCCTCGACGTCGCCGAACTCCTCGCCACGGAACTGGTGTCCAACGCCGTACGGCACACCAAGGGCCCCGCCGCCCTCCGTATCCGCTGGTCGCCGCCCGGCACCCTCCGGATCGGGGCGTGGGACGCAGACCCCGGACCACCCGAGCCGCCGGTGCCGTTGGAGCGGCTCGGGGAGGTGGAGGAGGGGCGGGGGCTCGCGCTGGTGCGGGCCTGTTCGGACCTGTGGGGCTGGCAGCCGCTGTCGAGGTTCGGCAACCGGGGGAAGTACGTGTGGTGCGAGGTGGCCGCGGCGTAGGCACAGTCGCCGACCGCCGGGCCCACCCGGTGAGAAACCCGGATGCGGGCGGCCTCGCGGCCGCCCTAGGCTGCGCCCCCGGATGAGGCGAGGGGCCGCGGCGGCCGTCGGTGGATCGGAGATGCGCAGGGTATGACCAGTCAGCTGTACGCGATCTACTTCAACGCCACCGAGCCGGCGGCCCTGGCGCGGTTCTGGTCCGGGGTCCTGGGCTGGGAACCGGCCGGGGGACCGGGCGACGGCGTCACGCTCCTTCCGCCCGACGGCGCCGGGTTCCGCATCCGGTTCCTGCCGAGCCCGGTGCCGAAGACCGGTCAGAACCGGGCGCACTTCGACCTGACCAGCGCCTCCCCACAGGAGCAGCGGCGGACGGTGGCCAGGGCGCTGGAGCTCGGCGGGAGCCACATCGACGTGGGACAGCTCCCGGAGCAGGGGCATGTGGTGCTCGCCGATCCGGACGGCAACGAGTTCTGCGTCATCGAGGCGGGCAACAAGTTCCTCGCAGGCACCGGTTCCGTCGGAGCGCTGGCCTGCGACGGCACGCAGGAGGTCGGCTACTTCTGGAGCGAGGCGCTGCGCTGGCCGCTGGTGTGGGACCAGGACCAGGAGACCGCGATCCAGTCGCCCGCCGGCGGTACGAAGATCACGTGGGGTGGACCGCCGGTGGCCCGGAAGACGGGTCCGAACAGGCTGTACGTCGAGTTGGAGATTCCCGCCGGCGCCGACCGGGAGGCGGAGGTCGGCCGCCTGGTCTTTCTGGGGGCGACGCGCACGGACGGCGGCGCGGGCGACGGCGACCGCGACGGCGTCCTGATGCTCGACCCCGACGGCAACGAGTTCCGCGTGCGGGGAACTCGTGCGCAGGTGAGCCGAGCGTAAGACCACGGTCGTTCCGGTGGCGGGAAATCGCCGATACGGTGATGGTGGGCGGCGTGGGACTTCTTCGCGCGCAGGGAGAGCTTCAGATGCCAGAGATCACCACTCCGTACCCGACCGGCACGCCGTGCTGGGTCGATCTGATGGCGCAGGACCAGCAGGCGGCGCTGGACTTCTACCGGGACCTGTTCGGCTGGCAGGGCGAGGTCGGCGGGGCCGACTTCGGCGGGTACGCGGTCTGCACGCTGCACGGCAGGCCGGTGGCCGGCATCGGCGCGGCCATGGCCCCGGAGGGGCAGCCGGAGCCGCCGACCGTGTGGACCACCTATCTGGCCAGCACCGACGCCCAGGCGACCCAGGACGCCATCGTCTCGGCGGGCGGCACGCTGATCGCCCCGGTGATGGACGTCGGCGGCATCGGCCGGATGCTGATCGCCGCCGATCCGCAGGGCGCGGTGTTCGGGGTGTGGCAGCCCGGCGAGTTCCACGGCGCCGGGGTGGTCAACGAGGCGGGCGCGCTGATCTGGAACGAGCTGAACACCAGTGACGTACCCGGAGCCACCGGCTTCTACGGCGAGTGCTTCGGCATCGAGATCCAGCCGATGGAGGGGGCCGAGGGGAACTACTGGGCGCTGAACGTCGGCGGCCGGGGCGTGGGCGGCGCCACCCGGCTCGGTGACGACCGGCCCGGCACCCCGCCGCACTGGCTCACGTACTTCGCGGTGGACGACGTCGACTCCACCGTGGACGCCCTGGTCAAGCGGAACGGCACGGTCCTCGCACCGCCCTTCGACATGATGGCCGGCCGGATGGCCGTGGTCGCCGACCCGCAGGGCGCGGTCTTCGCGGTCCTCAAGCCGAAGCCGATGGCCTGACACGCCGATGGCCTGACACGCCAATGGCCTGACACGCGGAGCAGCCCCGCGCCGAAAGCAACAGGCCTGGCCCCCCTTCCGCTTTCGCCTCCGCCGGGGATACCCCTGAGATGACCGGCGGTACGGATGCGGAAGGGGACCGGGTCATGGCGGGAAGCGAACAGGCCGCGCACGGCTGGCAGGTGGACGCGCGCTGCACCAACTGCGATGTCGCGCGGCAACTGGCCCCCGGGCTGATCGCCGAGGTGGGCGGCCGTTCGGCGGTGGTGCGCCAGCCGCGCGACGCCGCGGAGGCCGGGCTGTTGCACGCGGCCGCGCACGCCTGCCCCACCCGGTCCGTGCGTCCCCCGGGCGGCCGGCTGGACGCGGCACGGGACCCGTTCCCGCTGGCCCTGGACGACACGGTGGCGCTGTGCGGGCACAACTCCCCGCACACCGCCGGCGCCAACTCCTACCTCCTGCGCCGCCCCGGCGGCACGTCGATGATGGTGGACACGCCCCGCTGGAGCCCGGCCCTCGCCGCCCGCTACGAGGCGTCCGGCCCGGTCACCGACGTCCTGCTCACCCACCGCGACCACGCCGCGCACGGCCGCCGGTACGCCGACCGGTTCGGCGCCCGGCTCTGGATCCACGAGGGCGACCTCGACGCCGCCCCGGACGCCGACCGGGTGCTGCACGGCACCGCACCGACCGGGATCGCGGACGGCGTCCTCGCCCTCCCCTTCCCCGGTCACACGCGCGGCAGCGTGCTCTACCTCGCCGACGACCGGTACTGCTTCAGCGGCGACAGCTTCTACTGGTCGCGTACGACGGCGGACATCGAGGTCGCCGAGAGCGTCACCTGGTACTCGATCCGCGAACTGGCCGCCTCCCTGACCCGGACCGCGGACCGGCTGCGCTTCGAGTGGCTGCTCCCGGGCCACGGCGACCGCCGCCGCCTGCCCGCCGACGACATGGCCGCCCGCCTGCGACGACTGGCGGCCCGCACGCACGCCCTGCGCCCCCGCCCGGTGGACTTCACCGCGGTGCGCTGGTGACGCCCGCCTCCCGCCGACCCCGACACTCGGTGTCCCTGAACCCGGCGGTCTCTCTCCGCCGTGCCCGGCCTCGGCTTCCGCCGTCCCCGGCTCCGGCTTCCGCCGACCCCGGCGGCCTGCTCCCGCCACCCCCGGCACCCGGCTTCCGCTGACCCCAGGGGCCCGTTCCCCCACCCCCGGCACCCAGCTTCCTCTGCCCCCCCAGCGGCCGGCGCCCCTGAGCGCAGCCGCGCGATCAGTCACGATTCGATTTCGGCCACCCCCGCCCTCTTGCCCCACCCTCGTGTAATCGATTCCAATCCTCCGTACACGCAACCGTGTAATCGATTCCACGCACGGTGCACGAGTTCCACGAGGAGGTGGAGCGGCGATGGCGAGCATCAAGGACGTCGCTGCCGCGGCCGGGGTTTCCGTCGCCACGGTGTCGCGCGTCCTGAACGACCATCCGTCGGTCAGCGACGACGCCCGCACCCGGGTGCTGGCCGCCGTCGCAGCGCTGGGCTACCGCCCGAACGCCGTCGCCCGTTCCCTGCGCACCGACCAGACCCGCACCCTCGGCCTGGTCATCAGCGACGTGCTCAACCCGTACTTCACCGAGCTGGCCCGCTCCGTGGAGGAGGCGGCCCGCGCCCTCGGCTACAGCGTCATCATCGGCAACGCCGACGAGCGGCCCGAGCTCCAGGACCACCACGTACGGACCCTGCTCGACCGCCGGATCGACGGGCTGCTCGTCTCCCCCACCGACGGCGCCTCGCCGCTGATGCTGGAGGCGGCGCGCGGCGGCACGCCGATGGTGTTCGTCGACCGGTGGATCCCGGGCGTCGACGTGCCGGTGGTCCGCTCGGACGGCCGGGCCGCCGTCCGGGACCTGGTGGCCCACCTGAACGGGCTGGGGCACCGGCGGCTCGCGATCATCGCCGGGCCGGCCGCCACCACCACCGGCAGCGAGCGGGTGCGGGCCTTCCGGGAGGCCCTCGCCGAGTACGGCGTCCCGCTCCCCGAGGCCTACATAGGCCAGGGCGACTTCCAGGCCGAGAGCGGCCGGCGGGTCACCGAGGGCTTCCTCGACCTGCCCGAACCGCCCGAGGTGATCTTCGCCGCCGACAACCTGATGGCGCTCGGCGCGCTGGACGCCGTCCGGGCGCGCGGCCTGCGGGTGCCGGACGACGTGGCGCTGGCCGCGTTCGACGACATCCCGTGGTTCGTGCACACCGACCCGCCCGTCACGGCGATCGCCCAGCCCACCGGCGAACTGGGGCGCGCCGCCGTACGGGCGCTGGTCGACCGTATCGAGGGCCGGCCTCCGCAGTCCGTGACCCTCCCCGCCCGGCTCGTCGTGCGCCGCTCGTGCGGCGAGAGCCCGGTCCAGAACGTTCAGAACAGGAGCCAGTCGTGAGCAACCAGGACGAGTTGCTGCGCATCGAGGGCATAAGGAAGTCCTTCCCGGGCGTGATGGCGCTCGACGGGGTCGACTTCGACCTGCGCCGGGGCGAGGTGCACGTACTCCTCGGCGAGAACGGCGCGGGCAAGAGCACCCTCATCAAGATGCTCTCCGGCGCCTACACGCCCGACGCGGGGCGGATCCTGGCCGACGGCCAGGAGGTGCGCATCCACGGCGCACAGGACTCCGAACGCCTCGGGATCGCGACGATCTACCAGGAGTTCAACCTCGTACCGGACCTCACGGTCGCCGAGAACATCTTCCTGGGCCGGCAGCCGCGCCGCTTCGGGGTGATCGACCGCAAGCGGATGGAGGCCGACGCCGAGGTCCTGCTGCGCCGGGTCGGGGTCGACGTGTCACCGCGGGCACGGGTCCGGGAGCTCGGGATCGCCCGGCTCCAGATGGTGGAGATCGCCAAGGCGCTCAGCCTGGACGCGCGGGTGCTCATCATGGACGAGCCGACCGCCGTGCTCACCACCGAGGAGGTGGAGAAGCTCTTCACGATCGTGCGCCGGCTGCGCGCGGACGGCGTCGGGATCGTCTTCATCACGCACCACCTGGAGGAGATCGCCGCCCTGGGGGACCGGGTGACGGTGATCCGGGACGGGAAGAGCGTGGGCCAGGTCCCCGCCACCACCCCCGAGGACGAGCTGGTCCGGCTGATGGTCGGGCGCTCCATCGAGCAGCAGTACCCGCGCGAGCGGGCCGAGACCGGTGCCGCGCTGCTCACCGTCGAGGGCCTGACCAGGGACGGCGTCTTCCACGACGTGAGCTTCGAGGTGCACGCCGGCGAGGTCGTCGGGGTCGCGGGCCTGGTGGGCGCGGGCCGTACGGAGGTCGTACGGGCCGTGTTCGGCGCCGACCCCTATGACGAGGGGACCGTGAAGGTCTCCGGTACGGCGCTGCGGCGGCACGACGTGAACGCGGCCATGTCCGCCGGGATCGGGCTCGTCCCCGAGGACCGCAAGGGGCAGGGGCTGGTCCTGGACGCCTCCGTCGAGGAGAACCTCGGCCTGGTGACCTTGCGCAGGGCGACCCGTGCCGGGATCGTCGATCTCAGGGCGCAGCACGCCGCCGCCGAGCGGATCGCCGGGCAGCTGGGCGTCCGGATGGCGGGCCTCGGCCAGCACGTGCGCACGTTGTCCGGCGGCAACCAGCAGAAGGTCGTCATCGGCAAGTGGCTGCTCGCCGACACCAAGGTGCTGATCCTCGACGAGCCGACCCGCGGCATCGACGTCGGCGCCAAGGTCGAGATCTACCAACTGATCAATGAGCTGACGGCCGCCGGGGCCGCCGTACTGATGATCTCCAGCGATCTGCCCGAGGTGCTCGGTATGAGCGACCGGGTGCTGGTGATGGCCCAGGGCCGGCTCGCGGGCGAACTGACCGCGGACGAGGCCACCCAGGACGCCGTGATGGCGCTCGCCGTCAGCAACCCCACCACGACCGACAAGGAGGCCGCTCGTGGCCACTGACACGCTCAAGGGCAGCACTACGGGCGCCGGTGGCGTACGCCGGCTGCTCCTCGACAACGGCGCGCTCACCGCGCTGATCGTCCTCGTCATCGCCATGTCGGCGCTGTCCGGGGACTTCCTGACCACCGACAACCTGCTGAACGTCGGTGTCCAGGCGGCCGTGACGGCCGTCCTCGCCTTCGGCGTGACCTTCGTGATCGTCTCGGCGGGCATCGACCTGTCGGTGGGCTCGGTCGCGGCCCTGTCGGCGACCGTGCTGGCCTGGAGCGCCACCCAGAACGGGGTGCCGGTCGTCATCGCGGTGGCCCTCGCGGTCCTGACCGGTGTCGCGGCCGGACTCGTCAACGGGTTCCTCATCGCGTACGGCAGGCTGCCCTCGTTCATCGCGACGCTCGCGATGCTGTCGGTGGCGCGCGGTCTGTCGCTGGTGATCTCCGGGGGCTCCCCGATCGCCTTCCCCGACTCGGTCTCGCACCTCGGTGACACGCTCGGCGGCTGGCTGCCGGTGCCGGTCCTCGTCATGATCGTCATGGGGCTGATCGCGGCCTTCGTGCTCGGCCGGACCTACATCGGCCGTTCCATGTACGCGATCGGCGGCAACGAGGAGGCCGCCCGGCTGTCCGGGCTGCGGGTGTCGCGGCAGAAGCTCGCCATCTACGCGCTGTCCGGGCTGTTCGCGGCCGTCGCGGGCATCGTGCTGGCCGCCCGGCTGTCCTCCGCGCAGCCGCAGGCCGCCAACGGCTACGAACTCGACGCGATCGCCGCGGTCGTCATCGGCGGCGCCTCGCTGGCCGGCGGCACGGGCAAGGCGTCCGGGACGCTGATCGGCGCGCTGATCCTGGCGGTGCTGCGCAACGGCCTCAACCTGCTCAACGTGTCGGCGTTCTGGCAGCAGGTCGTCATCGGTGTGGTGATCGCGCTCGCGGTGCTCCTCGACACCCTGCGCCGCAAGGCCGGGGCCACCCCGGCGGCGCCCCGGATCGGCGGGAGCAAGGGGAAGCAGGCCGGGACGTACGCGCTGGCGGTGGTCATCACCGTGGCGCTGGCCGCCGCCACCTCCCTCCTGCACACCGGCTCCGGGTCCGGCACGCCGCGGGTCGGGCTGTCGCTGTCCACCCTGAACAACCCGTTCTTCGTGCAGATCCGGTCCGGCGCCGAGGCCGAGGCGAAGAAGCTGGGCGTGGACCTGACCGTCACGGACGCCCAGAACGACGCCTCGCAGCAGGCCAACCAGCTGCAGAACTTCACCAGTTCCGGACTCGGCGCGATCATCGTCAACCCGGTGGACTCGGACGCGGCGAGCAACTCCGTGAAGGCCGCCGACAAGGCGGACATCCCCGTCATCGCCGTCGACCGGGGCGTCAACAACGCCAAGACCGACACGCTGATCGCCTCCGACAACGTCAGGGGCGGCGAGCTGGCGGCCAAGACGATCGCCGAGAAGCTCGGCGGGCAGGGCAAGATCGTGATCCTGCAGGGCCAGCCCGGCACCTCCGCCGCCCGGGAGCGGGCGCAGGGCTTCGCCAACGGGCTCAAGGCCTACCCCGGTATCCAGGTGGTGGCCCAGCAGCCGGCCGACTTCGACCGCACCAAGGGCCTCGACGTGATGTCGAACCTGCTCCAGGCCCACCCGGACGTCCAGGGTGTCGTCGCCGCCAACGACGAGATGGCGCTGGGCGCGATCAAGGCGCTCGGGTCCAAGGCCGGTACGTCGGTCTCGGTGGTCGGCTTCGACGGCACCCCGGACGGCCTGGCCGCGGTCAAGAACGGCACGCTGTACGCCTCGGTCGCGCAGCAGCCCTCGCAGCTCGGGAAGATCGCCGTGGACAACGCCCTCAAGGCCATCAAGGACGAGAAGGTCGACCCGATGATCAAGGTGCCGGTGAAGGTGATCACCAAGGCCAACGTGGCCGGTTTCACGGGCTGAGGCACAGCCGAACCGCTGAGGCACCGCCGAGGCGGCCGGGCCGTTCACTTCGGTGTGCGGCCCGGCCGCCTCGTCGCTCATTCGCTTAGGGAGTCATGTGATGTACGCGTACGACCTCCTGGTCGTGGGGTCGGCCAACGCCGACCTGGTCGTCGAGGTCGAGCGGCGGCCGGCCGCCGGGGAGACGGTGCTGGGCGGCGACCTCGCCACGCACCCCGGCGGCAAGGGCGCCAACCAGGCGGTCGCCGCCGCCCGGCTCGGGGCCCGTACCGCCCTGCTGGCCCGGGTCGGCGACGACGCGCACGGCGGGCTGCTGCTCGACTCGCAGCGGTCGGCCGGGGTGGACACGGCGGGCGTGCTGGTCGGCGGGGCCCCCACGGGCGTCGCCCTGATCACCGTGGACCCCTCCGGTGACAACAGCATCGTGGTGTCCCCCGGCGCGAACGGACGTCTCACCCCGGCGGACGTACGGGCCGCGACCGGTCTCCTGGGCGCCTCCCGGGTGGTCTCCGCACAGCTGGAGATCCCGCTGGAGACGGTGGTGGAGGTGGTGCGGAACCTGGCGCCGGGCAGCCGCTTCGTGCTCAACCCGTCACCCCCCGCGCCGCTGCCCCCGGAGGTGCTCGCGGCCTGCGACCCGCTGATCGTCAACGAGCACGAGGCGAAGGTGATCCTCGGCGGGGCGGACGGGGACGTGAGCGGGGAACCGGCCGACTGGGCCCGGCTGCTGCTCGCGAAGGGACCGAGGTCGGTGGTGGTGACGCTGGGCGCGGACGGCGCGCTGGTGGCCGACGGCCGGGGAGTGACGGCGGTGCCCTCCGTGCGGGTGGCCGCGGTGGACACCACGGGCGCCGGGGACGCGTTCACGGCGGCCCTCGCGGTACGGCTCGGCGCCGGCGCCTCGCTGCCGGAGGCGGCGGCGTACGCGGCCCGGGTCGGGGCGGCGGCGGTGACGAGGCGGGGCGCGCAGGATTCGTACCCGACGGCCGAGGAGGTCGAGGCGCTGTGAGGAAGGCCGGAATCCTCAACCGTCATCTGTCCGGTGCGCTGGCCGAGTTGGGGCACGGGCACGGGGTGCTGGTCTGCGACGCCGGGATGCCGATCCCGCACGGGCCGCGCGTCGTCGACCTCGCGTTCCGGGCCGGGGTGCCGTCCTTCGCCGAGGTGCTGGAGGGGCTGCTGGACGAGCTGGTCGTGGAGGGCGCGACGGCGGCGACCGAGATCCGCGAGGCGAATCCGGCCGCCGCCGCCCTCCTGGACGCCCGCTTCCCCGACCTGGCCCTGGTCCCGCACGAACGGCTGAAGGCCCTGTCGGCGGACGCGTACCTGGTCGTCCGCACGGGCGAGGCCCGGCCGTACGCGAACGTGCTGCTGCGGTGCGGGGTGTTCTTCTAGAGGGGGGCGTTCAGAGGGGGCGTTCCACGCGGGGATCCTCAGTAGCCGATCGCTTCCCGGAGCGGCAGCACGGTGCCGCGTCCCGGCCGGGGGTCCGCGTGGAGGACGAGCAGGCGGTTGACGGCGCTGGGCATCCCGTAGACCGCCTGGGCGCGGACGTTCTCCGGCGGGAGCGCCCCGAGAAGCTCCGCCCGTGGCGGATCTGCTGACACGACCTGGCCACCCTGAGGAAGATGGAACGATGACGGCGGACGTGCGCGAGATCGCCCTGAGCAAGCAGGACCTTCGTGAGGTCACCGCGTTCGCCGCGGCGTGTGCGGAGGACGTGCTCAGGATTTACGAGGCCGATCAGCCGGACGACTCGCGGCCCCGGGACGCCGTCCGTGCCGCGTGGGAGTTCGCCCGGGGCGGCGAACGCGGGAAGTCGCTGCGCGACACGGCGTGGGCGGCCCTCAAGGCGGCCAAGGACGCGGACAGCGCGGCGGCGCGCGAGGCGGCGTGGGCGGCGATGTCCGCGGCGGGCGCCGCCTACCTGCATCCCTTGGCCAAGGCCACCCAGGTCAAGCACGTTCTCGGAGCCGCCGCCCATGCGGCCAGAGCGGTCGAACTCGTCGCCGACGACGATGGGAGCATCGGCGCCGGGCACCTTGGGCAGGCGGTGCTGCGCGCGACGCCCCTCGTGGTCGACGTGCTGGAACGCTTCCCGGCGGCGCCGAGCGGCGGCGGACGGGTGGGTGAGCTGATCCGGATGCTGGACGCCGAGCTTCGTTCGCTCACCTTCGCTGCCGACTCCCAGCGTTCGGGCGGCTGATCACACGGCGGCATCCGACCCGGGCGCGACCATGCGAACGATGACCCGGCCGCTGTTGCCCGTGGGGGTTTCCACAGCGTGGTACAGCTTCCTGATGTGCTTCTGCGCGAGGAACGCCAGCACCCGCTGCCTCAGCTGCCCCGATCCTTTGCCCGGAATGAACTCGACGACGTCCTCGCCCGTGTGCGCCGCCCTGAAGAGGGTCTGTCGCAACGTCAGTTCAATGTCACGATTGTTCTTGAAGATCGGATGCAGATCCACGGTGATCACTCTCGTCCGCCTCCAGCACTCGGGATGATCACGGCCACGATCCATGTTCCTCGGTTCACAGGCCGATCGTCGCACGGTTGATCGGGCCGGAGGTCGCGCTGTCCGGCATACTCGCGGCAGCGGACCGCAGGTTCAGCCGCTACGCAGGTCATGGCCCAGCGCACGGTTCGAGCGCTGCCGCACACTTCCGGAGAACAGTCGTCATGAACAACCTCCAGCCTTCGGACCCGACGTCCGTAGGCGGCTATCCCTTACTCGGTCGGCTCGGCGCGGGCGGCATGGGACAGGTGTTCCTGTCCCGTACGGCTTCCGGTCGGCTGCTCGCGCTGAAGACGATCCGCGACGACCTCAGCGCCGAACCGGGATTCGAGGAGCGGTTCGCCCGCGAGATACGCAACAGCGACCGTGTGCGTTCCCCGTGGACCGTGACCGTCGTGGACTACAGTGCCCCGGGGCAACGCCCGCAGTGGCTGGCCACCGAATACGTGCCCGCGCCCTCGCTCGGCGACTGGGTCGCGACCCACGGACCGCTGCCGCAGCCCGCTGTGCTCTCGCTCGGCGCCGAACTGTGCGGTGCCGTGCAGGCCGTGCACCAAGCCGGCCTCGCGCACCGGGACATCAAGCCCGGGAACATCCTGCTGGCCCGCGACCGTCCCCGGTTGATCGACTTCGGTGTCGCACGGGCCACCGACGACAGCAGGCACACCCGGGTCGGTGTCTCCGTGGGCTCGCCCGGATTCCTGGCCCCGGACCAGGCCGTCGGCGGGGTCGCCGCCGCACCCGCGGACGTCTTCTCACTGGCCGCCCTGCTGGTGTACGCCGCAACCGGGCGCAGCCCCTTCTCGCGCGTGGGGGAAGAGATCTCCGCGGCCGCGCTGCTGTACCGCGTGGTCCACGGGGAACCCGACCTCACGGGCGTCGACCCCGCACTGGTGCCGCTGCTCACCACCTGTCTGGCGAAGGACCCCGCCGAGCGCCCGACCGCCGACCGGCTGGGCGAACGGCTGGCCGAGCTCGGCGGCCGGATCGGACGTTGGCCCCAGGAAGGTCCTGCGGCGCTCGCCGCGAGTGTGACCGAGGCCGAGTACGCCGCACGCACCGTGGTCGACCTCGCCCATCACTCCGACACGCTCCCCGCCGGTCAGCAATCGCCTCCGAGCGCAGCAGCCGGACACACGTCTGTTCTCGCCGCCCAGGACGGCCCCGGCAGACGCCGACCGCCCGCCTGGCTGCCGGCCACGGTGGTCGCCGCGATCGCGGTCGTGGTGGCCGTGGTGGCCGTCGTCCACTTCGGTACGCAGCGTTCCGCGGCCGAGTCGTCCCCGTCCAAGCAGGGGCGATCGTCCCACTCCGCCGCCTCCAAGGCATCCGGCGGCACGGCGTCCGCCGCGGCCCCGCAGTCGCAGGCGGCGAGCGTGGCACTCAAGACCGTGCAGGCCACGTTCGAACTGGCCACCGGTGCGTCGGTGGGGACCGGGGCCAGGACCCTGGTCATGCAGGAGGACGGCAACCTGGTGATCTACGACCAGGACGGCAAGGCCCGCTGGGCCGCGATGACCAACGGCGAGGGCAACTCCGCCCGCTTCCAGCCGGACGGCAACCTGGTTGTCTACAACAGCGAGGGGCAGGCCCTCTGGGCGTCACGGACCGATGGCCACCAAGGAGCGGTCCTCGTGTTCCAGGCCGACGGGAACGTTCTGATCAAGTCCGGCGACACCGTGTTGTGGGCGGCGGGAACGGAGAACTGACCCGCGTCCATGCCTGTGCCGGTGCCCGGCCCGGCGCCCGTCCGCCTATGCGCCCGGTGGGCGGAAGTCGACCTGTCTGCGGGTGGCCTCGTCGATCTCGTCGAGGGTGAGGAGGGGGGTGGCCCGGGTGTGGAGGGCGCCGCTGGCCTTGACGGTGAGGGCGGCGGCGGCCATGGAGACCGGGTCGGGGAAGTCGAGGATGCACACGAGGTCGTCCTCCCCGAAGGAGAAGTACATGGTCTCGACCGTGCCGCCGAGGCCTGCGACCACCCGCTCCACGGCGGCGCGGCGGCCCGCTCCGCCTTCCTTGAGCAAGCCCTTCGCGCCCTCGGACGTGTAGGTGGCCTGGATGAGGAACTTCGGCATAGCGGGTGCTCCCTGCCCGTGACGTGTCGGCTCCGGGTGTCCTTCCCGCCGGCGCGTCGGCCGCCTGTCGACGGACGGCCGGATTCACCCGTAAGACCCCGAAAGCCGGTCCGGACCTGTAGAGATCATGACAGATCCGGGTAGTGATGCCGACATGCCTTTACGTCGGTTACACCGGTCACGTCGATCACATTCGGGAACGAAACGCCTCGCCGCGCTGGCCGCCGCGGCGGCGCTGATCCTGGTGGGCTGCGACAGCGGCGGCGCCTCGCACTCCGATGACGGGCGGCAGCAGCTGACCGTGGCGGCCCTGCCGCTCACCGACTCCGCCGCCCTCTACCTGGCCCGGGACCGCGGCCTGTTCGCCAAGGAAGGCCTGGACGTGCGCATCCAGCCCGTGCAGCAGAGCATCCAGGCGCTGCCCGCGCTGCTCAAGGGCCAGGTGGACGTCATCGCGAGCGCGAACTACGTCACCTACCTCCAGGCGTACGAGAAGGGCACTCTGGACCTGCGCATCCTCGCCGAAGGCGTACGGATCGCACCGCACATGATGGACGTCCTCGTGCCCAGGGACTCCGCCCTGAAGTCGCCCGCGGACCTCGCCGGCAAGAAGGTGGGCGTCGCCGTCCTCAACAACATCCAGTCCCTGACCCTGAACGCGATCCTCGACGCCCGGCACGCCGGGCGCCCCGTCTACCGGCAGATCCTGTTCCCCCAGATGGGGGCCGCCCTGCAACGGGACCAGGTGGACGCCGTACACGCGGTCGAGCCCTTCGACACCGCCGTCCAGGGCGAGTTGGGCGCGCGGGTGCTGCTCGACGGCGGATCGGGACCGGCGAAGGGCCTGCCCGCCAGCGGGTACGTCACGACCGCCGGCTTCGTGAAGAAGAACCCGAAGGCGGCCGCCGGATTCCGGCGCGCCGTCGAGGCGGCGTCCGAACTGGCCGCACGGAACCCCTCCGTGGTGCGCGCCGAACTGCCCAGGTACACCAAGGTGACCGCGGACCAGGCCAGGTCGATCCACCTGCCCACCTATCCGCCGACCGCCGACCCGACCGTCCTGCGGCGGCTCGTCCGGCTCATGCGCGACCAAGGACTGCTGACGAAGGACATCGACCCGGCTCCCCTGCTGGTGACATGACCCGGCGCCAGGAACCGCTGCTCGGCCTGCTCGGCGCGGCGGCGGCCTTCGGGATCTGCGAGGCGGTGTCCCGGGCCGGGCTCGTCCGGCGCAGCTATCTGCCACCCGCGTCCGAAGTCCTGTTCCGCGCCGTCCGGTTGGCGGGTGACCGGGCCTTTGTCGACGGGATCGGGGTCACGCTGCGGGCCTGGGCGCTCGGCCTCGGGCTCGCCTGCGCGCTCGCCGTACCGCTGGGGCTGCTGCTGGGCACGGTGCCGGTGGTGGAGGCCGCCACCCGCGCCGTGCTCGAGTTCCTGCGGCCCCTGCCGTCCGTCGCACTGATCCCGCTGGTGTCGCTGCTGCTCGGGTCGGGCACCCGGACGGAGGTGACGCTGATCGCGTACGCCTCGGTGTGGCCGGTGCTGTTCAACACCGTCCACGGCCTCGGCGAGACCGATCCGCTGGCCAGGGACACCCTGCGCGCCTTCGGGTTCGGACGGCTCGCGGTGCTGCTGCGGGTGGAGCTGCCCGCCACCGCCCCGTTCATCGCAGCCGGGGTACGGATCTCGGCCGCGGTCGCCCTGATCATCGCCGTCGCGACGGAGATCCTCTCCGGCTTCGGGCAGGGCCTCGGCATCTTCATCGCCCAGGCCCAGACCGCCACCGACGGCACCCGGGACGTGCTGGCCGGGGTGGTGTGGGCGGGCGTCCTCGGGCTGGCGATCAACGGCGTACTGGTCGGCGCCGAGCGCCGGTTGTTCGCCTGGGCACAGGACCCCCGGCCGGAGGGGGCGCGGAGGGCACGGCGCACACCGCCACAGCCGTGGCCGCAGCCGGGACGTGGCCGCCCATGACCCAGCCAGAGCCGACACCGAGGGTGGGCCCGGAGCCCGAGCCGCAGGCAGAGCCGACACCGAGGGTGGGCCCGGAGCCCGAGCCGCAGGCACAGCCAAGGCCGCAGGCACGACTTCGGCCACTGTCACGTCCGCACCGGTACTCTGACAAGCCGCCAGGCTCCGCGACCGGCCCGCCCCGGCCCGGCACCACCTCCGCCCCCGTCCACCTCACCCTCCCCCTCCCCTTCCTGCTCCGCTGGTCCGTGTTCCTCGGGGTCGCCCTCTGCTGGGAGTGGGCGGCGCGGGCGCAGCGCAGCGTGTACTTCCCGCCGCCGCTGCGGATCGTCCGGCACGCCCGTGAGCTGTGGTTCTCCGGTCCGGCCCGCCACCTGTTCCTCAGCTCGGACGCCGTCGGCACCCTCCTGCCGAGCCTCGGCCGGATGGCGGCCGGGTTCGCGCTCGCCGCGGTAGCCGGGATCGCCCTCGGGATCGCGGTGGGGCGCTCACGCCGGGCGTACGCGCTGTGCAACCCGGTGCTCCAGTTCGCGCGGGCCGTGCCGCCGCCCGCGCTGGTGCCGGTGTTCGTCGTCGTCTTCGACGTCGGTACGCCCATGCAGGTCGCGTCGATCGTGTTCGGCGCCGTGTGGCCGGTGCTGGTCAACTCGGCCGAGGGCGCCCGCGCCACCGACCCGCTGCGGCTCCAGGTGGCTGCCGTGCTGCGGCTGACGGCGGCCGAGCGGCTGTGGTTCCTGATCCTGCCCTCGGCACTGCCCCGGATCTTCGCAGGGCTCCGGCTCAGCCTGTCGCTGAGCCTGATCCTGATGGTGTTCTCGGAGCTGCTGCCGGGCAGTGACGACGGCATCGGGTTCACGCTCACCGACGCCATGACACGCTCCGACCTGCTCACGGTGTGGTCGGCGCTGCTGCTGCTCGGTGCCCTCGGGTACCTCCTCAACATCGGACTGCTGGCGGTCGGGAAACGACTCGTCGGCCCGGGACCCCCGGCAGGGAGGACGGTATGACGACACCCACGGTGCGCGAGGCGGTCGTACGGTTCCTGCGCGACACCGGCACGACCACGGTCTTCGGCAATCCGGGCTCCACGGAACTGCGGATGCTCCGCGACTGGCCCGCCGACTTCACCTACGTGCTGGGGCTGCAGGAGTCCGTCGCCGTCGGCATGGCGGCCGGGTACGCACTCGGCACCCGGCGGGCCGCGCTCGTCAGCCTGCACTCGGCCGGCGGGGTGGGGCACGCGCTCGGCGCCGTCTTCAACGCCTACCGCGACCGGGTACCGCTGGTGATCGTGGCGGGTCAGCAGGCGCGCTCGCTGATCCAGTTGCGGCCGTTCCTCGGCGCCGACGAACCGGCCCTGTTCCCGCGCCCGTACGTGAAGTCGGCGCGCCAGCCCGAGCGCGCCGAGGACGTGCCGACCGTGCTCGCCGAGGCGTACCGGGTCGCGATGGCGCCGCCGCGCGGCCCGGTGTTCGTGTCCGTGCCCGAGGACGACTGGGACCGGCCCGCGGAGCACGTCGTCCCCCGCGCGGTGCACTCCGGGTTCACGGCCGCCCCGGCCGCCCTCGACGCGCTCGCCGCCCGGTTGGAGGGCTGCGCGCGCCCGGCGCTCGTGGTGGGCCCCGGCGTGGACGACGAGGACGCGCTGGACCGGGTGCGGGCGCTGGCCGAACGACTCCGGGCCGCGGTGTGGATCAGCCCGCTCTCCGGCCGTTCCGGCTTCCCTGAGTCGCATCCCCTCTTCCAGGGCTTCCTGCCGCCGCTCGCCCGCGCGCTGTCCGCACGGCTCGCACCGTACGACGTGGTGGTGGCCCTCGGCGCGCCGGTGTTCACCTATCACGTGGCGGACGGCGGGCCGCCGCTCGCGCCCGGCACCGAGCTGTTCCACCTGGACTGCGACCCCGGGCAGGCCGCCTGGCTGCCCACCGGCACCAGCATCGTGACCACCCTGCGGCCCGCGCTGACCCGGCTCACCGAGCTGCTGAAGGAGACCGACCGCGATCCTCCGCCGCCCCGTCCGGTACCGCCCCCGGCCCCCGCCGACGGGGACATCACCCCGGAGCTGCTCTTCGACCTGCTGCGCGCCCGGCTGCCCCGTGACCGGGTGCTCGTGGAAGAGGCACCGAGCCACCGTGACGCGCTGCACGCGCGCGTGCCCGTCGCATCCGGCGGCGGCTTCCTCACCACGGGCAGCGGGGCCCTCGGCTGGGGTCTGCCCCTCGCGGTGGGCCGGGCGCTCGCCGACCGGCGCCGGGTGGTGTGCGTGGTCGGGGACGGTTCGGCGATGTACTCGGTGCAGGCGCTGTGGAGCGCCGCCCGCCACACGGCCCCCGTCACCTACGTGTTGCTGGACAACGGCGGTTACGCGGCCGTCCGCGCGCTGGGCCGCCGGATCGGCCTCCCGGCCGTGCCGGGCACGGACATCACGGGCATCGACTTCCCGGCCCTGGCCGAGTCCCTCGGCTGCCCGGCGGCGCGCGCCGAACAGGCGGCGGACCTGCCGGCCGCCCTGGACCAGGCCCTGGGCCTCGGCGACGACGCCGGCCCCTTCCTGCTGCACGTCGAGGTGACCGGCAGCGCGGGCACCCTGTACGAGCCCTGGGCCGGGTGAGGGGATGCTGCGCCTCGACTCCGTCGGCCGGCACTTCGGCGACCAGCACGTCCTGAACGGCATCAGCCTCACCGTGCCCCAGGGGCAACTGCTCAGCGTGGTCGGGCCGTCCGGCTGCGGGAAGTCCACGCTGCTGCGCACCATCGCCGGGCTGCTGCCCGTGCAGGAGGGCACGGTCACGGTCGACGGGACACCGGTGACCGGTGTGCCGGAGCGGCTCGCGGTCGTCTTCCAGGAGTACGGCCGCTCGCTGCTGCCCTGGCTCACCGTCCGCGACAACGTGGCCCTGCCGCTGCGCCGCCGGGGCCTGCCCCGTGCCGCCCGCCGGGCCGAGGCCGAGACCATCCTCGAACGGGTCGGCCTGCACGGGGTCGCCCGGCGCCGTCCGCGCGAACTGTCCGGCGGCATGCAGCAGCGCGTCGCCATCGCCCGCGCCCTGGTCCCCCGGCCCTCGCTGCTGCTCATGGACGAGCCGTTCGGCTCACTGGACGCGGGCACCCGCGAGGACCTGGAGGACCTGCTCCTGGAGGTCCACCGGGCCGACGACACGACCATCGTGTTCGTCACCCACGACATCGACGAGAGCGTGTACGTGGGTGACCGCGTCGTCGTCCTCTCCCCCGGCCCCGGCTCCCAGGTCGTACGGGACCTGCCGGTCACCCTGCCACGTGAGCGGGACCAGATCACCACCCGCGCCTCGGCCGCCTTCGTGGCACTGCGCACGGAGGTGGGACGGGCGGTGCGGGGCACGCCCTGAGAGGGATGCGGCCGGGACATGCTTCGAGGGGGGCCGGTCCGTCGACCGGCCCCCCTCGGCTTTCCCCTCCGGATCAGAACCCCCGCGATCCCCCCGGATCCCCCTCCGAAAGTCCTGACGCCACGTATGACAGGCGGGAAACGGGGAGGGTTGTACGGGGAGTTCAAGATTTTTTCCGCGGTGACTGCGTGGCGCGTACGGTCAGTTCTCCAGGCGGACCGGCATCACCATCGAGAAAGTGTCCTCGTCGTCGGAGCGGCGGATCACGATCGGCGCCGTGGGAGCTCCGAACTCCAGGACCAGTCGGTCCCGGGCGCCTGCGGCCAGCGCCGCCAGCAGGAACTCACGGTTGACGGCGACACGGTCCGGGTCGTCGTCGCCGTCGGCGCAGAGGACCACCGAGCCGCCGTCCGTCACCCTGAGCACGCTGAGGTCGGCCGCCCCGGCCTCTGCGGAGCGGACAGGACCGGACTCCAGTGCCTGCCGGAAGGCCGCCACCTCGACGACGGCGCGGCGTTCGCCGGCCCGGGGCAGGAGCCGACGGTAGTCGGGGAATTCGTGGTCGAGGCACCGACCGGCCGCCTGCCTGTCCCCGGCCTCCAGGGTCACGTGGTCACCGTCGAGAGACAGCAGTACCGATGCCTCGCCGTCCAGCAGCGCCCGCATCGCGTCGACGAGCGCAGTGGGCACGACGACCTGCACGCGGCTCCCCTCGTGCCCGCCGACACCGGCCCGCGCGACCGCCATGCGGTACCGGTCGGTGGCCACGGCGTGCAGGTTGTCGCCCTCGATGTCGAACAGGACCCCGGCGAGCATCGGCAGCTCGGGATCGGTGCTCGCCGCGAAACGAACGGCGTCCAGCGCGGCGGCCAGCTCCGGCGCGACGGCGGACAGGCGGACGGGGTCGGTGCGAAGCGAAGTCATGACGTTCTCCCGTTGATCGAGTAGGGCTCGGAGCGCGGAGAACTCACCACGGGCATCGGACAGCCCCTGTTCGAGACGGCGCAGGTGCGCCCGGAGCAGTTCCCGAACCAGATCGGTGTCGGCGCCGGCCCAACTGGCCAGCACCAGCCGGATGTCCGCCAGCGGCATCCCGGCCCTGCGCAGGCGGGCCAGCAGCCGGGCCTCCGCCAGCTGCTCGGGCTCGTACCAGCGGTAGCCGCTCACCGGATCCACCCAGGCGGGGACCAGCACCCCGGCACGGTCGTAGAACCGCAGGGCACTCACACCCAGGCCGCTGTCGCGGGCCATCTCCCCGATACTGCGCATGTCGCTCTCCACACCCGGCACTCTGGGCCCTGCACAAGGTCGAGGGTCAACCCGGCCGAGTCAGTCGCCACGCGATGCTCCGCGAAGAGGGCCCGAGCCGCATGTCCAGACTGGTTGCCGGATCGCGGCCGACCAGTTGCAGCCGTCGTCGATGTGACTCAACTCGGGTACGACGCTGTATCTGGGCGACACCGAGGTGCACCTGGCCAAGGGCGCGACGGCGACCACGGGAGTGCGCTACTACGAGTGGGCGGGCCAGACCATCGCGGTGCGCACGAGCGCGGGCGCCCTGCAGTGGCAGGTCACGGACGCGCACAACACTGCGGAGACCGCGGTGGACGCGGCGACACAGACGATCACTCGGCGGCAGCTCGACCCGTTCGGCAACCCCCTTGGCCCACAGCCGACTTCGAGCGCCTGGCTGGGTGACAAGAGCTTCGTGAGCGGGGTGCAGGACGCGGTCACGGGGCTGACGCACCCGGGGGCGAGGGAGTACGAATCGACGATCGGCCGTTTCGTCTCGGACGACCCGGTCCTCGAACTGACCGGCGCCCAGCAGATCGACGGGTACACATACGCGGCGGACAACCCCATCACGGGCAGTGACCCGACGGGCCTGGACGACTGGTACAACGACCCGACGATGAACACGTGCGCCATCGACTGCGCCAAGAATTCCTCCCACGGCTCCAGGCCGTCGGTGAGGGCGGAGTGCGGGACACCGACCAAAGTGCCGTTGATCAGGGGTACTTGCGCCGGGAGAATGCTGAGGAAGCGGCGCGGTCGGCGGAATCCGCGCACGAGGGACGAAGGGACGGCGGCAGCGACAACAAGGGCACCGGCCACAGTCTCGGTCTTGGCCGTGGGCGTCGCGCTTCTGCGGTCGGCGTGCGGCGACGGCGGCGGTGGCGGTGACGGCACGAAGGCGGAGCCGTCCTCCGCCTCCACCGCGACCTCCACTGCTCCTGCCACCCCCACGGTCGCCGTACACCCCGTCGCGACGGACGCCTCCGACCTCTGGGGGTACTGCTTCCCGCACGGCACCGCCACGTTTCTGACAGGCCAGCCTGCGTACCGGGGCAAGGGGCCGCATCCCGTGCTCCTCGCCACCGCGGACCCGACGCCGCTGTCCGTCAACGCGAGCCCGATCCCGTCCCCGGGCGAGACGCCGACCGCGCCGGCCCACGACACGTACCACCCCGATCCGGCGAAGGCACAGCTCGTCGGCTGCGTCGCCAACGAGGAGTCGGGCAAACTGGTGACGACCTGCAGTTACTTGGACGGCTACGTCCGCTACCACAGGCAGGGCCACTACGAGATCACGGTGTACGAGCCGAGGACCGGCCGCAAGCTCGGCACCACGAAGGTGCTGGGGGACGACCAGTACACGTGCATGGCACAGGTGTCGTTCTTCCAGGGAGAGCCCAAGTCGAAGACGCTGCGGCTGGATCCGTCCCTCCCGGCGTACCGAAAGGCCCTGGCTCCCTGGGTGAACGCGGTGAAATCGTAGTCGCGGCCCGGTGGAGGTGGCTCAGCCCACGGGATCACACGGCAGCCGTGCACCCCTGCTCTCCGCGACGCGTTTGACGTCACGCAAGGATTCAGTCAACCGCGCTGCGAGGTAGCGCAGTTCGTCACGGGCCACGTGGTGCTCCGCGAGGAGGGCGGCGGCGTGGTCCAGCAGGCCGTCCGCCATGCCGAGGTGCAGACTCTCGATCTGGTCCGCAAGCCGGGAGACGTGACCATCGCCGTCACCCACGAGGTAACACGGCTTGCCGTCCGCACCGGTCCAGGGAAGCAGGCGCCCGTTCACGCGTAGGTCTCCACGTGGTCGAGATAGGGGCGGACGAGCGGGCTGTCCTCGCCACGCAAGGGGGCTTCGCCCCTGCGGTACGTCGTCGGGCGGCCGACGTACGGGCAGGAGTACGGATACGTGTCGCGCCGTCGCCCGCGAGCGGGCAGGAAGAGCCGGAGCAACGGCTCGACCAGCCGGGCCAGGAGATGTGCCATGCCGACCTTCTTTCTCACCTGCGGTGACTTCGTTGTGTAGCGAATCGCTCACAGAATGGGGTCGGAGGTGGCTACGCTTCCAGAGGCGGGGACTTGACAGAGCCTTTGTCAGGACGGGAGTTGGCCGCATGAGCGAGCGCCAGAAGCCTCGGACGCAACGGGAGAAGTACGGGGAGGAGCTGAGACTGCGGCGCGTCGCGGCCGGACTCACCCAGGAGGGACTGGGCGAACTGGTCGTGTGCTCGCCCACGTTGATCAGCCACTTCGAGGCGGGGAGGAGGCTGCCGAAGTCCGACGACGCGCGCCGGGTCGACCGGGCCCTCAAGACGGACGGGTTCTTCGAGCGGTGGCTGGAGGATCTGGACTCGAAGTACAACGACTACTTCGCGGCCGTGGCCGAGCTGGAGCAACAGGCCTCGCTGATCCAGCAGTTCGCGCTCTCCCTGGTGCCAGGTGTCTTTCAGACCGAGGCCTACGCGCGCGCCTTGTTCCGCGCTTACCGGTCGAACCACACCGCAGAGGAACTTGACGAAGCTGTTGTCATTCGAACACAGCGTGCCCGGATTCTCGACGGCCCGTTGAAGCCGGTCGTCTGGACACTGCTCGACGAGTCTGTGCTGCGACGCCGCGTCGGCGGGCCGCAGGTCATGGCCGAACAACTGCACAAGATCGCAGCCTTGGCCGAGATCGGAAGGGTGCGGTTGCACGTGATTCCGTACGGCGTCGGCGCGCATGCGCTCATGGAGAGCCTGCTCACGCTGATGAGCTTCGAGGACTCCGCTCCGGTGGCCTACGTAGAGGGTCTGCTGACCGGGAATTTGATGGATGATCCGGCCCTGGTGAGCGCCTCTCAGACCGCTTACGCTCTTGCGCTGAGCGACGCATTGTCGCAGCAGGAGTCACTTGCCCTCGTCAGAGCGGCAGCGGAGGAACACGCACATGGCCAGCAGTGAGCACACCGTCTCCGACGCTTCCATCCTCACCGGGTGGTACAAGTCCAGCTACAGCGGTGGCAGCCAGGGCGAATGCCTGGAAGTCGCCCGCGGCCACGCCGTCGTCCCCGTCCGTGACAGCAAAGCGGGACCCACCGGCCCGGCGTTGGTCTTCTCCTGCGACGGTTGGGCCGCGTTCGTCGGGGCCGTGCGGGACGGACGTATCAGTAGCTGACGCCCCTGAAATGCATGAATGCGGCGCGTAGTTCGGGATCCAGGAGAAGGTCGAGGATCTCCTCCTCCCCGGCGAACAGATCACCGGCCGCCGGGTGGCCGGCCTGGTGGAACATGGCGACCAGGACATCGACGAGAGGGTGGTTCCAGGCGAGCCGGACGATCTTCTTCGCGTCGTCGCTTTTCCCCCTGTCCATGGTCATGCGCCACTGCTGCATGAAGATCCCGGCCGTCGCGTAGGCGTCCATGCGCCCCTTGACCAGGACCGTTCTCGTGTTGAGGCCGAACACCTCGATGCAGGCCCGGCCCCGGTCGGTCAGCCCCCGGTACGTTCCGACCGGGAGCACCAGGTGGAGGTGGTCCAGTGGATCCTCCGCTGTCGGGTCCACAAGCAGGGGGCTGCCGTCGGGCGCGAGGGGAAAGCGGTTGCGCTTCTGGTTGCTGTTGCAGAACGAGCAGGCCAGCAGATGGTTGAGCCAGTCGAAGGTACGCAGCGGAGCGAGGCTCTTCGGCTCGAAGTGGTCGATGTCCGTACCCTGACTGTCACCGCAGTACATGCAGCGCTCGTGGCCGGGAGCCATCTCCGCGAGTCCCTTGAGGAGTGCGGGGCGGACCTGCCGGCGGTTCGCCCAGAGATTCTTCGCCCTGTCCTTGCGTTCCTTCTCCGTGGCCTGCTGCCTGATCTCGTCGGTGTAGTCCTTGAGCAGTTCCGCCGTACCCGCCGACAGGACCGCACGCCGAAGCCGGATCACTCCTCTTCGTCCCCCGGCCCCCTGGTGATCTCCTCCCCGATCCGGCGGAGGTGCGCGCTCACCTCGTCCACTCTGGCCGACGGCGAGCTGGTGAGCCGCTGCTTCAGCTCCCGGTAGCGGTCGAGAGACTCCCGTGACGAGGCTCCGTCGTAGATCTCCGCCTCCAGCTCCACGAACTCGGCCCTCGCCTGTTCGGCCCGCTCCGAGTAGGGCGTGTCGAGACCGAAGAGGTCGGAGAGGACGGCGTCGTCGCCGCTGCCGTACACCACCCGGTCGTAGAGGTCCTGGCCGACGACCTCGGGCGGGCGCGCCTCGTCCACGCCCGGCAGCCGGATCAGGCCGCCGGGGTCGGCGGCCTGGCAGATGTAGGGGCTGTGCGTGGTGACGATGAACTGGATGCGCGGGAAGTGGGCGGTCAGCCAGGGACCGATCCGGCGCTGCCAGGAGACGTGCAGATGGGCGTCGATCTCGTCGATGATGACGACGCCGGGTGTCATCAGCGCGATCGGCCCGCCTCCGGCTTTCCATGGACCGGGCGCCCACAGGTCGTCGCCGAACACGTCGTGCAACTGCTTGAGGATGTCGACGACGAGCGCCGCCACCGTGCGGAACCCGTCACTCATCTCCCGCAGGGGGAAGCGGCTGTCGTGCCGCTCGACCCACAGCCCCTCGGAGTCGACGTCATCGATCCGGTACCCGTCCGGCAGCAGTCCGTCCCCGAGCAGCGCCAGCGCGAACGTCTTCAGTCCCCGGGCACCCCCTCTGCCTTCCAGCGCTCGCAAATGCTGTTCGATCAGCCAGGCGACGCCTTCGGCAAGGGAGGCGTCCTCGTGGAAGAGACTCGTGTGCCTGGCCACGGGTCCGGACGCCAGCATCAGCCGTTGCACCTCGCCCGAGCCGCCGGCCATCCGCCGGAACGGCCCGTAGGCTGCGGAGAACCAGCCCGCGGGATTGTCGGCCCAGGGACCACGGCGGGCGATACTGGTCTGCGCCTTGGTGTACCTGATCTCGTCGAGCCCGGACTGGACGCCCCGGCGGACCGGAACTCTGCCCGCCATACCGTCGCGGGGCGTTTTCCAACGAAGCCCGGCCCGGAAGTCGTGGGCCGGCGGGCGGCCCTGCGAGAACCGGTCGTGCTGGGTGTCACGGCTGATCTCGACCTCAACCTGACCGGCCGTACGCTCTTCCGTCACCCAGTTCTCGAACTGGGGCACCAGACTCCGGGCCACCGCCGGTCCGGTGAGCGCCAGCGCCACGGCCCGCAGCAACGTCGTCTTGCCCGAGCCGTTGCGCCCGGCGAGCACCGTCCATCCGGCGTGGCTGCCGTCGGGGCGGGTCAGGGTGAGGTCGATCTCGCGGGGGCCGTAGAAGGACTTGATGTCCTTCACGATGATCCGGCTGACGTACATGAGAATCGATCCTACGGTCGGGCGGCCCTCAGCGGTTCAGGTCCATGACCCCGACGCCGAGTCCTTCGTAGGGCTCGGGTGCCACGGAGGCGATCAGGCCGCCCGTGGGGAGCGTCCGGTTCGGCCGCGCGGTGTGCACGGCGGCGGAGACACCGATATCGACGCCCACGCGGAGCAGTTCGGCGACGGTGACCGCCATGGAGTAGTCGTCCTCGACGATGTGGAGGACGTCCACCAGCACGCCCACGTGGTCGACGATGCCGGCGCGTCGGCGCTCGGCTTCCAGAAGGCACAGGACAGGCACCCACAGACGCATGTCGTCACTGGCGGCAGCGGCATGGATCAGGCCGGAGACCTGCTTGTCGCCTCCCATCGCCAGGAGGGTGGGGGTGTCGAGGACGTAGTGCTCGGTCCAGCTCAAGGGTTCGGCTCCGGCTCGGCCGAGGCGGCACGGTGAGCGGCGGCGGCCTCCCGCATCTTGCGCCGCATCTCGGCGGACTCCTCGTCCGAGACGTAGTGCCCGAAGCGCTCGGCGAGCAGCGCGCGCGTGCGGTCGGCCCGCTCCCTGATCTGCTCGGGGGTCAGCGTCTGAGCGGCTATGTCCTGCATGAGGGCACGGAGGCTGGTCCCCCGCGCCTCGGCCACGGCGGCCAGCTGGTCACGGACTTCGGCGGGCACACGGATCATGACGTCGGACATGCACCGAGTATACGGCACGTATACGTCGCCGTGCGGTGGCGGCCGGAGAGCAGGTCCACTTCTTCGGCCGCCTCGCTGAACTACGCCGCGTGTGTCACGAACCTCTCCGCCGTCTCCCTGAGGACCTCGCGGCCGTCTCGGGCCCACAGGCCTTCATTGAAGAGTTCGACCTCGATGGGGCCGGTGTAGCCGGCCGCCTCCACATAGCCCTTCCACTCCCGCATGTCGATCGCGCCGTCGCCGATCTGGCCCCGGCCGTTCAGGACGCCCTCCGGCAACGGGGTGGTCCAGTCGGCGAGTTGGAAGGTGTGGATACGGCCGCCCGCGCCGGCGCGGGCGATCTGGGCGGGGGCCTGGTCGTCCCACCAGATGTGGTACGTGTCGACGGTGACGCCGACCTGGTGGGCGGGGAAGCGTTCCGCGAGGTCCAGGGCCTGGGTGAGGGTGGAGACCACGCAGCGGTCGGCGGCGTACATCGGGTGCAGGGGTTCGACGGCCAGCCGGACGCCGTACTCCTCGGCGTAGGGGCCGAGGACGGACAGGGCGTCGGCGATGCGTTCGCGGGCGCCGTGCAGGTCCTTGGAGCCCGCCGGGAGACCGCCGGAGACCAGCACCAGCACCTCGGTGCCGAGGGTCGCGGCCTCCTCGACGGCGCGGCGGTTGTCGGCCAGGGCCGCCGCACGTTCGTCCGGGTCGATCGCCGTGAGGAAGCCGCCCCGGCACAGGGTGGTCACCGTCAGGCCCGCCTCGCGGACCAGTTTGGCGGTCGCGTCGACGCCGTACGACTGCACCGGTTCGCGCCACAGGCCCACTCCGGGGACGCCCAGTTCCCGGCAGGCGTCGACAAGTTCGGGCAGTGAGAGCTGCTTGACGGTCATCTGGTTGATCGAGAAGCGGGACAGGTCGCCGGTCACTGGTTCACTCCGTGCAGGGCGAGGAGGGTCTTCATGCGGTCCTCGGCCAGCTTGGGGTCCGGGAACAGGCCCAGCCCGTCGGCGAGTTCGTAGGCGCGGGTGAAGTGCGGAAGGGAACGGGCCGACTGGAGGCCGCCGACCATGGTGAAGTGGGACTGGTGGCCGGCCAGCCAGGCCAGGAACACCACGCCCGTCTTGTAGAAGCGGGTGGGGGCCTGGAAGAGGTGGCGGGAGAGTTCCACGGTGGGGTCCAGCAGGCCGCGGAAGCCCGCCGTGTCCCCGGTGTCCAGGACGCGGACCGCATGTGCCGCCAGCGGGCCCAGCGGGTCGAAGATGCCGAGCAGGGCGTGGCTGAAGCCCTGCTCGTCGCCCGCGATCAGCTCGGGGTAGTTGAAGTCGTCGCCGGTGTAGCAGCGGACCCCGCCGGGCAGGCGGCGGCGGATGTCGATCTCGCGCCGGGCCTCCAGGAGCGACACCTTGATCCCGTCGACCTTGTCGGGGTGGGCGGCGATGACCTCCAGGAAGGTGCCGGTGGCCGCGTCCAGGTCGGACGAGCCCCAGTAGCCCTCCAGGGCCGGGTCGAACATGGGGCCGAGCCAGTGCAGGACGACCGGCTCGGAGGCCTGGCGGAGCAGGTGGCCGTAGACGTCGAGGTAGTCCTCGGGTCCGGAGGCGGCCGCGGCCAGCGCCCGGGAGGCCATCAGGATGGCCTGGGCGCCGGTCTCCTCGACGAGGGCGAGCTGCTCCTCGTAGGCGGCCCGGACCTCGGCCAGGGTCGCCGGGCCGGTGAGCTGGTCGGTGCCGACGCCGCAGGCGATCCGGCCGCCGACGGCCTTCGCCTCGGCGCCGCTGCGCCGGATCAGCTCGGCCGCGCCCGCCCAGTCCAGGCCCATGCCGCGCTGGGCGGTGTCCATCGCCTCGGCGACGCCCAGGCCGTGCGACCACAGGTGGCGGCGGAAGGCGAGGGTGGCGTCCCAGTCGACCGCGGCGGGCGCGTCGGGGTTGGTGTCCGCGAACGGGTCGGCGACGACGTGCGCCGCCGAGAAGACCGTACGGGAGGTGAAGGGGGTGCCGGGGGTGACCGCGAGCGGTTCGGTGCGGGGTTCGTACGTCCGCAACGAGCCGTCGGACAGGGGCAGACGGATGGTCACAGCGAGATCTCCGGGACGTCGATGCGGCGGCCCTGCGCCGAGGACTGCAGGCCCAGTTCGGCGAGCTGGACGCCGCGGGCGCCGGCCAGCAGGTCCCAGTGGTAGGGCGCGTCAGCGTAGACGTGCTTGAGGAACAGCTCCCACTGGGCCTTGAAGCCGTTGTCGAACTCGGTGTTGTCCGGGATCTCCTGCCACTGCTCGCGGAAGGCGTAGGTGGCCGGGATGTCCGGGTTCCAGACCGGCATGGGGGTCGCGCTGCGGTGCTGGACACGGCAGTTGCGCAGGCCGGCGACCGCTGAGCCTTCGGTGCCGTCCACCTGGAACTCGACGAGTTCGTCGCGGTTGACGCGGACCGCCCAGGAGGAGTTGATCTGGGCGATGGCGCCGCCGTCGAGTTCGAAGATGCCGTAGGCGGCGTCGTCGGCGGTGGCGTCGTAGGGCTTGCCGCCCTCGTCCCAGCGCTGCGGGATGTGGGTGGCGGTGAGGGCCTGGACGGACTTCACCCGGCCGAACAGCTCGTGCAGCACGTACTCCCAGTGCGGGAACATGTCGACGACGATGCCGCCGCCGTCCTCCGCGCGGTAGTTCCAGGACGGCCGCTGGGCGGTCTGCCAGTCGCCCTCGAAGACCCAGTAGCCGAACTCGCCGCGGATCGACAGGATCCGGCCGAAGAAGCCGCCGTCGATGAGCCGCTTCAGCTTGAGCAGGCCGGGCAGGAAGAGCTTGTCCTGGACGACGCCGTGCTTGATGCCCTTCGCCTCGGCGAGCCGGGCCAGCTCCAGGGCGCCCTCCAGGCCGGTCGCGGTCGGCTTCTCGGTGTAGATGTGCTTGCCGGCGGCGATGGCCTGCTTCAGGGCGTCCTCGCGGGCGGAGGTGACCTGGGCGTCGAAGTAGATGTCGACGGTGGGGTCGGCGAGGATCGCGTCCAGGTCGGTGGAGACGTGCTCGGAGGACAGGCCGTGCCGGTCGGCGATCTCGCGGAGCGCGTGCTCCCGGCGGCCGACGAGGACCGGTTCCGGCCACAGCACGGTGCCGTCGCCGAGGTCGAGGCCGCCCTGTTCGCGCAGCGCGAGGATCGAGCGGACGAGGTGCTGGCGGTAGCCCATGCGCCCGGTCACGCCGTTCATGGCGATACGCACCGTCTTGCGTGTCACGTGTTTCCCTTCGTCCGCGTGCGCCCCAGCGGCGCAGCAAGCGCTTTCTATACGGTCTGAAGCTAGCCTTTCCCCGCTGGTCTGTACAAGACCGTGACGGGGTCGAGTCGTTCGAGGGGGCGAACAACCGGGGTGATTGGCCTTATGGTCTGCACGGCAAGGGGGCTTCCTTTGAGCTGGCTGTTGATCAGTCTGTGTACGACGACGTACGACGAGATGCGCGACCGGAGGACGACGACATGACGGTGACCCTGGCGGACGTGGCAGCCCGCGCCCAGGTCTCGCCCGCGACGGTGTCGCGCGTACTGAACGGCAACTACCCGGTGGCGGCGACCACTCGGGAGCGGGTGCTGCGAGCGGTGGACGAGCTGGACTACGTCCTCAACGGCCCGGCGAGCGCGCTGGCGGCGGCCACCTCCGACCTCGTCGGCATCCTCGTCAACGACATCGCCGACCCGTTCTTCGGGATCATGGCGGGCGCGATCCAGTCGGAGATCGGCGGGCCCGGCGGGCGAGCGGGCGGCGAGCGGCTGGCTGTGGTGTGCAACACAGGGGGGTCGCCCGAGCGGGAGCTGACCTATCTGACCCTGCTCCAGCGGCAGCGGGCGGCCGCCGTGGTGCTGACCGGCGGGGCCGTGGAGGACGCGCCGCACGCGGCGGCGGTGGCGGCGAAGCTGCGGAAGCTGGCGGACGCCGGGACCCGGGTGGTGCTGTGCGGGCGGCCGCCGGCGCCGGACACCGACGCGGTGGCGCTGACCTTCGACAACCGCGGGGGCGGCAAGCAGCTCACCGAGCACCTCATCGGGCTCGGGCACCGGCGGCTCGGGTACATCGCCGGTCCCGAGGAGCGGACGACCACCCGGCACCGGCTGGAGGGCCACCGGGCGGCGCTGGCCGCGGCCGGGATCGAGGAGGACCCTCGCTGGACCGTGCACGGCCGGTACGACCGGCGGGCGGGGTACGAGGCGACGCTGGAGCTGCTGCGGCGGGACCCTTCGCTCACGGCGGTGGTGGCCGCGAACGACTCCGTCGCGCTGGGGGCGTGCGCGGCGCTGCGGGAGTCGGGGCTGCGGATCCCGGCGGACGTGTCGGTGGCCGGGTTCGACGACCTGCCGTTCAGCATCGACGCGGTGCCCGCGCTGACGACGGTGCGGTTGCCGTTGGCGGAGGCGGGGGCGCGGGCCGGGCGGATCGCCATGGGGCGGGAGGAGCCTCCGCCGGGGGGGATCGCGACCGTGCGGGGGGAGTTGATGGTGCGGGGGTCGTCGGGGGCGCCGCGGGGATGAGGCTCCGGGAGGGTCCCACCCACCCACCCGTTCACCGTCGACGAAGAGGTGACATCCGGGGGCACCCTCGGCGGACGGGGGCGTGCGCGCGGGGCGCCCGGCCGGACCCCGAGGGGGCGGCGCCCGAGGCACCCCGACGGAAAGGCGACGTGTGCGTGCGGGCCGCCCGCCGGGCCCCGAGGAGCGGCGCCCGAGACTCCCGCAAACTCCCGGAGGGCAGCCCAAAAGCCACGCCCCAAGGCACCCCCGACCGAAGCGCGGTGTACGCGCGGACCGCCCGACCGGCTCCCCCAAACCCCGGCTACACCCCACAAGGCCACGCCTCAAGGCACCCCCGGCCGAGGCGCGGTGTACGTGCGGCCGCCCCACTGGCTTTCCAGGAGCGGCGCCCGAGGCTCCCGCAGCCGTTGGCTGACGCCTCAGGTCACCGCATCCGCAGCCTTGGGTCCTGGTGGCCCGTGAGGGTTCTGGTGCACGGGTCCGGGTGCCCGCGTACGGGCACCCGGGTCCTTCCTTTGCTCCCAGGGAGCGTCAGAGACCGCGACTTGGCTCAGTCTCCCCAGCCATTGTCGTAGCCGCCACCCCAGCCGTAGTCCTCGTTGTCACCCCAGTAACCGCCGTGGTCGCCACCGTGGTCGCCACCGTGGTCGCCGCCGTAACCGCCGTAGTCGCCACCGCCGTGGTCACCGCCACCGCCGTAGTCGCCACCGCCGTGGTCACCGCCACCGCCGTAGTCGCCGCCGCCGTGGTCACCGCCGCCGCCGTGGTCACCGCCGCCGCCGTGGTCTCCGCCGCCGCCGTGGTCTCCGCCGCCGCCTCCGCCGTGGTCTGCCAGGAAGGTGTTGACGTGGGCGGGTGCGGAGATGGTGGTTGCGCCGGCGACTCCCGCTCCGGCGCCGAGCGCCAGGATGGGTGCCGAGAGCGCTGCGATGGCAACCCTCTTCATCCGTGTGGTGTGCGCGCGCATGTTTCGCCCCTCTCCGAGGGTGTGGATGTGTACGGCGGCCGCTCCGGGGGGCCGCCCTGCGTGCGCTCCAGAGCCTGCGCGCAGCTCTGAGCGCGTCCGCCGCCCTCGATGCCGGTTCTCCGCACCGCACGGGTTCTCCGGCGGACCACGTCACTCCCGAAGTTGAAACGGACATAAGTGACGTTCGTGTATAAACCTACGGCGCTGACGCTTCGAAGTCAAAAGCAGAACCGGTTCCGAGCCGAAAGAACAAGTGAAGTGTGCGGGGCCCGCGTTCGGGCCGACGCCTTCCGACCTGACGAGGTGACGGGATAGCCTCGCAGGACGGTATCTCTGACTCAGTCAAACATCGGAGACCAGTATGACCGTCCAGGACGTCCGCGCCTTCAACCGCTTCTACACCAACCTCATCGGCGCCCTCGACTACGGCCGCCATCTCTACGCCCCGTACACCCTGACCGAGGCCCGGGTGCTGTACGAGCTCGCGCACGCCACGGACACCGACGCCGCCGACCTGCGCACCGATCTCGCGCTGGACGCCGGGTACTTGAGCCGGATCCTCAACAAGTTCGAGGAGGCCGGACTGATCGAACGCGCCCCCTCGCGCAGGGACCCCCGGCGGCGACGGGTGTCCCTCACCCCGGCCGGCCGGTCCGCCGCCGGGCTGCTGGACGAGCGGGCCCGGGAGTCGGTCGGCGCGCTCCTCGGCGCCGTCGGCCCGGCCGAGCGGGTGCGCCTCGCCGAGGCGATGCGCACCATCCGTACGATCCTCGGCGACGGGCCCGCCCCGGACGCCGCCGACGAGGCGGTGCTCCGCGAGCCGCACCCCGGCGACCTGGGCTGGATCGTGCAGCGCAACGCCGCGCTGTACGCCGCCGAGTACGGCTTCAACGCCGACTACGAGGGGCTCGTCGCCCGGATCGTCGCCGACTACGCCGAGGACCACGACCCGCACCTGGAGCGGACCTGGATCGCCGAGCGGGCGGGGCGGCCGGTGGGCTGCGTGATGTGCGTACGGGACGACGCCCCCGGCACCGCGCGGCTGCGGCTGCTGCTGGTCGAGCCGGAGGCCCGCGGGCTCGGCATCGGGGACCGGCTGGTGGGCACCGTGGTCGACTTCGCGCGCGGGGTCGGCTACCGGGACCTGGTGCTGTGGACCAACGACATCCTGTCCTCGGCCCGCCGCCTCTACCAGCGGCACGGTTTCGTCCTCAGCGCCGAGAAACCGCACCGCTCCTTCGGGCAGGACCTGGTCGGGCAGGACTGGCGGCTCGATCTGCACGGAACGGGCCGGTGAGACTAGGTTGGTGGACATGAAGTTCGCCTTCTCGACCCTCGGGGTCCCCGGTCTGCCGGTCACGGACGTACTGGCGCTCGCCACCGCGCACGGCTACCACGGTGTGGAGCTGCGCGCCCATCCGGAGGAACCGGTGCACCCCGGCCTCGGACCCGCCCAACGCTCCGACATCGCCGCCGAGTTCAAGTCGTGCGGGGTGGAAGTCCTGGGCGTCGCCGGGTACGCGCGCGTCGCCGCACCCGGCGAGGACGCCCCGGTCATCGACGAGGTGCGCCAACTCCTCCAGCTCGCCCACGACCTGGGCGCCCCCTTCGTCCGCGTCTTCCCCGGCGCGGACCCCGACCTGCCGGTCGCCGAGTCCGACGCGATCGCCGCCCGGCGGCTCGGCACGGTCGCCGAGGACGCCTCGGCGCTCGGCGTGCGCGTCCTGCTGGAGACCCACGACTCGCACCGCACCGGCGCCGACGCCATCCGCATCCTCGGCCCGGTCGGCCACCGCATGGCCGGGGCGCTCTGGGACGTGATGCACACCTGGCTCGGCGGCGAACAGCCCGCCGAGACCTATGCCGCCCTCGCCCCCCACCTCGGCTACGTCCAGGTCAAGGACATCGCCTCGGCCGAGGACACCACCCCGCTGCCGCTCGGCGCCGGGATCCTGCCCCTCTCCGACTGCGTGGAGGTCCTCTCCCGGCACGGCTGGGACGGGTGGCTGTGCTGGGAGTACGAGAAGCGCTGGTACGAGTCGGCGGCCCCGCTGCCCGGTCTGCTGCAGGCGGGCCGCGACCACCTGGCCCGGCTGCTCAACGAATCGGCGTGAGCACGGCGCCACCGCGCACAACCGCCCCACCGGCACGACAGCCAGCCCACCGACGCGACAGACGCCCCACCGCACGACGGCCGGGCCGCCGGCGCGTCGGCCGGGCCGCCGGCGCGTCGGCCGGGCCCCGGCACGTGGGCGACGGGGCGGCAGGACGACACGGCCCGTCGGCGCGGAGCCGGGCCCTCAGGCGGCGTCGAGCGGGATCCCCCAGCCCGCCGCCAGTTCCCCGAACGCCTCGTGGAAGTCCGGGAAGGTCTTCTTCACACACGCCGGGTCGTCGAAGGTGATGCCCGGGGTGCGCAGGGCGGTCACCGCGAAGGACATGACGACGCGGTGGTCGCCGTAGGTCTTGATCTCGGCGGGGGCGGGGGTGCCGGGGCGGATCTCGATCCAGTCCTCGCCCGTCTCGGTGTCCACGCCCAGCCGGCGCAGGTTCTCCGCGCAGGCGTCCAGCCGGTCGCACTCCTTGACCCGCGTGTTGGCCACGTCCTCGATGCGGACGGGTCCGTCCGCGAAGGGGGCGACGGCCGCGAGGGTGGGCATGGTGTCGGAGATGTCCCGCATGTTGACGGTGAGGCCGCGGAGTTCGCCGGTGCCCCGCACGGTGGTGCGGTCCGCGGCGACCTCCACCTCCGCGCCCATCCGCCGCAGGACGTCCACGAAGCCCAAGTCGCCCTGAAGGGCTCCCTGTCCGAGCCCCGGGACGGTGACCTCACGGCCCGTCACGGCCGCCGCGGCGAAGAAGTAGCTCGCGGTGGAGGCGTCGGGCTCGATCGCGTAGGTGGTGGCCCGGTAGCCGCCCGGCGGTACGACGAAGGTGTCCCCCTCCCGCGCCACCTCCACCCCGAACGACCGCATCATCGCGAGCGTGATCTCCACGTACGGCGCGGAGACCAGGTCCGTCACCCGGATCCGCAGGCCCCTGCGGGTCAGCGGGCCGAGCATCAGCAGGGCGGTGAGGTACTGCGAGGACTGCCCGGCGTCGAGCGTCACCTCGCCGCCCTCGACCCCGGCCGCCTCGACGCGGAGCGGATGGTGGCCGTCCGCCGCCTCGTGGCGCAGGTCGACCCCCAGGTCGCGCAGGGCACGGGTGAGCGGGGCGAGGGGGCGGCGGCGCATCTGCTCGGACGCGTCGAAGCGGTAGCTGCCGTGGCCGGCGGCGGCGAGGGTGGGCAGGAAGCGGGCGGTGGTGGCGCCGTCCCGGCAGTAGACGTCGGCCGAGGGCAGCGCGGGGCCCTGCGGGCGGCCGTCCACCTGCCAGGTGTCCGGGGTGCGGCCGATGCGGTAGCCGAGGCGGGCCAGGCCCTCGGCGAAGCCCTCGGTGTCGTCGGAGCGGAGCGGGCGGACGAGGGTGGTGACTCCGTCGGCGGCGGCCGCGAGGAAGAGGGCGCGGGCGGTGACGGACTTGGAGCCGGGGATGTGGACGAGGGGCATGCGTCGATGATCTCCGGTTCCCGGCGGGTGGGGGATGCCTGTCCACGGGGTGGAACAGGGGGATCGTCGTGCGCGGGCCGGTGGGGGTTGCTCGCGCAGTTCCTCCCCCAGCCTTCGGCCGGGGGTACCCCCAGCGCCCCTTCGGGGCGCTTCCTTGCGGGTGCCGGGCCGCCGCCGTCGGCGTGCCCCGCCAATGCGCCGGTGGCGGCCCCGTTGCGGATACCGTGCCCTCAGCCGTTCCCCCCACCGCAAGGAGCGCACGTGCCCTCCAGACGCACCCTCCTCGCCGCGACCGCGGGCGTCACCGCGGCACTGGCCGTCGGCAACAGCGCGTACTCCCTCGGCACCGACGACGAGGCCCTGCGCTCGCTCGTCTCCCGGATGACCCTCCCGGAGAAGGTCGGCCAGCTGTTCGTGGTGCGGTTCTACGGCCACTCCGCGACCGCCCCCGACCAGGCCGACATCGACGCCAACCTCAGGGAGATCGGCGTCCGCACCGCCGCCGAGCTCGTCGCGAAGTACCGCGTCGGCGGCGTCATCTACTTCACCTGGACCCACAACACCCGTGACCCCCGGCAGATCGCCGAGCTGTCGAACGGCATCCAGCGGGCGTCCCTGGACCAGCCGCGCGGACTGCCCGTGCTCATCGCCACCGACCAGGAGCACGGTGCCGTCTGCCGGATCGGTGAGCCCGCCGCCCTGTTCCCGGGCGCGATGGCGATCGGCGCGGGCGGCTCGACGGCCGACGCCCGCACCCTCGGCCGGATCTCCGGCGCGGAACTGCGGGCGATGGGCGTCCGCCAGGACTACTCCCCCGACGCCGACGTCAACGTGAACCCGGCCAACCCGATCATCGGCGTGCGCTCCTTCGGCGCCGATCCGCACGCGGTGGGCGCGCTGGTCGCCGCCGAGGCGCAGGGCTACCAGGAGGCCGGGGTGGCCGCCACCGCCAAGCACTTCCCCGGCCACGGCGACACCGCCGTGGACAGCCACACCGGCTTCCCCGTCATCACGCACAGCCGGGAGCTGTGGGAGAAGCTCGACGCGGTGCCCTTCCGGGCCGCGATCAGGGCCGGCATCGACTCGATCATGACCGCGCACATCCAGTTCCCGGCCCTGGACGACTCCGGCGACCCGGCCACCCTCTCCCACCCCGTCGTCACCGGCATCCTGCGCGGCGAACTCGGCTACGACGGGGTCGTGGTGACCGACTCGCTGGGCATGGCGGGCGTGCGGACGAAGTACGGTGACGACCGGGTGCCCGTGCTCGCCCTCAAGGCCGGTGTCGACCAGCTCCTCGACCCGCCCGACCTCGACGTCGCGTGGCACGCCGTCCTGAAGGCCGTCCAGGACGGCGAACTGACGGAGTCCCGGCTGGACGAGTCGATCCTGCGCGTCCTGCGGCTGAAGTCCCGGCTGGGGCTGCTGGACCGGCCCTACGTCGACGCGAAGGACGTGCTCCGGGTGGTCGGCACCGCCGGGCACCTGGCCGCCGCCGACCGGGTCGCCGAGCGCACCACCACCCTGCTGGTCAACGAGGACGGCGTGCTCCCGCTGTCGCCCCGTACGCACGGCAGGGTGCTGGTGGTGGGCGCCGACCCGGCCTCCCCGTCCGGTACGACGGGTCCGCCCACCGGTGTCCTGGCCGCCGCCCTCACCGAACTCGGTTTCACCGCACGCGCGTTGTCCACCGGTACCGACCCCTCCGCCGAGACCATCGACAGCGCGGTCGCGGCGGCCGGCGGGTCGGACGCGGTGGTCGTCGGGACGTACAACGTCACGGCGGGCGGCGGACAGCGGAAGCTGGTGGAGCAACTGGTCGGCACCGGGCGGCCGGTGGTCGTGGTCGCGGTGCGCAATCCCTATGACGTCGCGCACCTGCCCATGATGAAGGCCTGTCTGGCGTCCTACTCCTGGACCGACGTCGAACTGCGGGCCGCCGCCCGGGTGATCGCGGGCCGGGTGGCGCCGCGGGGCAGCCTGCCGGTGCCGGTGCAGCGTGCGGACGACCCGGCGCGGGTGCTCTACCCGATCGGCCACGGGCTGACGTACCGGACGCACGGGACCGACCGGGTGTGAGCCTGGGGGGCGGTATCAGTACCGGTTTCTGAAGTCCCGTTCGGTCTGGGACTGTTGAGCGCCCTCGAGGGCGGCGGACGTTGACCGCTGCCGGCAGTCCTTCCTGAGGCGTTTCAACCTGGAGCACACGTTCCGCCTGTTCAAGCAGACCCTCGGCTGGACCAAGCCCCGGCTTCGCAGCTCGGAAGCGGCCGACCGGTGGACATGGCTGGTGATCGCCGCCTACGCCCAGCTCCGACTCGCCCGGCCACTGGCCACCGGCCTCCGCAGACCTCGGGAGAAACCGACCGAGCCGAACAGACTCACCCCCGCCCGCGTCCGACGGGGGTTCAGGAACCTGCGCGCGAGGACCGGCTCCCCGACCAGCGCACCGGAACCATCAACGCACCTACCAGGAAGGCCACTTGGTTCGAGGAACCGCCGTCCAGCCGCCCGTCACGACGTGGGCCGCGTCCTTGCGACCGGCGAGGCATACAGCCGCCCGCCCATCACGAAGTCGGCACGAAACCACGGTGCGCCGCCTGGCACCACCTGGTCTGACGACCGGGAGGCCTGTACGCGACCGGGGGGAGAGATCCGCCGACAGCTGCGGCCGCGTCTCGGCCGACCCTCTGCGCCCATGCCCGGCTGCCCCGGGCCGCAGGGGCCCCTGAAGTCTTTCCGCTCAGCCGGCGTTGAACGCCTCGGCGACGGCCAGCGTGTCCTCGTACACGTACAGGCGAGCGATCCGGCCGTCCTCGATCGCCAGGTGAAGGGCCACCGGTGTGGTGAACTCCTTGCCGGTGGGTGCGGCGGTGTGCGTGAAGACCGCCAGCAGCACCACGTCACCGCCGTCGACGATGAAGCGCTCCAGCACGACCTTGCTCCGGCCTTCCGCGAAGTGCGACCACATCGTGGTGAAGTACGGCGCGACCTCCTCCCGGCGGGTACGGCGCCCGGTCCAGGGCAGCGCGTCACTGCCGGGGACGTGCCAGTCGATCTCCTCGGAGAACAGTTCCTGGATGCCGTCGGGGTCCTGCCGGCCGAGGCGCTCCAGGAACTTCTCGGCCACGGTCCGCGAGGTCTGAGCGTCTGTTGTCATCGTCCTTGTCCTTGTCTTCTGTCTTTTCGTCGGCGTAACCATTTTGGTTACATCGACGGCCGTGGAATGCGACTCCCCCCGGCCAGGGGAAGTCGACGGTCCGAGGTCAGGCAGCTTTCAGGACGTCCCGCAGTACATCCTCCAGCGTGGTCTTGGCCAGCTCCCTGCACAGGGCGGCCTCCACGTCGTCGTACACGGCGGTCATCGCCGGCCCGATGCCGTGGCCCACGACGCACTCGGGGTCCGGTGTCGCGCGATGCAGGGCGAAGATCGGCCCCGGTTCGATCGCCTGATAGACGTCGAGCAGAGTGATCGCCGCCAGGTCCCGCGCGAGCATCCAGCCCGCCCCCGCACCTCGCCGTGAATCGGCCAGGCCGGCCTTGCGCAGCTCGCCCAGCAGGCGGCGGATCACCACGGGGTTGGTGTTGACGCTCGTCGCGATCTGCTCGGAGGTGGCGACCTCGTGGCCACGCCGCTGATACAGCCCGATCCATGTCAGGGTGTGCGCCGCGATGGTCAGCCTGCTGTTGGCACTCATGTCGGACTGCACCTCCGGCGCCCCTCGGTTCTGGTTGTAACCATATTTGTTACAGCTGTAGGTGGCAAGTCCTGCGGGGCCGGCTGGGCCCGCCTCGTCATGGAGCACGCCGCCCACAGGACCCCAACATCACCCGGTGGCGGGATTCCGGCGTATCCGGGTCACGCCCGGGGTCAGGGGCAAGGAGATGACGCCGCCCTTGGAAACGATCAGTCGCGGACTGTTTCGCGGGAGGCCGGTCCTCGGGCTTGACCTGCGCGACCACGGCCGGACGCCGCAGCACGGCGCCACCGCCTGGCCCGACCGGCCGCCGAGCAGAACCTCGTACGAGTTGGAGCACCCGGCCTCAACCGCTCACCACAGCCCTCGCACACCCGCCCTGCAGCCTTGCCGGCGCCCTCGGACACCCAGCCGAAAACAGAGGACCGAAAACAGGTGCTCAGGAACCGGCGTGTCGCGGGCGGGCCGGTGACGCCGATCTTCGCCCCGCCGGCCTCGTCCGGGGCACCGGCCTCAGCAGAGGATCCACCCCGAACTCACCGAGCCGCCCGCCACCGCGCCCTTCACCCAGACGCAGCGGTGACCGGCGTGGACGGTCACCGGGCCCGCGCGGTGGGTGTACCTGCCCTTGTCGACGACCGGGCGGTTGCCGCGGGCCTGGACGCTGACGGACATGGTGTGCTGGGTGCCGGGGTCCTTGGAGAGGGTGACCGCACAGACGTAGCCGCCCTGCCGGTAGACGTGCACCGTGCCGGTGGCGAAGGGCAGCGCCCGGACCTCGCGGCCGGCGCAGTTCCCGGCCGTCACCGCCTGGGCCTGCGCCGGCGCCACGAGGGCCAGCGCCCCGGAGACGGCCAGCACGGCCGCGCCGAACACCAGCCGCCGTCGTGTCGCACCACTGTCCACCGTCGTCCCCTCCCGCGTCACGGCCACACCCCATCCATCTACGTACTGATGTACGGACGCACGACGTATGTCGGATGGTTGCACGGTCGTCAGGGACCCGCGCGCACCGCCCCCGCTGAGCCGCTCGGCCGGACGGCGGCTCAGCGGGCGGCGCCCACCGGCTCCTCCGGCTCCTCGGACCGGCCGATGAAGGTGCGCCACAGTTCGGCGTACCGGCCGCCGCGCGCGAGGAGTTCCTCGTGGGTGCCGTCCTCGGCGACCCGGCCGTGGTCCATGACCACCACCCGGTCGGCGCGGGCGGCGGTGGTCAGCCGGTGGGCGACCACGAGCGTCGTACGACGGCCCGCGAGGCGGTCGGTGGCCAGGGTGACCTGTGCCTCCGTGGCCAGGTCGAGCGCCGCCGTCGCCTCGTCGAGGAGCAGCACGTCGGGGTCGACGAGTTCCGCGCGGGCCAGCGCGATCAGCTGGCGCTGGCCGGCCGAGAGGTTGCGGCCGCGCTCGGCCACCTGATGCAGGTAGCCGCCGTCGAGGGTGGCGATCATCTCGTGGGCGCCGACCGCGCGGGCCGCCGCCTCCACCTCGGCGTCGCTCGCCCCCGGCCGCCCGTACGCGATGGCGTCCCGGACGGTCCCCGGGAAGAGGTACGCCTCCTGGGGGACCACGCCCAGACGGTGCCGGTACGAGGTGAGGTCCAGGTCGCGCAGATCGGTGCCGTCGGCCGTCACCCGGCCGCCCGTCGGGTCGTAGAACCGCGCGACCAGCTTGACCAGGGTGGACTTGCCCGCGCCGGTCTCGCCGACGAAGGCGACCGTCTGCCCGGCCGGGATGACCAGGTCGATCCCGGCGAGGGCCGCCTCGGAGTCGTCGGCGCCGCCGTAGGAGAAGCGCACGTCCTCGAAGGCGATGTCGCCGCGCAGGGAGCCGACCTCGCGCGGCCGCTCGGCGGACCTCGTGGACGTCGGCTCGCGCAGGAGTTCCTGGATGCGGCCGAGGGAGACGGTCGCCTGCTGGTAGCCGTCGAAGACCTGGGAGAGCTGCTGGACGGGCGCGAAGAACAGGTCGATGTACAGGAGGTAGGCGACCAGCGCGCCGGTGGTGAGGGTGGCCGCCTCGACCCGGTGCGCGCCCGCGATCAGCACGCTCGCGGCGGCCACCGAGGACAGCAACTGGACGAACGGGAAGTAGAGCGATATCAGGTGCTGTCCCCGGATCCGGGCCCTGCGGTAGCTCTCGCTGCGCTCGGCGAAGCGCCGGGAGCCGTCGCGCTCGCGCCGGAAGGCCTGCACGATCCTGAGGCCCGCCACCGACTCCTGGAGGTCGGCGTTGACCAGCGACACCCGCTCACGGGCGAGTTCGTACGCCTTCACGCTCGCCCGGCGGAAGAAGAAGGTCGCGACGATCAGCGGGGGCAGGGTGACGAAGACGACGAGCGCGAGCTGCACGTCGATCACCAGCAGGGCGGCCATGATGCCGAAGAAGGTGACGACGGAGACGAACGCGGTGACGAGGCCGGTCTGCAGGAAGCTCGACAGGGCGTCCACGTCCGTGGTCATCCTCGTCATGATCCGGCCGGTCAGCTCCCGCTCGTAGTAGTCGAGCCCGAGCCGCTGGAGCTGGGCGAAGATCTTCAGCCGCAGGGAGTAGAGGACCCGTTCGCCGGTACGGCCGGTCACCCGGGTCTCGCCGACCTGGGCCGCCCACTGGGCGAGCACCGCGAGCAGCCCCAGCAGCGCGGCCGCCCAGACCGCGCCGAGCGCCATCCGGGAGACGCCCTGGTCGATGCCGTGCCGGATCAGCACCGGGAGGAGCAGGCCCAGGCCGGCGTCCGCGGCGACCAGGCCGAGGCTGACCAGGAGCGGTGCGCCGAAGCCCCGCAGCAGGCGGCGCAGGCCGTAGGAGTCCTCGGGGCGGACGGCGCCGGCCTCGTCGATGTCGGGGGTGTCGGTCGCCGGGGGCAACGCGTCCACCTGGGCCAGGAGTTCGGGGGTGGCGGGGGTGCCGGAGAGGGCGAGGTCCCGGGGCGTGCGGTCGCCGGTCCACAGGCGCGGGGTCACGCCGCGCTCGGCGTCGAACTCGGCGTCCAGCTCCTCCCGTACCGACGTGTCCTCGGCCGGGCCCGCGGGCAGGGCGTGGCCCGGGGAGACGCCGCCCAGCTCGTCGGGGTCGGTGAGCAGCCTGCGATAGAGAGCGGACCGTTTCTGCAGCTCCTCGTCGGTGCCGATGTCGGCGAGCCGGCCGCCGTCGAGGACGGCGATGCGGTCGGCGAGGTTGAGGGTGGAGCGGCGGTGTGCGATGAGCAGCGTCGTGCGGCCCCGCATCACGTGGGTGAGCGCCTCGTGGATCTCGTGCTCCACCCGGGCGTCGACGGCCGAGGTGGCGTCGTCGAGGACGAGCAGCCGCGGGTCGGTGAGGAGGGCACGGGCGAGGGCGACCCGCTGGCGCTGGCCGCCGGAGAGGGTGAGGCCCTGCTCGCCGACCTTGGTGTCGTAGCCGTCGGGCAGCTCGGCGATGAAGCGGTCGGCCTGGGCGGCGCGGGCGGCTTCGCGGATCTCCTCGTCGGTCGCGTCCGGACGGCCGTAGGCGATGTTGTTGCGGACCGTGTCCGAGAAGAGGAACGAGTCCTCCGGGACCAGGCCGATCGCGGCCCTGAGCGAGTCGAGGGTCAGCTCGCGCACGTCGTGGCCGCCGACCAGGACGGCGCCGTGGGTGACGTCGTAGAAGCGCGGCAGCAGGAGGGAGACCGTGGACTTGCCGGAGCCCGAGGAGCCGACGACGGCGAGGGTCTCGCCCGGGCGGATCTCGAAGCTCAGCCCCTGGAGGACGGGACGCTCGTCGTCGTACCCGAAGGAGACGTCGTCGAACTCGACGGTCGCGGGCGCGTCGGCGGGGAGGGTCTTGGTGCCCTCCTTCAGGGTCGGCTCGGTGTCGATCAGCTCCAGCACCCGTTCGGTGCCGGCGCGGGCCTGCTGGCCGACGGTGAGGACCACGGCGAGCATCCGGACCGGGCCGACCAGCTGGGCGAGGTAGGAGGAGAAGGCGACGAAGGTGCCGAGGGTGATGTGGCCGCGCACCGCGAGCCAGCCGCCGAGCGCCAGCATGGCGACCTGGCCGAGGGCCGGGACGGCCTGGAGCGCGGGGGTGAACCTGCTGTTCAGCCGTATGGTCCGCAGCCGCCCGGCGAAGAGCCTGCGCCCGACCTCGCGGAGCTTGCCGGTCTCCTGCTCCTCCTGCCCGAAGCCCTTCACCACGCGCACGCCGGTCACGGCGCCGTCGACCACGCCGGCGACGGCGGCGGCCTGGGCCTGGGCGTACCAGGTGGCGGGGTGGAGCTTGCTGCGGCTGCGCCTGGCGATCCAGTACAGCGCCGGGGCGACGGCGAGGGCGACGAGGGTGAGCGGTGGTGACAGCCAGGCCATGATGGCGAGGGAGAGCAGGAAGAGGAGGACGTTGCCGATGGTCATCGGCAGCATGAACAGGAGGCCCTGGATCAGCTGGAGGTCGCTGGTGGCCCGGCCGACGACCTGGCCCGTGGACAGCCCGTCCTGGCGCCGCCCGTCGAGCCGGGTGAGGGTGTCGTACATCTCCGTGCGCAGGTCGTACTGGACGTCGAGGGCGAGCCGACCGCCGTAGAAGCGGCGGACGTAGGTGGCCGCGTAGACGAGGACGGCGGCCCCGACGAGCGCGCCCGCCCAGGGCCCCATCGACCGGCTGTGAGCACCGATCACGTCGTCGATGATCACCTTCGTGATGAGCGGTACGACGGCCAGCACGGCCATTCCGGCCAGCGAGGACCCGAGCGCGAGCACGACGTCCCGTGGATGCCGCCAGGCGTAGCCCGCCAGCCTCCGCGCCCAGCCACCCTGCTGCCGCTCCCCCTGTTGCGCTGCCACGCGGTGCCCTCCGATCGCCCTGCTCTTCCGCAACGCCACAACACCAACGGAAGCGGATTTCATCCCTCCGCAACAAACCGACCCGTCCCGCCCTCCGCACCCCGGGCGGAGGCCGCCGCCAGCACCGCGGTGAGGAAGCGGCGCACCGTCTCCAGTTCGGCCGGCTCGAACCCCTCCGCGGCCGCCACCACCTCGCCGATCACCGGCCCGAAGAAGGCCCACCCCAGTTCCGTGGCCCGCTCCTCCACCTCCAGGAGCACGCGGCGCCGGTCGGCGGTGTCCCGGCCGCGCCGGACCAGCCCGAGCCGCTCCAGCCGGTCCACCAGGGCGGTGGTCCCCGCCGAGTTCAGGCGCAGCTGCCCGCCGAGCCACCCGGGTGTGGCACGGGTGCCGGTGCGCGCCGCGTCCAGCAGGTGGATCAGCGCCCGCACATCGGTGGGGTGCAGCCCCTGACGTGCGGCGAACTCGGCGCCGAGCAGGTCGAACTCGACGGTGACCGCGCGCAGCAGGTGGACCAGCCGCATCGCCGGGCTCTGGTCGTCCATGTACACCTCTCGGATCCGTGGCTCACGCTAATATCTCGCTCAACGAGATTATCGCTCGGCGAGAGGAATGCCCGTGCGCTCTTTCGACCGCGTCTACGAAGAGCTTCGCGCCCGCTGGCCCGAGTCCACCGAGGAGCGCGACGTCGCCACGCCCTACGGGCGCACCCGGGTCCATGTGTACGGCCCGGCGGACGGCGCCCCACTGGTGCTGCTGCCGGGAGGCTCCGCCACCGGACTGGTCTGGTTCGCCAACGCGCCGGCCCTCGGCGAGCGGTACCGGGTCCATGCGGTCGACCTGCTGGGCGACGCCGGCCGCACCGAACGCCACGGCGCCGCGCCGCGGACCGCCGACGACCTCACGGCCTGGCTGGACGCGCTGCTGGACGGACTCGGACTCGCCCGCACCCGGCTGTGCGGGCACTCGTACGGGGCCTGCCTGGCCGTCCGGTACGCCCTGCACGCGCCCCAGCGGGTGGACCGCCTCGCCCTCGTCGACCCGACCCAGGTCTTCGCCGGATTCCGACCCGGCTACCTGCTGCGCGCGCTGCCCACCCTGATCCGCCCGACGGAGGCCCGCGCCCGCGCCTTCCTGGCCTGGGAGACGGCGGGCAGCCGCCCGGACGAGACCTGGCAGCGCCTGTACGCGCTGGCCACCACCGTTCCCGGCCGCAAGCTCGTCGTGGGCAGCCGTCCCCGGGCCGGCGGCCTCGGCATGCCGGTACTGGTCCTGCTCGCCGAGCACAGCCGCGCCCACCACGCCCGCAAGGTCGCCGAAAGGGCCCGCCGGGCACTCCCGCACGGCGAGGTCGCCCTGCTCCCCGACGCCACCCATCACTCCCTGCCCCTCACCGCGCCGCAACAGCTGAACGACCGTCTGACGGACTTCCTGGAGCGGCCGTTCGGGGTGACCGTCGCGGGAGCTGACGGCCCGACCGGATAACGGAACGTCAAAGCCGCCCGTTCTCGTACAACCATTCGTGCGAACAACCGCGTCAGAACGGGCATGACTCACCGGATATCCAGACGTGCCAGAGCGCTGGCGGCGGTTGCCGGCGGGGCCGCGCTCACCGTGGGCATGGCCGCCGTGCCCGCCTCGGCCGCCGCGCCCGCGGTCAGTTGTACGTCCGCGAAGGCTGCCCTCGCCACGAAGTTGAAGACGGACATCACCGCGGCCGTCGCGAACCGCAGGGGGACGATCGCCGTCGGGCTGTACGACCGGTCCACGAAGACGACCTGCACGCTCCGCTCCACCACGCACTACGACTCGGCCAGCACGGTCAAGGTCACCGTCCTCGCCACACTGCTGTGGGACGCGAAGAAGCACAACCGGTACCTGACGACCACCGAGCAGACGCTCGCCAAGGCCATGATCACCAAGTCGGACAACGACGCGACCAGCAAGCTGTGGAAGCAGCTGGGCCTGACGAAGATCAAGGGCTTCCTCAGCGCCGCCGGCATGACGCAGACGACCCCGGGCGCCAACAACTACTGGGGCCTGACCCAGATCGACGTGCACGACGAGCAGAAGCTGCTCGCCCTCGTCACCGCCAAGAACAGTGTGCTCAGCGACAACGCGCGGGCCTACATCCTGAAGCTGATGGGGCAGGTCATCTCGTCCCAGCGGTGGGGCACCCCCTACGGCGCTCCCTCCGGCGTCTCCGTACACATCAAGAACGGCTGGCTGCAGCGCTCGACGCACGGCTGGCGGGTGCACAGCCTCGGCACGTTCACGGGGGGCGGGCACGACTACCAGATGACCGTGCTGACGCAGGACAACAGCACGATGTCCTACGGCATCGACACGATCCAGGCCGTCGCGAAGGTGGTCCACAGGGATCTCAAGGCGTCCTGAGACCCTCACGTAACCGTGCGGCCCTCACGTGAACGTGCGGCCCTCAAGGCAACGTGAGACCTTCAAGGGAACGTGAGACCCCTTCGGCCGGAAACCGGCCTTCCTTCACGGGGCGGCCCCCGGCCCGTCACCGGCGCGTCCTACGGTGACCCCCATGCGCCTGCGAACCGTACTCGCCACCGTCACCGCCGGCCTGGCGGCGGCCACCTGTCTGTCCGCCGCCGGGCCCGCCACCGCGGTCACCCCCGACCCGGCCGCCGACGGCCACGCCTGTTCCCCCTCGGTCTCCCTCGACGGGTTCTCCGACGCCCTCGACAAGACGACCTTCGGTGGCTATTTCGTCGGCAACCTCTCCGCGCTCGCCGTCGACGCGGACGGCTCCCTGGCCGCCCTCGCCGACCGCTCCTACCTCTTCGACCTGAACGCGAGGACGCTCGCGCCGAGGAAGGTCGTACCGCTCGCCGACGAGAACGGCGCCGCGCTGGACTCCGAGGGCCTGGTGGTGGACCGGGACGGCACCCGGCTGATCACCTCCGAGACCGAGCCGTCCGTCCGCCGCTACTCGCCGGACGGCAGGATCCTGGACCGCCTCCCGGTGCCGTCGTCCCTGCTGGTCTCCCCCGCCGGGCGGGCCACCGCCAACCAGACCTTCGAGGGCCTGACCCTGCTGAACGGCGGCCGCACCCTGCTGGCGTCCATGGAGGACGCGATCTCCGGCGACACCCCGGGAATCGTCCGCTTCCAGACCTGGCAGCGCACGAAGGGCGCCCCCTTCCGACTGTCGGCCCAGTACGCCTACCGCACCGACGACCCGGCCCTCGGCGTCCCCGAGGTGCAGGCGCTGCCCGACGGCCGGCTGCTGGTCCTGGAGCGCGGGTTCACCACCGGCGTCGGCAACACCGTCCGCCTCTTCCTGGCCGACCCCCGGCACGCCACGGACACCTCCGGCGTCCAGAACCTGACCGGGCAGGCGGGCGTCCGCCTGATCAGGAAGACCCTGCTCACGGACATCGCGAGCTGTCCTTCCCTGGGCGCCACGGCCAAGCAGCCCCAGCCCAACCCCCTCCTCGACAACATCGAGGGCATGGCCGTCACGGGCCGCGCGAAGGACACGTACCGGGTCCTCCTGGTCAGCGACGACAACCAGAACGCCGCCCAGACGACCCGGTTCTACCGGCTGTCGGTCCGGGTGCGCTGACCAGCTGGATCCCGCCCGCACCCCCGCGGAGGGCGGCCCGCACCGGCCGCCCTCTTACCGACATCTCATTCGCCCACAGGCTGCACCAAGGATCGGCACAGCCCCCGCCCATCCGTCGCCCGCAGGGTGGGATGGTGACATCTGCCACCGATCCCGTCCCCCACTCGCCCGTGTCCCCCGACTGGGGCCCGCCCACGGCGACCGCCACGGCACCCCCGACGGCCACGCCCGCGGCCGCCCCGCCGGACCGGGCACCGCGCTGGTCGCTGCCCGCGTTGATCGCGATCCTGGTCCTCGCGGCGGTGCTCTACTGCTGGAACCTCTCCGGTTCCGACATGAACACCTTCTACAGCGGCGCCGTCTGGGCCGGTACGAAGAGCTGGAAGGCCTGGTTCTTCGGTTCACTGGACCCGGGCAACTTCCTTACCGTCGACAAACCGCCGCTCGCCACCATGGTGATGGGCCTGTCCAGCCGGGTCTTCGGCTTCGGCACGTGGCAGATGATGGCGCCGATGATCGTGCTGGCGCTCGCCACGATCTACATCCTGCACGCCACCGTGAAGCGGGTGTGGGGTCACGGCGCGGCGACCGTCGCCGCGCTGGTGCTGGCGCTGACCCCGATCACCGTCGCCATCAACCGCGACAACAACCCCGACACCCTCCTGGTCTTCCTCATGGTGTCGGGCGCGGCGCTCGCGTTCCGCGCCACCCGTGACGAGAGGCTGCTGCCGCTGCTCGGCGCGGCGGCGTGCTTCGGTCTCGCCTTCAACACCAAGCTCCTCGCGGGCTGGATCGCGCTCCCCGCCGTCTTCGCGCTCTACCTGTACGCGTCGCGGGCCCCCTGGGTGAAGCGGGCCGTCAACCTGGCGCTCGCCGCGGTGGTCCTGGCCGTCTCCAGCTTCTGGTGGGCGGTCGCCGTCTCCCTGGTCCCGGCCTCCGACCGGCCGTACATCGGCGGCTCCACGGACGGCTCCGCCTGGGACCTGATCATGGGGTACGACGGTCTCGGCCGCGTCTTCGGCGGCGAGGGCAACGGCGGGGGCGGGGGCGGCGGAGGCGGCGGCTTCTCCGGTTCCGCGGGCCTCGGCCGGATGTTCAACGACATCCTCGGCGGCCAGATCTCCTGGCTGCTGCCCTTCTCGGCCATCGCGCTCGTCGCCGGTCTGGTGCGGTGCGGGCGCGCCCCGCGCACCGACCTCAGGCGGATGGCGCTGGTCCTGTGGGGCGGCTGGACCCTCCTGCACTACGTGATCTTCGCGACCGCGCAGGGCACCATGCACCCCTACTACACGACCGCGCTCGCCCCCGGCATCGCCGTGCTGTGCGCCGGCGGCGGCGTGATGATGCTGGACGCGTTCCGCGCCGACAAGCGGTGGGTGTGGGTGCTGCCCGTCGCCGTCGGGGTCACCGGCGTCTGGGCGATCGTGCTGCTGCGCCGGGCCTCCGGCTGGAACACCTGGCTGTGGCCGACGGTCGGCGTGCTGACGGCGGCCGGCATCGTGGGCATGATCCTCTTCCGGTCCGGCAACAGGGCCCGGCTGCTCGCGGCCTCGCTGGCGGCGGCCACGGTCGCGGCGCTGGCCGGTCCGACGGCGTACGCGGCGACCCTGCCGTTCGGCAGCGGCACCGGCGGGGGCATGCGCGGCGGCACGAACCCGACCGCGGGCCCCTCGACGGGCAGCGGCTTCGGCGGTGGTCCCGGCGGGGGCGGCAACCGTGCCGGGGGCTTCCCGGGCGGCGGCGAGCTGCCGGGCGGTACGCGGCAGGGCGGCGGGAACGGCCAGGCCGGCGGTGAGACGGGCGGCGGCTTCCCGGGCGGTGCGAGCGGTGAGGCTCCGAGCGGTACGAACGGTGGCTTCCCGGGCGGCGGCACCGGGCAGATGACGCCCGGCGGCGGCACCGGTGAACTGCCGAGCGGCGGCACCGGCACCGGCGAGATGCCCGGCGGAACGGGCAGCACCGGGGGCACCGGCGAGATGCCCGACGGCGGCACCGGCGGCACGCGCGGCGGCTTCGGCGGCGGTATGGGCGGCGGTGGCGGTATGGGCGGCGGCGTGGACAGCGAGCTGATCGCCTACCTGAAGAAGCACATGGACGGCGCCACCTGGCTGCTGGCCGTCTCCAACTCCCAGTCCGCGGCGCAGATCGAGCTGAGCGCGCGGGAGCCGGTGATCTCCATGTGGGGCTTCACCGGATCCGACAAGGCGATGACGGTCGCCAAGCTTCAGGAGCTGGTGAAGGCGGGCAAGCTGCACTACATCCAGGTCGGGTCCGGCGGCATGGGCATGGGCGGCGACAACACGCTCAGCTCCGCGGTGACGACATGGGTGAAGAAGCACGGCACCGCGGTGAAGGCGAGCGCGTACAGCAAGAGCACGAGTTCCTCTTCGAAAACGTCCACGCAGAGCAGCACGTCGACGCTCTACCGGTTGGACCCCTCGGACGTCGGCTGACACACCGGCACAAGAGGCCCCCGACCGCACGGTCGGGGGCCTCTTTTTACGTCCCGTTTACCTGCAGGTTCTCATGTCCATGTCACCCTGCTTCTCGCCGCCTCATCAACCCGCGTAGATGGGAAACTCTTTATGCTGGCGACACGCATCCGGCGCTGGAAGCCGGTGGCGCTGACGACCGCCGCCGTCCTGGTGGGCCTGACCGCCCCGGCGCTGACGGCGACCCCGGCCGCCGCCACCACGACCGCGTACGACTCGACGTACTACAAGAACGCGATCGGCAAGACGGGGACGAGCCTCAAGTCGTCCCTGCACACAATCATCAGCGCGAACGTCACCAAGCTGTCGTACTCGGCCCTGTGGGACGCCCTGAAGAAGACCGACCAGGACCCGAACAACAGCAACAACGTGATCCTGCTGTACTCGGGCATGTCGCGCAGCAAGACCCTCAACGGCGGTGACAGCGGCGACTGGAACCGCGAGCACGTCTGGGCGATCTCGCACGGCGACCTCACCACGTCCACCGGCCCCGGAACGGACCTGCACCACATCCGCCCCGAGGACGTGGCGGTCAACGGCAAGCGCGGCAACCTCGACTTCGACGAGGGCGGCTCCACCTTCACCAACAGCGGCGGCAGCAAGGTCGACTCGGACTCGTTCGAACCGCGCGACGCCGTCAAGGGCGACGTGGCCCGCATGATCCTCTACATGGCCGTGCGCTACGAGGGCGACGACGGGTTCGCGAACCTGGAGCCCGACGACAAGGTCGACAACGGCTCCAACCCCTACATCGGCAAGCTCTCGGTCCTGAAGCAGTGGAACGACGAGGACCCGCCGGACTCCTTCGAGGAGAACCGCAACGACGTCATCTACTCCACCTACCAGCACAACCGGAACCCGTTCATCGACCATCCGGAGTGGGTGGACGCGATCTGGTAGCCGGACCGGTCGTACTACTTACCTCGCACAGGTAAAGTCGATCTTGAGCCTGGGCGTGTCCGCGTGACCGCCCACCAGCATGGGGACCGCTTCTGGAGCGGCGAGTACTTCGGCGGCGACTACTGGGATTGACATCCTCCCCCTCTTAAAAGAGGCGGATTCCAACCCAGGCGGGTTGAGGTTCACGGGGGTTCGAACGACCGCTGGCCGCTGTCACCCCTCCGGCACCGGCTGCTCGCCGGGGGCGGGAAATCCCACCCTGTCCTGCCGCGACATTGATACTTGCGTTCTCATCCGCGTTGCAGGTGAACCCGCAGGACACGCAGCCGAAGTCGGCTTGGCTCTTGCGCGACTTCTTCTCGATCCATCCGCAGGCACTGCACCGCAGACTCGTGTAAGGCGCGGGAACATCCTCGACCCGACCGGGGGCCTTGTGCCCGGTGCGCTGCCGCAGCAAGCCCCAGCCCTGGGCGAGGATGCCCCGGTTCAGCCCAGCCTTCTGGCGGACGTTCACGCCGGGCTGCTCCGTCGTTCCCTTCGCGGAGCGGGTCATGTTCTTGATGTTCAGCTTCTCGAACCGGATCACGTCGTAGGAGCGGGCGAGCATGGTGCTGGTCTTCTCGCACCAGTCCTTGCGCCGGTTCACCTCGCGTGCCTTGAGCCCGGCGACCATCGCGTACGCGGCGGCCTTGGGCGCACTGCCCTTGGGAGCCCGGGCCGCGCGCCGCTCATGCTTGCGGATCTGTGCCCGCTCCCTGACCGTGAGGTGCGGGCAGTTCAGCTTCCGCCCGTCCGATAGGGCCGCCGTGATCTTCACGCCCCGGTCAATACCGACGACCTCACCCGTGCCGGGCTTCTCGACCGGCTCGGGGATGACCGCGAACGCGATGTGCCACTTACCGTTGTGACAGGTGACCCGGAACGTCTTCGCAGCGGGAAGCCGCGCACCCTTGCCCTTGATGCTGAGGCGGAAACGGACCCAGCCGCAGCCGGGGACCTTGACCTGTGCCCACCGCCGGTTGAGCTTCTCCACCACCACGGAGCGACCCATGACCTGTTTGCCGGTCTTCCGGTTCAGCTTCGGGCTGCCGTCCGGTTCATACTCGAGTACACGGCCCGTGCCGATGACGCGGAAGCCTTCGTGCTGGTGCTTCCTGCGCCAGGTCGGCTCACCGAAGCCGGAGGCGAAACGGGCGTTCTTGGCCGAGGCGAAATCCTTCAGCGCCTGCTGCTGCACGTCCGCGTTCCCGGCCGCCAGCCACTCGTTTCCCCGCCGAGCCTCCGTGAGTTGGCGGCACTGCTCCGCAAAACCTGGCGCGGACCTGCGGCCCGGCTTCCAGTACGCGTGCTGCTCGACAGCCAGATTCCAGACGTACCGGGCGTGCGCACAGTGCAAGAGCATCTGCTCCGCCTGCGCGGACGTCGGGTACATCCGGAAACGTGACATGCCGCGAACCTAGCCACCACGCTCCCCACCCGCGCACACCATCGACCAACATCACCCGAGTGAGTGACCGCACCGGCCGGCCACCACCACCGGATCTCAACTCCCCTCACCACCGCTCGTGCGGGGCCATCCTCACTACCAAGCACGACAATGCCGATTCGCCCCAACTGCGATTCGGCTTCTTCTGCCCCGCTTGGCGGGAGCGAGCATCCACCCCGGCACTGAAGGACCGGGCGCCCTGCCCGAGAGCGAGTTGGACGGCCCGCAGCGGCTACCGCGACATGCCGCCGGGCCTCCTGACAACGTCGGCTCCTTCGTCGCCGACACCCGCGCCTGCTTCGTCAACTGGTCGCCGGCCGCGAAGCGCGACGTCTTCAACGGCGACTGGCGCTCCCAGTACCGCGGCGACTTCGGGGGACGGATCGACGGGGTGGGCGCGGGGGCCTGCTGAGCGGTTCGGCAGGCCCCGTAAGGGGCGCAGGGCCGTATCCGATGTACGGCTCCGCCGCGTGGGCGCGACCAGCCGCGACAGCACCGCAGACGACAGACGGCTTTTCGCGGCGCTTCCGGCGGAGCGGTCAGTCCCCCAGGTGTGTCGGCGCGAACATCCGCAGCAGGGCCGGGAGTACGACCACCGAGGGGCCCGGCGCGGACAGGGCCTTCGCCAGGTCCGCCGCCAGGGTCTTTGGGGTCGTGCGGACCCCCGGTACCCCGAAGGACTCGGCGAGCGCCGCGTAGTCGGGGCGGGTCAGTTCGGTCGCCGTGGGCTCACCGAAGGCGTCGGTCATGTACTCGCGGAGGATGCCGTAGCCGCCGTCGTCGACGATGAGCCAGGTGACCGGGAGGTCGTACTGCCTGGCGGTGGCCAGTTCGGCGATGGAGTAGAGGGCGCCGCCGTCGCCGGAGACCGCCAGCACCGGGCGGGTCGGGTCGGCGGCGGCCGCGCCCAGGGCCGCCGGGAAGCCGTAGCCGAGACCGCCGGCGCCCTGCGCCGAGTGCATCAGGTTCGGGGCCTCGGCGTCGAACGCCGACCACGCCCAGTACGCCAGGATCGTCATGTCCCAGAAGGACGGGGACCCGGCGGGCAGGGCCTGGCGGACCGACGCCAGCACGTCCTGTTCCAGGGTGAGTTCCTGCGCGGCGATGCGGGCGGCGACCTTGTCGAGGAGGGCGCGCACCCGGTCGGGTGCCGTCGCGTCCGGGCGCGGCACCACCGTCTCGAGGAGCGCCTGCAACGCGAGCCGCGCGTCCGCGTGGATGCCGAGGGCCGGGTGGTTGGACTCCAGTTTGCCGAGGTCCGCCTCGATCTGGATCACCCGGCCGCGCGGCCTGAACGTGTGGTAGTTGGAGGAGAGTTCACCCAGGCCCGAGCCGACCACGAGCAGGACGTCCGCGTCCTCCAGGAAGTCCGTGGTGTGCCGGTCCTCCAGCCAGGACTGGAGGGAGAGCGGGTGGTGCCAGGGGAACGCGCCCTTGCCGCCGTAGGTGGTGACGACGGGGGCGTTCAGCGTCTCGGCCAGCTGCCGCAGCTTCCCCGCGGCGTCCGACCGTACGACCCCGCCGCCCGCGATGACCGCGGGGCGGGCGGCGCGGGAGAGCAGGTCCGCTGCCACGGCGGTCAGTTCGGGGCGCGGCGGGAGTTCCTCCGGGGTCGCGTCGACCGCGGTCACGACGGGGAGGGACGTCTCGGCGAGAAGGACGTCCTGCGGGATCTCCACCCACACCGGGCCGTGCGGGGCGCTCAGCGCCGACTTCCAGGCCGCCGCGATCGCGGAGGGGATCTGAGACGGGGTGCGGACGGTGTGGACCGACTTCACCACGCCCCGGAACGAGGCGGACTGGTCCGGCAGTTCGTGCAGGTAGCCGTGGCGGCCGCCGCCCAGTCCCGCCGTCGGGACCTGGCTGCTGATCGCCAGCACGGGCGCGGAGGCGGCGGCCGCCTCGTGCAGCGCGGCCAGCGAGGTCAGCGCGCCGGGGCCGGTGGAGAGGAGCAGCGGGGCCGCCTCGCCGGTGATCCGGCCGTACGCGTCCGCCGCGAAGCCCGCGTTGTTCTCCACCCGCAGGCCGACATAGCGCAGCGAGGAGCGGCGCAGCGCGTCGAACATGCCGAGGGCGTGCTGGCCGGGCAGTCCGAAGACGGTGGTCGCGCCGAGCCCGGCCAGGGTCTCCACGACCAGGTCCCCGCCGTTGCGACCGGCGGGAGGGTCGAGGGCCGCGGCGGTCTGCGCCTCGGTCGGGCGGAGCACCAGGTCGTGGTCGTGGGTCACTTGGAGCGCGCCTCGGCAATCTGTCGGGTCATGATCGTGGTCAGTTCGTAGGCGGTGTGCGAGGCGGCCACCGAGGTGATCTCCGCGTGGTCGTACGCGGGGGCCACCTCGACGACGTCCGCCGACACCAGGTTGCAGCCGGCGTACCGGGGGATGCGGGAGGAGTCGACGGGACCGCGGGGCGTCACGTTGCCGCTCATCGGGTGCTGCCTTCTTTCCTGCGCTTCGTCGCTCATGTACCGCTATGCACTGCTTCTTTTACGACCTTACTGGTGGGCCGGAACCGGCTCGGACACGGGTTCGGGAGTACCCCGGCCGGCGAGCCGCTCGCGCCAGTTCGCCAGTACGGCCTCGTCGGTCGGCCTGGTCGCCAGGGAGCCGGCGACGTAGGCGACGAGGGAGGAGAGGAGGCCGTAGTAGACGGGCTCGTTGGCGAGGATGCCGTACCCGGCCATCAGGCCGATCACCGCGAGGCCGCCGACCACCACGGCGGCGAGGGCGCCCTGGACGGTGCCGCGCTTCCACAGCAGCCCGCCGAGGATGGGCACCAGCAGACCGCCGACGAGCAGGTTGTAGGCCACGGTGAGCGCCTCCACCACGTTGTTGAGCGCGATGGCCGTGCCGATCACCCCGAGTCCCATGACCAGGATGAAGACCCGGTTGCCCCGCACCTCGTCGTGGTCACCGGGCCGCGCCTTCCCGCGCAGCCGCGACCAGATGTCGTTGTTGGCCACGGTGGCGCAGGCGATCAGCGCGCCGGAGGAGGTCGACATCACCGCGGCGAGCGCCGCGGCCAGCACCAGCCCGCGCACACCGACGGGCAGTTCGTCCTTGACGATGGTGGCGAAGGCGTCGTCCGCGCTGCCCAGCTTCGGGTAGAGCACCTTGGCCGCCGTCCCGATGACCGCCCCGGCGAGGGCGTAGACCAGGCAGTAGGTGCCCGCGACCGTGCCGCCCCACTTCGCCGTCGTGTCACTGCGCGCCGTGAACACCCGCTGCCAGATGTCCTGCCCGATGAGCATGCCGAAGGTGTAGATCAGCACGTAGGTGAAGATCGTCTCGCCGCCGATGCCCAGCGGGTCGAAGTACGACGTCGGCAGCTTCGCCCTCATCTCCGAGAAGCCGCCCGCCTTCACCACGGCGATGGGCAGCAGGAGCAGCAGCACGCCGATCGTCTTCACGACGAACTGGACCATGTCCGTCAGCGTGATCGACCACATGCCGCCGAGCGTCGAGTAGGCGACCACGATCGAGCCGCCGATGACGATCGCGACGGTCCGGTTCATGTCGAAGAGGACGTCGAAGATCGTGGCGTAGGCGATGGTGGAGGTCACGGCGAGCATCAGGGTGTACGCCCACATGACCACGCCGGAGATGACCCCGGCTCGGCCGCCGTACCGCAGGTCCAGCATCTCGGAGACGGTGTACACCTTGAGGCGGGCGATCCGGGCCGAGAAGAAGACGGAGAGGGCGAGCAGACCCAGGCCGATGGTGAAGACCATCCAGGCCCCGGACAGCCCGTACCGGTAGCCCAGGCCGACCCCGCCGATGGTGGACGCGCCGCCGAGGACGATCGCGGCCATGGTGCCGGAGTACATCGCGGGCCCGAGCCGGCGTCCGGCCACCAGGAACTCGCTCTTGGACCTGGCGCGGCGCATGCCCCACCAGCCCATGGCCAGCATCCCGGCGAGATAGAGCACGATCACTGAGTAGTCGACGGCCATGGGACCTCCCTCGAATCATGTGCACGAATGGACGACGTGCCACGACACTAGGTGGCCGGAAAGCGACTGCGAAGTGTACGTTTCATCCATCCGAGCCGTACGGGACAGAGGAAACGCACACCATGCCGGATCCCACGGTTCCCCCCACGCCCGCCGTACCCCTCGCCGCCCTCCTGGCCCGCGAGGACCTCGCGCTGCGCCAGATCGCCGGACCGTCCGGCCCTTCCGTCGCCGTCCACGCGGCCCACACCTCGGAGATGGCCGACCCGTACCCGTACCTGCTGGGCGGTGAGCTGCTGCTGACGGCCGGGGTGCACATCCCGGAGACGGCGGGCTCGGGCCCATACTTCGACGACTACGTCTCCCGGATCGTGGCGGCGGGCGGCGCCGCCCTCGGCTTCGGGCTGGCCCCCGTGCACGACACGGTCCCGCGCGCCCTGGCCGAGGCCTGCGACAGCCACGGCCTCCCGCTCGTCGAGGTCCCGCCGAGGACCCCTTTCACCGCCGTCGCCCGCGCGGTCTGGCAGCTGCTGGCCCAGGCCCGCCTGGCCGAACTGCGCCGCGTCACGGAGGCCCAGCAGAGCCTGGCCGCGGCCGCGGCCCGCCCCGACCCGGTCCCCGCGGTGCTCCGCCAGCTCGCCACCCGGCTCGGCGGCTGGACGGCCCTTTACGGACCGGAGGGCACCGAGATCGCCTCGGCGGGCCGGGAGCCCGGGGAAACCGCGCGCCGGGCGCTGGCCGAGCTGGCGGAGGTGGTCCGCCCCTCCGGCCCCGGCACCCCCACCTCCGCCACCCACGCCATCGCCGGCACCCACCTCGCGGCCTACGCCCTCGGCACCGGCTTCGCACTCGGCGTGGCCACCCCGGCCCGCGAAGCGGGCGACCACACCATCGCCTCGGTGGCCACGGTCCTGCTCACCCTCCTCACCGGGGACCAGCAGAGCGGCTCGGGCGCGGCCCGCACCTCAGCACTCGTACGACTCCTGCTGGGCGGCACACCGGAAGAGGCGGCCCTGCTGCTGGGCAGTGGCGACACCTGGTTCGTCGTGCACGCCTCGCCGAACGACCGACGGGACCGTGCCTACCCAGGGGCGCGGGGCCCTGTCGACATGCGGCTCCGCCGCGGGGCGCGACCAGCCCCCGCGCACCCGCAGCCGCCCGACCCCCTGGCCGCCACCGCACTGGGCGCCAAACTCGGCTCGCCCCTCATCGATGCCGTAGGGGAAACCGTCCGCGTCCTGGTTCCCGCGGACCGAACGCCCCAGCCACAGCCCGGCTGGACCCTCGGCGTCAGCGCTCCCGTACCCGCACAGCACCTGTCGACCGCAGCCACGCAAGCGGCCCGCGCCCTTGCCCGCGCCCGGGCGACCCGCACCCCGCTGCTGAGGCACGGCAGCCACCCCGGCCTCGCCGAACTCGTCCCGCGGGAAGAAGCACAGGCCCACGCCCGCGCCCTCCTCGCCCCGCTCGCGGAGCACCCCGCCCTCACCGACACCCTGCGCACCTGGCTGTCGCTGCACGGCAGTTGGGACCGCACCGCGGTCGCCCTGGCCGTCCACCGCAACACCGTGCGCCAGCGCATCGCCCGCTGCGCGGCCCTCCTCGGCACCGAACTCGACGACCCGGACGTGCGGATGGAGCTGTGGTTCGCCCTCGGGCAGCAGTGACGCACGTCCCAGCGGGCGATACGCACCGGAACCGCGCCGCCCCCTGCCTCACAATGTAGGCATGCCGATACCCGGGACACCCAGCCGCGCCGAGCTCGTCGAGCACCTTGTGAAGACCCGTATCGCGGGCGATGTCGCCACGCCCCGTGAGAACAACCTGCTCCACTACCGCAAGCTGGCCAACGGCGAGCGCAACTGGTGGCTCGGGCTGGAGCTCGGCGACCGCTGGACCGACGAGCAGGACGTCCTGGCCGTGATGGCCGAGCGGGTCGGGGTGAACGACGACGCCGAGTACCGGTACGGCCAGGACACCATCGACCCCGAGCTGACCGTGGACGGCCTGGACCGGCTGGCGGCACGGCTGCGCAAGGCGGCCGAGGGCAGGCAGCGGGTGCTGTTCGCGACCGGTCACCCGGGCGGCCTGCTGGACGTGCACCGGGCGACTGCGGCGGCGCTGCGGGCCGCCGGCTGCGAGATCGTGGTCATCCCGGACGGACTGCAGACGGACGAGGGGTACGTCATGCAGTTCGCCGACGTGGCGGTCCTCGAACACGGGGCGACCCTGTGGCACACCCACTCCGGGGAGCCGATGAAGGCGATTCTGGGCGGTCTGGAGCGTGCGGGCCGGCCGCTGCCCGACCTGGTCGTCGCCGACCACGGCTGGGCGGGGTACGCGGCGCAGGCCGGCCTGGACTCCGTCGGCTACGCCGACTGCAACGACCCGGCGCTGTTCCTCGCCGAGGCGGAGGGCACCCTCCAGGTGGCCGTACCGCTGGACGACCATGTGCTCAGCCCGCGGTACTACGACCCGTTGACGGCGTACCTGCTGGCGGAGGCGGGCCTGGCCTGACGCGCCGGTGTGCGGCCCCCGCCTCGCGGGAGCCGCACACCGTGCCTTGGCCCTAGACCCTCAGTTCTTACGGTTCCTGGTCCGGTCGTGCCCGGCCGACTCAGCCGAACCCGAACCCGCCGAAGCCACCGAAGCCGCCGAAGCCGCCGAAGCCGAAGGCGGGGACGACCACGACCGGGACGACGGGGACCACGGCGAAGCCGCGGAAGCCGCAGTTGTCGAACCCGCCGCCCCGGAAGCCGTTGCAGCCGAAGCCACCGGTGACGACGGTCTGGTGAGTGGAGGCGGGAGCCGCCGAGGCGGTACCCGCGGCGCCGATCGCGGCCCCACCGGCCAGCAGCAGGCCGGCGGCGGACATCGCGGCGAGACGCCTCGCGCGCTGTACTCGCATGGGAAATACCTTTCTGCCGGACATACGTCCGCTACGCGGCACGTCCGCTATGCGGCACATGCACTGTGCGGCATTTCACTCATAGAGCTTAATCTCGGACAAGCCGGACGGCACGTCGGACCATCACCGACCGTCATCATCCGAGGTCCGGCGCCCGCTCAGCGCTCCCGGGGGACGCGGACGACGCCCTCCTGGATCACGGAGACGGCGAGCGACCCGTCCTGCGTGTAGATCCGGGCCTGCCCGAGCCCGCGGCCGCCGGACGCGGACGGCGACTCCTGGTCGTACAGCAGCCACTCGTCGGCGCGGAACGGGCGGTGGAACCACATGGCGTGGTCGAGGGAGGCGCCGACCACGTCGCCCACCGCCCATCCCCCGCGGCCGTGCGCGAGCAGGATCGAGTCGAGGAGCGTCATGTCGGAGACGTACGTGGCGAGGACGACGTGCAGCAGGGGGTCGTCGTCGAGCTTGCCGTTGGTGCGGAACCAGACCTGGCTGTGCGGCTCGCGCGGCTCGCCGTACTTCCCGTACGGCGGCTCGTCCACGTACCGCAGGTCGATCGCCTCGCGGGCCTCCAGGAACTTCTCCACCACGGCGGGCGGCAGGTGGTCGTAGCCGCGCAGCCGCTCGGCCGAGGTGGGGAGGGTGACCGGGTCGGGCGCGGGCGGCATCGGGGCCTGGTGGTCGAGCCCGTCCTCGTGCGTCTGGAAGGAGGCCGAGAGCGCGAAGATCGGCCGGCCGTGCTGGACGGCGACCGCGCGCCGGGTGGTGAAGGAGCGGCCGTCGCGGATCCGCTCGACGTTGTAGACGATGGGCGCGCCCGGGTCGCCGGGGCGCAGGAAGTACGCGTGCAGCGAGTGGGCGTGACGGTCCGCCGGGACGGTGCGCCCGGCGGCGACCAGCGCCTGGGCCGCCACCTGTCCGCCGAAGACGCGCGGGACGACGGCGGACCGGGACTGGCCGCGGAAGATGTTCTCCTCGATCTGCTCCAGGTCGAGCAGGTCGAGGAGATCATTCAGTGCCTGGTTCATGGCACCTTTTCTACTGGCCGGGAATTGCGGAGGGCTTACAGGCCCATGTCCTTCGCGATGATCGTCTTCATGATCTCGCTGGTGCCGCCGTAGATCCGGTTGACGCGGTTGTCCGCGTACAGGCGGGCGATCGGGTACTCGTTCATGAAGCCGTAGCCGCCGTGCAGCTGGAGGCAGCGGTCGATCACGCGGTGGGCGACCTCGGTGGTGAACAGCTTGGCGCTGGCCGCCTCGGCGGGGGTCAGCTCACCGGCGTCCAGGGCCTCGGTGGCGCGGTCGACCACGGCCTCGGCGGCGTCCACCTCGGCCTGGCAGGCGGCCAGCTCGAACTTGGTGTTCTGGAAGGCGGCGACGGGCTGGCCGAAGACGACCCGCTCCTGCACGTACTGCTTGGCGAACCGGACGGCGGCCTTGGCCTGGGCGTAGGCGCCGAAGGCGATGCCCCAGCGCTCCGAGGCGAGGTTGTGGCCGAGGTAGTAGAACCCCTTGTTCTCCTCGCCGAGGAGGTCCTCGACCGGGACCTTCACGTCGACGAAGGCGAGCTCGGCGGTGTCGGAGGTCTTCAGGCCCAGCTTGTCGAGCTTGCGGCCGACCGAGTAGCCCTCCGCCTTGGTGTCGACCACGAAGAGGGAGATGCCGTGCCGGCGGTCCTCCTTGGTGGGGGCGGCGGTGCGGGCGCAGACGATCATGCGGTCGGCGTGCACGCCACCGGTGATGAAGGTCTTGGCGCCGTTGAGGACGTAGTGGGTGCCGTCCTCGCTGAGCCTGGCGGTGGTCTTCATGCCGGCGAGGTCGGAGCCGGTGCCCGGCTCGGTCATCGCGATGGCCCACATCTCCTCGCCGGAGACGAACTTGGGCAGGTAGCGCTTCTTCTGCTCGTCGGTGGCGAGCAGCTTGATGTAGGGCAGGCCGAGCAGGACGTGCACGCCGGAGCCGCCGAAGGAGATGCCGGCGCGGGCGGTCTCCTCGTACAGGACGGCCTCGAACTTGTAGGAGTCGATGCCGGCGCCGCCGTACTCCTCGTCCACGCGGATACCGAAGACGCCCAGCTCGGCGAGCTTGTAGTAGAAGTCACGGGGGGCCTGGCCGGCGGCGAGCCACTCGTCGTACACCGGGACGACCTCGGCCTCTATGAAGGCGCGGAGGGTGTCCCGGAACGCCTCGTGATCCTCGTTGAACAACGTACGGCGCACGGCCGCCACCTCCAGGCACGTCAGCTGTCTAAGCGCTTGCTCAGACTCCAAGGTACCGGCGGGTAGGCCGACGGGTCCAGGGCGCGGGGAGCGGGAGGCGGGTAACGCTCGTCACGCTCGTCACTCGGCCGCCGCCGCGGTGAACGCCCCCTTCGCCATGCGGTGCAGCAGGGTCGCCGTGGTCGCCCGGCCGGGGAGGGAACCCGGTCGGCCCAAGTGGGGGGTGGAGTTCAGGAGGCCGAAGACCGAGTGGACCGCCGAGCGGGCGGCGGGCTCCGGCAGGGCGGGGTGGACCTCCCGGACCACCTCCACCCACAGCTCGACGTACTGCCGCTGCAGCTGACGCACCAGTTTCCGGTCGCTGTCGCGCAGGCGGTCCAGTTCCCGGTCGTGCAGGGTGATCAGTGGACGGTCGTCGAGGGCGAAGTCGATGTGCCCCTCGATGAGGGAGTCGAGGACCTCCTCGGCGGGGACCCCGTCGGCCTCCGCCAGGCGTCGCTTCGCCCCCGTCAGCAGCTGCCCGCTGATCCCCACCAGCAGCTCCGCGAGCATCGCGTCCTTGCCCGCGAAGTGCCGGTAGAGACCAGGGCCGCTGATGCCGACCGCCGCGCCTATCTCGTCCACGCCGACACCGTGGAAGCCGCGCTCGGCGAAGAGCCGGGCGGCCTCCCTGAGGATCTGCTCGCGACGGGTCGGGGCGTCGGTTCTCGTGACCATGAGGCCAATTCTAGACAGGGAGGTTAGCGGTCGTTAACCTGAGGGAGATGCGTTAACGCTCATTAACAAAGTGAGGGGATCGCGGCATGGACCAGGCACCGGAGCTTCGGAGCGCGGCGGACCCCGCGTCGGAGGCCTTTCGGGCCAACGAGGAGGCGCACCGCGTCCTCGTGGAGGAGCTGCGCGGCAAGCTCGCCGCGGCCGCGCTGGGCGGCGGCGAGAAGGCACGGGCGCGGCACACCGCTCGCGGCAAGCTGCTGCCGAGGGACCGGGTGGACACCCTGCTCGATCCGGGGTCCCCGTTCCTGGAGCTGGCCCCCCTGGCCGCCGACGGGATGTACGAGGGAGCCGCCCCCGCGGCCGGCGTGATCGCCGGGATCGGGCGGGTCAGCGGCCGGGAGTGCGTGATCGTCGCCAACGACGCGACCGTCAAGGGCGGCACGTACTACCCGATGACCGTGAAGAAGCACCTGCGGGCGCAGGAGGTGGCCCTCGACAACCGGCTGCCCTGTGTCTACCTGGTGGACTCCGGGGGCGCCTTCCTGCCCCTCCAGGACGAGGTCTTCCCGGACCGCGACCACTTCGGCCGGATCTTCTACAACCAGGCCCGGATGTCCGGCGCGGGCATCCCGCAGATCGCGGCGGTGCTCGGGTCGTGCACGGCGGGCGGCGCGTACGTCCCGGCGATGAGCGACGAGGCGGTCATCGTCCGCAACCAGGGGACGATCTTCCTCGGCGGCCCCCCGCTGGTGAAGGCCGCCACCGGTGAGGTGGTGACGGCCGAGGAACTGGGCGGCGGCGAGGTGCACTCCCGCGTCTCCGGCGTCACCGACCACCTCGCCGAGAACGACGCGCACGCGCTGCGCATCGTCCGCGACATCGTCGCCACGCTCCCGGCCCGGCGCTCCCTGCCCTGGGCGGCCACCGCGGCCGTCGAGCCCAAGGTCGACCCCTACGGCCTCTACGGCGCCGTCCCCGTCGACTCCCGCACCCCCTACGACGTCCGCGAGATCATCGCCCGGGTCGTCGACGGTTCCCGGTTCGCCGAGTTCAAGAGCGAGTTCGGGCAGACCCTGGTCACCGGCTTCGCCCGGATCCACGGCCACCCCGTCGGCATCGTCGCCAACAACGGCATCCTGTTCTCCGAGTCCGCCCAGAAGGGCGCCCACTTCATCGAGCTGTGCGACCAGCGCGGGATCCCGCTGGTGTTCCTGCAGAACATCTCCGGCTTCATGGTGGGCAGGGACTACGAGGCGGGCGGCATCGCCAAGCACGGCGCGAAGATGGTGACGGCGGTGGCCTGCACCCGGGTGCCGAAGCTGACGGTGGTGGTCGGCGGCTCGTACGGCGCCGGGAACTACTCCATGTGCGGGCGGGCCTACTCCCCCCGCTTCCTGTGGATGTGGCCCAACGCCAAGATCTCGGTGATGGGCGGGGAGCAGGCCGCCTCGGTCCTCGCGACGGTGAAGCGGGACCAGCTGGAGGCGCGCGGCGAGGACTGGCCCGCGGAGGAGGAAGAGGCCTTCAAGGCACCCGTCCGCGCCCAGTACGAGCGCCAGGGCAACGCCTACTACGCGACCGCCCGCCTCTGGGACGACGGGGTCATCGACCCCCTCGACACCCGGCAGGTGCTCGGCCTCGCCCTGACGGCCTGTGGCAACGCGCCCCTGGGTGAGCCCCAGTTCGGCGTCTTCCGGATGTGAGGAGGGGACTCGTGTTCGACACCGTACTCGTGGCCAACCGGGGCGAGATCGCCGTCCGGGTCGTCCGCACGCTGCGCTCGCTGGGCGTGCGCTCGGTGGCCGTGTACTCCGACGCCGACGCGGACGCCCGGCACGTCCGGGAGGCCGACACGGCGGTACGGCTCGGCCCGGCGCCGGCGGCCGAGAGCTACCTGTCGGTGGAGCGGCTGCTGGACGCGGCCGCCCGCACCGGCGCGCAGGCCGTCCACCCCGGTTACGGCTTCCTCGCCGAGAACGCGGCCTTCGCCCGCGCCTGCGAGGAGGCCGGACTGGTCTTCGTCGGGCCGCCCGCCGACGCGATCGCGCTGATGGGCGACAAGATCCGGGCCAAGGAGACCGTGGCGGCGGCCGGGGTGCCGGTGGTGCCCGGCGGACGTGACCCCGAACTGGCGGACGCGGCGCGGGCCTTGGGAGCGCCGGTGCTCCTCAAGCCGTCCGCGGGCGGCGGCGGCAAGGGCATGCGGCTGGTGCGCGACCTCACCCTGCTGGACGAGGAGATCGCGGCCGCCCGCCGCGAGGCCCGCGCCTCCTTCGGCGACGACACGCTCCTCGTCGAGCGGTGGGTGGACCGGCCCCGGCACATCGAGATCCAGGTGCTGGCCGACGGCCACGGGAACGTGGTGCACCTGGGCGAGCGCGAGTGCTCGCTCCAGCGCCGGCACCAGAAGGTGATCGAGGAGGCGCCCTCGGTCCTGCTGGACGAGCAGACGCGGGCGGCGATGGGCGAGGCCGCGGTGCAGGCGGCCCGCTCGTGCGGGTACGTCGGGGCGGGCACGGTGGAGTTCATCGTGCCGGGCGGCGACCCTTCGTCGTACTACTTCATGGAGATGAACACCCGGCTCCAGGTGGAGCACCCGGTCACGGAACTCGTGACCGGACTCGACCTGGTGGAGTGGCAGTTGCGGGTGGCGGCCGGTGAGCCGCTGCCGTACGGGCAGGACGGCATCACGCTGACCGGACACGCGGTCGAGGCGCGGATCTGCGCGGAGGACCCGGCGCGCGGCTTCCTGCCGACCGGCGGCACGGTGCTCCTGCTGGACGAGCCGGCCGGCGCCGGGGTCCGCACCGACTCCGGGCTCAGCGCGGGCACCGAGGTCGGCAGCCGGTACGACCCGATGCTGTCCAAGGTGATCGCGTACGGGCCGGACCGCGGGACCGCGCTGCGCAGGCTGCGCGCCGCCCTCGCGGAGACGGTCACGCTCGGCGTGGTGACCAACGCCGGGTTCCTGCGCCGGCTGCTCGCCCATCCGGCGGTGGTGGCGGGCGAGTTGGACACCGGGCTGGTCGAGCGCGAGGCGGGCGGCCTGGTGCCGGACGCCGTCCCGGAGGAGGTGTACGCGGCGGCGGCGCTGCTGCGCCAGGGCGCGATGGCGTCCGCCGGTGGCAGGGGGGCGGGCCGGCCCTCGGGGTCTGCCTCCGGCTCCGCCGCGGGCTCGGGCTTCGGCTCCGGTTGGACGGACCCGTTCGCCGCCGCCGACGGGTGGCGGCTCGGCGGCCGGCGGGCGTGGACCCCGCACCACCTCCAGGTGCCCGGCCGGGAGCCGGTGACCGTCCGCGTGCGCAGCACCCCCGAGGGGGAGGTGGAACTGCTCCTGCCCGGCCGGGCGGAACCCCTGCGGGGATCCCTGCCTCAGGAGGATCCGGCCGGGCACCGGTTCGGCTTCCGGCTCGACGGCGTCACCCACACCTTCGCCGCGCTGCCGGACGGCACCTGGCTGGGCCGCGACGGCGACGCCTGGCAGGTCCGCGACCACGACCCGGTCGCCGCCTCGCTGAGCCGCGCCGCGCACGCGGGTGCCGATTCCCTCACCGCGCCCATGCCCGGCACGGTGACCGTGGTGAAGGTCGCCGTCGGGGACCGGGTGACCGCCGGTCAGAGCCTGCTGGTGGTCGAGGCGATGAAGATGGAGCACGTGGTCTGCGCCCCGCACGCCGGCACGGTCGCCGAACTCGACGTGCGGCCCGGCGCCACGGTCGCCATGGACCAGGTGCTGGCCGTGATCGCACCCGAGGAGGAGGAACAGTGACGCTCCCCATGGTCGTGCCGGCCACCGATCTGCCCGCCCGGGTGCGGATCCACGAGGTGGGCGCGCGCGACGGCCTGCAGAACGAGAAGACCACGGTCCCGACCGAGGTCAAGGCCGAGTTCATCCACCGGCTGGCCGACGCGGGCCTGACGACGATCGAGGCGACCAGCTTCGTACACCCCAAGTGGGTGCCCCAACTGGCCGACGCGGAGGACCTGTTCGCCCGGGTCGGCGACCTCTCCGGGGTCGCCCTGCCGGTACTCGTGCCCAACCGGCGCGGTCTGGACCGGGCCCTCGCCCTCGGCGCCCGCCGGGTCGCCGTCTTCGCCAGCGCCACCGAGTCCTTCGCCAAGGCCAACCTCAACCGCACGGTGGACGAGTCGCTGGCCGTCTTCGACCCCGTCGTCCGGCAGGCGAAGGACGCCGGTGCGCACGTCCGCGGCTATGTCTCGATGTGCTTCGGGGACCCCTGGGAGGGCGCCGTGCCGCTCCACCAGGTGGTCCGGGTCTGCACGGCGCTGCGCGACATGGGCTGCGACGAACTGAGCCTCGGCGACACCATCGGGGTCGCGACCCCCGGCCACGTCCTCGAACTCCTCTCCCTGCTCAACGAGGAGGGCGTGCCGACCAACGTCATCGGGGTGCACTTCCACGACACCTACGGCCAGGCGCTCGCCAACACCTACGCGGCCCTGGAACACGGCGTGACGACGGTCGACGCGTCCGCGGGCGGCCTCGGCGGCTGCCCCTACGCCAAGTCCGCCACCGGCAACCTCGCCACCGAGGACCTGGTCTGGATGCTCCAGGGCCTCGGCATCGAGACCGGAGTCGATCTCGGCCGTCTCACCGCCACCAGCGTGTGGATGGCCTCGCACCTGGGCCGACCCAGCCCGTCCCGTACCGTACGCGCCCTCTCCCACCAGGAGTGACGACCATGGACCACCGCCTCTCCCCCGAACTGGAAGAACTCCGCCGCACGGTGGAGGAGTTCGCGCACGACGTCGTGGCGCCGAAGATCGGCGACTTCTACGAACGGCACGAGTTCCCTTACGAGATCGTCCGCGAGATGGGCCGCATGGGCCTGTTCGGACTGCCGTTCCCCGAGGAGTACGGCGGGATGGGCGGCGACTACCTCGCGCTCGGCATCGCCCTGGAGGAACTGGCCCGGGTGGACTCGTCGGTGGCGATCACCCTGGAGGCGGGGGTCTCGCTGGGCGCGATGCCGATCCATCTGTTCGGCACGCCGGAGCAGAAGCAGGAGTGGCTCCCCCGCCTCTGCTCCGGGGAGATCCTCGGCGCGTTCGGGCTCACGGAACCCGACGGCGGCAGCGACGCGGGCGCCACCCGCACCACGGCCCGCCTCGACCCGGCGACCGACGAGTGGGTGATCAACGGCAGCAAGTGCTTCATCACCAACTCCGGCACCGACATCACGGGGCTGGTGACCGTCACCGCCGTCACCGGCCGCAAGCCCGACGGCAAGCCGCTGATCTCCTCGATCATCGTCCCCTCCGGCACGCCCGGCTTCACGGTGGCCGCCCCCTACTCCAAGGTCGGCTGGAACGCCTCCGACACCCGGGAGCTGTCCTTCGCCGACGTCCGGGTCCCCGCCGCCAACCTGCTGGGCACGGAGGGCCGCGGCTACGCCCAGTTCCTGCGCATCCTGGACGAGGGCCGGATCGCCATCGCGGCCCTCGCCACCGGCCTGGCCCAGGGCTGCGTGGACGAGTCGGTGAAGTACGCGAAGGAACGGCACGCCTTCGGCAGGCCCATCGGCGCCAACCAGGCCATCCAGTTCAAGATCGCCGACATGGAGATGAAGGCCCACACGGCCCGCCTGGCCTGGCGCGACGCGGCCTCCCGCCTGGTCGCCGGCGAGCCCTTCAAGAAGGAGGCGGCCCTCGCCAAGCTCTACTCCTCCACGGTCGCCGTCGACAACGCCCGCGACGCCACCCAGGTCCACGGCGGCTACGGCTTCATGAACGAGTACCCGGTGGCCCGGATGTGGCGCGACGCCAAGATCCTGGAGATCGGCGAGGGCACCAGCGAGGTCCAGCGGATGCTGATCGCCCGGGAGCTGGGCCTGGTGAGCTGAGGGGGCGCCGACCTCTTACGTCATGGAATTGATCGCAATTGACGGATCAAGTACATGATCGCCCCCTGCCCATGCCGACGAGGTAGCAGCCGCCCTTCGCGGGGCATACGCTCCGTATGCCCCGCGAAGGGGCGGATCCGACGGACAGGGCGGGGGACGGTCCATGGCGGTTCATACGATCACGCACCCGGAAAAGACCATCCACGTGGTATTCGTGCACGGTCTTTTCTCGTCGACCGAGGTGTGGAACCAATTTCGCAAACTACTGGCCACGGACGACGAATTACACGGGGCGGTCGCGCACTGCTTTCCTTATGACAGCCCGAAGGTGAAACTCCGTCCGGACCGCGTCGTCGCCGCCTACGACGACATCGCCGACGCGCTGGACACCTTTCTGCGCGTTCAGATTCCCAGAACCGGCCGGGTGGTGCTGGTCAGCCACAGCCAGGGCGGACTGATCATCCAGAGATTCCTCGCCCGCACCCTCCACGAGGCCCGCGGTCCCGCGCTGGCCCGCATCGCCCACATCGTCATGTTCGGGTGCCCGAACAACGGGTCCGGCTTCTTCCTGGCGCTGCGTCGTTCCGTGTTCTTCTGGCGGAACGCGCAGGAGCGGCAGCTGAGGCCGTACCAGAGGGAAGTCCTGGAGACCCAGCGCACCGTTCTGCGGGCGGTCGTGCAGGCGGTCGACAACACGCAGAGCCAATGGCGCATCCCCATCCAGGCGTACGGCGGGACCGAGGACAACGTCGTTCCGGCCCGAGAGGCCAGAGGCGTGTTTCCGGTCAGCGCGACCGTGCCGGGCGACCATTTCCAGATCGTCCAGCCCAGCGATCACGACAACGCCTCCTACCGAGTCCTCAAGGACGTCCTGAGCCATCTGCTCGACGAACGCGAGGACCAGGCCACCGACGGGCGGGCCGCCCCCGTCCCGGTACAGCGCACCCCGGCTCCCACACCGTCCGAGCTCATCGGCGACCGGCCCGAACGGCCCCTGCTCCCGCAGCAACAGGGCGGCATATCGGTCAGCCCTCCGCACGGCAGGCGCAGGACGAGACTCTTCGGACGTGAGCCGCGTGGCGTCTTCGCCGCCCTGACGGCCGCACCGACAGCCTCCGCCCCCAGGATCCACGTACTCACCGGCCTGGGCGGTTCGGGCAAGAGCCGGATCGCGCTGGAAGCCGCCCATCACGCGGCCTCCACGCGCCGCGTGTGGTGGGTGAGCGTGCCGCAGATCAACGCCTCCATGCGGGAGATCGCCAACCAACTGCACGCCCCGACGGGCGAGGTGGAGCAGGCCTTCCGGGGCAACGGCAGCCCCATGGACCTGGTCTGGCGCTACCTGGAGACCTGCCCCGACCCATGGCTTCTGGTGATCGACAACGCCGACACGCCCGACCGGCTCGCCGGCGCGGCCGGGCAGGTGGCGGACGGAACCGGATGGATCCGCCACCCCACCCGGACCGACAGCCTGGTCATCGTCACCAGCCGGGACCGCTCGGCGGCCGACTGGCTTCCCCCGTGCCAGGTCCACCACGTACCGCCCCTGACCGATGACGAGGGGGCCGAACTGCTCATGACCGTCACCGATCACGGCGGTTCGCGCCGGCAGGCGCATCTCCTGTCCGCGGCGTTGGGCGGGCTGCCCCTGGCCCTGCACGCGGCGGCGTCCTACCTGAACTCCGTGCACCGGTCGGCGCCGTCCCTGGACGATCCCGTCATCCATGACTTCGACAGTTACCGCGAGGCCTTCGAGGCCCGAAGCTCGTCGCCGCCGGGAACCGCGGCCAGTGGTCTGCAGGAGATGCTCGGCATGTCCGCGATGGCCGAGGTCTGCGGCATCGCACTGGACCTGCTCGCCGAACAGGGGCTGAAGCAGGCCGGTCCCCTGCTGCGGGCCTTCGCCTGTCTGGGCATCACACCGATCCCTTTCCGGCCGCTGCTGGAGAGCAAGGCCATCACGGGGTCCCCGCTGCTGCCGGACTTCACCAGGGAGCAGCGCAACCTGGTGCTCAAGGGCCTCGACGACCTCGGACTCGTCGAGCGGGTCAGCCGCCCGGAGGCGGCGAGCGGCCACCTGGCGCACGGTCTCACCCTGCACCCCGTCGTCCACGCCCTGCTGCGCGGCGATGCGGAGATGGAACGGCACAGAACCGACTACTACGGCCTCATCGTGGATCTCCTTCTGGACGTCACCCGCGAGTCGCCTCCGGACGACCCGACGAGCTGGGACGTCTGGACCGCTGTCGCCCCGCATGTGATGGAAGTGGTCCGCGCCTGCCTCGCGGGCGACCAGCACGTCAGGAGCGACGAGATCCTGAGGGGCGCGGTGGAGCTGGCCCGGCAGGCCGTCCGGTACCTCATCGTGGTGGGACTCCTCGGACCGGCCGACGAGATGGCCCACCTGGTCCTCGACAACTGTGACGCCATCGACTTCCAACGGGACGACCCGGAGATCCTCGGCATACGACACGAGACGGGCCGCATCGCGCTGGAAAGCTGCGACTACACCACCGCGGAGGACGAACTCCGGCAGGTGGTCGCCGCACGTGAGGCACTGCACGGTCCGGACGACCCCAGGACACTGGCGAGCCAGCACAAGCTCGCCCGCAGCATTCTCGAGCAAGGCGGATTCGCCGAAGTGGAGCCTCTCCTGCGGACCATAGCCACCGCGGAGCTCACCGTGCACGGGCCCGACCACTCGGACACCATCACCGTGCGTCACAGCCTCGCGCGCGCCATGTTCGCCCTCGGACGTCCCGCGGAAGCGGAGACCGAGCTGCGCGACATCCTCCGGATCAGCCTGGACAGGTGGTCCCCGTCGACCATGGAGACGCTGCGCATCCGCCAGACCCTCGCGCGCTGCCTGCTGAAGGCCGGACGCGCCGACGAGGCCGAACAGATGATCCAGCAAGGACTGGCCGACACCACCCAGGGGCCGCAGTCCGTGCTGGCCATGACACTGCGTTTCACCTGGTGCCAGGTGCTTCTGGCGCAGGGCCAGGTGCAGGCGGCGCACCTGGAGGCGGCCCAGTTGCTGGCCGACCGTCGGCGGATTCTCGGACCGGAGCACTCCGAAACCGTCCGGACCCAGAAGCTGTTCGACGCGATCCGTAAGCTCCTCGATCCGGGTACGGGTGCGCAGGAGTGACCAACTCGCTCAAGTGCCCGACATCCCAGGGCACTTGCGCCTAGCATCTCTGTCCGTCACTCTCTCAGTGAGACGTCGACCACACTGCGTCACCGCACCGCAAAGGAGCGCTGCATGAATGCGACCCCCCAGGGGCACGCCGACCTCAACCCGGTCCCGGGTGACGCCGACCTCGACACCGATCCGGACCAGTTGGCATCGGCCCGCCGCCTGGCGCTCGAATCCGTCGAGGAAGACCACCGGGCTCTCGAACGCGACGCAAAGTTGGCCTACAGTCCGGCCCTCCTCCTGGGATGATTGCACCGCGGTCGACGCGGACAACCGAGCCGGGGCGAAAGCACGGCAAGGGCAGGGGGGAGCCGATGAGTTCTGCAGGCCTGCACGATCCGTTCTTCCGTGTCGTCACCGCACCCGCCTTCTCACGGCAGCACATAGCCGACCTCGCGTCCGGTCGCTGTGCCGTGCTCCGGGTGCCGGAGCTGCTCAGCGAGGCCACCTGCGCACAGCTCGTCGACAGCCTCCTGACGGCGGACTTCGACAGTTACGGCAGGGAGCGCGTCCACCCGGCGGTCATGCGCTTCGGAGTGGGTGTCAGCGACCACCGCACCGAGGGCGGGATCGCGGACACCTACTGGCCGGCCCTGGACGCGGCCCGTCGGGCCTGGCGGTCACTGCCACTGCCCTTCGATCCGCTGGAAACCGCCCGCCGGGCGCTGACGTCGGACTGGCCGGGCAGATCGGGCATCGCCCGGCACCGGGGCCGCGAGCTGGGACCGGGCGTGGCACGCGAGGCTCCGCAGGGCTTCCTGGTCCACTTCGACGACGCCGTACGCGAGTTCCCGGCCTCGTTGCTGGACGACCCGCCCGTGGCGCAGCTGGCCTTCAACCTCTACCTCGCCATGCCGGAGGCCGGCGGTGAAACGGTGGTGTGGCGCCATCGCTGGCATCCCGCCGACGAGGCCTTCCGCCCCCCGAACTCCTACGGCTTCACGGAAGAATGCGTTCAGGGTGCGGAAGAACTGGAAATCAAACCGGCCGTCGGCGAAGCCCTGCTGTTCGACTCCCGTAATTATCACGCCGTACGCCCCGGAAGCTCCGGAAGACGCATCACACTGGGTTTCTCCGTCGGCCTGACGGCACACGGAGAGTTACTCGCCTGGGGCTGACCTTCGGAATACTGTGACGGGGTGCACATGAACGTCCTTCGCTACGCTGCTTTCACGGCGGACCCCGGCGGCGGCAACCCTGCCGGGGTGGTCCTGGACGCGACCGGACTGAGCGCGGCCGAGATGGCGGAATGCGCCGCGGAGGTCGGTTTTTCCGAAACGGCGTTCGTCACCTCCGACGGCGGGGACGACCTTCGGGTGCGCTACTTCAGTCCGAGAGTCGAAGTGCCGTTCTGCGGTCACGCGACCATCGCCACCGCTGTCGCCCATGCCCGAACGCACGGCACGGGCGACCTGACGTTCCACACCCGGGCCGGTCGCATTCCGGTGCGCACGGACGTCGACTCCGCGGGCAACGTAGTCGCCACCCTGACGAGCGTCCCGCCGCGGTGCGTCGACCTGACACAGCGGCAACGTGACGCCCTGCTGTCGGTGCTGGGCTGGGACCCCTCGGAGCTCGACCCCGGCCTGCCGGCCCGGGCCGCCTACGCCGGCGCCTGGCACCCGGTGCTGGCGGCCGCCTCCCGCGAGCGGCTGGCCGGGCTCGACTACGACATGGCGCGGCTGGCCGACCTGATGAACAGTCATGGCTGGGTGACGATCGATCTCGTATGGCGCGAAAGTCCCGAGGTCTTCCACGCCCGGAACCCCTTCCCCACCGGGGGTGTTTTCGAGGATCCCGCAACAGGGGCCGCCGCCGCGGCGCTCGGCGGCTATCTCCGGGAGCAGAAACTGGTCACTCCGCCCGCCCGGGTGACCGTGTTCCAGGGGCAGGACATGGGCCGGCCGAGCACCATCACGGTCACCATCCCCTCCGGCCTCGACGAGGGCGTCTCCGTCACCGGTACCGCGGTACCCATGTGAGCCGCCGAGCCGAGCGGGCCCCTCAAGCCCCTCGGAGCTATCGACTGATCTCCATCAGGGTCTCGACCTCGACCGGCGAGTTCAGTGGCAGGACAGCCACGCCCACATCACTACGCGCATGACCGGCGTACGCCCGGAAGACGGCGTCGTAGAGATCGCTCGCGCCGTCGAGCACGCGTGACGGTGCGGTGAACCCGGGTGCACACGCGACGTATCCCGTCACCTTGATCACCCGGGTCACCCGGTCGACACCGACCGCGGCATGGGCGGCGGCCAGTGCGGTGAGGGCGCACCACCTGCTGAGCTCCTGCGCCTGAGCGACCGAGACCTCTGCTCCCACCCGGCCCTTCATCAGCAGTTCGCCTCCGGACAAGGGCACTTGTCCGGCGACGAAAAGATGATCCCCGCTCACGACAGCCGGAACGTACCGCCCCTTCGGCGCACTCACCGGCGGCAGACGCAGCCCCAGGGAGTCGAGGACCGCCCACAGCGAAGCGCCACCTGACGCCTCCTCAGCACACTGCATGACCGACACCCTAGCGCCGCACGGCCCCCGAGGCGGGCCGGTTCGGAGTCGACCGGGAACCGGGGGGCCGGAAGGCAGACTGGACAAGATCTGAGGTTAGGCTAACCTAAGCAGCGACTTGTCCGGCGGTGTTTCCGCATGTTCGAAAGCAGCCACGCCTATGTCCAACGTCAGGGCCGCCCACCTCACCCGTCGTGGCATCCTCGCCGCGGGTGGCGCACTCGGTCTCGGTGCCGCGCTCGCCGCCTGCGGTGGCGACGGCAAGAGCGGGGGCTCCTCCGGCGAGGAGACGACGGCCGCCAAGTCCGGCCCCTGGACGTTCAAGGACGACCGGGGCACGACCGTGAAGCTGGACCGGGTCCCGGCGAACATCGTGGCGTTCGTCGGGGTCGGCGCCGCGCTGTACGACTACGGCATCGACGTCAAGGGCGTCTTCGGCCCGACGACGACCAAGGACGGCAAGGCCGACGTGCAGGCCGGTGACATGGACGTCAGCAAGCTGACCGTCCTCGGCAACGCGTGGGGCCAGTTCAACGTCGAGAAGTACGCGGCCCTCGCCCCGGACGTCCTCATCACCACGATGTTCGACGGCGCCGGCACCCTCTGGTACCTCCCGGACGAGTCCAAGGACAAGATCGCCAAGCTCGCGCCGAGCGTCGGCATCTCGGCCTACGACCGCCGGCTCACCGTCCCGCTCCAGCGCGTCTGGGCGCTCGCCGAGTCCCTCGGCGCCGACATGACGGCCCGTAAGGTCACGGACGCCAAGAAGCGCTTCGAGGCGGCGTCCATCCGGCTGCGCGCCGCCGCCAAGGCGCACCCCGAGCTCAAGGTGATGGCCGGCTCGGCCGCCGACGCCCTGTTCTACGTCTCCGGCACCAACCTCTCCGTGGACCTGGAGTACTTCAAGGCCCTCGGGGTGAACTTCGTCGAGCCGCCGGAGTCCGCCAAGAAGCAGGGCGGCGGCTGGTACGAGTCGCTCAGCTGGGAGAACGTCGACAAGTACCCGGCCGACATCATCATGATGGACGACCGCTCGGCGACCATCCAGCCCGCCGACATCACCCAGGCCACCTGGAAGAAGCTCCCCGCGGTCAAGGCCGGACAGGTCATCGCCCGCTCCCCCGAGCCGATCTTCTCCTACGACAAGTGCGTCGCGATGGTCGAGAACCTCGCCAAGGCGCTGGAGACGGCGAAGAAGGTCAGCTGACCCGCCACCGACCCATCCGGACGACTCCCTGAGTCCCCAGGAGCCCCCATGACGACGGCCGTAGCCGCCCCGTTCCGTTTCTTCTCCCTCCGGGTCGCACGGACGAGGCGGCTCGGTCCGTCTCTGGCCCGGGTCACGTTCTCCGGCGCCGACCTGGCGCACTTCCACTCCCACGGGCGCGACCAGTCCCTGTCCCTGTTCCTCCCGGCGGAGGGGCGCACCGAGCCTGCCGTACCGGTCGAGCTGGGCGACGGCTGGTGGCAGGGCTGGCGGGAACTCCCCGACGACGTACGGGCCGTGATGCGCTCGTACACGCTGCGGGCGCTGCGCCGGGACCCCGACGAGATCGACGTCGACTTCGTGCTGCACGGTGTCGAGCCGGGTGCGGCCGTCGCCGCCGGACCCGCCTCCCGGTGGGCCTCCCGGGCGGCCGCCGGTGACCCGGTGATCCTGCTCGGCCCGGCGGTCGCCGACAACCGGGCGATCCGCTTCCGGCCGCCCGAGGACACCGACCTGCTGCTGATCTGGGGTGACGCGACCGCCGTACCGGCCGCGACCGCCGTCCTGGAGTCGCTGCCGGCCGGCGTCCGGGTCCGCGCCTGGCTGGAGGTGCCGGAGGCCGGTGACATCCAGGACGTGGCCACCGCGGCGGACGCGGAGATCACCTGGCTGACCGGTGGCCGGAGCGCCGTGGAGGCGGTCCGCGCCGCACGCCTCCCCTCCTCGGCACACCCGTACGCCTGGATCGCCGGGGAGTTGGGGCGGGTGAAGGAGCTGCGCCGGCACCTCGTCGGCGAGCGCGGGATCGACCGGCGCCGGGTCACCTTCGTCGGGTACTGGCGGCGGGGCCTGACGGAAGAACAACTCCGGGTGGTCGCAGGGTAGTCGGGTGAGCCGCGTGACGGCCGTCACGGGGGAGGCGACGTTTACCCCATGGCAAGTCAGGTTAGGCTTACCTAAGTAACCGTGATCACCCCGCTCCCTCGCACGGACCCCGCCCCCGGAGGACTCCCGCATGCGCTCCCACCTGCTCAATGACCTCACCGCGGAGCACTACCGCCGCCGCGTGACCGAAGGAGTGGAGCGGGTGGCGGCCAAACTGGCCACCACCACACGTCCGTTCACGGGCGTCACCGTCGACGCCCTCGCCCCCCTGATCGACGGCATCGACCTCGACCGGCCGCTGCACGACACCACCGCGGTCCTGGACGAACTGGAGGACGTCTACCTCCGGGACGCGGTCTACTTCCACCACCCCCGCTACCTCGCACACCTCAACTGCCCCGTGGTCATCCCGGCGTTGCTCGGCGAGGCGGTGCTCTCCGCCGTCAACTCCTCCCTGGACACCTGGGACCAGTCGGCGGGCGGCACCCTGATCGAGCGGAAACTGATCGACTGGACGACCGCCCGCATCGGCCTGGGCGAGAGCGCCGACGGGGTGTTCACCTCCGGCGGCACCCAGTCCAACCTCCAGGCGCTGCTGCTGGCCCGCGAGGAGTCGAAGACCGACTCCCTGGCCCGGCTGCGGATCTTCGCCTCCGAGGCGAGCCACTTCAGCGTGCAGAAGTCCGCGAAACTGCTCGGCCTCGGCCAGGACGCGGTGGTCCCCGTCCCCGTCGGCCACGACAAGCGCATGCAGTCCGTCGCCCTCGCCCGCGAGCTGGAACGGTGCCTCGGGGACGGCCTGGTGCCGATGGCGGTCGTCGCCACCGCGGGCACCACCGACTTCGGCTCCATCGACCCGCTGCCGGAGATCGCCGAGCTGTGCGCGCAGTACGGCGTGTGGATGCACGTCGACGCGGCCTACGGCTGCGGACTGCTCGCCTCCCTGAAGCACCGGGACCGGATCGCCGGCATCGAGCGCGCCGACTCCGTCACCGTCGACTACCACAAGTCCTTCTTCCAGCCGGTGAGTTCGTCCGCCGTGCTGGTCCGGGACGCGACCACCCTGCGGCACGCCACCTACCACGCGGAGTACCTCAACCCGCGCCGGACGGTGCGCGAACGCATCCCCAACCAGGTCGACAAGTCCCTGCAGACCACCCGCCGCTTCGACGCCCTCAAGCTGTGGATGACCCTGCGCACCATGGGCGCCGACGGCATCGGCGCACTCTTCGACGAGGTCTGCGACCTGGCGGCCGAGGGCTGGCGGCTGCTCGCGGCCGACCCGCGCTACGACGTCGTCGTCGAGCCGTCCCTGTCCACCCTCGTCTTCCGCTACGTCCCGGCCTCCGTCACCGACCCGGCCGAGATCGATCGGGCCAACCTCCACGCCCGCAAGGCCCTGTTCGCCTCCGGTGACGCGGTGGTCGCGGGCACCAAGGTCGGCGGCCGCCACTACCTCAAGTTCACCCTGCTCAACCCCGAGACCACGACCGCCGACATCGCCGCCGTCCTCGATCTGATCGCCGGCCACGCCGAGCAGTACCTGGGAGAGTCCCTTGACCGCGCGTCCTGAACACCCGACCACCGTGCATGACTTCGTCGGGATCGGGCTGGGGCCCTTCAACCTCGGCCTCGCCTGCCTGACCGAGCCGATCGCCGAACTGGACGGCGTCTTCCTGGAGGCGAAGCCAGGCTTCGAGTGGCACGCCGGCATGTTCCTGGACGGCGCCCACCTCCAGACCCCGTTCATGTCGGACCTGGTCACCCTCGCCGACCCGACCTCGCCGTACTCCTTCCTCAACTACCTGAAGGAGAAGGGGCGGCTGTACTCGTTCTACATCCGCGAGAACTTCTACCCGCTGCGGGTGGAGTACAACGACTACTGCCGCTGGGCCGCGGGCAAACTGACCAACGTCCGCTTCGGCAGCACGGTCACCGAGGTCCGGTACGCGGACGCGGACGCGGTGTACGTGGTCACGACGGCCGCCGGCGAGACGTACCGCGCCCGCCGGCTGGTCCTCGGCACCGGCACCCCGCCGCACGTCCCGGCCGCCTGCGAGGGCCTCGGCGGTGACTTCGTCCACAACTCGCAGTACCTCGGGCACCGCGAGGCGCTGCGGGCCAAGGAGTCGATCACGCTGGTCGGCAGCGGCCAGTCCGCCGCCGAGATCTACCAGGACCTGCTGAGCGAGATCGACGTCCACGGCTACCGGCTGAACTGGGTGACCCGCTCCCCGCGCTTCTTCCCGCTCGAATACACCAAGCTCACGCTGGAGATGACCAGCCCCGAGTACATCGACTACTACCACGCCCTGCCCGAGGACACCCGCTACCGGCTCACCGCCGAGCAGAAGGGCCTCTTCAAGGGCATCGACGGCGACCTGATCGACGAGATCTTCGACCTGCTCTACCAGAAGAGCCTCGGCGGCCCGGTGCCGACCCGACTGCTCACCAACTCCTCCCTGAACGCCGCCACGTACGACAACGGCACGTACACGCTGAAGCTGCGGCAGGAGGAACAGGGCAAGGACTACGAGATCGAGACCCAGGGCCTGGTCCTGGCCACCGGCTACCGGTACGCCGAGCCGGAGTTCCTCAGGCCCGTCCGGGACCGGCTGCGCTACGACACGCACGGCAACTTCGACGTGGCCCGCAACTACGCGATCGACGTCACCGGCCAGGGCGTCTTCCTGCAGAACGCCGGCGTCCACACCCACAGCATCACCAGCCCCGACCTGGGCATGGGCCCCTACCGGAACGCGTACATCATCCGCGAGCTGCTCGGCTCCGAGTACTACCCGGTGGAGAAGACGATCGCCTTCCAGGAGTTCTCGGTATGACCACCACCGCCACCCCCGCCTTCACCTTCCGGCCCGTCGACCCCCTGCAGGACGCCGCACTCCTGCACCGCTGGGTGACGCATCCCAAAGCGGCCTACTGGATGATGCAGGACGCCCGGCCGGCGGACGTCGAACGGGCATACCTGGAGATCCAGGCCGACGAGCACCACCACGCGCTCCTCGGCGTCGGCGCGGACGGCGAGCCCGCCTTCCTCATGGAGTACTACGACCCGGCCCACCGCGAGCTGGTCGGGCTGTACGAGCCCGAGCCGGGGGACGTGGGGATGCACTTCCTCACCCCCGCCACCGACACGCCCGTGCACGGGTTCACGAAGGCCGTCATCACCGCCGTCGTCGGCCGCCTCTTCGAGGACCCGGCGGCCCGCCGGATCGTCGTCGAACCGGACGTGCGCAACACGGCCGTGCACGCGCTGAACGAAGCCGTCGGGTTCGTGCCCGTGCGGGAGATCCAGAAGCCGGAGAAGAAGGCGTTGCTGAGCTACTGCACCCGGGAACGGTTCGAGCGGGCGGTGGCCGCCGTATGAGCCTCTCGGACGCGGTCGCCCACCTGTCCCCCGAGCGCTGGGAGCGGGCCAACCGGCTCCTGATACGCAAGGCGCTCGCCGAGTTCGCCCACGAGCGCCTGATCACCCCGGAGGCGGACGGACCGTCGTACGTCGTCCGCAGCGACGACGGTCTGACGTGCTACCGCTTCGCCGCCGTCCGCCGCGCCCTCGACCACTGGCAGGTGGACGCCGACTCCCTCACCCGTAGCCGCGACGGTGCCGAACTCCCGCTCGCGGCACTGGACTTCTTCATCGAGCTGAAGGACTCCCTGGGTCTCAGCGACGAGATCCTGCCGGTCTACCTGGAGGAGATCTCCTCCACCCTCTCCGGCACCTGCTACAAGCTCACCAAGGACCCGGTCCCGGTCGCCGAACTGGTCCGCGCCGGCTTCCAGGCCATCGAGTCCGGCATGACCGAGGGCCACCCCTGCTTCGTCGCCAACAACGGACGGCTCGGCTTCGGCGTCCACGAGTACCTGTCGTACGCCCCCGAGACCGCGAGCGCGGTCCGGCTGGTGTGGCTGGCGGCGCACAGGTCGCGGGCCGCGTTCACGGCCGGGGCGGGGATCGAGTACGCGTCCTTCGTGCGGGAGGAGCTGGGCGAGGCGACCGTCGAGCGCTTCGACGGCGTGCTGCGCGAGCGGGGGCTGGACCCCGCCGACTACCTCCTCATCCCGGTCCACCCCTGGCAGTGGTGGAACAAGCTCACCGTCACCTTCGCCGCCGAGGTCGCCCGCGGGTACCTGGTCCCCCTGGGCGAGGGCGACGACGCGTACCTGGCCCAGCAGTCCATCCGGACCTTCTTCAACCGCTCGCACCCCCACAAGCACTACGTCAAGACCGCCCTGTCGGTCCTCAACATGGGCTTCATGCGCGGGCTCTCGGCCGCCTACATGGAGGCGACCCCGGCCATCAACGACTGGCTGGCCGGGATCATCGAGAACGACCCGGTGCTCAAGGCCACCGGCCTGTCGATCATCCGGGAGCGGGCGGCCGTCGGCTACCGGCACCTGGAGTACGAGAGGGCGACCGACCGCTACTCGCCGTACCGCAAGATGCTGGCGGCGCTGTGGCGGGAGAGCCCGGTGCCGTCCCTGCGGGAGGGCGAGTCGCTCGCCACGATGGCCTCCCTGCTCCACGTGGACCACGAGGGCGCCTCGTTCGCGGCCGCGCTCGTCGAGCGGAGCGGGCTGGCCCCGCGGGACTGGCTGCGGGCGTACCTGCGGGCCTACTACGTCCCGCTGCTGCACAGCTTCTACGCCTACGACCTGGTGTACATGCCGCACGGCGAGAACGTCGTCCTGGTGCTGAAGGACGGGGTGGTCCAGCGGGCGGTGTACAAGGACATCGCCGAGGAGATCGCGGTCATGGACCCGGACGCGGTGCTGCCCCCGGCGGTCGAGCGGGTGCGCGTCGAGGTCCCCGACGACAGGAAACTGCTGTCGATCTTCACGGACGTCTTCGACTGCTTCTTCCGCTTCCTCGCCGCGAACCTCGCGACCGAGGGCGTCCTGACGGAGGACGACTTCTGGCGGACGGTCGCCGAGGTGACCCGCGCATACCAGCAGTCGGTGCCCGAACTCGCCGACAGGTTCGAGCGGTACGACCTGTTCGCGCCCGAGTTCGCGCTGTCCTGCCTCAACCGGCTCCAACTGCGCGACAACCGGCAGATGGTGGACCTGACGGACCCGTCGGGCGCCCTCCAGCTGGTCGGAACCCTGAGGAATCCCGTCGCGGGGTTCTGATCCGGACCGGTGGAACAATCGGCCCGTGGCGGAAATCATCCAGAGGGACGGCACGTGGGTCTTCGACGGGGACGCCCTGCGGCTGACTCCCGGGCCGGACAGGAACGTCGGCGTGCTGCGCCGGGAGCTGGGTGAAGTCGTCGTGCCGCTGGGGGCGTTGGCGGGGATCTCGGTCGAGCGGGGGCGGCGGTCCGGGCGGCTGAGGCTGCGGCTGCGGGACGGCTCCGATCCGCTGACGTACGCCACCGGGGGCCGGCTCGCCGAGGCCGACGACCCCTACCGGCTGACCGTCGAGCCGGACCGGTACGGGGTCGCCGAGTACGTCACGGACGAGGTGCGCGACGCGCTGCTGTCGCGGGGGGTGCCGGGCACGCCGGTGCGCGAGTACCTGCTGCCGGGGCCGCCGCTGCCGCTGTCGGTCTCCGCCGGGGACGGCACGGCCTCGTTCGACGGGGAGCGGGTGCGCCTGGAGTGGAACTGGAAGACGGAGGACGTCAAGGCCGCCGGGGGTCCGCGCACGCTCGCCCTGGCGGACATCCTGGGCGTGGAGTGGCAGCCCTCGGCCGGTCTCGAGAACGGCTTTCTGCGGTTCCGGGTGGCCGGCGCGCCGGCCCGGGAGCGGCCCAGGTACGACCGGAACGCCGTGGAGCTGTGGGGGTTCAAGCGGGATCCGCTGATGGCGCTGGTCGCGGCGGCGGTGCAGGTTCGGCTGCCGCATCCGTCGGCGGCCGGCGAGCCGGGGGCGCCCGAAGCCGATCACGACGCGTTGCTGCGCCGGTTGCGTGAGCTGGGTGAGCTGCGCCGCGCGGGGGTGCTCACGGACGACGAGTTCACGACGGCCAAGCGGGCGGTCCTCAAACGCATGTGAGGACCGCCCGCGGAGCCTTACTTGGCCTTGCGCGCCACCGTGAAGTGGTCGATGCGGTCGCCGGTCTCGGCTATGCCCGACACCTTCAGCTTGGCGTACTGGCCGCGCGGGGCGGGCTCGACGTCCACGCGCAGGAACGAGTAGTTGAGGTAGCGCACCCGCGACCAGGTGACGGTCTCGTTGACCTTGCCGTCCTTGGTGTTGATGAAGGAGGCGACGGAGTCGACCTCGTTCAGGTGGCCCTCGTAGGAGTCGGGGGCGGTGAAGGCGTAGAGGCTGCGGCCGGCCGCGCCCGCGGTGACGTAGACGACGCCCTCGGTCTCGGGGTAGGCGGTCTCGCCGATCGGGAGCTTCTTGGTGACCGTGTTGCCCTTGATGACGTCGGTGCGCTCGTACTGGTGGTTGTGGCCGTTGATGACCAGGTCCACCGTGTACTTCTCGAACAGCGGCACCCACTCCTGGCGCACGCCCCCCTCCGAGGCGTGCGCGGTGGAGGTGCAGTAGGCGCAGTGGTGGAAGAACACGACGATGAAGTCGATGTCCTTCGAGGCCCGGAACTTCTTCAGCTGCGCCTCGAACCACTTGGTCTGGGTGCCGCCCGAGATGCCCAGGTTGGCAGGGATCTCGAAGGAGACGTCGTTCGGGTCGAGCGAGATGATCGCGGTGTTGCCGTGCACGAAGGAGTAGACGCCCGGCAGGTTCTTCTTGTCCGGCCCGTTGTCGGGCAGGGAGAAGCGGGCCTCCTCGCCGCCGTAGCCGTTGGGCGAGTACCAGGCCTCCATGTCGTGGTTGCCGTACGACACCATCCACGGCACGGACTTGGCGACCGACTCGGTCTGGGCGAGGAACTGGTCCCAGGTACGCGAGTCGAACACCGAGTCCGAGGTCTTGCCCTGGCCGGCCGGGTCCGCGTAGGCGATGTCACCCGCGTGCAGGTGGAAGCTCGGGTTCTGGCCCAGGATCAGGCTGTCGTTGGCCAGCGCGTGGTAGCTGACGCCCTGGTCGCCGAAGGCCGTGAAGGTGAACGGCTCCTTGCGGCAGGGAGCGGTGGTGAAGGTGCCGATGGTGCTGGCGAACCGCGGGGAGGCCGGGTCGAAGCCGTCGTGGCCGACGCCGTAGTAGTAGGTCTTGCCGGGCTTGAGGTGGGCCAGCTTGGCGTGCACGTAGTACTGGGTGTGGTCGCCGCTCGCGCCGATGCCGGCCGGGGTGTAGAGGGAGCGGATCTCGGCCTCGATCTTCACGGAGAGGTGCGAGGCGTGGGTGCCGATCCGGACGAAGGGCCGCTTGACCGGGACCGGGACCTGCCAGGAGATCGTCATCTCGGTGCCGGCGTCGTTGCCGAAGGCGAGGTGGCGGCCGAAGGGCGCAACGAAGGCCCCGTCGACGTACGGGGCGGCGGGGGCGGCGGAGCGGGTGGGGGCGGCGGCCTGGGCGGTGCCGCCCAGCACGAAGGAACCGCCCGTGACGGCGCCGAGCGTGACGGCGCCGCCTCTGATCATGGAACGCCGGGAGAACTTGGCGCGGAGGTACTCGTGCTGCTCGGCCATGCTCATGCGGTCGGCGAGCTCATCGGGTACGCCCATACGAGGAATGTCCATGGCGTCTGAAAATCGTCTCCACAAGCAACGTGGCGCAAGACACAGGATGGACAGGTCCCGAACAGCACCCCATAAGAGATTCAACTGAGCGTTGCCCGGAATCGGGCAGGATTCTTGCGAAACCGACGCCGGTACTCCAGGATCTACCGGGTGCACGACGAACTTGTTGATCATCTGACGCGGTCCACGCCCCTGAGCCGGGGCGAGGCGCTGCGGGTGATCCAGGACGTGCTCGCCTACTTCGACGAGACGGCCGGGGACTACGTCCGGCGCCGCCACCGCGAACTCCAGGCGGAAGGCCTGGTGAACGCGGAGATCTTCGACCGGATCGCGGCGGACCTGAAGTACCGGGCGGTCGCACCGCCGGAGCTCACCCTCCGGCAGCTGCGCCGACTCGTCTACGGCTGACCTTCCAGGTTGAGGATCGGAACACCTATATATGTGCGGGATTGTCGGATACATCGGTAAGCGCGACGTCGCTCCCCTTCTCCTCGAAGGTCTGCAGCGGCTGGAATACCGCGGGTACGACTCGGCGGGCATCGTCGTCACCACGCCCAAGGCCGGCGGCCTGAAGATGGTCAAGGCCAAGGGCCGGGTCCGGGACCTGGAGGCGAAGGTCCCGGCGCGCTTCAAGGGCACCACCGGTATCGCCCACACCCGCTGGGCCACCCACGGCGCCCCCTCCGACGTGAACGCCCACCCGCACATGTCGGCCGACCAGAAGGTCGCCGTCGTCCACAACGGCATCATCGACAACGCGGCCGAGCTGCGCCGCAAGCTGACCGCGGACGGCGTCGAGTTCCTCTCCGAGACCGACACCGAGGTCCTCACCCATCTCATCGCCCGCTCCCAGGCGGAGACCCTGGAGGAGAAGGTCCGCCAGGCGCTGCGCCTGATCGAGGGCACCTACGGCATCGCCGTCATGCACGCCGACTTCCCCGAGCGCATCGTGGTGGCCCGCAACGGCTCCCCGGTCGTCCTCGGCATCGGCGACAAGGAGATGTTCGTCGCCTCCGACATCGCGGCCCTCGTCACCCACACCCGGCAGATAGTGACGCTGGACGACGGCGAGATGGCCACCCTCAAGGCCGACGACTTCCGGACGTACACCACCGAGGGCACCCGCACGACGGCCGAGCCGACCACCGTGGAGTGGGAGGCCGAGTCGTACGACATGGGCGGCCACGACACCTACATGCACAAGGAGATCTTCGAGCAGCCCGAGGCGGTCGACCGGGTGCTGCGCGGCCGGATCGACGACCGCTTCTCCACCGTGCACCTCGGCGGCCTCAACCTGGACGCACGGGACGCGCGCGCCGTGCGCCGGGTGAAGATCCTCGGCTGCGGCACCTCGTACCACGCGGGCATGATCGGCGCCCAGATGATCGAGGAGCTGGCCCGCATCCCCGCGGACGCCGAGCCGGCCTCCGAGTTCCGCTACCGCAACCCGGTGGTCGACCCCGACACCCTGTACATCGCGGTGTCCCAGTCCGGTGAGACGTACGACGTCCTCGCCGCCGTCCAGGAGCTGAAGCGCAAGGGTGCGCGGGTGCTGGGCGTGGTGAACGTGGTGGGCTCGGCGATCGCCCGTGAGGCGGACGGCGGGACGTACGTGCACGCGGGCCCGGAGGTCTGCGTGGTCTCGACGAAGTGCTTCACGAACACGACCGTCGCGTTCGCCCTGCTCGCCCTGCACCTGGGCCGCATCCGCGACCTGTCGGTGCGCGACGGCAAGCGGATCATCGAGGGGCTGCGCAAGCTGCCGGCCCAGATCTCGGAGATCCTCGCCCAGGAGGCGGAGATCGAGCAGCTGGCGAAGGAGTACGCCGAGGCCCGCTCGATGCTCTTCATCGGCCGCGTCCGGGGTTACCCGGTGGCCCGCGAGGCGTCCCTGAAGCTGAAGGAGGTCTCCTACATCCACGCGGAGGCCTACCCGGCGTCCGAGCTGAAGCACGGGCCGCTGGCGCTGATCGAGCCGGCGCTGCCCACGGTGGCGATCGTCCCCGACGACGACCTGCTGGAGAAGAACCGCGCGGCCCTGGAGGAGATCAAGGCCCGCAGCGGCAGGATCCTGGCGGTGGCCCACCGGCACCAGGAGAAGGCCGACCGCACGATCGTCGTCCCGAAGAACGAGGACGAGCTCGACCCGATCCTGATGGGCATCCCCCTCCAGCTCCTCGCCTACCACACGGCGAAGGCGCTGGGCCGCGACATCGACAAGCCGAGGAACCTGGCGAAGTCGGTGACGGTGGAGTAGGACCGTCCGAACGTGCGGGCCGGTGGGGGCCGGTCGCGCAGTTCCCCGCGCCCCTGACGGGGCGCTGACCCGCCGTCGGGATCAACGCGCCCCAGGGGCGCGGGGAACTGCGCGAGCAACCCCCACCGGCCCGCACGGCCCACACGACCGAACGGACCCCCACGTGGGCCCAATTGCCACGCAGGGGTCCGCTCATTGGATCGCCGGGTCCGCCCAACTCCCCGGCGTCGGCTGCCACTTCAGCCGTGGGCCGTCACCCCACGCCCGGCAGCCCGCCTCGGCAGCACCGTCGGCCAGTGCGCGAGCGCGGCGGTGGCGGCGTACCAGGCCACCGCCCCCGCGGCCACCGCGACCCAGCCTCCGACCTTGGCAAGTGACGAACTGTCGGCGAAGTTCGCGACGGCGAGCAGCAGCATCGCCAGGAACAGCAGCCCGTACACGCTCTGTCCGAGCTGGTCCCCGCCCGCGAGGGTCAACGACAGGGCCACGAGGGCGAAGAGGAGCAGGAAGAGGCCGGCGCCGTTGGCCGAGGCGTGGTCGGCGGACGAGACGGCCCAGGTGAACCAGAGGGCACCGAGGGCCACATAACCGGTGCCGCTCACGGCGTCACGGTCGCGGAAGGCCAGCAGGCCGACCAGGAAGAGGGCGACTCCGCCCACGTAGTGGGCGATGGACACGGCGTCAGAGGTGGTGACGTTGTCGATGACACCGGTGGTGCCGAGTCCGAACGCCAACAGGGTGATTCCCAGGGCGAGTCGACCGGCCACGGTGGTGGTTCCGCTTCCCGCGGAGACGTCATTGTCCACGGCGGGCTCCCTTCATGCGCTGTGCAGTGGTACGCGGTGACCGATATATGCCCTTCACAAGGGCACAAACACCTCTGCACGGCAGAACGGAGCGTTACGGAATGACAACGACGGGTCGCCTGGCCCGTTTGGCGAGCCGCCCGGCGACGGAGCCGAAGATCCGGCCGACGATCCCGTGGGTGGATCCCACGACGATCGCGTCCGCCTCGTACTCCCGCCCCACCTCTTCGAGTTCGTGGCAGATGTCACCGCCGCGCTCGACGAGGATCCAGGGCACCTCCGACAGGTAGTCGGCGCAGGCGAGCTCCAGACCGAGCACCTCGGTGCGGTGGTCCGGCACGTCGACGAAGACGGGTGGCTCGCAGCCGGCCCACACGGTGGTCGGCAGCCGGTTGGCGACGTGGACGATGATCAGCCCGGTGCGGGAGCGGTGTGCCATCCCGATCGCGTAGGCGAGGGCGCGTTCACTGGAGGTGGAGCCGTCGAAGCCGACGACCACCCCGTGCTTGAAGGCGGGATCGCAGGAAGGACGTGACTCTTCCGCCGCCAGCGCGTCGGCCGCCGTGGGGTCGGCGACCGGTCGCTTGCGGTCCGCTGGATCGAAGAATTCGTGACCGGCCATGGCTGTCTCGGCGTTGTGATCCTTATGTATGGGAGGGACGACAGAGTGCGGCGGAGCTGTGTCCGGGAAACATCTTCCCAAGCCCATACCCCCAAGGGTACGGCGGCACGCCTCCTCAGCCCAGATCCCGCGCACGCTCCGTAGGGGACCCTCCCCGGAACCGGTTAGGGGTTCCCCGGAGCATGCACGAGCCGCGCCCGTAACGCAATGGTTGCTGCCCCGTACAGGCGGTTTGCGCAGGATTCGGACAGGCCGGACCGCACCCACGGTGACCGTCCGCCCCGCCGCGCGTTGATCACGGCACGAGAGCAGCACGACAGGGAGTACGCCGATGCCCGGACCGCGCCCCGCCACCCGCCGGCCGCGTCCAGCCCCGGACGCCGCGGACGCCGCGGACGCCGCGGGCGACGTGGTCCGCTGGGCCGCGTTCTCCTGCATCCTCGTCCCGGTGGTACTCCTCTGGTACGGCACCCCGCCGGCCGGTGCGGCGGGCACCGCCCTCGGCCTCGCCGCCGTCACCGCCGCGTGCCGGTACCTGCTGCGCCGCTCGGAGCGCGGGAGGCACGGGAGGCACAGGACGGCATCCCGGGGAGGCGGACGTCACACCCGGGGCACCGCACCGGCCCCCAGGCGCACTACACCGGTCGACTGACCGGTTTTAACACCCTCGAACGCTGCTTTTCAGCCAACTTCTCCACCCTGCGCAAGGAGCGCCCCCACCACCCCCCAACCCCCGTTCCACCTGCACGGAAAGGGTCCGGGAGACCCCGTGCACCCTACGCGGTTTGGCCACTGCCACGAGGCGCACTTCCCTGCACGGCCCGCGAGTGCAACCCTTCGTGATCGAATGCTTCACGCCAAGTTGTCATGTCGACAATCGGCGGCGTGTCGAACTGGTCAACGCGACACCGCGGGAACCAGTAGATTCGATCTTGACGTCTTACGGCGGGGGACTCGTGCAGGACCAAGGGGAAACGTGCAGGAGCGACACAACCGAGGAGCCGCGACCACCGAGGGGGGCTTAGCAGTATGAGCCACGACTCCACTGCCGCGCCGGAAGCCGCGGCCCGGAAACTGTCCGGGCGACGCCGCAAGGAGATCGTCGCGGTGCTGCTGTTCAGCGGCGGCCCCATCTTCGAGAGTTCCATACCACTGTCGGTGTTCGGGATAGACCGCCAGGACGCCGGCGTGCCGCGCTACCGACTGCTGGTGTGCGGTGGTGAGGAAGGCCCGCTGCGGACCACAGGGGGCCTGGAACTCACCGCGCCACACGGCCTGGAGGCGATCTCACGCGCCGGCACGGTCGTCGTGCCGGCCTGGCGCTCGATAACGGCGCCACCACCGGAGGAGGCGCTGGACGCGCTGCGCCGCGCCCATGAAGAAGGGGCGCGCATAGTCGGGCTGTGCACCGGGGCGTTCGTCCTGGCCGCCGCCGGACTGCTGGACGGCCGCCCGGCCACCACCCACTGGATGTACGCGCCGACGCTGGCCAAGCGCTATCCGTCGGTGCACGTCGATCCACGGGAACTCTTCGTGGACGACGGGGACGTCCTGACCTCGGCCGGTACGGCGGCCGGGATCGACCTCTGCCTCCACATCGTGCGCACGGACCACGGCAACGAGGCGGCCGGGGCACTGGCCCGCCGCCTGGTGGTACCGCCGCGCCGCTCCGGCGGTCAGGAGCGCTACCTCGATCGGTCTTTACCAGAGGAGATCGGCGCCGACCCGCTCGCCGAGGTCGTCGCCTGGGCGCTGGAGCACCTCCACGAACAGTTCGACGTGGAGACGCTGGCGGCGCGCGCGTACATGAGCCGCCGCACCTTCGACCGCCGCTTCCGGTCGCTGACGGGCAGCGCCCCGCTCCAGTGGCTGATCACGCAGCGGGTCCTGCAGGCGCAGCGTCTCCTGGAGACGTCGGACTACTCGGTGGACGAGGTGGCGGGCCGCTGCGGCTTCCGCTCCCCCGTCGCGCTGCGCGGTCACTTCCGCCGCCAGCTCGGCTCGTCCCCCGCGGCCTACCGGGCGGCGTACCGTGCCCGCCGTCCGCAGCCCGACCGCTCCGACGCCCCGGAACCGGCCCCGCTGCCGCCGTCGGGTCCGCTGCCGGTCCAGTACCCCGAGGGGGTGCTGCCGATGCAGACCCGCAGGACAGCGGCGGTGGGCCTGTCGGCCAGCCTGCCGGGCCCGCGCACGGGCAGCTGATCCGCGTTCCCGCCCACCCGGCTCGGCCGGGTGGGCGGTCGCGTTTTCGGGGTGGCGCCGGTGACCTCGCGCACAAGGTCACCGCACGGCCGGTCCGGCTCGCGGCGGCGCGCCGTAAGGTTAGACACATGAACGATCGCATGGTGTGGATCGACTGCGAGATGACCGGCCTCTCGCTGTCCGACGACGCGCTCATCGAGGTGGCCGCACTGGTCACCGACTCCGAGCTGAACGTGCTCGGCGAGGGCGTGGACATCGTCATCCGTCCGCCGGCCAAGGCACTGGAGACCATGCCGGAGGTGGTGCGGCAGATGCACACCGCGTCCGGGCTGCTCGACGAGCTGGCCGGCGGCACGACGCTCGCCGAGGCCGAGGAACAGGTCCTGGCCTACGTGCGCGAGCACGTGAAGGAACCCGGCAAGGCCCCGCTGTGCGGGAACTCCGTCGGCACCGACCGCGGCTTCCTGGCGCGGGACATGGCGGCCCTGGAGGGATACCTCCACTACCGGATCGTCGACGTCTCCAGCGTCAAGGAGCTGGCGCGGCGCTGGTACCCGCGGGCGTACTTCAACAGCCCCGAGAAGAACGGCAACCACCGCGCGCTCGCCGACATCCGCGAGTCGATCGCCGAACTGCGCTACTACCGCGAGGCCATCTTCGTACCGCAGCCCGGCCCGGACTCGGACACCGCGAAGTCGATCGCGGCGAAGCACGTCCTGCCTGCCCAGTAGCCGTCCCGGGGTCCCGGGAGGCCCGCCGCGAAAGCCGTGCGCGAGCACCCCTTCGGACCCTGTACACTTTTTCTCGGCCGGTCGGAGAGACCACAAAGTCACCACCGGTCATGGTGGGTGTAGCTCAGCTGGTAGAGCACCTGGTTGTGGTCCAGGATGTCGCGGGTTCGAGTCCCGTCACTCACCCTTGAATGAAAGGCCCCAGGCCTGCGGAAACGCGGGCCTGGGGCCTTTCTGTCGTTTGGCCACGGCCGAACCACGGCCCATGCACCCGGTAGCAGACTGTGCGGATCCTGTGCATCGATCCGCCGGTGAGCGACAGGATCCTGGTCAGGGACGACGGACGCGAGGAGGGCAGTGGTACTGCGGATGCGGAGTGAACCGTCGCGCCCCTGACGCCGAGGCCGGCCTGCAGGTGTTCCCGTGTCCGCGCCCGTCCGTGCATGGTTGAGAAGTGCGCCGCGTTGTCGGGGGCATCGACATTCCTGTCGATGCCCCCGCACCTGCGGAGGCGCTTGGAGGCCCGTCGGCTGGCTGCAGGCCGTTAGCCTGTCGGCATGTCAGAGCGTGTCACGTCCGGTCGCACGGACGGCCTGATCACCCTGGGTGCCGCGGACGCTCTATGGGTCGATCTGACGGCCGGCAGCGCTGTGCCGACGTCTTCCGGGGCATTCACCCGCTCTCCTGCCCGCGCCCGGGCGGGATACGTCCTGCTCGGCGGCCATGTGGTGGCGACGGTGAGGGCGAGCGGCGGTCAGTGGAGTGTCCCGGAGGTCGAGGTGCACCGGGCGGCCGCGGAACTGAACGCGGTGCGAATGGATCCGCAGGACCTGGTCCGCATCGGTCCGTTTCGTGGGGCGCCGAGGCACGAGTGCGACGAGGAGACGCCGTTGCGTTGGCGCCGTCGCATCACGGGAGAACTACAGGAGCCCGGCGGTCCCGAGCAGGCAGCACGACGTGAAGTCAGCCGGCCGTACCACCTGGCGGGGATCGACTGGCGACAGATGCTCGTGGAGCAGACCCGCGCCGGGACACAACGGACGTGGTGGCTGCCGCGCGCCGTGGTCAGGCTGCTCGACGCGGCCGAACACACCGAAACGCAGTGGACGCGAGCCGCGCGGAGCCGCCAGGCAAGCGCAGCCGCGACCGAGCCACCCTCCCACCCCCGGCAGGCAGCCCGAGACGCCGACGGGCGGCAGACGACGAAGCCCGAAGGCCCCACCGCCCCACTGCGCCCGTACCACAAGGAGCTGGAAGGCCAGCTGTACTCGGTGCTCAGCAGGAAGCCCAACACCTCCCGCAGGATGGCCGGATGGGCGTGCGCCGTCTGCCGCACCGCGCCCGCCACCGTGCTCGACCACTGCCACGAACACGGTTACGTCCGCGCCCCCCTCTGCCATTCCTGCAACACCCTGGAACGCCCCGACCACCTGTACAGCAACGACATCCGCGTGGCCCAGCGCTACACACGCCTCTTCCACACCGACACCGACGACTGGCTCCGCCACTGGCACCGCTGCCCCGGCTGCCGCGCACGCACCACCCTGCCCCTGCCGCACCTCGCCGCATGGACCGCCCACACAGCCTGCCGGTCACTGCGCCCGACCCACCCCGCCTCCCGCGGGCGCAGACCCTGTGGTGTCCTGCGCGTGTCCTGGACAGGCAGTCAGAACACGCCGCGTTCCTGCCTGCTCACCGTCACCGTCGACTTCTGCCCCTCCGGCGAGCACCGCGTCCTGGCGCAGATCCCCTACCGCGAAGCCGCCGAGCGGTTTCGTGCCTGGCTGGCAGAGACGGCCCCCGCCGTGGCCGCCGCGGCCGGCCCTGACCGCCTGGACGGCCTGCCCGCCCAGCCCCGGCCAGTCGTCGCGGACACCAGTGGCGAGGACCTGGAACTGTTCTGAGCGGGCACCGGAGCACCGAGCATGGCCATCAGACGCACCCACCTCGGCCGTTCCGGCCATCTTCACTTGCCGGGATCGGCGAGTTTACGGCCCTGCTGGACCTGGAGTCCCGTGCGCCCGTCGCGCATCTCGCACTGCCCGGCAGGGACCCCGCCGAAGCGGGCCACCAGTGGTCCCCGTCTGAACTTCCTGACTGTCCGTGCCCCTTCGCCCTCACGACCGGTCGGGTCGGGGCAGCCACCGGCCGACTGCATATCGCCTGCAGTGCTGCTAAAATGATGGCATGACCGCGATCACCATCCGGGACGTCCCGGACGACACACTCAACGCCCTGAAGGTCCGCGCCGCACAGGCGGGCAAGTCGCTCCAGGCGTACGCCCTGGACCTTCTCGCCCGGGAGGCCGCCAAGCCCACCCTCGCGGAGATGGCCACGCGCCTGGATCGTGAAACACGCACCGAGCTCAGCACGACCGACATCCTCGACGCCATCGAGGACGGGCGGGACCGCCGTTGATCGTCATCGACTGCTCCAGCCTCGTGCACTTCCTCCTCGACCACGGCAAGACGGGAACCGCGATCCGTGAGCGGCTGAGCCGCACCGACATCCTCGCAGCGCCGGGCCTGCTGGACTACGAGATCACCTCGGCCGCCTTCGGGCTGGCCCGCGGCCGACGAGGGGACAAGCCCAAGATCACGGAAAGGGAAGCCCAGAAGGCAATCACCGACTACCAGAACCTCGCTCTCGACCTGCACCCCACACTGGTCCTGTGGCAGCGCGTACGTGAGCTGTCGAACAACCTCTCCGTCTACGACGCGCATTACGTGGCCCTCGCCGAGAGCCTCGGTGTCCCGCTGATCACCAGCGACGCCAGGATCGAGCGCAGCGGGGCAGCACGCTGCAGGATCGAGACCTTCGAGGCATCCAGCACCTGACCCCAGCGGCACGCGCGGGGTCCCACCACTCCTGAACGGCCGACGAGGCTCCATCGGCGTCCGGCGCGGACCTTGCCGCGGCACCGGCTCGCTCACGGCTTGCCGGCTCTGCCTCCCCGGACCTCCGGCCGGTCCACCACGTGGCCACCTGCCGCAACGACCGTCCGCCCGCATGAACCCGTCCAGGACGGCCCGATCGGCGGGGCCGTGCGGTCACACGGACACCTCCGTCGCGCGGAGCGACGAACTCGGCGCCCTCAGACCGCGTCGTGCAGGAGTGCAGCAGCTCTGCTGTAGACGTCGAGGGCCTGCCGTTGCCTTCCTGCGCAGGCCGGCGCGCGAGCAAGATTGCGCAGAGCCCGTCCCTCCTCGCGCTGGTTGCCGGCCTCGCGCAGCATCCAGGCGGCCCGGGTGTGTGCGTCGATGGCCGGCTCGAAGCTGTACAGGCTCTGCAAGGCTCCACCAAGGTTGTTGAGCGCCTCGCCCACCTGGCCGCGGCTGCCGTGCTCTTCGAGCAAGGGGACACATGTTCGGTAGATACGGGACATCGAGACCGGACACCCGGCACGACGGCGCCGACGACGCTCACGGTTGCGACCTCGGCAGGAGCGTTTCACCCTGAATGATCAAGGGCTGACCTGTGAGAACGGGTCATCCCTTCGTCATGTCCAGGGGGTTGGGGCCGTCACGAGGTGCCGGCGTCCCGGCGGCGTCCGAGAGCGTGTGTTCGGAATCCCCGTCGACCTGCTCAGGGTCCGTCCCTTCCGGCAGCGGCGGCGACGGCGGGAACAGGCGGTCTTCCAGCACGGGCAGCCCGAGCAGCATGACAAGCGGTACCACCGGGCCGAGCAGGGCTAGCACGATCACGGCGCCTCCCCGGGAAGCTGGCGATCACGGCTGGTACGTATGGGCGAACCGGCCACCTTCACCGTGCGCCCGAACGGGGGACGCCGCATCCGGGGCCGGGGCTCTCATAGGCCGAACAGGTGAACGCGCCGCACGGGAGCGCAGCGATGCCCCGCCGGCCCGAGGGGTCGGCGGGGCATCGCTGTCGTGTCGTCGGTGGGCGTCAGCCGACGTAGCCGGCCACGTCTGCGATCACGTTCGTGGTGCTGCTCGTGTAGAAGTCCACCTTGCCGTCGGAGCCGACGGGCACGATGACCTGGTTGGCGATCGTGCTGCCCTGTGCCCAGTTCAGGTTGGAGGCCGTCGGGCGGCTGCCGCCGTCGGCCCAGGCGGAGAGGTAGCCGCTGCCGGTGGTGCCGGTGACGGTGACGGTCAGCACGACCGCCTTGACGCCGGTGGACGGGATGGCGTCGCGCCCCGAGACCTGCAGGGCCAGGGTCTTGCCGGCGCCCAGCGCCGTCGTCTGGCGGGTGTCCAGCAGCCGCAGCGGGGTGACGGTCTGGAAGGCCGAACCGCTGGTGGAGAAGGAGCCGGACACGTCGGCGATCACATGGCTGGTGCCGTGGACGTAGATGCTGACGTTGCCGTCACTGCCGATCGGCACGACCACCAGGTTGGGGATGGTGGTCCCGGTCGCCGACCAGTTGACGTTGGACGCGGTCGGGCGGGTGGCGCCTTCGGGGTAGGCCTCCAGGTAACCCCCGCCGACGGTCTGGGTGGCCGTCAGGTTGAGCACCACCGCGGTGGCGGCGGTGGGCACGCCCCCGTGGCCGCGGACCTTGAGGCTGATCACCGCGTTGGAGATCTTGCTGGTGGTGGAGATGCCGACCTTGGAGCGGGTGTCCAGCAGCCGGGCCGGGGTCAGCGCCGTGTACTTCGAGCCGGTGGTGCCGCTGGTGTAGTAGCCCTGGACATCGGCGATCAGGTGGGTGGTGCTGCTCGTGGAGAGGTCCACCACGCCGTCGCCCGCCACCTTGACGGTCGCCGAGGCGGCGATGGTCTGGCTCGCGCCGGTCCAGTCGAGGTTGCTGGTCGAGGGCTTGCTGGTGCCGTCGGCCCAGGCGACCAGCGAACCCGCGCCGGTGGTGCCGGTGACCGTGAGGTTGAGCACGACGGCGGTCACGCCGCTGCTCGGGATCCCCCCGGCTCCCTCGACCTTGACCGGGGCGGTGCCGCCCGCGACCAGGGGCTTCGTGGTCGGGAGGGAACTGAGGCCCCAGCCGGTGCCGTTGCGGGTGTCCAGCAGGCGCTTGGGGCTGCTGAGCGGGTGGAAGGTGCCGGCGCCGGTGGCGGCCGTGCCCTTGGCCGCGCACAGTGCGCTGGTCAGGCCGGCCTCCTTGGGCGAGCCGAGCCCGGTCACCTCGTCGTAGCCGGTCGCCGCCGTGTAGCCGGTGGCGTACACGGAGTTGTCGCCGCTGGTGACGTCCCAGAAGTTCGTCGGGTAGCTGCTCCGCGCGGCCTGGTAGAGGGCGGTGTTGAGGAAGCCGACCCTGCCGTTGGCCTGGCAGGCCGTACCGGCGTTGGCCTGGACGATCGCGGCGGCCCAGGTCGGGGCCGCACCGCTGGTGCCGCCGATGACGCCGGGGACGGGGCTGCTGGACTGGCTGTCGTCCTGGAAGTAGATCGGGTAACCGTCGGCCGGGTCAGCCAGCGCGGAGACGTCCGGAACGGCACGCTTGGTGGTGGTGGCGACACCGCCCTGGTAGATGACGGGAGCCCAGCGGGAGGAGACGCCGCCCCCGGTGCCGCCGGAAGCGTTGCCCCACGTCGTCTGGGTCGTGGTGCCGCCCGAGGTGGTCATCGTGGTGCCGCCGACACCGGTGACGTAGGGCTGGCTCGCGGGGTCGTCGACGGCCTTGGCGGTGGAGCCCGTCGCGCGGTAGCAGTCGCTGGAGCCGTCGTCGCCCGAGGCGGCGACGACGCTCTGGCCCTGGGCCGCGGCCTCCGCGAAGACGGTGTTCTCGGCGTTCGCGGTCGCGCTGCTCTCGACCGCCTCGCACTCACCCCAACTGGTGGAGATGACCTGCGCCTGGTCGTCGGTGACCATCCGCTGGTAGACGTCGAGCACGTTCTGGTCGGTCGCGGACTCCGCGTCCGGCCCCTGGTAGTCGATGACGGCGGCGCCGGGCACCAGGCCTATCAGGTCCTCGATGTCGAGCGCCGACTCCACGCCGACCGAACCGTCGGTGGCCGGCGCGCCGGAGCCTGCCGTCGTGTCGACGTACACGTGGGACACCGAGGTGCTGGTGCCGACGCAGGACTGGTACGCGGCGATGCTGGCGGCGTCGACGTTCTCCAGCTCGAACACGGCCACGGTCTGCCCCGCACCGGCGGTGGCGGAGGCGGTCATCCCGTAGGCGCCGGCCAGCTTGCCGGGGCTGTAGTAGTCGGTGCCGTCGGTCATGCCCGAGCCGGTGAAGTCGGCGCAGAGGGCCGGGGTGTACGTGTGGGGGGCCACCGTGCGCGCACCGCGTCCCGAGACGGCGACGGAGTGGCGCCCACCCGCCCGCCGCACCGGGGAGTGGTGGCTGCTGACGGTGTTGACACTGCTCAGCCCGACGATCCCGGTCACCGAGGAGGCCACGTTCGCGGGCAGCGAGGGGGCCGAGGTGTTGAGGTAGTCGGTGGTGCCGTCCTTGAGCCGGACGTTGTGGAAGCCGGTGCCGAAGGCGTGGGACGCCTGCGCGGCGGTGGCGGTGACCGGGATGGACAGACCGTCCGGGCTCACCTTGCCGGGAGTGAGACCGGCCGCCTTCAACGCCCCGGAGACCGCCGCGATGGTGGCCCCCGTGGGACCGAAGACCGAGGCGAACTGCCCCTTGGCGAGGTAGTGGTGGTACTGGGCGTTCCCCGGCGTGGACACCGCGGTGACGAAGTCCGCCAGCGCCTGCGGGTCACGCGGGGTCAGGTTCACGCTGAGGTGCAGCGTGGTTCCGGGCGCGGTCGCGCCGGTCACCGTCGCGCCCGCCGGGACCCGCGGGGCCAGCCCTATTCGTCTGGGCGCGTGCGATCCGGCCGTTCCTCCCTGCGCGACCGCGCCACTGGCGGTCGCGGTGACGGCGACGAGGGCGACGGCAGCGGTGGAAGCCGCCACGATCGCCCTGGCCCGTCTGCCGGTCATGACTGCCGCGCGCCCGGGACGTCCCGGCGCGGCGTGGACCTTCTTGGCCATGCACACATCTCCTAGAACTGACACACCGCCACATCCATGTGCTGTGGCGGTGGTCGAAGCGTCACTCGGCCGACAGGCGCGTCCACGTCACGAGGCGTGCAGGAGCTGTCCCTCTTAACCGAAGTGTGCGCATTTTTTATCAGGCCATGACAGTTACTGTCTCTATTCGCCCGAGAACCATGAACGGATCTTTACGTCAGCGGCGCCGAACGCGGTGGCGGAGGTGGACGGCCCCTGAGCCGAAGGTGCGGGTCTCGACGAGTTCGAGGTCCACCCGCTGCTCGGCCCGGGGGAAGAACGGGATGCCGCCGCCGACCAGCACCGGGTGGACGATGGTGCGGTACTCGTCGATCAGGCCCAGCCCCGCCGCCTCGACGGCGAGGGTCGCGCCGCCGATCGCGATCTCGCCCTCGCCCGGTTCGGCCCGCAACCGCTCGATCTCCTCCGCCACGCTGCCGGAGGCCAGCCGGGCGTTGCCCTGCACCGTCGACAGGGTGGTGGAGAAGACCACCTTGGGGAGCGGCTTCCACAGCGCGGCCCACTCCAGCATCGGGGCGTCGAGCGACGGATCCTGGTCGGCGGTCTCCCAGTAGAGCATCGTCTCGTACAGCCGCCGCCCCATCAGGTGGACGCCGACCCCCCGGATCTCGTCGATCCAGTAGCGGAAGACGTCCGGGTCGGGCGCCGCCCAGTCGAAGCCGCCGTCCGGTCCGACGATGTAGCCGTCGAGCGAGACGCCCATCGAATAGGTCACGCTGCGCATCAGGGGCCCTCCTAGGTGACGAGTTCGACAGTACGACCGCCCGGCGCCACGGAACTCATCGCGGCGCCCGGTTTCTCAGCCGCCCCTCCCCTGCCGGGCCGCGCCGACGCCGTAGCCGTCGCATGTGGTCCCGCACCCGCACCAGCAGCCCGGGGACCGGCACACCCTGCGCTCGATGCGCACCGCCCCCGGACGCGGCGGAGCACGCCCGTCGGGCCACGGGCGGGATCGCCGAACTCCTGCGGCCGGCGCTCAGGGTGCCGACGGGGCCGGGCCGGGGGCCGGGTGGCTAGGAGGACGCCCGGATCACCAGTTCCGTGGGGAGCACCGCGTGCCTGCGTTCGGGGCCGCGGGACTCGGCCGGGCGGCGGTCGGCGATCTCGGTCAGCAGGAGGTCGATCATCGCGCGGCCCATCTCCACTATGGGCTGGCGGACGCTGGTGAGCGGCGGTTCCATGTGGCGGGCGATGGCCGAGTCGTCGTACCCGACCAGTGCCACGTCGTCGGGGATGCGGCGGCCCGCCTCGCGCAGCACCTGGCGGGCGCCCGCCGCCGTCACGTCGGAGCCGGCGAAGACCGCGTCCAGTGCGGGCTCGCGCTCCAGCAGCCGGGTCATCGCGCGCCGGCCGCCCTCCTCGGTGAAGTCCCCCGGTTCGATGAGGAGTTCGTTCACCTGGTGGCCGGCGTCGCGCAGGGCGTCGCGGTAGCCGTCGACGCGCCGCTGGGCGCCGTACACGTCCAGGCGGCCGGTGATGTGCGCGATCGTCCGGCGGCCGCCGGCCAGCAGGTGCTCGACGGCCGAGCGGCCGCCGCCGTAGTTGTCGGAGTCGACCGACGTCAGCGACTCGGCGGCGGAGCGCGGGCCGCTGATCACCGCGGGGATCTCCAGCTGGGCGAGCAGGTCGGGCAGCGGGTCGTCGGCGTGCACGGACACCAGCAGGACGCCGTCCACGCGGTGGGCGGCCAGGTACTGGGCGAGCCGCTCCCGCTCCCGGTCGCTGCCCGCGAAGATCAGCAGCAACTGCATCTCGGTGTCGGAGAGTTCGGCGCCCACTCCGCTGAGCATGTCGGAGAAGTACGGCTCCGCGAAGAACCGGGTCTCCGGCTCCGGTACGACCAGGGCGATGGCGTCCGTGCGGTTGGCGGCCAGCGCGCGGGCGGCGGTGTTGGGCACGTAGCCGAGTTCGTTGACGGCCGCCTCGACGGCCGCCCGGGTCGCATCGCTGACCCGCGGCGAGCCGTTGATCACCCGCGACACCGTGCCGCGGCCCACGCCGGCCCGGGCGGCGACCTCCTCCAGGGTCGGCCGCCGGGCGCCCCGGCCCCGCTCACCCTTGACCGTCATGGTCGCCGCCTTCCGTTCGCAGCTCTCAGGCCAGGAATGTAACAGCCGTGCCGGGTCAGCCCTGGTGGGCGGCGTCCGGCAGGGCGTTCTGGCGGATCACCTCCGCGTACCAGTGTGCGCTCGCCTTGGGGATGCGGCGCTGGGTGCCGTAGTCGACGTAGACGGCGCCGAAACGCTTCGAGTAGCCGTAGGACCACTCGAAGTTGTCCAGCAGGGACCACAGGAAGTAGCCGCGGACGTCCGCTCCGTCGGCGACGGCCTGCCGGACGGCGTCCAGGTGGGCGTGCAGGTAGGCGATCCGCTGCGGGTCGTTCACCCGGCCCTCGGGGGAGACGTAGTCGTCGAAGGCGGCGCCGTTCTCGGTGACCATCAGGGGCAGCCGGGGGTGCGAGGCGGCGAGGCCGGTCAGCAGGGTGTGCAGGCCGCTCGCGTCGATGGCCCAGTTCATCGCGGTGAGCTGGTCGTTGGCCAGGTGGAAGGCCACGTCGTCGGCGCCCGTCCACGGGGAGTGGTCGCTCGCGCCGTGCCCGTCGTCGCGGGTGCTCGCGTCGCCCTCGACGGCCGCGGAGACCACGGTCGGGGAGTAGTAGTTGACGCCCAGCAGGTCGATGGGGCGGGAGATGTCGGTGAGGTCGCCGTCGTGGATCAGCTCCGCCCAGTCGACGAGGTGCGCGGTGTCGGCGAGCAGGTCCTCGGGGTAGGCGCCGTCCAGGATCGGGCCGGTGAAGATCCGGTTGCCGACCGCGTCGATACGGCGGGCCGCCTCGGCGTCCGCGGCGCTGTCGGTCAGCGGGCGCACCTGGTGCAGGTTGAGGGTGAGGGAGGTCTGCGCGGTCGCGGGGAGGTTGTCCCGCAGCGCCCCGACCGCCCGGCCGTGGGCCAGGTTCAGGTGGTGCGCGGCGCGCAGGGTGGCCGCCGGGTCGGTACGGCCGGGGGCGTGCACGCCGGAGCCGTAGCCCAGGAAGGCGCTGCACCAGGGCTCGTTGAGGGTGGTCCACACGCCGACGCGGTCGCCCAGGGCACGGGCCATGATCTCGGCGTAGTCGGCGAAGCGGTACGCGGTGTCGCGCTGCGGCCAGCCGCCCGCGTCCTCCAGTTCCTGGGGCAGGTCCCAGTGGTAGAGGGTGACGACCGGGGTGATACCGGCGGTGAGGAGTTCGTCGGTGAGCCGCCGGTAGAAGTCCAGCCCGCGCTCGACGGCGGGTCCGCGGCCGGTGGGCTGCACCCGGGACCAGGAGACGGAGAACCGGTAGGCCTTGAGGCCGAGGTCCTTCATCAGGGCCACGTCGTCCCTGTAGCGGTGGTAGTGGTCGGCGGCGATGTCACCGGTGTCGCCGTTGCGGACCTTCCCGGGGGTGTGGCTGAAGGTGTCCCAGATGGACGGGGTGCGGCCGTCCTCGGCGGCGGCCCCCTCCACCTGGTACGCGGCGGTGGCGGCCCCCCAGACGAAGCCCGGCGGGAAGGAGGTGTGGGAGGCCGACTGGGCGGTGGCCTCGGTTCGTACGGCGGTCATGGTGAGAGCGCTCCCGAAGTGGCGTGGGAAAGGGGCAAGGGAGTCGGACAGGGTTGTGCTCTGGGGGATGGCGGGGGTCGCGGGGATGGCGGGATGGCACGGCCACGGCCCGGGGTCAGCCCTTGACGGCGCCCGCCATGATTCCTCCGACGATCTGCTTGCCGAAGATCACGAAGACCAGCAGCAGCGGGAGGGTGCTGATCAGCGCGCCGGCCATGACGATGCTCTGGTCGGGGGTGTAGGAGGCGCTGAGCTGGCCGAGGGCGACCTGGAGGGTGGGGTTGTCCTGGTTCAGGGCGAGGAAGGGCCAGAAGAAGTCGTTCCACGCCTGGACGAAGGTGAGCATGCCCAGCACCATCATCGCGGGCCGGGCGGCGGGCAGCACCACGTTCCACACGATGCGGATGTTGGTCGCGCCGTCCACCTTGGCCGCCTCGATGAGTTCGTAGGGCAGGGCCTCCAGCAGGTACTGGCGCATGAAGAAGACGCCGAAGGCGCCGACCAGAGTCGGGAAGATCACCGACTCCAGCTTTCCGCCCCAGCCGATGTCGGCCATCATCATGAACAGCGGTACGACGCTGAGCTGCGGCGGGATCGTCAGGGTGGCGATGACGGCGGTCATCAGGGCGCCCCGGCCGCGGAACCGCATCTTGGCGAAGGCGTAGCCGGCCAGGGTGCAGAAGAACAGGGTGGCCGCGGTGATGCAGCCCGACACGATCACGCTGTTGATGATGGCCTTGCCCAGGTTGGCCTGGTCCCAGGCGGTCTGGAGGTTGCTCCACAGCCTGCCGCCCGGCAGCAGCGGGGGCGGGCTGTCGAGGACCCGCTGCTGGTCGTGCGAGGCGGCCACCAGCGTCCAGTACAGCGGGAAGACGGAGCCGAGGCCGACGACGACCAGGGCGAGGTAGGTGAGGGGGCCGCCCTTGAGCTGCTGTCCGGCGCCGAGCTTGAGCCGTACGCGGTTCCTCGACGGGGCGGCGGCCGGCGGCAGCGGGTCGAGGCCCGGCGCGGTGTTGGTGGGGCTGGTCGTGGTCATCGATATCGCTCCCGTCAGGCCGCGCTCTTGCGCAGGAACCGGCCGACGATCAGGTTGATCAGGGCGATGAGCAGCAGCAGGGCGAGCATCGCCCAGGCGACCGCCGCGGCCGGACCGAGATGCCCCAGCTTCCAGCCGTAGTTGTAGAGGTAGATGCTGAGGGTTTCGTACTGGTGCTCGTTGCCGCCGGTGGAGCCGAGCGTGCCGCCCTGGAGCAGCAGCGGCTCACCGAACAGCTGCATGGAGCCGATCGTCGAGATGACGATGGTGAACAGGATGGTCGGCCGCAGCGAGGGGATGGTCACCTTCCGGAACTGCTGCCAGCGGGTCGCCCCGTCGATGGACGCGGCCTCGTACAGGTCGGTGGGCACCGCCTGCATGGCGGCCAGGTAGATCAGCGCGTTGTAGCCGGTCCAGCGCCAGATCACGATGACCGAGATGGCGATCTTCGAGGTCCACTCGCCGTTGCCCCAGTCGGTGTTGCCGATGCCGACGAAGTGCAGCACCCAGTTGAGGATGCCGCCGTCGGCGCGGAACACCAGGGCGAAGACCAGGGCCGCGGTCGCCACCGAGGTGGCGTACGGGGTGAGGACGACCGTCCGCCAGAACGTGCTGGCGCGCAGCTTGTAGTTGAGCAGGTGGGCGAGGCCGAGGGCCACGAGCAGCTGCGGGACGGTCGAGATGACGCCGATCAGGAAGGTGTTGGAGACGGCCGTCCAGAACTCCGAGTCCTGGAGGATCTTGGTGAAGTTGTCGAAGCCGACCCACTCCGACGTGCTGAGGCTCGTCATCTCCACCCGGTGCAGGGCGATCCACCCGGTGTAGATGAGCGGGTAGAGCCCGAAGGCACCGAAGATGAGGAAGAACGGGGCGATGTACGCGTACGGGGACGCGAGGTCGTCGAAGCGCCACAGCCGGCTGCGCCAGGCGCCGCGTCCGTTCGGCGCGGTACCGGAGCCGCCGGCGGGCGGGGTGGGGGCACCCCGTGTGGGTGTTGTCGTTGCCACGGGGGATTTCCTTCCTGGGGGTTCGGCCGGGGAACGGGGCGGGACGGGGCCGGTGGGACGAGGCCGGGCGGGACCGGGCGGGGCGACGGTGTCGGGGCCGCCGCGGCGGGAGCACCGCGCGTCGGTGTCCGGCACGTCCTACCCACGTGCCGGACACCGCGGTGCGGACCGCCGCCCGTACCGACGGGTCCTGGTACGGAGGTCCCGTCCGCCGGTCCGGGTGACGGCGTTCGGGGCGGCGGCCGCTCCGGTCGCGGCAGCGACCGCACGGCCCCGGACGCCACAGCGCGGTGCGGGCGGCCGGTGGGCCGCCCGCACCGCGGGTCGTCAGCCGATCACCTTGTCGATCGCGTCGGTCGCGGCCTTCCACGCGTCGGCGGGCTTGGTGCCCCGCTGCTCCATGTTGTTGATCTGCGTGGAGATCGTGTCCTTGATCGTCGCGTCCTTCGGGCCGAGCACCGCCTCGGGGATGGACTTGGCCTCGTCGGCGTAGATCTGGCCGATCGGCGCGTTGTTGAAGTACGGCAGCGTCGCGTTCTTCACGCTGGCGAGTTCATAGGCGCCCTTGTTCGACGGGAAGACGCCGATCGCCTTGAACACCTCGGCCTGCTGCTCCGGCGCGGTCAGCCACTTGACCAGCTCGGCGGCCTCCTTGGTGTGCTTGCCGCTCTTGGGCACGGCCAGGAAGGAGCCGCCCCAGTTGGCGGCGGTCGTACCGGGTGCCTTGGCGATGTCCCACTTGCCCTTGAAGGCGTCACCGGAGTTGGTGGAGATCTGGCCGGCCATCCAGGCGGGGCAGGCCACGGTGGCCACGCTGCCCTTGCGCAGCGCCGCCGTCCAGGCGTCGGTGAACTGCGCGAGGCCCTGGGTCAGCTTCTTCGACGCGGCCTCGGCGGCCAGGTTCCAGCCCTGCTGCACGGAGGGGCTGTTCTTGTAGATCGCCTTGCCGTCGGCGTCGTAGTACTGCTGTGCGGAGGAGCTGACCACCGCGTTGTACATGGCGCTCGCGGAGTCCATGAAGTAGGTCCCGGACGGGGCCTTCTTCTTGTACTGCTCGCCGAGCTTGAGGTAGTCCTCCCAGCCGCCCGCGACGGCCTTGGCGACGGCGTCACGGTCGGTGGGCAGGCCCGCCTGCTGGAAGAGGTCCCGGCGGTAGCACAGGGACATCGGGCCGATGTCGGTGCCGGCGCCTATGACCGTGCCGTCCTTGGCGGTGGCCTGCTTCTCCTTCCAGGAGACCCAGTCGTTCACGTCGATCGTCTTGCTCAGGTCGGTGAACTTGGCCGCCTGGGTGTCGACGACCTCCTTGATGCGCCCCACCTCGATGCCCGTGACGTCCGCCAGGCCACTGCCCGTGTTCAGCTGCTGAAGGAGCTTGGGGTAGTAGTCCTGCTCGTTCGCGGTGGTCTCTTCCTTCACCGTGATGTTCGGGTGCAGCTTGTGGTACTTCGCGAACAGGTCGGCTTCCTTGTAGCCGAACTGGCCGAAGTCGGCCACCTTGAGAGTGATGTTCCCGTTGGAGTCCGAGCTGTCCGAGTTGCTGTCGCTGCTGCAACCGGTCAGCAGCAGGGCCGAGGCGGTCAGAACCGTGGTGGTCAGGGCCGCAGCTCTGCGGCCGCGACCGCCGGGACGGGTGATGCGCATTCCACTACTCCTTGTTCCAGTGGGGAACGGGATCTCAGGAAGCAGACCGCCGGGGTCCGACGGTCCGGACCTGCCCTCTCGGTGCGAGCAGCGGCCGGCCCACAGCACTCGGTGTGCGGTGAAAAGGTGCTGGTCAACGGGGTGCGGTGACAACAGAGGGAAGGACCATGGGGTGGTTCGGTGCACACGGGAGGCGTTCCCCCGACTACCCGTGGGACCGCTCCCACGCGGCATGCCGGAAGACTGGTTCCTGCCGGGCCAGCTGTCAAGACTTGAAAACGGCGTTGTTGCCCAAGCGTGTTCCGTACGTCACGGGAATGTGTCGCCCCGCCGGGTTTCACCGGCCGGACACCGGCTCGTCTCGTCCTGGAATCACGCAGGTCACGGGCGCGCCGATCCCAGGGGTCACAGGGGTTGCAGGTCGGGAGGGGGTGGCGGCGGGGATTTCCGCGACGGGACGCGGGGGGCCGGGAAGGGCCGCCGGAAGGTGAACGAAGAGCTTCACGGGGGTGGCTGCCGCCGGGTATCCGGGGGGGGCGCGGGCCTGGCTCCCGCCGGTGCCCCTGCCGGCAAAGGCCCCTCCGGGGCGCCGGCAACCCGCCTGCCGCAACGCGAGCGTTCCCGGCCGCGGGCCCGCCGCGGCTCGGCGCACAGTTCCCGCGCCCCCCTGCGGTTGCCCCGACCCGCCCCCGAAGCCCGGGCGCCGCCGCCCCGGCAACCCGCCTGCCGCGACGCGAGCACTCCCGGCCGCGGGCCCGCCGCGGCTCGGCGCGCAGTTCCCCGCGCCCCCCTGCGGTTGCCCGGAACCGCCCTGTGGTTGTTCGGTGGGTGGGGTTTGTCGTGGGAGCGCTCCCATGCATAATGGGGGCCACATCGACCCATGGGAGCGCTTCCATGCCCGAACCGCTGACCGTGACCTTTCCTCCGGCCTTCCTCTGGGGCGCCGCGACCTCCGCCTACCAGATCGAGGGGGCGGTGCGGGAGGACGGCCGCACCCCCTCGATCTGGGACACCTTCAGCCATACGCCGGGCAAGACGGCCGGTGGCGACACCGGCGACGTCGCTGTCGACCACTACCACCGCTACCGCGACGACGTGGCGCTGATGGCGGACCTCGGCCTGACCGCGTACCGGTTCTCGGTCTCCTGGTCGCGGGTCCAGCCGACCGGGCGGGGCCCGGCGGTCCAGGTGGGCCTGGACTTCTACCGCAGGCTGGTGGACGAGCTGCTGGCGAAGGGCATCAAGCCCGCCGTCACCCTCTACCACTGGGACCTGCCGCAGGAGCTGGAGGACGCGGGCGGCTGGCCGGAGCGGGACACGGCCCACCGGTTCGCCGAGTACGCGGGGATCGTCGGTGAGGCGCTCGGCGACCGCGTCGACCAGTGGATCACCCTCAACGAGCCCTGGTGCAGCGCCTTCCTGGGCTACGGCTCCGGCGTGCACGCCCCCGGCCGTACCGACCCGGCGGCCACCCTGCGCGCCGCCCACCACCTGAACCTGGCGCACGGCCTGGCCACTTCGGCGCTGCGTTCGGTGCTGCCGGGCCGCCACCAGGTGGCGATCAGCCTCAACTCCTCGGTGGTGCGGCCGCTGTCGCAGGACCCGGCGGACCTGGCGGCCGTCCGGAAGATCGACGACCTGGCCAACGGGGTGTTCCACGGCCCGATCCTGCACGGCGCGTACCCGGAGTCCCTGTTCGAGGCCACGGCGTCCGTGACGGACTGGTCGTACGTCCTGGACGGCGACCTGGCCACCGTCCACCAGCCGCTGGACGCCCTCGGGCTGAACTACTACACGCCCGCCCTGGTGTCCGCGGGCGCCGGCGAGGCGGGCGGCCCGCGCGCGGACGGACACGGTGGCGGCGACCACTCGCCCTGGCCGGGCGCCGAGGACGTGACGTTCCACCAGACCCCGGGCGAGCGCACCGAGATGGGCTGGACGATCGACCCGACGGGCCTGCACGAGCTGATCATGCGCTACTCCCGGGAGGCCCCGGGGCTGCCTCTGTACATCACCGAGAACGGCGCGGCCTACGACGACAAGCCCGACCCGGACGGCACCGTCCACGACCCCGAGCGCATCGCCTACCTGCACGGCCACCTCTCGGCGGTGCGCCGCGCCATCAGCGACGGCGCGGACGTGCGCGGCTACTACCTGTGGTCCCTGATGGACAACTTCGAGTGGGCGTACGGCTACGGCAAGCGGTTCGGCGCGGTGTACGTCGACTACGCGACCCTCGCCCGCACCCCGAAGGCCAGCGCGCACTGGTACGCGCAGGCGGCCCGCACGGGCACCCTGCCGCCGGCCCGGGCGGCGGCGGTCTGAGCCGAGGGGGCGCGGCCCTTGGGGGGTGCCGCGCCCCCTCCTCCCTCCCCTCATGTGCCGGCCCCACCGCCACCGGCGGGGGCGCGTCAGCCGAACGTCCTGAAGGCGTTCGAGAAGGCGAACGGGTTCTGGACGACCGAGCTGCAGGTGGCGTCCGCGGTGGGCTTGGCGCCGCCCGCGCACTGCTTGTCGCGGGTGGCCGACCACATCGACAGGCCGCCGAGGCCCTTGGACCTGGCGAAGTCCGCGAGCTGGGTGGCGTCGTCGACCTTGAACACCTCGGAGGAGACGTCGTTGACGCCGATCATCGGGGTGACCGCGACGGACTTCCAGGCGGCGGCGTCGGAGAGGCCGAGGACGCTCTTGATCTGAGCCTGGGTGGCGGTGGCGGCCTGGGTGGCGTAGGTGCCCATGTCGCCGTTGTAGGAGGCGCCGTAGTCCATCGCCATGATGTTGACGGTGCTGATCTTCACGCCGTTGGCCTTGGCGTCGGCGAGCAGGTTCACGCCGTCCTGGGTGAGGCCCTCGGGCATCACCGGGAGGGTGAAGGAGACGTTCAGGTCCGGGTGGCTCGCCTGGAGCCTGGCTATCGCCCTGGCCCGGTTGGTGTTCGCCGTGGCGTTGGGCAGCGCGCCGCCCTCCACGTCGAAGTCGACCTTGGTCAGCTTGTAGGCGTCCACGACCTTGCCGTACGCCGTCGCCAGCGCGTCCGCCGAGGAGCAGGTGGTGGCGAGTTCGGAGCCGGACGCGCCGCCGAAGGAGACCCGGACGTCTCCGCCCTTCGCGCGCAGCGCGCCGATCTGGGCGGCGACCCCGTCGCTGGACAGGTCCGACACCCCGCCCCACTTGGGGGTGCAGCCGCCGCCGTCGGTGATGAAGGCGAGGTTGTAGTTCTTCACTCCGGTCGCGTTCACCGCCGCGAGCAGGTCGAACGCCGGGTAGAGGGAGGTGTCCACGTAGGGCGCGAAGCCGGCGGAGGCGGTGGTGCCGGTTCCGGTGCCCGTTCCGGTGCTCTGGGTGGGGGTGGGGGTGGGGGTCGACGTGGGGGTCGGTGTGGGCGTGGGCGTGGGGGGCTGGGTCGGGCGGCCGCTGGGCTCCGGGGGCGTCGTGCCGCCCGCCGAACAGCTCGCGTCGTCGATGCGGCAGCCGGTCGGGTCCCCGCTGCCGGTGACGACGAATCCGACGGTGACCGACTTGCCGACCGCGAGGCCGTCCGTGTCCCACTTCGCCGGCTTCACGGTGACGTGCTGACCGCTCACCGTGGACTCGGCGTTCCACAGGGAGCTGAGCTTCGCGCCGGCCGGCAGGTCGAACTCCAGGGTCCAGTCCTTCTCCGTCGCACCGCTGTTGTTGGTGACGACGTACTGCGCGGTGTACCCCGTGGACCAGTCGCTGGTCCTCGTGTACGCGGCCCCTGCCCCGGCGGCCTGCGCGATGCCGCTGAACACGATCGCGCCGCCACCGACGACGGCCGCCGCGACCAGACCGCCGATCGCCTTGTTCCTGTTGCTGATCCTGCGCCGGTGCGTGCTCATGCGCGTGCCTGCCTTCGCCTGCCGAGAGGGGGTGGGATGCGGCAGCACGCTAGCGACCGGGAATCGGACAAACGGCTTGATAGGGATGGCTGTTCGGGATCTTAGGGCGCGCTTAAGGAAGGGATCGGGACCGATTAAAGGTCGAGACCAATGGTGCGCGTCCGGTGCCCGGCCCGGCGCCGGCGCACGCTCCCCCGATGCCCCGTGCGCTCCGGTTTCCGGCCGCCCAGCTGGATCCAGATCCGCACCTCGGTCCCGCCGAGCACCGACGAGCCGATCCGCACGTCGCCGCCCGTCGACTCGGCGAGCCGGCGCACGATGTCCAGCCCGAGCCCGGTCGAACCGGCCGCTCCGGACCCCCGGCCACGGGCCATCGCCGCCTCCGGGTCCCGGATGCCCTGACCGGCGTCGGAGACCAGCACGATGACCGCGTCGTCCGCGTTGTGCACGTCGACCGCGAAGGCGGTGCCCTCGGCGGTGTGCCGGAAGACGTTGCCGAGCAGCGCGTCCAGGGCGGCGGCCAGGTCCGCGCGGGCGACGGGTATGCGGACCGGCCGGTCCACGCCGGCCACCCGCCACTTGCGGCCCTCGTCCTCCGCGAGGGCCGACCAGAACCCCATCCGCTCCCGCACCACCTCGGCCGCGTCGCAGCCGGCGCCCGGCCCGACGGCCGCCGTCTGGGGCTTGGCCTCCCGGGCGGTACGGATGATGGTGTCGACCTCGCGCTCCAGCTGTGCGACGGCGGCCCGGGTCTGCTCGGCGGCGGTCCCGTCCCCGAGCGAGGCCGCGTTCAGCCGCAGCACGGTGAGCGGGGTGCGCAGCCGGTGCGACAGGTCGGCCGCCAGCTCCCGCTCGTTGGCCAGCAGTTGTACGACCTGGTCGGCCATGGAGTTGAAGGCGACCGCCGCCAGCCGCAGTTCGGTCGGACCCTCCTCGGGCACCCGCGCCCCCAGCCTGCCCTCCCCCAGTTCGTGCGCGCCCTCGACCAGCCGCTGGGCGGGCTGCACCATCCGCACGCCCAGCCGGTCGGCGACGGCGACGGAGCCGACGATCAGCGCCAGGCCGACGGCGCCGAGCACCGCCCAGGCCGCGAGGACGCCGTGGTTCACCTCGGACTCGGGGACGTACACCTCGACGACCGCGATGGCACCGGAGCCGAGCGCGACGGGCTGCAGCAGGGTCGATCCGCCGGCCACCCCCGTGGTGGAGGCCCGCCCCAGCTTCCGGACGGTGGCGATGTCCCCGTCGGCGGCGCGCTGCCGCCCGATGTCGACGGCCGCCTTGCCCCCGGCGGCGGGTATGTGCACGGCCATGCCCCGGTCGGCGCCCGCCGAGGCCACCACCCGCTCCAGCTTGTCCCGGTCGGTGGTGATGGACAGGGCGGGGGCGACGGCGGCGGCCTGTCGCTCGGCGTTGGAGAAGGCGCGGTCACGGGCCATCTCCTTGATGACCAGGCCGAGCGGGACCGCGAAGGCGACCACGACCATCGCGGTGACCGCCAGACAGACCTTGACCAGTGCCCATCTCATCCGACCGGCCTCACTTCCCCGCCCGGTGGCTCCAGCTTCACGCCGACCCCCCGAAGGGTGTGCAGATAGCGCGGCCGGGCCGCCGTCTCCCCCAGCTTCCGGCGCAGCCACGACAGGTGGACGTCGATCGTCTGGTCGTCCCCGTAGGACTGCTGCCACACCTCCGCGAGCAGTTCCCGGCGGGGCACGACGACCCCCGGCCGTCCCGCGAGGAACGCCAGCAGATCGAACTCCCGCCGGGTCAGATCGAGCCGTACGCCGTCCAACTCGGCCTGCCGGCGCAGCGGATCGACGGCCAGCCCGCCCACCCGCAGCACACTCGACGGCGGCGGCTCGCCCCCGCCGGACCGGGCCCGGCGCAGTACCGCCGCCATCCGCGCCGACAGGTGCTCGACGGAGAACGGCTTCGTCAGATAGTCGTCCGCGCCGGCGTTCAACAGCCGCACGATCTCCGCCTCGTCGTCCCGCGCGGTGGCGATGATCACCGGCACGTCCGTGATCCCGCGCAGCATCTTCAGGGCCTCGGAGCCGTCCAGGTCCGGCAGTCCGAGGTCCAGGACGACCACGTCGAAACGGAAATGGGCGACCTCGCGCAGCGCCTCCAGTGCCGTACCGACGCTGCGCACGGTGTGCGAGGCGTCGGTCAGCTGCCGGATGAGCGCCGAGCGTACGAACTGGTCGTCCTCGACCACGAGCACACTTGCCATGCGCCGCACCGTACGCCATGCGGCGGGACCCGGTCGGGGCCTGTGGACAACTCGGTGCGCGTGCGCACGGCGCTGCCGCTGGGGCAGTATGGCCCGCGATGCGCAGAGGACTCGTACACGTACTGGCCTGGCTGCTCGCCACGGGCGCGGCGGCCACGCTGTCGTGGTGGGGCGTGCACACGGTGCTGGCGGGCACGGCCTACGACCCGCCGCGCGCCCTGCCCGTGACGGCGACGGACGACGTCCCGACGACCCAGGGCGCCCGGCCGCCGACGGCACCGGCGTCCGGCCCGCCGTCGCGGACCGCGGCCCCGCCCCCGTCGGCGACACCCGCCCCGGCCCCCTCCCGCACCCCGGCGACGGCCCCGGGGCCGTCGGCCACCGCCACCGCGTCCGCCACCGCCTCCGGGCAGGTCAAGGCCTACGACACCGACGGCGGGCGGGCGGTCTTCGACCTGGGCGACGCCGACGCGACCCTGGTCTCGGCGACGCCGGGCACGGGCTGGTCGATGCAGGTGTGGAAGACGGAGACCTGGATCCGCGTCGAGTTCAGCAGGAGCACGGACCGGGTGACGGTCTTCTGCACCTGGCACGACGGCCCACCGCAGGTGCAGGTGGAGACGTACTGACCCGCGGACTCACCGGAAGACCGAGGGCGGCGGAGCGGGCGACGCCACGGCCGCCGCATCGGTCACGGCCACCGCACCGCCGGTGAAGTCCCGCAGGGTCCGGCCGTGTTCGAGCCGCCCCGGGTGCGGATCGGACGCACAGCGCCGGGTCAGCTCGGCGACGGGCAGCTGCGTGTCGGCCGCCACCAGCACCGCGTTGCCGAACCGTTTCCCCCGCCAGAGCGCCGCATCCGCGACCACCGCGACCTCCGTGAACCGCGCCGCCGCGGTGGCGATCTGTCCCCTCAGGTGGGCGAGCGGCGGCCCGTCCGCGAGGTTGGCCGCGTAGGCACCCCCCGGCCTCAGCACCCTGCGCACCTCGTCCAGGAACTCGGTGGACGTCAGATGCGCCGGGGTGCGCGCCCCGCTGAACACGTCCGCGAGGACCAGGTCCGCCCACGCCTCCGGGATCTTCCCGAGCCCCTCCCTGGCGTCCAGGGACCGCACCCGGATCCGGGCGGCCGGATCCGGCGGCAGCTCGCGGCGCACCAGCCGGACCAGGGCCGCGTCCCGCTCCACCACCTGCTGCGTGGAGCGGGGCCGGGTCGCCGCGACGTACCGCGCCAGCGTGAACGCCCCGCCGCCGAGGTGCACCACCTGCACCGGCCTGCCCGGCGGTGCGACGAGGTCGATGACGTGGCCGAGGCGGCGCTGGTACTCGAAGGAGAGGTACGCCGGGTCGTCGAGGTCGACGTGGGACTGCGGGGCGCCGTCGATGAGCAGGGTCCAGGCGCGGCCGCGGTCGGGGTCGGGTACGAGCTGCGCGAGGCCGCCGTCGACGGCCTCGACCACCGCTTCGGCGGCGGCCGGCCGGCGCCGGGTGTTCCTGGACTTGCCCATCGGGCCATTCTCCCAGGCGGCGACCGCCGGGGAAATCCAGGCGGCCACGGTGGCGGTCAGCGGCAGCTGTCCGCGGCCCTGATCAGTCGCGCCGCTTCCCAGAGCGCCCGGCGCAGCACCGCCGGGTCGGTCGCCGGGTCGGCCTCGCCGGGCGGCAGCAGCCAGTCGGAACCCTCGACCGGCGGTTGCGGATTGAGTCGCAGCCCGCGCCCGTCGGTGCCGGTGCAGGTGCTGCCGGGGACGTCCCAGCCCGCCGCCGTGCCGGCCGGCACCACGAAGCCGAGCGTGCCGCCCCCGTCGTGGTGGAGTACCGGCCCCACCGCCTCTCCGGCTCCCCGGCGCAGGATGTCGACGGCCTCCAGGCCCTGCCGGGCCGGCACCGTCACGAGGTCGCATCCCGCATCGTCTGCCGCCGGAGCCTCCGGCGGCGTACAAGGATCGTTGCTCTGGCTGGTCTCCATCCCGGCCTCCACCGCGCAGCCCTCTTGCAGTCCATGGGGTCCAACGCGCCACCGCGTCAACGGCTACGGCGGAAGTCAGCCGCAAAGGATGGCAGTTCATGGCAGATCGTGGATGAGATATCCGGTTTGTAGCTAAACACTGCGTCACGGGTCCGACACAGCAGGTACGTTCTTGCCCGCCGGAATCAAGGGTCCACTCGGACAACTCACCACGAGTCCGGCATGGTTCGACGGTTCGCACGAGAGGACCCGGCCATGGCGTCGTCCACCACGACCTCGTCGCAGCCCGATCGGCCGGCACGGCCGAACCTCGCCTTCCGGCAGCTGCGCGGCCGGCACTCGCCGGCCGAGTTCGCCGCGCTGGTACGGCGTGCCGCCCGCGAGATCGGCGAGCGGGTGAGCTGTGACGCGCGCTACATCGGCCGGGTCGAGGCGGGTGAGATCCGCTGCCCGAACTACGCGTACGAACGGGTGTTCCTCCATATGTTCCCCGGCCGCACGCTGGCCGACCTCGGTTTCGCGGCCCGCTCGTCCGTTCGCGGACGCGCGGCGCGGATCCCGGAGGACGTGCCCCACGCGTCGCTTCCCCGCACCGGGACTGAGACGCCGAGGGGCGCCGAGCCGTATGACCCGCAAAACCCGCACCGCCCGCATGAACCGCCTGAGACGCGGAACCCGCAGGACCCGTTCGAGACGCACGACAACTACGAGGAGAGCGACGTGCTGCGTCGCCTATTCATGACCGGCGGGGGCGCCACGGTGGCCGCCACCGCGCTGGGCCCCCTGGGCTTCACCATCGACGCGGTGGCGGCGGACCGGCCGGTGCGCCGTGCCGGGACCGCGCACGCGACCGCCCTGGAGGAGGCCGTACGCCGGATCCGGCTGCTGGACGACCGGCACGGCGCTGACGGGCTGTACCGGCGCGCGGCGGCTCCGCTGCGCGCGGCCTACGCGCTCCTTGACGCCGGCGCGACCCGGCAGACGACCGCCGAGCGGCTGCACTCGGGCGCCGGTGAACTGGCCATCTCCGTCGGATGGCTGGCACACGACTCCGGCCGCTTCGACGACGCCCGCTCGCACTACGCCGAGGCGCTGGCGACCGCGCGGATGACCGGGGACCCCGGCCTGGAGGCGCATGCCTTCTGCAACACGGCGTTCCTGGCACGGGACGCCGGGCGGCCCAGGGAGGCGGTGCGGGCGGCCCAGGCCGCGCAGCGCGTCGCGCGCCCGCTGGGCTCGGCCCGCCTGATGTCCCTGCTCGCGCTGCGCGAGGCGGGCGGCTGGGCGGGGCTCGCCGACCGCACCGGCTGCGAGCAGGCGCTGGCCCGTGCGCAGGCCCTCTTCGAGCGGGGCCACTCGGACGCCGATCCCGAGTGGATGAGCTTCTACGGAGAGGCCGAACTGGAGGGGCTGGAGGCGCAGTGCTGGTCGACGCTGGGCGACTGGCGCAGGGCCGCGCGGCACGCGCGCCGGGCGGCCGAGCTGCAGGACCCGCACTTCACCAGGAACATCGCCCTGTACACGGCGGAACTGGCCGACGACCTCGCGCGCGGCGGGCGCCCCGACGAGGCGGCGACGGCGGGGATGCGGGTCCTGGAGCTGCTGGACCAGGTCCAGTCGTCGCGGATCCAGGGGATGCTGGCGGGGACGGCGCGGGTGCTGCTGCCGCATCGGCGGGCGAGCGGCGTCCAGGAGTTCCTGGACCGGCACGCTTCGACACCCAGGGTGGTGTAGAGCGACCCCGTCCAGGGGCGCCCCGGCCGGCGTCAGCCCGCCAGGTGCCCCAGGTCGTTCCAGCTCTCGATGGCCGGCTCCCCGTAGGCCCAGCCCAGCACCGAAAGCGACGTCGGGTTCAGCCGGATCCGGGCCGCGAAGTCCAGCGGCAGGCCCAGCCACCGCGCGCCGATCGACCGCAGGACGTGCCCGTGGGCGAAGACCAGCACGTCCCGGTCGGCGGAGCGGGCCCAGGACACCACCTCGTCCGCCCGTGCGGTCACCTCGGCGAGCGTCTCGCCACCGGGCACGCCGTCCCGCCAGATCAGCCAGCCCGGGCGGGCGGCCTGGATGTCCGCCGGGGTCAGCCCCTCGTACGCCCCGTAGTCCCACTCCATCAGCGTGTCCCACACGTCGGCCCGGTCGCCGAAGCCCGCCAGTTCGCACGTCTCGCGCGCGCGTGCCAGCGGGCTGGTGCGCACCTCGGCGTCGGCGAGCCCGTCGTACGGCGGCCGGTGCAGCCGTTCGCCGAGCAGCTTGGCCCCCCGGCGGCCCTCCTCCAGGAGCGGTACGTCGGTCCTGCCGGTGTGCTTGCCGGACAGCGACCACTGCGTCTGTCCGTGCCGGGCCAGCAGGATGCGCGGTGCCATGGAGGGTGAACCTTTCGGGAGATGTTCGCAAGCGGGACACCTCCATCATCACCCACGCCGGGAACCCGCAGGCAACACGCAGGGACCACGCGGAGCAGGCAGCGGGCGCGGGCAACCCGGCGGGCGTCCACCGCGTCTTTGAGGGCTGAGCCGCCCCGCGTGGGCGGGAGTGCGCACACCGTAAAGTGTCACGGTCGGCCCGCCGGGCGCCGCGCAGCCAGGACGAGAAGGGGGAGGCAGTCGGATGCCGCAGACCGAGAAACCGGGCACCGAGGTGGCTGTGCGAACCCGGTTGCGCTGGTGGACCGAGCTGCCGCTGATCCTGCTGGTGTACGGCTGCTACACGGCCGGCCGGCTGCTCGCGCGCGGGAACACCTCCAGCGCCGTCGACCACGGTCTGGCGATCCTGCGCATCGAGAAGGACCTGCGCCTGAACGCCGAGCACCCGCTCAACCGCCTGTTCACGCACGAACCGTGGCTGGGCGTCCCGGCCGACTTCTGGTACGCCTCACTGCACTACCTGATCACCCCCCTGATATTGGTCTGGCTGTTCCGCAGGCGCGCCGAGATCTACCGGCGGGCCCGCACCTGGCTGATGACGTCCACGTTCATCGGCCTGATCGGCTTCACCCTGCTGCCCACCTGCCCGCCCCGGCTGCTGGCCGCGAAGTACGGATTCGTGGACACGATGGCCCAGTACAGCTCGTACGGCTGGTGGGGCAGTCAGGCCAGCGCTCCGCGCGGGATGGGCGGCATGACCAACCAGTACGCGGCGATGCCGAGTCTGCACTGCGGCTGGGCGCTGTGGTGCGGGGTGATGCTGTGGCGGTACGGCAACAGCCGGCTGACGAAGGTGCTCGGGGTGGCCTACCCCCTGCTGACCGCGATCGTCGTGATGGGCACCGCCAACCACTACTTCCTGGACGCCGTCGCGGGCGTCGCCGTGATGGGCGTCGGCTACCTGCTCGCGCCGTCCGTGATGCGGGTCGCGGACCTGGTCCGGGCCCGGGTCGTCCCGGGCGCCTCGCTCGTCGCAGCCCGCTCGGAGGGCGCGGGTTCCCCGATTGTCAGTGGCGGATGCCAGACTTCGGCGGGTGAGCGAATTCCATCGCAGCGCGAGTCCCGGCCCCGCTCCGGAGCCGAGCCGGACCCTGCCCCCACAGACGCGGGGGACGGCGCTCCGGCACCGGCTCGCTGAGCTGCGCGGCCCCGACGTCCCCGCCAAGGCCCTCGACGCGCGTGCCCTCGCGGCGCTCGCCGCGAACCCGGGGTGCAGGCGGCGGGCGATCCTGGACGGCGCCGGGGTGGACAAGACCGCGCTGGCGAGCGCGCTGGGTTCGCCCTCGGCCTTCGGCCAGTCACAGTTCGCGCTGACCCGGGGCAACGCGTTCGAGGCCAAGGTGAAGGCGGACGGCGGCGCGGAGTTGCTGCGGCTGGTGCGCGCCCACCTCGACCCGGGCGCCGAGCCGGCCGAGCGGGTCGCCGTGCCCGACCTGTCCGCGATCGGCCCCGAGGGGCGCACGGCCCGTACGGCGCTCGCGCTGCGCGAGGCGGCCGGGGCGGGCGGCTGGACGCTGCTCGACCATCCGATGCTGGCCCTGGAGGTGGCCGGCTCCCCCGCGTTCCTGGAGCCGGACGCGGTGGTCGTGCACCCCGACGGCGGCTGGACGGTCGTGGAGATCAAGTCCTTCCCGATGCTGGACGGTTCGGCCGACCCGGCGAAGGTGGGCGCGGCGGCCCGCCAGGCGGCGGTGTACGTGCTGGCCCTGGAGGAGGTCGCGGCCCGGCTCGACCCGGCCCCGCGGGTGCGCCACGACGTGCTGCTGGTCTGCCCCAGGGACTTCTCCAACCTGCCCACCGCCTCCGCCGTGGACGTCCGCAAGCAGCGTGCGGTCACCGCCCGCCAGCTGGACCGGCTCACCCGGATCGAGGAGATCGCCGAGGCGCTCCCGGAAGGCACCTGTTTCGCCCCCGACCTGCCGGCCGAGCAGCTCACGGCGGCCGTGGCGGCCGTCCCGGCGACCTACGCGCCGGAGTGCCTGTCCGCCTGTGAACTGGCCTTCCACTGCCGGCAGCACTCCCGCGCAGCCGACGAGGTCACCGCGCTGGGCCGCGCGGTCCGCGCCGAACTGGGCGGGCTGACCACCGTCGAGGAGGTGCTGTCGGCGGCGCGCGGCGAGAGCGGTGACCCCGGGGACCCGGCGGTCGCGGCCCTGCGCCGCGCGGCGGCCCTGCGGGCCGAGGCCCTCCAGGGGGCCGCGTGTCCCTGATCACCACCCTCGCCCGCCTGGAAGCCGTGAGCACGGGCACCGCGCAACCCGCCGCGACCGTCCGCCACCGGCACCTCTCCGGGCACCCGCTGGTCTTCGTGCCGCTCACCACCTCCGGCGAGGCCGGTGCCCCGCTGGGCGCCCTCGTCGGCACCGACCGGGACGCCCCGCGCCTGCTGGTCGTACCGCAGCCGCGCGACCGCGACCTGCGGTTCGCGTTCCTCGCCGCACTCGCCGACGTCGTGCTGCCGTACCTGGACTCCTACGCCGGGTCCGTGGAGGCCGCCGAGCGCACCGAGACCGACCCGGAGACCGGCAAGCGGGTCAAGGTGGAGGTCGAACTGTGCGCGGACGCGCCGCAGTTGATCGTCCCAGGGCGCGCGGGCATCGAGTACGTACGACTGCTGGGCCGCTCGATGCGCTTTCGGCGCACGGCGGAGCAGGATCCCGAGGCACCCTTCCCGGCGCCGCCCCGGGTGCCGTTGCTCGGCCGCTGGCTGACCCACTTCGGGGAGCGCGCCCGGGTCCCCGGCTCCTCCCTGCTGCTCGCCATGACGGACCTGCTGTCCCGGCACTGGGCGACCGGTCAGTCCGGCATCGAGGACCAGCACCTGGGCGCGCTGCTCGCCTGGATCGACCCTCCGCAGGGCAGCACGGGCGCGGCGGCCGCGCGCACGGCCGAGCTCGCGCGGGACGCGGACGGACAGCTGGTGTGCCCGCCGGCCGGCCCCGCCACCGACCCGGCGTTCGACAACAAACTGCTCGCGCCCGCCTTCGAGCGTTACGACCGGGCCCGCACCGCCCTGGCCACCGCCGAGGACGGCCTGCAGGCCGACGCCCGGCTGGCCATCCTCACCGCGGCCGAGCGGGAGATCCGCGACCTGGTCGAGAGCCGTACCCGGCCCACCTGGGACGCGGTGTGGCACGGCCTGGACCTGCTGCGCCGGCTGCCGGAGGGGGCCCGGGTCGAGGAGCGCTGGACGCGCGACCGCTGGTCCTTCACCGGGCACCGGGACCGGGTGCTGGCCGGTGAGCCGCCGCAGCCGCGCCGGGACGACGCGGTCACCGCGGCCAACAAGCTGGCCACCCGCGAGCGGGAACAGGCCCGGCTCGACGCCCAGGAGGCGCTCGACGACCCGCTGGTGATGGCGGGACGGCGGCTGGCCGGGGAGGCGTTCGCGGGCGAGGTCCTCGACGTCGTCATGGCGTACGGCGAAGGCAAGCGGCCCAGTCCGCGCCCGCTGGTGACCGTGCGCACGGAGGACCGGCCGCAACTGGCCGAGCGCGTGCGGACGTACCGCTCACTGGGCGGCAAGCCGCAGTCGATGGAGTTCGTCGGGTACGAGGGCGAGGGGGTCGTCGTGCTGCGGGTGCTGGACAAGATGGGCCGGGGGAAGGAACCGGAGCCCGGATCGGTCCCGGAGAAGGGCGACCGGCTCACCCTCACCCTGTTCGAGCACGAGCAGCGCGGCGGGGCGAAGCTGCCCGATGCGGAGGCGACCCCGTGGACGCACGGCGGCCCGCCGGGCGAGGGCGTGCCGGAGCCGGCCGACGCGATGACCCAGGAGGACGTCCTGTGACGACCACGGCCTTCGACCCGGGCGCCGAGGCCGCCCGCGCCACCGCCGCGATCCTCCACGACACCCTGCACGGCACCGACCGGGGTGTGGTCGTGGACTCCCCGCCGGGCGCGGGCAAGTCCACACTCGTGGTCCGCGCGGCCCTCGAACTCGCCGACGCGGGCCGCCCGCTGATGGTGGTCGCGCAGACCAACGCCCAGGTCGACGACCTGGTCCTGCGCCTCGCCGAGAAGAACCCGGAGCTGCCCGTCGGACGGCTGCACAGCAGCGACTCCGACCCGTACGACAAGGCGCTGGACGACCTGCCCCAGGTCCGCAAGTCGGCGAAGGCGGCCGATCTGCGCGAGACGCCGGTCGTGTTGTCCACGGCCGCGAAGTGGGCGCATGTCACGGTGGACGAGCCGTGGCGGCACGCGATCGTCGACGAGGCGTACCAGATGCGCTCGGACTCGCTGCTCGCGGTGGCCGGGCTGTTCGAACGGGCGCTGTTCGTGGGCGACCCCGGCCAGCTGGACCCGTTCTCGATCGTCGGGGGCGAGCAGTGGGCGGGCCTGTCGTACGACCCCTCGGGGTCCGCCGTCTCGACGCTCCTCGCGCACAACCCGAACCTTCCGCAGCACCGCCTCCCGGTGTCCTGGCGGCTGCCCGCGTCCGCGGCCCCGCTGGTCTCCGGCGCGTTCTACCCGTACACGCCGTTCCGCAGCGGCACCGGGCCCGGTGACCGCCGGCTCTCCTTCGCCGTCCCCTCCGACGGCTCCGGCCCCGACCGGGTGATCGACGAGGCGGCGGAGTCCGGCTGGGGCCTGCTGGAGCTGCCCGCCCGGCACACCCCGCGCACCGACCCGGAGGCGGTGCGGGCGGTGGCGACGGTGGTGCGGCGGCTGCTCGACCGGGGTGGGGCGGCCGTCTCCGAGCGGGCACCGGAGCCGGCGCCGCTCACCGCCGACCGGGTGGCGGTCGGCACGGCCCACCGCGACCAGGCGGCGGCGGTCCGGGCGGCGCTCGCCGAGCTGGGGGTGGCGGACGTCACCGTGGACACGGCGAACCGTCTCCAAGGACGTGAGTACGACGTGACGGTGGTCCTGCACCCGCTCTCCGGCCGCCCCGACGCCACCGCCTTCCACCTGGAGACGGGCCGCCTCTGCGTCCTGGCCTCCCGGCACCGCCACGCCTGCATCATGATCTGCCGCGCAGGCGTGACCGACCTCCTGGACGACTACCCGTCGACGGAACCGGTCCAGCTGGGCACGGTGGTGAAGTTCCCGGACGGCTGGGAGGCGAACCACGCGGTCCTCGCCCACCTCACCGAGCACCGGGTGCCCTGGCGTCCCTGACCGAGGGAGCCGGGCCGGTGTGCCAAGCGGTGTGATCAGTGTGCGTGGTTGAAGGTCAGCGGAGGGTTGGCGTTGCCGGCGAGGGTGTGGGCGAAGTCCGGCCACCAGGCACCGGCGGGCGGATCCTCGACGCCGCCGTACTCGGGGTCTCCCGGTCCGGCCGTGCCGCGGTGGCAGGTGCCGTCGGACTGGCCGATGGTCTTCACGTACAGGTATGCGTCGGCCAAGGGGACGCCGGTCTGCGTCGTGGGACGGTTGCCGACTCCGCGGCCCGGGGCGTTGCACCAGACCTCGGCGTCGGTGTACTTGCCGGGCGGGGCGGTCCACGCACCCCGTCCGTTCCGGCTGGTGTCCAGGACGTAGTGGGTGAGCCGGTCGGCAGGAGGTGTGCCGACGTTGCTGTCGTACCAGGCGTCGGTCCAGTGCCAGGTCGAAGGATCGTCGGACTCGACAGCGTCGCCCGGGAGCCCGTCGTTGGGGGCAGCCGAGGAGTAGTACTGGCTGGCACACTGGTCGGCCCGCCCGGCGGGGTCAACGGATTCCGTGGCGTACCAGACGCATTTGGACACCCATGTGCCATAGCGGTTGAGCTGGTCGGTCGGCTGGTAGTTCGAGATGTTGAGGGCGAATCCCTGCGCCTGCCGCAGGCCCGCGTCGATCAGTCGGCCGGTGATCTCACCGACGGGCAGCCATTTGCTGTTGCCGGCGTCAAGGTAGACGGAGGTCGCCGGGTCGGCTTCCAGGGTGCCGACGGCCGATCTGACCTCGGCGATACGGGCGGTGGTGAGCGAACCTGTCGGGTCGGTGTCCGGGCCGCAGTCCTTGGGGAGCAGGGCGAGTGAGTCCGGTTCGACGATGACGACGGCCTTGTAGGTGCCGATGGCTCCGGCGACGGCCTTCACCCAGGCGTCGTAGGCGGCCGAGTCGGCCGCGCCGCCGGCCGAATAGGAGCCGCAGTCGCGACCAGGAACGTTGTAGAGGACCAGCAGGGGGACGGAGCGGGTCGCCTTCGCGGCCCGGACTATGCCTCGGACGCGATCGCCGACTTGTCGGGGGGTTCCGTCGGTCAGCCAGACCGCCTCGGGCCAGCTGGCGAGTTCGGCCATGTTGCGCGCGTCGGTCAGATGGCCGGCCCGCAGGTCGGAGAGGGCCTGGTGAGCGGCTTCGCTGTGTGGATCGACATAGAAGCGGGTGCCGCTGCCCAGTGTTCGGCTCGGTGCCGGTCCGGGGGCGGCCTGGGCGCCGGCGGGGGTGAGGCCCGTCACCGCGAGAGCCGCCACACAGGCCGCGAGGGCCAGCCGGCGGAGCGCTCTGCCATTGATCATGGGGTGGAGTCTCCCTTTCCGTAGGTGTGGGTGTGCCGGGCGACTCCGGTTGGGAGCGCTTCCAGGGTGGTTCCAAGTTGGTGATGATTGAGCGCACGAGAGCCCGTGTCAAGCCCGAAGTGGATGACGTATACGACTACATGAGCAACGAAGGCGGCGGTCGCGTCGCCTCACCCTTGCATTCATGTGCTGAACTCGGTGACCCGCAACGTCCGGATCAGCACTACCTTCAGTTCAATCGAGCTCGCTCATCGAAGTGATCGGCCCGTTCTTGTTCAACAGTTGAAGTCGAAGCTATTGACAGCCGATTACGGCGCTGTCATGTTCACCGTCACGGAGCGAAGTGCCCCCTTCTGCTGGAAGCGCTTCCAAAAAATGCCTCCACGGCCGAGCAACGGAGCTCACCATGACAGCTGGTCTCTTCACGTCGGTCCGCGGCGCGGCCACGTTGGTGGCGGCGTGCCTGCTGCTGCCCTTCTCCGCTCACCCGGCGCATGCCAGTTCCTGGGGAAGTCCCCAGACCGTCAACTCGTGGAACGTCATCAATGGGAGGTGGACCGCCAACAACGAGCTGGAGACGTACACGCCGAACTGCGTCTGGTACGACGGCGGCACCCTGATGATCAAGACGTACAAGGCCGCCAACGGGACCTACTACTCGGGCCGCGTGGAGTCGAAGGCGCTCTACGGCTACGGAACCTACAGCTTCACCGCGAACATGCCCGACGGACGCGGGCTGCTCCCGGCGGTGTGGGCGGCCTACCTGAACCCGTGGCTGCCCGAGTTCGACGCCGCCGAGATCGTCGGCCAGAACAACCGCACCGTATACCAGACACTTCACGACCAGAACAACGGGCAGACCCAGTACTCGAAGAACAACTCCTCGGGGTGGACGAACGCGTTCCACACGTATTCGTTCACGTGGTGGCCCGACCACGTCGACTTCGCGGTGGACGGCACCATCACGGGCTCGAAGTCCTACACCACGCCGGCCGGCACCGGCATGCACTTCATCGTCAACACGGCGGTGGGAGGCGACTGGCCCGGCAATCCGGACAACTCGACCTGGGCAACGGCGGACGGCGCCCGCTACCTGAAGGTCTCCTCGATCACCTACACGCCGTACTACCCGTGACCTGACCGGCGGCCGTCCTCCGGGACGGCCGCCGCCCGTGCGGGATCCCGCGAGGGCGGTCCGCACGGTCAGGCGCTGGACCGCACCACCAGATGAGACGGCAGCAGCAGGGGAGTGGGGTCCGCGCCCTCGATGACACCGACCAGCATGCGGGCCATCTCCCGTCCCAGGGCACGGATCGGCTGGTGCACGGTGGTCAGCGGCGGGTGTGCGATCTGCGCCACGGGGAGATCGTCGAAGCCCACGACGGCGACGTCGTGCGGAACCGAGCGGCTGCCCGCGCGCAGTGCACGCAGGGCCCCCGCCGCCATGTTGTCGTTCGCCGCGAACACTCCGTCCACGGCGGGATGTCTCTCGAGCAGCCTGGCCATGGCCGCGGCCCCGCTGGGCTCGTTGAAGTCCCCGGTCTCGGGGGCGTGCGGCCTCCTCCCGGCGAGCAGCATCGCTTCCCGGTACCCCTGGTAGCGCGCACGGCCCACCTCCGTGTCCAGCGGCCCGCAGATGGTGGCGATGTCGGTGCGTCCGCCGGCGAGCAGGTGCTCGGTGGCGCGCCGTGCGCCGGCGACGTTGTCTATGTCCACGTACCAGCGGGGGTCGGCGCCTCCGGGGCGTCCGCCGTAGACGACCGGCAGCTCCGTCTCCGCTGCCAGGTGCGCCAGGGGGTCGTCGGCGTGCAGCGCCATCATCATCACGCCGTCCACGCCTCGGGACCGCAGCAGGTCCCCGACCCGCTTTCGGCCCCGGTCGGAGGCGGCCAGGCAGAGCATGAGATGCAGGTCGGCCTCTTCGAGGACACTGGAGACTCCGGCGATGACCTGTCCGAAGAAAGGGTCCGCGAGCACTGAGGGATCATGCTCCGAGATGACGAGAGCCGCTGCTCCCGCCTGACGCGTGGCCAGCGCCCGGGCCCTGGGGTTCGGCACGTATCCGAGTTCCCGTACGGCCCGCTCCACCGCCTCGCGTTTGGCACGGCTGACATGCGGAGCGTTGTTGAGCGCCCTTGACGCGACGGAACGGGAGACCTCGGCGAGCGCGGCCACCTCGTCGAGCGTCGGCCGTCCCGACCGCGAGACCTCGTTCATCACTTGCCCCTTCATGTCACCGCGTACGTGGAAGCCCTTCCATTCTTGTCTGCGCCGTCCTGCGACGTGCGGCCCGGGCGGGCGTACGCAGCGTGAGTCGGCGGCCCCGGGGTGGGCTTGCGCGGGCGCGAGACAATGGACGGTGGCCATCGGAACGTACGAGGAGGACCAGACATGCCGGAGCCCACGCCGCGACCGAACGAACCGCGGCTACGCCCCGCGCCCCTGCTCTTCGAGCCCGTGGAAGCGGTCGCCGACCCGGAGCGCTTCTTCGGGCTGGAGTCGATCGAGGATCCCGGGACGCTGCTGGCACGGGCGACGGAGCTGACCCTGGCGTTCCGGGTGGCCACCGACCGGGCGGTCGAGTTCCAGGCCATGGCCGCCGCCCAGCTCGCCGACCCGCGCCGCTTCGACCGTCTCACCCCTGCCGACATCGCCGAGCGGGCCGGCTGGACCGAGGACTACGCGAAGAAGATGGTCGAGTTCGGCCGGGACCTGCTGAAGGGGACGGAAGGGACGGAGCCGGCCGAGCCCATCTAGCGGGCGGTCCATCCTGGGGGCATATGCCAGGCGGGCAAGATACTCCGCCGTGCCCCGGCCCGTACCGGTTTCCCGCAACTCGCGGCGAGCGGGCGCTCACGAGGCGTATCACATCCCTATGAGCAGCACACCGCACGAGACCTTCCCCGGCGGCCCGGCGACAGTCGAGGACGCGGCCGGGGTCACCTCCGAGGGAGCCGCCTGGCTCGCCTCCGCAGGAACGTATCCGCGGAGCACGCTCGCCCTGTGGGAGGAGCATCCGGACGCCCCGGTCGTCCTGCCCTGCGGTACCGCGTTCGACGTGGTGAACACCCCCGTGATCCACGGCCGCCGCATGCTCGACCGGCTGTGGGACGAGGGCCCGGGCTCCGGTCCCGTCGCGGTGTTCCGGGGCCGGATGCTCCTGTTCGCCGTCCCCGGCACCGCCGCCCGGCTGCCCGCGCTGCTGGACTGGGAGGAGTGGTGCGGCCGGGGCCGACCCGTACCGCCGCTGCTGTGCCACGGGACCGGCGACGCGGTGACCGTCCCGGCGCTGAACGGCGACCGCTCCCCCGCTCCGGCCGGCGCCCGCTGGCTGGTCGCCCCGGACACCCGGCACCCCTGGCTCCCCGGCCCCGAGATCCTGCTGTGGGCGGCGGTGCGGGCGGCCCGCTCGACCGTACGCATATCGATTTTTCCTCCCGCCGATCAGGATGCTAAGGTCTACGACGTCAGCAGGCGCCGCTAGCTCAGTTGGTTAGAGCAGCTGACTCTTAATCAGCGGGTCCGGGGTTCGAGTCCCTGGCGGCGCACGCGAAGTAGATGACAGATGGGCCAAGCTCCTGGAGCTTGGCCCATCTGTTCGTGCGCCTCCGGTCACAGCGCCAGGGGCTGTCCGGCGGATCATGCCGCAGACGCGGGGTCTGGCACGCCCTCCCCCACTGCCCCAAAGGCGTGGGGGGACCCCCAGCGGCGTTGTCGTCGGTCCCCGACGTCCCCCAGCCTCCGGCCGGGAGGTACCCCCACCGCGTCGCCCGCCGCGGCAGCGGCTGATCGGCCACGGCTCCTCCGCCGTGCAGCCGGACGCACCAGAGACCCCGCTCACCTCGGCCGACGAGTCACCCTTGCTTTCCTGCAACTTGATCCGCCGGACAGCCCCTAGGCCAGCTCCCTCGGGGTGATCTTCACGTTCCAGGCGCCGGACGCCGTGCGCCCCTCCACCTCCACCTTCACCCCGTCCCCGGGCACCGTGAAGCTCTCCCCGAGCGCGACCGGGGCGTCGGCCAGCGGCGGGTAGACCGAGTTCTCCCAGCAGGCCTCGGTGCGCGGATGGGCGTCGACCACCTCGATCGGGCCGCCGCCGGAGGCCGTCTCGTCCCGAACCCGGTAGACCAGGACGCCCTGCCGGCAGGCCGTGCCGTCGTCGCCGGTCGCGCCCCGCGCCTCGAAGGCCAGCGCGCTGTCGGGACCGGTGCGCACCACCGCCAGCTTGGTGCCGCCGCCGAGCCCGAACGCCGGCGCGCCCTCGGGTCCCTGCTGGGGCACCCCCGGCCCGGCGGACAGCGGCTCCAGGGTCAGCCGGGTCGGTCCGGCCCCCCGTACACACACCACCTGGCGCGGATCCAGCCAGCCCAGCTTCCACTTGTGCCAGGCGAAGAAGTCCGGGGAGAGACCGAACTGGCTGCCCATCAGGTCCCAGTCGCCGACATAGGTGTCCCAGTCGCCCTTGCCGTCCTCCGGCCGGTGGTAGAGGTCGGGGAGGTCGAAGAGGTGCCCGGTCTCATGGGCGAGAACCAGCCGGTCCGGCGGGTGCTTCTCGAAGACGGTGACCACCCGGCGCACGTCCGTGCCGTCGACGTGCGCCGGGGTGTCCAGATTGACCACCTTCGTGGCGTCCGAGTCGACGCCGGGCGCGTCCGGGTCGGCCACGAAGTACACGATGTCGTAGCGCGAGAAGTCGACCACCGGATCGGCCGCGGCGAACGCGTCCCGCAGGTAGGCGGCCCGAAGTGGCATGCTCCAGTCACGCTGTATGCCGTACGCGACCGACGGACGGGGCATTTTCAGCCAGTGCCCGAGCGGGTGCGGGCGGATGGTGAACTTCCCGTAGGAAGCCTGCTCGTAGAAGCGGCTGGTGGCCGGGAAGTGGTCGGCGGTGAGCTCCGCGGGGGTGGTGCGGGGGGTGGCGTCCGGGAAGGAGAGGAACACCATCACGGCCGAGAGCGGGCGGGTGGGGCGGGTGTAGTCGGGGTTCCAGGTGTCGACGCCCTCGGAGTGGTGCGCGTCCGTGCGGGGCAGTGCGCAGGGAGCCGTGGAGAACGGCTCGGCGGCCGACGGCCCGGTCAGGATCGTCGTCGCGACGAGCGCCGTCATCGTGGTGAGGACGGCGGCGCTGCTGCGCAGCAGGAGACGCGGCACGGAAGGACCTCCGGGGGCGGTTCGCGGGACACCGCACCCAGACTGCTGGCATTTGTCACGTTATGACCTGTTTATCTGCACCAGAAGGGTGAGGAACCCCCTGCTCGCCGGGGAGCGACCCGAACGGCCGACACCCCGACGTACTCACGGAACGTCACAAGTGATCGGGCGACTCAAGAACCCGTCCAGGTGCGGGCAGAAACGATCTGTCAGAACCACCGGTTCATCGGGGACACTGGACAGTGGCTGGAAGGCCCTCGGGCCAGCCTCTATGATCGGCACACTTTCCTGCACGGACAGAGATCGAGTGCACTGCGGGAGCGAGCGGTGAGCGGAACGTCCGAAGGGCCGACGCCCGCGGCAGACCTCGACCGGTCCGCCGTCACAGACAGTGACAAGACCTATCGGAAGTCGTACGAGACGACAGAACTGAAAACCTACGAGTACGCCTTCTCGGCCGCGGCGCTGCCCATGGTCGTGGTCGACGGCGAAGGCCTCGTCGGCGCCGCCAACGAGGCGTTCGCCACCCTGATCGGCGCCGATCGGGCCGGGCTCACCGGGCGGGTCGCCGCGGACCTGGTGGACCTGGCCTCCGACGCCCGTTCCTGGCACGCCTACCGCGAGGTGCTGCGCGGCCGGCAGGCCAAGCTGCGCTGCACCCGGCGGCTGAAGCACCCCGACGGCCACTCGGTGTGGGTCCAGGTGAGCATCGCCCCGCTGGCCAAGGGAGCGCCGGGCGTCCTGATGTCGGTCACCGACATCAACGACCGCCGTGAACTCCAGGCCCGGCTGCGCCACTTGCAGATGCACGACCCGGTGACCCGGCTGCCCAACCGGACGCTGTTCTTCGAACGGCTGTCGGCCGCCTTGGAGGCGGAGTCGTACGAGCAGAGCGGCACCGGCCGGATCGGCCTGTGCTACCTGGACCTGGACGGCTTCAAAGCGGTCAACGACACCCTGGGCCACCGGTTCGGCGACCGGCTGCTGGCCGCCGTCGCCGAACGGCTGACCAGGATCGCCGACGAGGCCGGCTGCGCGCGCGCCGGGGCGCCGCTGGTGGCCCGGCTCGGTGGCGACGAGTTCGCCCTGCTGGTCGAGGACTCCACGGGCACCGAACAGCTGGCGGACCTCGCCGAGTCGGCGCTGGCCGCGCTCCAGGCCCCGTTCGACCTGGCCGGGCAGCGGCTGTCGTTGTCGGCGTCGATCGGGGTGGTGGAACGCCATGCCGCCGGCACCACCGCGACCGGTCTCATGCAGGCCGCCGACACGACCCTGTACTGGGCGAAGGCCGACGGCAAGGCCCGCTGGACACTCTTCGACCCGGAGCGCAACGCCCACCTGGTGACCCGTCAGGCGCTCTCCTCCACCCTCCGGCACGCCATCGAACGCGGTGAGTTCGTGCTCGAGTACCAGCCGCTGGTGGGCATGGGCGACGGGCGGCTCAACGGCGTCGAGGCCCTGGTCCGCTGGCATCACCCGCAGTTCGGCACGCTGACGCCGAATCGGTTCATCGGACTGGCGGAGGAGGACGGCTCGATCGTGCCGCTCGGCCGCTGGGCCCTGACCACCGCCTGCCGCCAGGCCCGCCGCTGGCAGCTGGACCACCCCGGCGAACCGCCGATCTTCGTGAGCGTCAACGTCGCCGTCCGCCAGGTCTGGGACTCCGACCTGGTCGCGGACGTGGCCGAGACCCTCGCCGAGACCGGGCTGGCCCCGCACCTGCTGCAACTGGAGCTCACGGAGTCGGCGGTCATGGGCTCGGCGGGCCGGCCGCTCCAGGCCCTCCAGGCGCTCAGCGACATGGGGGTGCGCATCGCCATCGACGACTTCGGCACCGGTTACTCGAACCTCGCCTACCTCAGCCGTCTCCCGGTCTCCGTCCTCAAGCTGGACGGCTCCTTCGTCCGGGGCTTCCAGTACGACGACCCGGGCGACCGCCCGAACCCGGCCGACGAGGTCGTGGTGGAGGCGATGATCCAGCTGGCCCACCGGCTGGGCCTGACCGTCACCGCCGAATGCGTCGAGACGTCGGCGCAGGCCTCCCGGCTGCGGCACATCGGCTGCGACACCGGCCAGGGGTGGCTCTACTCCCGGCCGGTGACGGCGGATCGTATCTCCGAGCTGCTGGACACCCGGAGCTACGCGGACACGCCGGTCGGCAACCCGTAGGCGTCGGCGACCAGTTCGTAGGAGCGCAGGCGCAGCTCGCCGCGGTGGGCGTGCGAGGTGAGCATCAGCTCGTCGGCGCCGGTGCGCTTGTGGAGGTCGTCGAGGCCCGCGCGGACCTCGTCGGGGGTGCCGTGCACGATGTTCGACGTCCAGGAGTGCACGAACTCCTCCTCCATGGGCGAGAACTCGTGCCGGTCGGCGTCGTCCGGGTCGGGGAACAGGCCGGGTCGTCCGGTGCGCAGCCGCAGCATGTTCAGCGCGCCGGCCCGCACCTGGCGCCGTGCCTCGCGTTCGTCGTCCATCGCGAGGACGGAGACGCCGATGAGGGCGTAGGGCGCGTCGAGGACGTCGGAGGGGGTGAAGGACTCCCGGTACAGGTCCAGGGCCGGGATGGTGTTCTGCGCGGAGAAGTGGTGCGCGAAGGCGAACGGCAGCCCGAGCATGCCGGCCAGCCGGGCGCTGAACCCGGAGGAGCCGAGCAGCCAGACCGGCGGCCGGTGCGGGGACTGCACGCCGCCCGGGGTGGTGCTCTGGACGGGGCCGGGGATGGCGTGGATCCGCCGGTAAGGGTGCCCGTCCGGGAAGTCGTCGTCCAGGAACCGGGTGAGTTCGGCGAGCTGCTGCGGGAAGTCGTCGGCGCCCTCGTTGAGGGTCTGGGTGCGGCGCAGCGCGGCGGCGGTGGCCCCGTCGGTGCCCGGCGCCCGGCCGAGGCCCAGGTCGATCCGTCCCGGGGCCATGGCCTCCAGGGTGCCGAACTGCTCGGCGATGACGAGGGGGGCGTGGTTGGGCAGCATGACGCCGCCCGAGCCGAGCCGGATGCGCTCGGTGTGGGCGGCGAGGTGGGCGAGGATCACGGCGGGTGAGGAGGAGGCCACGCCGGGCATCGAGTGGTGCTCGGCGACCCAGTACCGGTGGAAGCCGCGTGCCTCGCCGAGCCGGGCGAGCGCGACGCTGGTGCGCAGGGCGTCGGTGGCGGTGCTGCCGGTGCCGACGGTCACCAGGTCCAGTACGGAGAGGGGTACGGGGGCGGTCCCGTGTGCCTCGCCTCGGATCTCGCCTGCCGCCACTTCGGCCTCCTGGTGTGTACGTCCTGCGGTCGGAGGAGCAAACAGGAGAACCCCTCCGGGTATTCCCCGGGCCGGTCGTCCCACCGCCCGGCGGCTGCGGCCGTCCGGCGTGGGCGTCCCCGGATTCGACAGCAGATGCGCGGCGCCCCGCTCCGGGGCCGGTGTGCACGCGACGAGGAGCGCATGGCCCGGCTCGTCCGAGAACTGGACCGCGGGGTGGGGCAGGCTCACGCGGCGCAGCCGCCCCCTCCCTGAACCGGCCCGCCGCGGCCCCGCCGGGCCGACGGCACCCGCCCCGCCCGGCGGTGGCCGCCGCGGAGTCCCGGGCAGCCGGCCGGCCGGCCGCTTGTCCTCACATCTGCACGACCGGTTCGCGGGTGAACAGCGTGCCCAGTGCCGGGGCGTTCACCCGCCGGTCCGCCAGGCGCAGCCCCTCCCACACCGTCACCTGGTTCGCCGTGAGCACCGGCTTGGCCAGCGTCTTCTCCAGCAGGGGCAGGTGCGCCGCCGTGTGCAGGGCGGTGTCCGGCAGGAGCACCGCCTCGGCCTCGTCCGCGTCCGCGGTGCGCGCCAGCGCGAGGACCTCCGCCTCCCCCCACGTCGCCGCCTCGGCCGCCGTGGCGGTCCCCGAGGCGCGCACGCCGGTCACCTCCAGGCCGCCGGCCCGCAGGAACTCCGCGAAGAGCCGGGCCACGTCGTCCGGATAGGTCGCGCCGACCGCCACCCGCCGCACCCCGAGTTCCCGTGCCGCGTGCACGAACGCGAAGGGCGTCGCCGACGCCGGCAGCCCGGCCGCCTGGGCGAGGGCGCGGACCTGCTGCTGGGCGCCCTCCCAGCCGTGCACGAAGCTTCCGCTGGTGCACGCCCACACCACCGCGTCCGCGCCCGCGAGCCGCAGCTCCGCCACCCCGGCGGCGAGCCGGTCGGCGGAACCCGTCGCGCGCAGCGTGTCCACCCCGCGGGCGTCCTCGCCGGGGTCGGTGTGGACGACGTCCACCCGGATGTCGCTGCCGAGGAGCTGCTCGATACGCGGGTAGTCGTCCTCGGCGGAGTGCCCCGGGTAGAGGAGTCCGAGCGCTGTCATGTCCACCCTTCCTGCTGTTCTTCCGGCAGTACGGGCCGCCAGGGCCCAACCGCTCGGGTACCCACCCTGGGCGGCGCCGCCCACATCGTGACCTGGTTGGCCGACAGGAGGGGGGTCCTCGGTGGCGGTCACGGCTGCCGGCACCCCCGTGTTGACGTGGGCGGGTTCGGGTGCCAGCGTGGTCGATCCGCGCATCTCAGACGTTTCCATCCGCCCGTGTCAGACGCCGCCGGACGCCGGGAGGCCGCCCCGCATGACGCCGCCTGTGCCCACCGTGCTGGTCCTCGACGCCGACCCGCCGCCCCGGCTCGGCCGGCTCACCGGCCGCGCCCGGATCGTGCACACCGACGCGGCGGGGCTCGCCGCCCGGCTGCCGGCCGCCGACGTCCTCCTGGTCTGGGACTTCACCTCGCACGCGGTCCGCGAGGCCTGGCCCGGGGAGGGGCCGAGGCCGCGCTGGGTGCACACGGCGAGCGCGGGCGTCGACCATCTGATGTGTCCCGAGCTGGTCGCGTCCGACACGGTCGTCACCAACGCGCGCGGGGTCTTCGACCAACCGGTCGCCGAGTACGTGGCCGCGCTGGTGCTGGCGGTCGCCAAGGACCTGCCGCGCACCCTCGATCTGCAGCGGGAGCGGACCTGGCGGCACCGCGAGGGCCGCCGGGTGGCGGGCACGCGCGCGTGCGTGGTCGGTTCCGGTCCGGTCGGGCGGGCGATCGTCCGCATCCTGAAGGCGCTCGGCGTCACGACCGCGCTGGTCGGCCGGGTGCCGCGGACCGGCGTCCACGGCCCGGACGACCTGGACCGGCTGATGTCCCGGGCGGACTGGGTGATCGCCGCCGCCCCGCTGACCGAGCAGACGCACGGCATGTTCGACGCGCACCGCTTCGGGGTGATGCAGCCGTCGGCCTGCTTCATCAACGTCGGCCGGGGCCGGCTCGTCGACGAGGACGCGCTCGTCCAGGCGCTCACCAGACGCTGGATCGCCGCCGCGGCCCTGGACGTCCTCGCCACCGAACCGCTCCCCGCCGACAGCCCGTTGTGGGAGGTGCCGGGCCTGGTCGTCTCCCCGCACATGAGCGGAGACACGGTCGGCTGGCGGGACGAACTGGGCGCCCAGTTCGTGGAGTTGTACGAGCGCTGGGCGGCCGGCAGATCCCTGCTGAACGTGGTCGACAAGAAACGCGGATACGTGCCCGGTCACTGAACCGCCGGGAGCGACCCGCTCCGCGGCGAACGGCGGCCTCCGCCATGCCGATTGCCCGTGCAATCCATGGCGCATAAGTCGGTTGGACTCGGGTAGCTGCGCCGCCATGGCTCCACCACACGGCAACGATACAGACATATCCGGGTATGAAACCAGACATTCTCGGCGGGCGGTGCTCGCGGGCATCGCCGCCGTCGGCGCACTCGCCGCCGGGTGCACGCGGGTGGCCACCGCGTCCACCAGCAATGGCGGTGACCTGCTGCAACGCCTGCGCGCCCAGGGTGTCGTACGACTCGGGATCGCCGGTGAGATCCCCTTCGGGTACATCGACAGGAACGGTCGGCTGACCGGTGAGGCACCGAAGCTGGCCGAGGCGATCTTCAAGCGGCTCGGGGTCGGCCAGGTGCAGCCGGTGCCCACCGAGTTCGGTTCGCTGATTCCCGGACTGAATTCGCAGCAGTTCGATGTCGTGGCCGCCGGGATGTACGTCACCCCGGAGCGGTGCGCGCAGGTCATCTTCGCCGATCCCGACTACCAGATGCTCGACTCGTTCGTGGTGCGCAAGGGCAATCCCAAGGGGCTGCACGACTACCGGGACGTCGTCGCGAAGAAGGCGAAGTTCGCCACGGGGACGGGCTACGCCCAGATCCAGCACGCGGTCGAGGCCGGGTACAAGCAGAGCGACATCCTGATCGTGCCCGACCAGGTCGCCGGACTGAACGCGGTGGAGGCGGGACGGGTCGACGTGTTCGCCGGGACCGCGGTCACCGTCCGCGAGGTCGTCAAGAAGTCCGCCAAGGCCGAGGGGACCAGGCCGTTCGCGCCGCTCGTGGGCGGCAGGCCGGCGATCGACGGGGGCGCGTTCGCGTTCCGGTCGGCGGAGACGCGGCTGCGGGACGCCTTCAACGTGGAGCTGCGCAAGCTCAAGAAGAGCGGCGAACTGCTGCGGATCCTGCGGCCGTTCGGCTTCACCCAGGCGGAGATGACCGACCTGACGGCCAAGGAGCTGTGCGGGGGAGGCAAGAGCGGATGACCTCCGGACTGTGGGAACTCGTGCTCAGGGGCACCTGGACGACCCTCCAGCTGCTGGTGCTCAGCGGGCTGCTGATGACGGCCGTGGCCCTGGTGGTGGGCGTGGCACGGACCGACCGGCGCTGGATCGTGCGGTTCCTCGCCGGCCTGTACACCGAGGTGTTCCGCGGCACCTCGGCGCTGGTGATGATCTTCTGGGTGTTCTTCGTGCTGCCGGTCGCCTTCGGCTGGCAGCTGGTGCCGCTGTGGGCGGGCACCCTCGCGCTGGGGCTGACGTACGGCGCGTACGGCGCGGAGATCGTGCGCGGCGCGCTGAACGCGGTCGACCCGGCGCAGCAGGAGGGCGGGATCGCGCTCAACTTCACGCCCTGGCAGCGGCTGCGGCTGATCCTGCTGCCGCAGGCCGTGCCGGAGATGATCCCGTCGTACTGCAACCTGCTCGTCGAGCTGCTCAAGGGCACCGCGCTGGTGTCGATCACCGGCATGGGCGACCTGGCGTTCAGCGGGAACCTGGTGCGGCTGGCGTTGCAGGAGAGCGCGCACATCTACACGTACCTGCTGGTCATCTACTTCGTGATCGCGTTCGTCATCACCCGGCTGATGCGCGGTCTCGAGAAGAGGCTGAAGGCCGGGATCGGCAAGGACGTGGGGAACGGGCGTGCGGCGCGGGCGGCCGAGCGCAAGGAGACGACCGGGGTCGGTGGTGTCGCGTGAAGTGGGACTGGAGTGCCGTCAGCGGGTTCATGCCGCACTTGTGGGACGGTCTGCTGGTCACCCTGCAGGCGCTGGCCCTCGGTTCGCTGATCTCGTTCTCCCTGGGGCTGGTGTGGACGCTGCTGCTGCGGACGCCCACCAGGTGGGTGCGCTGGCCGGTCGGGGTGGTGACCGAGTTCGTGCGCAACACCCCGCTGCTGGTTCAGCTGTTCTTCCTGTTCTACGTGCTGCCCGAGTGGGGCCTGACGTTCTCCGCGCTGACCACCGGTGTCTTCGCGATCGGCCTGCACTACTCGACGTACACCATGCAGGTCTACCGGGCCGGGATCGAGGCGGTGCCCGTCGGCCAGTGGGAGGCGGCGACGGCGCTCAGCCTGCCGCCCCGGCGGACCTGGACCGTGGTGATCCTGCCGCAGGCCCTGCGCCGGGTGGTGCCGCCGCTCGGCAACTACGTGATCTCGATGCTCAAGGACACCCCGATCCTGATGTCGATCACCGTGCTGGAGATGCTCGGCCAGGCGCGGCTCTTCTCTCAGCAGCACTTCCAGTTCACCGAGCCGGTGACGGTGATCGGCGTCGCCTTCATCGTCATCTCCTACCTCGCCTCCCTTCTCCTGCGCACCCTGGAGCGTCGCCTTGTCCGTTGAGACCAGCAAGCAGACCGATCAGCAGCCCGCCACGGCCGGTACGGCCTCCGCCGACCTCGTCCGCCTGGAGGGGATCACCAAGCGGTTCGGGGACAACACCGTCCTGGACGGTCTCGACCTGAGCGTGCGGGCGGGCCGGCACGTGACCCTGATCGGGCCCTCCGGCTCCGGCAAGACCACGATCCTGCGGCTGCTGATGACCCTGACGAAGCCGGACACCGGCACCATCACCGTCGACGGGCAGCGGCTCTTCCCGGCGTCGGAGAAGGAGCTGCGGGAGGTCCGCAAGCAGATCGGGATGGTGTTCCAGCAGTTCAACCTGTTCCCGAACATGACCGTGCTGCGCAACCTCACCGAGGCCCCGGTCACCGTGCTCGGCCTGTCCAAGGACGAGGCGGAGGCGCGCGCCCGGGAGCTGCTGGACCTGGTGGGCCTCGCCGACAAGGCCGACGCCCGGCCGACGAAGCTCTCCGGCGGCCAGCAGCAGCGGGTCGCGATCGCTCGCGCGCTGGCCATGCGGCCCAAGGTGCTGCTCCTCGACGAGGTGACCTCGGCGCTCGACCCCGAGCTGGTCGCGGGCGTGCTCGACCTGCTCAGGGACATCGCCCGCACCACCGACATCACGATGCTCTGCGTGACCCATGAGATGAACTTCGCCCGGGACATCTCCGACCAGGTCCTGATGTTCGACTCGGGCCGGATCATCGAGGCGGGTCCGCCGGAGCAGATCTTCGGCGACCCCGAGCAGGAGCGGACCCGGGAGTTCCTGAGCGCCGTGCTGTAGATATTTCCATCGCGACACCGTAAAGGTTTCCCAACGCAGCCCTGTGACTACAGGAAGTGAACGCACGATCAGGCGAGGTCCGGCGGTCGGGTCATTCCGCTGGCATATGCCAGCGGGCTTTCGCCGCAGTTCGGAGCGCCGGAATCTCGCCAACACCCCCTCCGCTCCAGGCGCTTGGCCGTTACCCTGGAGACGATCCGCCATCCGGACCGCGGCCAGACCGTAGAAGTGCCGATCGAGCGCAGGGGGACCACCGTGGCGCTGAAGCACGAGCCGACCGCCCCGTACCACTCCGCCCAGGACGCCCTGCGTGTCCTGGAGACGGTGGCACGGCACTCCGCCGGCGTCACCGACACCGAGCTGGCCCGCGTGACCCGCCTGGACCCCGACCGGCTGACCGGGCTGCTGCGCATGCTGCGCCGCGAGGGCTATGTCGAGCAGGTCACCGACGGCGCCTACGTCACCGGCGAGACCCTGCGCCGCCTCGGCTCCGCGCACGACCGGGAGCGGGCCCTCGGCGAGCAGCTCCAGGGCACCCTCGACCGGCTGCGCGACTCGGTCGGCGCCGCCGTCTACCTCAGCCGGTACGTCGACGGCGAGGTGCGGATCGGCCCCTACGCGGCCGGCCCGGCCACCCCCGCGGTCAACGAGTGGGTGGACTTCCGCTCCTCCGCGCACGCCACCGCGATCGGCAAGAGCCTGCTCACCCAGCTCGATCACAACGCCCGCCGCGACCACCTCTCCCGGCACAAGATGGCCCGCCTCACCTCGCACACCATCACCAGCGACAAGGTGCTGCTCTCCCGGCTGGAGGCGCAGCCGCCGACGGTGCCCGTCCTGGACCTCCAGGAGTACGCGATCGGCACGGTCTGCGCGGCGGTCCCGATCACCGCCGGTTCGGCCGTGGGCTGCCTGGCCCTGTCCCTGCCGGTGGAGCACGCCCACCGGCTCCGCCAGGCCGCCGACACCCTGAACCGCAGCGCGGCTCCGCTGCTGCTGTCCCTCGCCATCTAGGGGCTGTCCGGCGGATCATGCCGCAGACGCGGGACAGCCCCTAGGGCCGTCGAGGGCCGCTCCCGGCGGCTCGGCCCGGTGGTCGGAAGCACCCCCGCGGACCAGGTAGTATTTTCTTCGTCGCCACCGCGAGAACGAGGTTCGAACGGTCGGCGAGAGTCATGCGCCGCTAGCTCAGTTGGTTAGAGCAGCTGACTCTTAATCAGCGGGTCCGGGGTTCGAGTCCCTGGCGGCGCACCGGTGAAGGGCCTCTCGTGGAAACGAGGGGCCCTTCGGCGTCCTCGGGTGTCAGCCTGCGGTACGTCCGCTCCCCTGGCGGCCGCCACCACACCGGGTCGGCGCACCGCACCCCCTCCCCGCGCAGCGCGGCCCGCTGGATCTTGTTGGTGGCCGTCACCGGCATCCGCTCCACCACCCGGACGAACCGGGGCGCCATCTTCGTCCCCAGGTCGGGCTGGGCCAGCAGGAACTCGGCGAAGCCCAGCGGGTCGAAGCGTCCGGCGACCGTCGCCATCACCTGGTCCCCGGTCACCGGGTCCGGCACCCCGTACACGGCGACGGCGTCCGCCCCCTCGTACCGGGCCAGGATGTTCTCGATCATCGCGGCGGCCAGGTTCTCCCCGTCGACCCGGATCCGGTCGTCGGTACGGCCCGCGAAGTACAGGTAGCCGTCCGCGTCCCGGTAGAACAGGTCCCCGGTCCAGTACCACCCCCCGCGCCGCCGCTCGGCCTCCGCCTCCGGGTTGCGCCAGTACCCCTCGAAGGGGTTGGGCGCCCGGTTCACCAGCTCCCCGATCGCCTGCTCCCCGTTGAGCAGCCGCCCGCCGGAGTCGAAGACGGCCGCCGGGCACTCCTTCCCCGTCTCCTGGTCGAGCACGACGAGACCGGGTGCCGCCCGTCCCACCGCCCCGGCCGGTGTCCCCGGCGACCACTGGACGGCCGCCCCGCCCTCGGAGGAGCCGTACCCCTCGACCAGCCGCACCCCGAACCGCTCCTCGAAGGCCGCCGCGTCCACGGCCCCGGCCTCCGTCCCGAACCCGAGCCGCAGCGGGTTCTCGCGGTCGTCGGGGCGCGGCTCGGTGGCGAGGACGTACTGCACCGCGCGGCCGACATAGGTGAAGTAGGTGGCCCGGTAGCGGCGCACGTCGGCCAGGAACCCCGACGCCGAGAACCGCCGACGCAGCGCCACCCCGGCGCCCGTCACCAGCGCGGGTGCCCAGTCGGCGATCACGGCGTTGCCGTGGAACATCGGCATGCAGACGTAGTGCACGTCGTCGGCGCACAGCCCGAACCGCGCCACGAGCGAGTGGCCGGCCGCCGCGAGCCGCCCCTGGGAGCAGAGGGCCGCCTTGGGAGCCCCGGTGGACCCGGAGGTGAAGTAGAGCAGCATCCGGTCGCCGGGGCGGGCCCGGGAGGCGTCCGGGAAGGCTCCGAGGTAGGGGGCGAGAAGCGCCCCGTACTCCGGTTCGTCGGTGACGAGGACCCGCACACCGGGCAGTTCGAGCCCGGCGAGCAACGGCGACCAGGCCCGCTCGGTGACCAGCACCGGGCACTCGGTGTGCAGGATGTCCCGGGCGAGTTCGCTCCCCCGCCGGGTCGGGTTGATCCCGGCGACGGCGGCCCCGGCCAGCGCGGCCGCCCCCAGCCAGAGCGGGAACTCGGGGGTGTTGTCGAGCAGCACACCGACATGCGGCACGCCCCCGGCCGGCAGCAGGTCGTCCAGCAGGGCCGCCCGCGCGGCGGCCCCGCCGGCCACCTCGTGGTGACTGAAGACCCGCTCCCCGCACCACAACCCCGGCCGATGGTCCCCCCACCGGGCAGCCACCGCCTCAGCGACCGTGCGTATCTCAGAGGTCATGGGGAGGCAGGTTAACTGACGCTCCGTCAGATGTGGAGCGCCGCGCACCTCACGGCATCACGTCACCCCACGCCGAGAAGATCAGATGCGCCGCCCCCATGAAGGCCAGCGCGATCCCGATGAACACCACGAAGAAGGCCAGCGAACACCCCGTCCCCACCGCCAGCCTCCCCTGTGCCGGCGGCTGCGCGGTGGCCCCCTCCGGCCGCTCCGGCAGGTAGTGCACCGTCACGAAGTCACCCTCGACCACGGTCCGCGGCCCGTTCGGCTCGTCGATGCGGACGACCCGCCCCTCGGCCGTGGTGAACTCGTACACGTGGTGCAGCGTGGTCGTCACGGCCGTGTCCCCGGCGCCGCCGCTGGTCGTCGTGTACGCCCGCAGACAGCGCGCCTCGGCCGTACGCCCGTGCCGCCACGCCCGGCTGATCTCGCTCGACCGCCGCAGCGTCCTGACCACCCCGACGACCCCGACCACGACGAAGAGAGCGGGAAGGATGTAGAAGAACGCTTCCATGAAGCCCATGAGAGTCCCCCGGCCCGAACACCGGTCCGACTGACCGGCACGGCGGGAACGTACCTCCCTGGCCTGCGGCGGGTCCTCAAGCGAAGCTCAGATCCACCCGGTGTTACGCACTCGTCGAACGACTCCGGTCAGAACGTGACGTCCGAGCAGGCGTAGAACGCGTTGCCCGTGTCGGCGACCGTCCAGACCGCCAGGATCACGTGGTGCCCGCTCAGCCCCGTCGGCAGGGTGCCGCTGTGGCTGAGGGTGGCCGGCGGGCGCTGGCCGTTGTAGGGGACGGTGAGGAACGGGGTGGTGTCGAGATCCGAACGGGCGAGGGCGTGGTTCTGGTTCCAGCCCTGCCGGGTGACGTAGTACCTGAAGTCGGTGGTGGCGTGCATCGCCGTGAACTGCCAGCGGAACGTGTACGACTGGCCGCCCGTCACCCTGGTGGTGAGCCAGGCCCCGCCCGACGGCGTCCTGGGTGCGCTGAGCTGGGCGAACCGGCTGAGCCCGCCGTTGCAGAGCTGGCCGTCGGCGGGACCGGCCGCCGGGAAGCCCTTGGGGCCCTCGACGCTCTGCGGCTCGTACTGGATGTCGCCGCAGCCGGTCACGGTGCCGTTGGCGCAGAGCTTCTGCCTGCTGATGGGGAGGTCGGTGTAGCCGTGTCCGCTGGCACCGCCGGTGGAGAGCGCGAAGGCTCCGGCGGTCGCCACACCGAGCACGACGGCCGACACCTTGGTCCGTTTGCGCATGCTGCCGCTCCTGGGGAACGTGGGGGAAGTCCGGTGAGCCGTGCAGGTCTAGACCAAGTCCCCAGAATATTGCCGCCTGTTGACCGTGTCCATATCAAAGACAGGGTCCGTACCCGTCACGGCGCGGAGCCGGTGCGCCCCGAGCAGAACGCCACCGTCAGGTCCCGCACCAGCACCTTGCGCTCGTAGTCGTCGAGCTCCACCAGGCCGCGCATGGTCAGCCGGGTCACCGTGTCCTCCACGGAGTCCACGACGGAGGTGAGCACGGTGGCCCGCTGCTGGGCGTCGAGCGCGGCGATCCGGCGCCGGTGCATGACCTCGGCCACCTCCGGGGCGTACGCCACCCGGACCGGCTGCACGGAGAACACCTCCAGGCCGATCCCGGCCGCGTCCGCCGCCACCCGCCGGGTGAGCGCGTCCGTGGCGGCCTCGACCGAACCGCGCACCCCGCCGGGCATCTCCACCGGCACCCGGGCCAGCGCCGCCTCCACGCACTCGCGCAGATACGCCTCGTGGTCCTCGACGCCGAGCACGGCCCGCGCGGTGTCCCGCACCCGCCACACCACGAGCACGGCGACCCGCAGCGCCACTCCGTTGCCGTCCGCCGCCGGCATCTCCTCGCTGCGCCAGTGCCGCAGCCTGACGTCGACGCGGCGCCGCAGGTGCAGCGGGTTGATCCAGAGCAGACCGGTGCGCCGTACCGTCCCCCGGTAGCGGCCGAACAGACCGAGCACCCGGGCCTGCCCGGTCACCCCGCGCGCGAGCCCCGCGAAACCGCACACCCCGAGCGCGCCCGCCCCGGCGTACGCGGCCCACTGCGCCGGACCGAGCCCCGCGCCCGCGGACGCCGGCAGCCGCAGGGCGTGCACCGCCAGCGACGGCAGCACCCCGGCCCACCAGGAGGTGGCGAGACCGCCGGCCACCCCGCCGAGCCCGGCGAGCACCCCCACCGCGCCGGGCAGCACCCGGGCGGGGCTCTCCACCAGGTCGGGGTCGACGGCCGCGGCCGGCCGGGGTGCGGCGAGGGCCGGGCGGCGCAGCCGGGGCTGTTCGCCGGTGCCCTGCCGGCGGGCGACGACCGCGGGCCGCAACGGCACCGAGACGGGGGCGGGGTCGTCGCGGAACAGCAGGTGGACGGGGATCTCGGTGGTGGCCTCGTTCTGGATCAGCCGGGGGACCGGGCGGGTGGGCGGCCCGCTGTCGAGGGGGTCGCCCGATTCGGGGGTGTGCTCGGTGGTCGTACTCATGCCTGCCTCCAGCCTCCGCGCCAGATGCGTCAGGTGATGGGTTCGTGCGTGCTCGTGGGGGTCGTCACAGGAACAGCCGGCGCCAGGTCTCCGGGCCCGGGTAGCCGTCGGCCGCGCCGCCGCGCCAGCCCTGGGCCCGCTGGAACGCCTCGACGGCCCTGCGGTCCGCGTCGCCCCAGCGCGGCCCGGGGCCGTCGGGGTAGAAGCGGCCGTACCCCTTCTCGACCAGCCGTCTGCCGAGCCGGGTGACGTGGTCGTTCTCGGCGCCCGGACGGAAGTAGTTCTTGCCGGGGTAGCCGGGCACCCCGTGCGAGGCGGGGTCGGCCGGGGTCGCGGCCGGGCCGATGTCCTGGCCCCGGCCGGTGCTGAGCAGTTCCCAGGTGCGCGGCCCCGGCAGGCCGTCGGCGGCGGCGCCGGTCCAGCCCTGGGCCTGCTGGAAGGCGCGGGTGGCGCGCTGGTCCGCGGGGCCCCAGACCGGTCCGGGGCCCGTGCCGTAGAGGCCGCCGGCGCCCCGGGCGACCAGCATCCGGCCGAGCAGGGTGACGTACTCGTTGGCGGCGCCGGGACCGAAGTAGGCGGCCCCCGGGAACGGCCCGGCCGCCCTCCCGGCCTGCGCGCCCGCCGCACCCGGGTCCGCGACCAGGCCCTTGTAGCGGTAGGGGACGTACTTGGCGGAGTTGCTCCAGTAGGCGTACGGGGTGGTCTGGCGGCGGGCGTGCGGGGGCGCCTGCTCGTAGGCCGTGTAGGAGGTGCGGGTGTGGTCCGTCCAGCCGCCGAACAGCACCACGTGGGAGCCCTGCTCGGGGTCGGCCGTGTTGTGGAAGAGCAGCATGTCACCGGGTTGCAGCTCCGCCTTGGTGATCTTCGTGCCGAACTGGCCGAGGCTGCCGGTCCACTCGTTGCCGGTCAGCCCCCAGGCCATGGAGACGTAGCCGGAGCAGTCCTGCCGGTATCCGTCCGTCCAGTAGAGGCTGCTGCTGTACGGCACCTTGGCGGTGACCCAGCTCTTGGCGCGGTTGATGATCTCCGTACGGGTGCTGGGCGGGGTGGTGACCGGGCCCTGGACCGGTGCCCCGGCCGGGCCGTGCAGGGGGGACTTGACGCCCTGCGGGGTGGCGGGGTCGGGGTCCACGGGGACGGCGGACCGGTGCGGGGCGGGCGGGACGCCGTGGGCGGCGGCCGTCGGGGCGCCGGCGGCGAGGGCGGCGGACGCGGCGGCGGCCACGACCAGCACGCTCCGGGCCGCCGGGTGACCGCCGAAGCGGCCGGGCAGCGGGGCGGGGCCCACCCGCCGCCAGTGGACGCAGCCGGGGCATTCGCAGTCGTTCGCGGGGTCGAATTCCTCGAATACCGGGGCCGGCATGCGATTCCCCTCACACTTCGGGTGGATATGTCCGAGACCGTGCACATGGAGCAGTTTCCCAACTGTCGTCCCGGTGCGCATGCTGACGGTCCGAATGATGTACGGCAGGGGGCGGACGGGGGGCGCCCCGGTGGCCGGTGGTCGGGAGCACACCCGCCGGTCGGGTAGAGTTCTCGATGTCAGCAGGCGCCGCTAGCTCAGTTGGTTAGAGCAGCTGACTCTTAATCAGCGGGTCCGGGGTTCGAGTCCCTGGCGGCGCACAGACAGCCGAAAGGCCCTCCGCAGCAGCGGGGGGCCTTTCGGCGTTCACCCCGGATGTCAACCACCGACACGGCCGGTCCACAGCATCCCCACACGTTCCACAATGAACGCGTATGACCGGTAAACAGAGCGTTTCGCCCTTGCGATCATGCTGAGCACCGTAGAACCCTGGATGCCCAAAGTGCCGATGAATTGCGGCACTTGGGGGGTATGCAGCCGGTTGCCGGAGCCGCGGGGCGAGGGACCCCGGTCATGAATCGGTGCCGAGGGGGGCATCATGCAACCGGACGGTCACAGTCCGTGTCCATCGCGATGGAGGGCTGTGTCCCGCCATGGACGCGCCCGCGCGGGTCGAGGGGGACCCGGCCGGGCGGTGGGACCGAGGAACACGCGCTGACCTGCGTGTGGGGGGATGACTCATGACGTCGACGACGCCTGGGCACCGCACCGGCGCCCTGCGCCGGATCAAGAAGACACTGCCGAGATACGACTACGAGCACTACAGCCGGCTCGCGGGCCCCCTCACCCGGCCCGATCCGACCCGGCCCTACACGGTGCAGTACCGCTCGCTGCTCTCCCAGGAACCGCACCGCGTCCGCGCCGCCCTGATGCTGGGCGCGGCCCCGCTGCTGTCGCTGGTCCTGCTGACCTGGCTGCTGCAACCGGAGCACTGGACCCGGCGGGACCACCCGGCCCACGGCTTCCTGCCGGCGCTGGACGTCGTGATGCTGGTGTCGATCGGCCTGATCGAGTTCTTCCGCTGCATGAACGTGCTGTCCAACGCGCACGCCACCCTGGTCGCCCGCGATCCCGTCCCGGTGGTCCCCCAGACCGGCACCCGGGTCGCCTTCATCACCACGTTCGTGCCCGGCAAGGAACCCCTCGACATGGTCACCCGGACCCTCGAGGCGGCGGTCCGGCTGCGGCACCGGGGGCTGCTGCACGTCTGGCTGCTCGACGAGGGGGACGACCCGGAGGTGAAGCGGATCTGCGCGCGCCTGGGCGTGCACCACTTCACCCGCAAGGGCGTCGAGCGGTGGAACCGGCCCACCGGCCCGCACCGCGCGAAGACCAAGCACGGCAACTACAACGCCTGGCTGGAGGCGCACGGCGACGCGTACGACTTCTTCGCCTCCGTCGACACCGACCACGTCCCGCTCCCCAACTACCTGGAGCGGATGCTGGGCTACTTCCGCGACCCGGACGTCGGCTTCGTGATCGGCCCGCAGGTGTACGGCAACTACGACACGTTCGTCACCAAGGCCGCCGAGTCCCAGCAGTTCCTCTTCCACGCGCTGGTCCAGCGCGCCGGCAACCGCTACGGCGCCCCGATGTTCGTCGGCACCTCCAACGCCGTGCGCATCACGGCACTCCGGCAGGTCGGCGGCCTGTACGACTCGATCACCGAGGACATGGCCACCGGCTTCGAGATGCACCGCGCGAGGAACCCGGCGACCGGACGGAAGTGGCGCTCGGTGTACACCCCGGACGTGCTCGCGGTCGGCGAGGGCCCGAACGCCTGGACCGACTTCTTCACCCAGCAGCTGCGCTGGTCACGGGGGACGTACGAGACGATCCTCAAGCAGTACTGGAAGGGCCTGTTCTCGCTGCCGCCCGGCAGGCTCTTCAACTACACCATGATGATCATCTTCTATCCGATGTCGGCCCTCAACTGGATCCTCGCGGCCCTGAGCTGCGCGCTGTTCCTGGGCCTGGGCGCCTCCGGCGTCAACATCGACCCGACCGTGTGGCTGATGCTCTACGGCAACGCCTCCGCGCTCCAGATCGGCCTCTACGTCTGGAACCGCCGGCACAACGTCTCCCCGCACGAGCCGGAGGGCTCCGGCGGTGTGGCCGGCATGGCGATGTCGGCGCTGTCCGCACCGATCTACGCCCGCTCGCTGATGGACGCGGTGCTGCGCCGCAGGAGCCGGTTCGTGGTCACGCCCAAGGGCGAGTCCGCCAGCCCCGACACGCTGTTCGGGACGTTCCGGATCCACTGGTTCTTCATCCTGGTCTTCGGCGGTTCACTGGCCGCGGGGTTCGCCGGCGGCCACGCCCAGCCCGCGATGATCACCTGGGCGGCACTGGCCCTCCTGATCACGGCCGCGCCGATCCTCGCCTGGCGCTGCGCCCTGCTCCAGGAGCGCCGGCGCGGCGCCGAGCCCGCGGACGCGGTGCCACCGGGACACGCCCATGTCCCCCAGCAGCGGCCCCGCTGGACGCCCGCGGGCGGCGGCGACCCGGAACAGACCGTACGGATCGCGCTCGGCGGCGGCTTCGGGGGGCGTGAGGAATGACCGAGAGCGCCGGCCGCCGCCGGGCCCGTCGTCTCGCGATCGGCACCGCGGTGGTGCTCGTGCTGGCCGGGACGAACGGGCCGTGGATGTACCGCTTCGGGACCGAGCAGTACCACGAGTACGAGATCGACAGACCGGAGTACAAGGCCGCGAACGGCCACTGGGACATCGTCGAGTTCCCCGAGGGGTACCGCCAGGACACCATCCACGCGGTGCTCCTGCACACCGGGAAGGTCCTGCTGGTCGCGGGCTCGGGCAACAACCAGGACAACTTCGACGCCAAGCGGTACGACAGCCGGATCTGGGACCCGGTCAAGGGCACCGTCAAGAAGGTGCCCACCCCGGCCGACCTGTTCTGCACCGGCCACACCCAGCTCGCCGACGGCAACATCCTGATCGCGGGCGGCACCAAGCGGTACGAGAAGCTCAAGGGCGACGTCAAGAAGGCCGGCGGCGTCATGATCCTCTACAACGAGAACCCCGACAAACCGATGACCCTGCCCGAGGGCACCCGGTTCACCGGCAGACGCAACGGCAGGACCTTCCTCTCCGACGATTCGGTGCTCGTCCCGCGCGCGACCAAGGTCTTCGACCGGAGGACCGGCGCGTACCTGCGGAACAACCCCGGGTACGCGCGGGTGATCGTGGAGGCGCCGCAGCAGGGCACGCGGTACGAGACCGGCACCCAGGACAACTACCGCATCCAGGGCCTGACCGGCGCCGACGCCCGCAACACCTACGGCATCGCCAACAAACTCGGCCTCGACAAGCGGGACTTCGAGGGCATCAAGAACGCCTACGAATTCGATCCGGTCGCCGAGAAGTACATCAAGGTCGACCCGATGAACGAGGCCCGCTGGTACCCGACGCTCACCACCCTGTCGGACGGGAAGGTGCTCGGCGTCTCGGGGCTCGACGACATCGGGCAGCTGGTGCCGGGCAAGAACGAGGTCTTCGACCCGAAAACGCGCACCTGGACGTACACGAAACACCAGCGCCAGTTCCCGACCTACCCCGCGCTGTTCCTGCTGCAGAACGGCAAGATCTTCTACTCGGGTTCCAACGCCGGGTACGGGCCGGACGACGTGGGCCGCGACCCCGGGATCTGGGACGTGGACACCAACCGGTTCACCAGGCTCTCCGGGCTGAGCGACCCGGACCTGCTGGAGACGTCCGGGACCGTGCTGCTGCCGCCGGCCCAGGACGAGAAGTACCTGGTGGTCGGCGGCGGCGGGGTCGGCGAGTCGGCCCGCTCCACGAACCGGACCCGGCTGATCGACCTCAAGGACCCCGACCCGAGGTTCACGGACGGGCCCAGGCTGGCCAAGGGGACCCGCTACCCGCAGATCTCGGTGCTGCCGGACGACAGCGTGCTGGTGTCCGGCGGCTCCGAGGACTACCGCGGCCGCGGCGCCTCCGACATCAGGCAGGCACGGCTCTACGACCCCGCGTCCAACTCCTTCAGGAGGGTCGCCGACCCGCTGGTCGGCCGGGACTACCACTCCGGGTCGGTCCTGCTGCCGGACGGCCGGGTGATGTTCTTCGGTTCCAACCCGCTGTTCGCGGACAAGGCCGACACGCGCCCCGGGGTCTTCGAGCAGCGGATCGAGATCTACACCCCGCCCTACCTCTACCGGGACGCGCGGCCGTCGCTGGGCGGGGGCCCGGGGACCATCGCCCGCGGCGGCACCGGGACGTTCACCTCGCAGCAGGCCTCGGCCATCAGGAAGGTGCGGCTGATCCGCCCCGGCGCCACCACCCATGTGACCGACGTGGACCAGCGGTCGGTCGCGTTGGACTTCAAGACGTCCGGGAACCGGATCACGGTCACCGTGCCCGCGAACCGGAACCTGGTGCCGTCCGGGTGGTACATGCTGTTCGCCGACGACGACCAGGGCACACCCAGCACGGCGCGGTGGGTGAGGGTGCCGTAGGGCCGGTCACCGTGCCGCCCCGCCGGTCGGCCGGACGGGGGCGGCACGGTGGCCGCGGCGGTCAGGGCGTGACGTCGATGTGCCGGGCCAGCGCGGTGACCGAGAGGTCGCCGTGGTCGACCCATTCGGGGAACGCCAGCGTCTTGTGCTGGGTGGAGGCGGGCGGGGTGATCTCCAGGTAGGAGGCGTGCACCGCGCCCGAGGTGCCGGTGTTGGCATGGGTCCAGGCGACGACCGCCTCGGCGCTCTGACCGTCCTTCAGGACCAGGGTCTTCCTGCCCGGGTCCTTGGCGTACCAGGTGTCGCCCCAGTGGGTGTGGGTGGTCAGCGCCTTGTGCCGGGAGTTCTCCAGGCCGAGGCCGGGGTAGCCGCGCAGCGCGCAGGTCTTGCCGCTGAGGTTGCGCAGCCTGATGACGACGCCCTGGTGGTTCATCCCGCCGGCCAGCCCCTGGCCGAAGGTGGCCTTGAGCGCGGCGGCCGAACAGGTCGGCGTGGCCTTGGCGGTGCCGGCGTCCGCGGCCTCGGCGGTGCCCGCCCAGGCGAGCCCGAGACCGGCGAGGGCGGTCACGGCGAGCAGCGCCCGGCCGCGCCCGCGGCCGGTGCGGCGCCGGGACGCGGGACGGGCGAGGGTGGTCCGGTCGGTGGTGTTCCGGTCATCGTTCACGGTGACGGTGCTCCTCGTGTTCCGTGGCGCGGACCGGGCGTACGCCCCGCGCCTTCTGCTGGTGCCCTACACGAGGATTGATGCGTGCCGTGCCGGAAATGTTCGCGCGGGGCGACAGGTTTTTCACAACGGCTCAGGAATCCGTCGCTCGGGCCAGTTCCAGGGCGTAGGACGGCCACCAGTCGCCCGCCCGCGGGCCGCCCTTGCAGGTGCCGTCCGACTCACCCGGGCGTTTGACCCACAGGTAGGCGTCCACCAGGGGGTCACCCGTCCTCGTCGTAGGGGTCTCGCCGAGCGCCCGGCCCGGCGGGTTGCACCACCGTTCGGCGGGATCGCCGCCCGTGTACGGGCCGTTGCCGTTCCGGCTGGTGTCGATCACGAAGTGCTTGCCGCCCACCTGCGCCGAGAGCTGCCTGCCGTAGGCGATGGAGTCCCGGGTGGAGTAGAAGTTGGAGACGTTGACCGCGAAACCGTCCGCCTGCGCGGCGCCCGCCTGCTGGAGGGGCTGGTCGATCTGGTCGGGGTGGCCCCAGCCGGCGTTCCCCGCGTCCAGGTAGACCTTCGTGTTCTTCAGCGCCTTCAGCGTGGTGATCGCGCCGCGCAGCAGGTCGTAGCGCTCCTCGGCGAACCGGGCCGGGGTGCAGCCGTCGACCAGGTGCAGGACGGCGTCCGGTTCCAGGATCACCGTGGCGGGGCGGTCCTGGATGCCCCGGGCGACCCCGGCCAGCCACGCCCGGTACGCGTCGCCGTCGGCCGCGCCGCCCTGGCTGTACCGGCCGCAGTCACGGTGCGGGATGTCGTAGAGGACCAGCAGGGCGGTGCGGCCGGACCGCTGGGCGGCCTCGGTGAAGCCGCGCGCCTCCTGCTCGGGGTTCTCCGGGCCGATCCACTCGCCGGTCGGCTGGGCCGCGATCCTGCGGATCAGCCCGGCGTCGGAGTCCTGGCCGGCCTTCGCGTAACTCCGCACCTGGCGGGCCGCGTTGGAGTCGGGGTTCACCCAGAACGGGTCCGCCTCCCGGGGCTGCCGGGTGACGGCCGCGCCCGGGTCCGCGGCCCCCTTGCCGTCGCTCCCGCCGCCCGCGGAGCACCCGGCGAGCAGCAGCGCCGCCGCCAGTGCCACCGCCCGGGCGGACGACCGGGCCCGCCTGCTGTCGTACATCCAATTCCCCCCTGGGTGGCTGCACTTGGCCGGTCCCAATCGTGACATACCCACCGCACTCGCCACGAGTTCGCGCACGCGTTGTCGGCGAGCTGTTACAGCCCGCTGGGCCCGGGCACCCCTAGCCCTCTAGAGTCGCCAAGGGCGGCCGTCCAGCCCCCCGGCGCCGGCTTCCCAGCCTCCCGCGCCGACGCCGGGTCACTCCCGCGGCCCGAGCGCGCGTGGTCGAGGACCGGCCCGGTCGGCGGCCCCAGGGGAGCGGGCCGCCGACCGGGCGTCAGGTGCCCTACGGGGTGGTGCCGGTGAGGTACGCCGAGACGACCACGTTCGCCGTGTAGCTTCCGGTGGTCCGGTCGAAGGCGCCGCCGCAGGTGATCAGGCGGAGTTCGGCGCGGCCCGGCTCGCGGGGGCCGTAGGCCTGCCGGGCGTCGAAGTGGTCGCGGGGCAGGACCCGGGTGTCCTCGACGGTGAACTCGGCCACCGTGTTGTCGGAGCGGACCACTCGGATCGTCTCCCCCGGCCGCAGGGCACTGATCTTGTAGAAGACCGCGGGCCGGGTCCGGGTGTCGACGTGCCCGACCAGGACCGCGGTGCCCGCCGCTCCGGGGCCGGTCCCCGACCGGTACCAGCCGACCACGCCGGGCTGGTCGAAGGGCGGCGGGTCGACCCCGCCGTCGCGGTCGAGGCCGCGGGCCACCACGGGGGCCTGCACGCCCAGGTCGGGGATGTCGATGCGCTCGGGCACGGCCGGGCCCAACGGCGCGGCGGCGGACGGCAGCCCGGCGTCCGCGGGGCGGCCGACGGCGGCCATGTCACCCGTGGTGGGCCCGGTCAGGCCGTCGGGCACCTCGGTGACCCCGCGGCCCCACAGCCACAGCCCGAGCAGCAGGACGGCCCAGGTCATGCCGGTCAGCAGCCGTCCGGTCCCGGTGGAACGTTCGGTGTCGTCGGACATCGGCCCCGTCCTCAGCGCGAGCCGCGGCTCCGGCGGGCGCTCAGCAGCCCGACGGCGGCCGCGGCGAATCCGGCGAGGAGGAGGCCGGTGACCGCCTGCGCGGCGTCCGGACCGGCCGAACGGGAGTCCACCGAGGCGAGCGGAGCGGTGCCCCCGCCGCCCGCGTGCACGGGCGCGATGGGTGAGGAGAGCAGGGCGTCGGGCGCGTCCTGGCCGGACGGCGGCCGCGCCGCGACGGTGACGCTGCCGGTGACGGCCGCTCCGGCGCAGCCGACCCGGACGTCGTAGGAGCCGGGGGCCGCCGCGGAGCGGACCTGGGTCTCGCCGGTCAGCGTGCCGTCGGAGCCGCTGAGCCGGGCGTCCGAGACGAAGGCCGTCGAGGCGGCGGCGCCGGTCGTGCCGGAGCAGCCGCTGACCCGCAGGGTCACCACGGAGCCGGGGGCCGGCGAGGCCGGGGTCACGGTGATCCCCCGGCCGTCCGCCGCGGACGCGGCCGCCGGGAGGAGCCCGACGGCCGAGGCCAGGAGCCCGGTACAGAGAGTGAGGCGAAATGAGCCCATCGTGAACCTCCAGATATCTGGAGGCTCCCCCGCACCAGGCACCCACGCATCCTCGGAAGGCGCCAGATTGCTCCGTCCGGGTGAGGTCGGGTTTGGCCGCTCAGACCAGGTCGACGAGGTTCGCGATCGAGTCGACGACCTCGGAGGGACGGAACGGGTACCGGTCGACGTCGGCGGGCTGGGTGACGCCGGAGAGCACCAGGAAGGTGCGCATGCCGGCCTCCAGGCCCGCGAGGACGTCGGTGTCCATCCGGTCGCCGATCATCGCGGAGGTCTCCGAGTGCGCGCCGATCGCGTTCAGCCCGGCGCGCATCATCAGGGGGTTGGGCTTGCCGACGAAGTACGGCTTCTTGCCGGTCGCGGCCGTGATCAGCGCGGCGACGGAACCGGTGGCGGGCAGGTCGCCCTCGGTGGAGGGGCCCACGTTGTCGGGGTTGGTGGCGATGAACCGTGCGCCGTCGTTGATCAGGCGCACCGCCTTGGTGAGCGCCTCGAAGGAGTAGGTGCGGGTCTCGCCGAGGATCACGAAGTCGGGCTCGTGGTCGGTGAGGATGTACCCGATGTCGTGCAGCGCGGTGGTCAGACCGGCCTCGCCGATGACGTAGGCGCTGCCGCCGGGCCGCTGGTCGTCCAGGAACTGGGCGGTGGCGAGGGCGGAGGTCCAGATGTTCTCCACCGGCACGTCCAGGCCCATCCGCCGCAGCCGCGCGTGCAGGTCACGGGCGGTGTAGATGGAGTTGTTGGTCAGCACCAGGAAGGGCCGCCCGGACTCCTGGAGCTTCTTCAGGAAGGCGTCCGCGCCGGGGATCGGGACCCCCTCGTGGATGAGAACGCCGTCCATGTCGGTGAGCCACGACTCGATGGGCTTGCGGTCTGCCATGTGGGTGGGTCTCCTGGCGTGCGTATGCGGTGTGCGGTCATGCCTGGGCCGGGCGCGCCGGAACCACGGCGTACCGGCGCCCCCAGCCTAGACAACGCCGGGATCACCGGGGAACGCCCTGCTCACCTGCTGGTCGGCCACCGGACCGCGAACTGGCCGCCCGCGACGCACGACGCCCGTCAGGTGCCACCCTCAGGTCGACGGCCCGACGACCGCGACCTTGCGACTCCGCGCTCCGCGACTCCGGGCCACCGCGGCCCCCGCGCTCCGCAGCCCAGGACTTCGCGACCCCGCGACTCCGGGCCACCGCAGCCCGGGGGCTCCGCAGCCCAGGACTTCGCGACCCCGCGACTCCGGGCCACCGCAGCCCCCGCGCTCCGCAGCCCAGGACTTCGCGACCCCGCGACTCCGGGCCACCGCAGCCCCCGCGCTCCGCAGCCCAGGACTTCGCGACCCCGCGACCCCACGACTCCGGACCACCGCAGCCCCCGCGCTCCGCAGCCCAGGACTTCGCGACCCCGCGACTCCGGGCCACCGCAGCCCGGGGGCTCCGCAGCTGGGGGGCGGACAGCCGGGCACCCGGGCCCGGCGACCGGGCTGCCCTGGTAGCCCAGGAGCGGACAGCCGGGCACCCCGAGCAGGCAGGCGGGCTGTCCTGGCACCCGGGCTCCGGTCCACCCGGGTCACCGACGGCGGCGTGCCAGGACGAAGGCGCTCGCCCCCACGGCGAGCAGCGCGGCCGTGGCCGTGAGCAGTCCGTGGGCCACGCCGAGGCCGGTGCGGGCCAGCTCCCGGGCGCGTTCCCCGGCGTCCGCGGCCTCGGCGGCGAAGGGCAGGGCGGCGCCGTCGGAGGGGACGACTCCGGGGGTGGCCCCGGGGGAGGCGTCCGGGGTGGCCTCGCCGGAGACCGCCTCCGTGCCGTCCGAGGGGAGGGCGGAGGCCGGGGTGGCCGGGGCGGCCGTGATCGTGGGCGGCGGTGGGGGCGGCTCCTGGCCGATGCCGAAGCGGTAGTCGTTGGACTCCCCGACCCAGGCGCCGTCCGAGCCCCGCCGCTGCACGAGGGCGGCGTCCGCGGTGACCGCGTTCGGCACGGCGTCGGCGGCGAAGGCGACTCTGACCTTGACCGAGACGGTCGCCGCGGGCGCCACGGTGAACCCCGGGAAGTCGTTCCCGTCGAACACCCCGATGAGTTCGGACTCGTCGGTCCCGGTCAGCGGGACCGGGCGGGGGTGCGCGCCGTCGTAGAACTCCAGCTCGGTCTGGGAGGGCTTGAGGACACGGTGGTCGTCGACGAGGACGACGACCGGGTGGACGTCGGTGCAGGTGCGGTTCGTGGTGTTGGTGAGGTCCAGGTACCAGGTGCCGTAACCGCCGCCGGGCTCGTAGGACGTGGGGCCGCCGTGGATACGGGTGGTGAGCGGGAAGTCCCGTGCGTCGGCGCCCACACAGGACGCCTCGGCGACGAGAGGGGCCGCGGTCGCCGGCGGCACAGGCACGAGGACGACGGCTGCGGCGGCTAGGCAGAGGGACAGAGGGGTGCTCAGTCGCATGCGCATGAACAGGTGACTCTGCCGGACGCCGGCGGGGTCCGTCGGCCACCACTCCGAGCACGGGGGACAACTCCGCCCGTTCAGCCCCCCGCCCCCTCCCTCTCCCCCTCCTACCCGTCCGCCCGGCCGAAGAGCGGCGCCAGGAGCAGCTGCGCCGCGCCCTCCGCGACCGCGCGGTCCCCGCCGGGGGCGAGGCGGACGGGGACGGTCGTGCCGAGCGAACCCTCGCGCCGGGCGCGTTCGTCGAGGACGGCGGCGACCCCTCGGACGAAGGTCTCCGGCGCGGCGGCGATCGTGCGGCCGCCGAGCAGCACGAGGTCGATGTCGAGCAGCCCGGCGAGGTTCGCGGCCCCGGCGCCGAGGACCCGCGCCGCCTCTTCCGGCTCCGCCCGGCCCACCGCCGCCAGGCACAGCGCCTCGACGCAGCCACGGTTGCCGCAGTGGCACGGCGGGCCGTCCAGCTGGATGACCTGGTGGCCGAGCTCCCCCGCCCCGGTCCGCGGCCCCCGGTGCACGCTGCCGCCGATCACCAGCCCGGCTCCGAGGCCCGTCCCGAGGTGCACGTACGCGAAGGAACCGCCCTCCCCGCCGACCGCGAGCCCGAGGGCGGCCGCGTTGGTGTCCTTGTCGACGACCACCGGCACCCCGAGCCGCTCCGCGAGCGCGTCCCGCAGCGGGAACCCGTCCCACTCGGGGAACCCGGTGACCCGGTGCAGCACCCCGTGGACGTGGTCGAGCGGCCCGGGCGCCGCCACCCCGACCCCGAGCAACGAGGCGCCCCCGTACCCGATCAGCTCCCCGGCCGCCGCCGCGAGCGCCCCCAGCACGGCCACCGCCCCCGCCCCGAGGTCCAGTGCGGCGCGCCGCTCCGCCACCACCTTCCCGTCGAGGTCGACCAGCACCGCCCGCAGCTCGTCCCGGTCGAGATGCACCCCCACGGCGTGCCCCGCCTCCGGCACCAGCCGCAGCACGGTGGCCGGCTTGCCCCCCGTGGAAGCGCGCCGCCCGGCCTCCGCCGCGAGGCCCTCCTCCCGCAGCCGGGCGGTGATCTTGCTGACCGCCTGGGGGGTGAGCCCGGTCCGCCCGGCCAGTTCGAGCCGGCTGATGCCCCCGCTCCCGGCGGTCCGCAGCAGATCCAGCACCAGCGCGGTGTTGTGGCTGCGCACGGCGAGCAGGTTCGCCCCGACCGGCCCCGGCCCGCCCCTCGTGCCGCCCCGGGCACCGCCTCGCACAGCGCTGCTCCCCGTGCCGCTCGTCGTCATGTTCACACGCCCCATTCTCCCCGCCACTTGCACTTAGGCAACAGCGTTGCGAAAGTAGGACGCATGACAGCTGCCTCTCCCCTGCGCGTCGGCCTCATCGGCTACGGCCTCGCCGGATCCGTCTTCCACGCACCTCTGATCGCCGCCACCGAGGGCCTCGCCCTGGACACGGTGGTCACCTCGAACCCCGAGCGGCAGGCGCAGGCGAAGGCCGAGTTCACCGGCGTCCGGACGGTCGCCGCCCCGGCCGACCTGTTCGACCGGGCCGACGATCTCGACCTGGTCGTCATCGCCTCCCCGAACAAGACCCACGTCCCGCTCGCGACGACCGCCCTCAAGGCGGGCCTCCCGGTCGTGGTGGACAAGCCGGTCGCCGGTACCGCCGCCGAGGCCCGCGGCCTGGCCGCCCTCGCCGAGGAGCGTGGCCTGCTGCTCTCGGTCTTCCAGAACCGCCGCTGGGACAACGACTTCCTGACCCTGCGCAAGCTCCTGGCGGACGGCGAACTGGGCGAGGTGTGGCGCTTCGAGTCCCGCTTCGAACGCTGGCGCCCGCAGCCCAAGGGCGGCTGGCGCGAGTCCGGCGACCCCGCAGAGATCGGAGGTCTCCTCTACGACCTCGGCAGCCACGTCGTCGACCAGGCCCTGACCCTCTTCGGCCCGGCCACCGAGGTGTACGCGGAGGCGGTCGTCCGCCGGGACGGCGCCGAGACCGACGACGACACCTTCCTCGCGCTCACCCACGCGAACGGCGTCCGCTCCCACCTCTACGTCTCGGCGACTACGGCCCAGCTCGGCCCGCGCTTCCGGGTGCTGGGCTCGAAGGCGGGGTACGTGAAGTACGGCCTGGACCCGCAGGAGGCGGCCCTGCGCGAGGGCGACCGTCCGGGCGCCTCGGACGGCTGGGGCGTCGAACCGGAGTCGCTGCACGGCCGGATCGGCGCCGGCGAGTCCCCGGTCACCGGTGGCGGCCGCGCCGTCCCCACCCTCCCCGGCGACTACCCCGCGTACTACGCGGCCGTGGCCCGGGCCCTGCGGGGCGAGGGTCCCAACCCGGTGACCGCGCCGGAGGCGGCCGCCGCCCTGGACGTACTGGAAGCAGCCCGCCGTTCGGCGGCCGAGAAAGTGACGGTGACCCTCTGATGCACCACCCGCAGATCACCCCCCGGTCCACCCCCGAGCTCACCCCGTCGGTCGAGGAGCTGGAGGCCCAGCAACGCCGCCTGGTCTTCCCGCAGTTCACGAACGACGACGCGTGGGCGCTGGGCTCCCTGCTGGTGGAGATGGCACGGGAACGCCAGGCCCCGGTGGCCGTGGACATCCACCGCGCGGGCCAGCAGCTCTTCCACGCCGCCCTGCCCGGCTCCACCCCTGACAACGACGCCTGGATCACCCGCAAGCGCCGAGTGGTGGAGCGCTACGGCGCACCGTCCTACCTGGTGGGAGCCCGCTACCGGGCCAAGGGCACGACGTTCGAGGAGTCCTCCCGCCTGGACCCCGACGCGTACGCGGCCCACGGCGGCTCCTTCCCGATCACGGTGGAGAACGTGGGCGTGATCGGCTCCGTCACGGTCTCGGGCCTCCCCCAACTCCAGGACCACCGCTTCGTGGTGGAGGCTTTGGAGACATACTTGAAGCTGTAAACGCACGTCAGCTGGAGCGCGCCCCGAAGGGGCGCGGGGCTGTATTCGATGTGCGGCTCCGCCGCGCGGGCGCGAGCAACCACGGACTACCCGCACCCGCCCACGCAGCCGAACCCCCCGCCCCTCAGGCGTCCTTGAACACCTGCCGCTGCCGCCCGAGCCCGCCGATCTCCAGCTCGACCACATCCCCACTCCGAAGGAACGGCTTCGGCTCCGGCGCCCCCATGGCCACCCCCGCCGGCGTCCCCGTGTTGATGACGTCCCCGGGGTACAGCACCATGAACTGGCTGATGTACCGCACGACTTCGGCGACCGAGAAGATCTGCTCGGCGGTCGTCCCGTCCTGCTTCAGCTCCCCGTTCACCCACAGCTTGAGCGACAGCCCCTGCGGATCCCCCACCTCGTCGCCGGTCACCAGCCACGGCCCCAGCGGGTTGAACGTCTCGCAGTTCTTCCCCTTGTCCCAGGTCCCGCCCCGCTCGATCTGGAACTCCCGCTCGGAGACGTCGTGCGCGACGGCGTACCCGGCGACGTACGCCAGCGGGTCCTCGTCGTCCGCCACATAGCGGGCGGTGCGCCCGATGACGACGGCGAGCTCCACCTCCCAGTCGGTCTTCACCGACCCGCGCGGCACCAGCACGGTGTCGTACGGCCCGACGACCGTGTCCGCGGCCTTGAAGAAGACGACCGGCTCGGCCGGCGGCTCGGCCCCGGTCTCGCGGGCGTGGTCGTGGTAGTTGAGCCCGATGCACACGACCTTGCCGATCCGCCCCAGCGGCGGCCCGATCCGCAGCCCGGTCGCGTCGAGCGCGGGCAGCTCCCCGGCGTCGGCGGCGGCCCGGACCCGGCCGAGGGCGGCGTCGTCGGCGAGCAGCGCGCCGTCGATGTCGTCCACGACACCGGACAGGTCCCGCAGGACCCCCTCGGCGTCGAGCAGAGCGGGCCGCTCCGCACCCGCCGTACCGACTCGCAGCAGCTTCATGGTCGTCACCGTCTCCCTTGATAGCGAGCGCCCGGCCGATGGGTGCAGCCATCGGAGGACTGGTCGATCCTCCAAGATGCGCGTACAGCGGGCAAGAGCCTGTTCACGTACTGGACCGTAACCCTCCGCCCCTCGCCCCCTCACCCTCTCACCGGTACAGCACCGCGCGCTCCACCGCGCTCCAGGCGGTACTGGTCACCACGTACAGCGCGGCGGCGAGGGGCACCACGGCCACGGTGAAGAGCGTGAAGAACGACAGGTAGGGCATGACCTTGGTGACCGCCTCCACCCCCGGCACCGACTGCTCCCCCTCACCGACGACGGCGCCCGGCACCGCCGTCCGCTTCGCCCGCAGGAAGTTGAAGCCGGCGACGACGGCGACGAGGACGAACAGCCCCGCGTACACCAGTCCCGCACCGCCGAACACCCCGCCCCCGGTACCCCCCAGCAGATCGAGCCACCGACCGCCGAGCGGAGCCCCCAGCAGGTCATGGGCGAGCAGGCCGTTGTCCTGGCCGCCGATCGTCGGGTTGGAGAAGAGGTGGTAGAGGAGGAAGAACGCGGGCAGCTGCAACAGCCCCGGCAGGCAGCCGGACAACGGGGAGACCTTCTCCTCGGCGTGCAGCTCCAGCACGGCCTTCTGCAGGGCCTGCTGGTTCTTCCCGTGCTTCCTGCGCAGTTCGGCGACCCTGGGCTGGAGCGCGGCCCGGGCGCGCTGGCCGCGGGCGGCGGCTCGGGACAGGGGGTGCACGAGCAGTCGTACGAGTGCGGTGAACAGGACGATCGCGGCGGCGGCCGCGGACGCGTGGAAGAGCGGCTGGAGCAGGTCGGCGAGATGCTCGACCAGGCCGGCGAAAACGGACATGGGTGGGAGCCCTCCAGGGGGTCTCGTCGTGCCGTGGTGATGAGGTGGGACGGCATGACGACCCGCGCGGGGTCACCGGGAACGGGTTCCGGGTGCCTTACGCGGCGGTCGCCTGGAGGCGGATTCCGGGTGCTCGCGGCCTGGTACGGCCCTTCGCGTCCGGATCCCGTTGCGCGAGGAAGGCCGTGCGCCGGGCCCGGTCGCGGATCGCCGTACGGACCCGGGTGGGCGGCACGACGGGCGCGGAGCGCGCGGCGAGCAGGCAGCTGACGGCGAGGGCCGAACCGGCGGCGGCGGTCGCGGCGAGCGCGACGGTGGTGAAGAGGCTGCCGGAGTCGAGCAGCAGCAGATCGAACAGGACGAGCAGGAGCAGGGCGACGGAACGCGAGGCCAAGGCCCGGCGGCCGTATACGCGCATGTCAACTCCCCTCTCCTCACCGAACTTTATACGAGACCAGTTTCCCCCACACCACCATCCGGTACCGCGAGGTGAACTCGGGCGTGCAGGTGGTGAGCGTGATGTAGTACCCCGGCTCCCGGTACCCGTACGACGGTTTCACGATCGAACGCGGTACGGGCCGGACGACCCCGGAGTCCAGGGACGACGTCTGCGGCAGGATCTGGTCGACCGCGTAGGTGTAGGTCCCGGCGTCCGTCTCGACCTCGATCGTGTCCGCGCGCCGCAGCCGGGGGAGGTAGCGGAACGGTTCGCCGTGCGTGTTCCGGTGCCCGGCGAGCGCGAAGTTCCCGGCCTGGCCGGGCTGTTGGGTGCCCGGGTAGTGGCCGACGTACCCGTGGTTGAGCACCTTCGGCTTGCTGACGCCCTCGGCGATCGGCACGCGCAGGCCGAGCCGCGGGATGACGAGGACGGCGTACGCCTGGGAGGCGACGACCCGGGTGGTGTACGAGGTCCCCCGCCGTCCGGTGCCGGCACCGGCGGCCGACGCGGAACCCCCCGGCCCCCCTGTACCCCCCGCGCCCCCCGAACGCCCCTTGACCACGCCACCACGCACGCTCGACCCGTCGCCCTCCCCCCACTCACGCTCCAGCGCCTGCACCTTCCGCTCGGCCCCCTGCTTCGCCTCCCGGTTGGTCCACCACAGCTGGTGCACGACCAGGAGCATCAGCACCACGCCCACGGTGACGAGCAGTTCACCTCCGGTCCACAGCACCCGCCGCCCCACCCGCCCTCGCCCCACCCGCCCTCGCGCCACCCGCCGTCGCCGCACCGGCCACCGCCGGTCACCGTGCCCCACGACCCACCGCACCGCACACCTCCCGCCACCCCGCAGCCCGCCGGTTGGGCCCGCACGATAGGACGACCGCGACCAAGTCACCAGAGCTACCGCAACCCCCGCCCGAGCCCCACCCCCCAACCCCTTCCTCCACCGCTTTTAGAAAGCACTGCCACAACTCTCGACAACCCCACACGCCACACCTGATGCTTCGTGTTGGCATGCGGGGGGACGAGTCGACGCCGGTTCGGGAACCGGTGTTTGAGCCGCACGGAGAGGTTGAGAAGCAGCCATGATCCGACGCAGAACACTCCTGGCCGCCGCCGGAGGCGGCCTCCTGGGCAGCGCCCTGGCCACCGGCACGGCCCGCGCCGACGCGACGATCACCGTCAGCCCGTCGACGTCATGGGGCACCTGGGAGGGCTGGGGCACGTCCCTCGCCTGGTGGGGCAACGTCTTCGGCACCCGCGACGACTTCGCCGACATCTTCTTCACCACCAAGTCGACGACGTACAACAGCACTTCACTCCCGGGCCTGGGCCTGAACATCGCCCGCTACAACCTGGGCGCGTGCAGCTGGAACACCGTGAACGGCGAGAGCATGGTCGCCTCCGCCAACATCCCCGCGTTCAAGCAGATCGAGGGTTACTGGCAGGACTGGAACAACGAGGACCCCACCTCCTCGGCCTGGAACTGGACGGCGGACGCGACCCAGCGCGCGATGCTCGTCAAGGCCGTCAACCGGGGCGCCACCGCCGAGCTCTTCGCCAACTCGCCCATGTGGTGGATGTGCCTGAACCACAACCCGTCCGGCGCCTCGGACGGCGGCAACAACCTCCAGTCCTGGAACTACCGCCAGCACGCCTCCCACCTCGCCTCGGTCGCCCTGTACGCCAAGAACCACTGGGGCGTGAACTTCGCGACGGTGGAGGCCTTCAACGAACCGTCGTCCTCCTGGTGGACGGCGACCGGCACCCAGGAGGGCTGCCACATGGACGCGACCGTCCAGGCGGCCGTGCTCCCCTACCTCCGCAGCGAGTTGAACAGCAGGGGCCTCACCGGCACCAAGATCTCGGCATCGGACGAGACGAGCTACGACCTGGCCCGCACCACCTGGGGCGCCTTCTCCGCCACCACCAAGGGCTACGTGGACCGCGTCAACGTCCACGGCTACCAGGGCTCCGGAGGCCGCCGCGACCTCCTCTACACGGACGTCGTCACGACGGCCGGCAAGGCCCTGTGGAACTCGGAGACCGGCGACAACGACGGCACCGGCTACACCATGGCCTTCAACCTGCTCTACGACTTCCGCTGGCTGCACCCCACCGCGTGGGTCTACTGGCAGGTCATGGACCCGTCCACGAACTGGGCGATGATCTCGTACGACGCGAACACCCTGGCGGCGGGCGCGGTCACCACCAAGTACTACGTGATGGCCCAGTTCAGCCGTCACATCCGCCCCGGCATGAAGATCCTCGACACGGGCGTGAGCAACGCCGTGGCGGCCTACGACTCCTCGGCCAGACGCCTGGTGATCGTGGCCCTGAACACCGCCACCTCCGCCCAGACCTTCACCTTCAACCTCTCCGGCTTCAGCTCGGTGACCGGCGGCACCGGCGGCCTGGTCCCCCGCTGGAACACGGTGACGACGGGCGGCGACGCCTACAAGTCGTACTCGGACACCTATGTCTCCGGAAAGACGGTGGCGGTGTCGCTGCCGGCGAAGGCGGTACAGACCCTCCAGATAGACGGCGTGACGATCTGACCCTGCCCCCCACCCGCCCCGGTGCAGGGGGAACCGCCCCCATCCCCCTGCACCACAACCGACAGCCGCCCCTCCCTCTCTCCACCCCCTCCCGATCCCTCTCTCTCCTTTGTCACCGCCGGGCAGTACCGTGTCGTCCATGCGCCCCGACACGCCTGCCGAGAACGTCGTCGACCACACCGCCGAAGCGGCACGCCTGGAGCGGACCGCCGACCGCTACCCCGAAGACGCCGAAGCCCTCCTCCTCCGGGCCGCGGCCCACCTGGAACTGGCCGACGCCCGCCCCGCCGCCACCGCGCTCTACGACCGCCTCCTCGCCACCCAGGACACCCTGGAGAACGCGCCCCTCGTCCGGGCCCTCAAGGCGTCGAACCTGTGGGAGTACGACCACGAGGCGGAGGCCAGGGCGATCATCGACGGCATCCGTGCCACGGCCCCCCGCGACCCGGCCCCCTGGGTCATCGTCGCCGAATCCCTCGAATCCCACGACGAGCTGGAAGCGGCCCACGACACGTTCACGCAGGCGGCCACCCTCCTCCTGACGGACGTGGCCGAACCCCCCTACGCGACGCACCCGCTGCTCTTCGGCCGCCACCGGGTCCGCCGCATGCTCGGCCTCCCCCACGACGACTGGGACGCCCGCGCCGACACCCTGCACTCGTCCCCCGTCTCCCTGGACGAACTCCACGACCCGAAGCGCGTGTGGTCCCTGGGCTCCGACAACCCCCAGGAGCTGGAGGCAGAAATCTCGCGCCTCCGCGCCGAACTCGGCACCTACCGAGAGGCCCTCTCCCGCCCCTTCCCGGTGGCGGTCCTGCACTGGCCGGCGGAAGAACTGACGGAGCTCCTGTCGGCGTACCCGACCCTGACCACGGAGTACCCCTCCCACCCCGAGCACCTCGCGACCATAGAGTCCTCCCTCCGCGAACTCTCCACCTCCGGCACCCCCAACCTGGGCATCGTCACCGGCACGGTCCCCTCCTACGAGGCCTTCGCCGCCTCCGAGGGCTCCTCCCCCTCCGACACGACCCTCCTCCCCCAGTACGCCACGACCCTGGCAGCCCGAGGCCGCGCCGTGGCCTGGCCCCCACAGCGCACGTCGGACTGCTGGTGCGGCCAGAACCAGCCCTACGACACCTGCCACGGCGCATAGAGGAGACGTCCCTCAGCAAAGCGGCCCGCCGCGGAAACCCTCGGCGGGCCACTCAGCCGTACCGCTCCCTCAGGTGCTGCTCGTGCTGGACGACTGCAGCACCACGCAGGGGGAGTTCCACCACGGCAGCCCGCTCACAACCTGGCCGAGATCGCGCTCGCTGTAGTTCGGTGGCGCCTGAGGGATCCCGGACACTTCCAGCAGGTAGAAGTCCGCGCGGTCCGCCACGACGGAGAGAGCACCGTCCGGGAAGAACCCGAGGTTCAACCGAACCCCACCCTCAGCGCTCACCGAGGGCTCGTACTCCTGCACGGAAAACGCCATCAACGGCCGGCGTGTCGGCGTCCCGTCCCAGTGGAACGACCGCAGGCCATGGGCGATGAGGACCGCACCGTTCCCGACGCTGAACTGCTCCGCGGTACGCATCTCGAAAAGCAGCGCCGCACGATTCGACGTCGGGCACACCCTGCAGTCGAGGAGCTGCGCATCGAACAGAGCGTCGTCGTCCCTGAACGGGTCGCGGTCGACGGGACCTGCGGGCTCATGGCGGTCTCGCCGCGTAAAAATGTCTTCGATCAGAATCATGGGATCGGTAGGTGCCCCTACGGGTCGAGGTCGATAGTGTTCCCGGTCGTCGGAAGCCCACCCAGAGCAAAGAACGTCATCGGGTAACCGTGAGGACGTCCAGGAATCCCCTCCCGGTCACAGCACCACCGGGCGCCCTTCCGACCAACCCGGGTCAGGCGCTGCTCGTCGTGGACGACTGCAGCACGGTACACCGGGAATCCCACCACGGAAGGTCTTGGCGAGCCTCGTGCAGAGGCCGCTCGGGATAGAGCGGTAGAGCTTCCGGGATCCCATCGACCTCAAGGAGATGGAAGTCCGCCGCCTTGCCGCTGACGGAGAGTTCACCGTCGGGGAAAAGACCCATTCGCATCTGCCACATACGCCGGGACGCAGCGGGAGTACTCGACATGATTTTGAAAACGGCAAACATGCGCTCCAGCGGCTCTTCGCTCCATTGGAAGGAGCCCAGTCCGCGGACGACGAGGAGCGCCGCGTTTCCCGTGCGGTACTGCAGAGCGGTGCGCATGTCCAGGAGCAGCCCGGCACGGCCGGTCAGGGGGCACATTCTGCAGTCGAGCAGGCCGACTTCCTGCAGGGCGTCGGGCTCGCGCAGCGGATCCCAGTCGATGCGGTCGGCCGCCCTGCCGTCCTCTGCACCGCTGAAAAGAGCATCGATATATGTCACGGGATCGGTACGTTCCAATACAAGTTGAATGCCGCCAGAGGCTTGGCTAGAGTGCGTTTTCTTCCCTCACATGAAGCGCGCCGGAATGATCTCCAGGCTCCACACATCACCATGCCCCGGGTAGTCTCCACGGACGACATGAGGATCATCCAGGACGTGGACCGAAACCCCGAGAGAACGCGCCTGAAAGATACGGTATCCGGGCGAGCTGTCGATCACTTCCAAGACGCTGCTTCCGGGGGTCCGCTCATACTCCCGCTGGACGTCGCCCCAGCTAGTGAATGGATCGAACTGGACATCCAGTCGTTCGCGAACCTCCTCCCGCAGGTCTTGCAAATGGAGCAGCCTGTGAACTTCCAGGGAAATCGCCTGGCATGCCCAGTCTGGACCTCCACCATACGCCGCCTCGAAGAGGCCGTAGTCTCGCCGAAGAGTCCTGGAGTTCCCACGACCCGTGAAGTCGTCCACGTACGAGAGTGGAACTACAGAATCTGCCGCTTCAGGACTGTCACCGACCCCGAACCCGAGAAGCGAGCCAGTAGAGATCGCGCGGGCGATGAATTCTGCACCCGTCACCCCAGCTCCTCCCATGCCTTGCTCAAGAACTGGAGCTCGAGAGCCTGATTTTCTACGTCCTCCCAATTGTGCGCATTCATCTAATTTTGCGCAACCCTTGCTTTCTGAATCAGATCCTTCCGAAGTTCAGGACTGCTTCCGAGTGTGTCAAGAACCTTCTGAACACTCTTTTCCGACGCCATACCAGTTTTGAGTCGGATCCCCTTGGCACCTAGCCCTCCCCCGTGGCTGAAGACACGAATCTCGTCGGCGCCGACGTAGAAATGCGCTCCCTTCGGCGCCAAGCCGCGTTCACCGCAGTCGCCGTCACCTCCACCGGTCCGGGCTTGGCTCTGATTGGACTCGCGGGCGGCAGGGTCTACCACGCCCCCCAGGACGCAGACGAGAAGTGGTCGAAGCGGAGCGACGTCACCAACCTGCTCGACGCACTCGGCGACGTCACCCAGGTCACCACCGGACAGACCACCGGCGGCGACACGCAGATCGGCGTCGTCTCCGGGACCAAGACCTATCACGCCATCCGCCACTCCGACGACAAGTGGGACGCCACCGAGCAGGTCGTCGGCTACCCCGGAACCCCCAGAGCGTCGCCCTCACCGATAGCGCCGGCTGACAGCCGATGCGGCCAACGCCGCCTGAGCAATGATCATTGCCCAGGCGGTCGGCGCTCCGCAGCACTTGAAACAGTCGCACTCCGCAACCTGATGCCGGGCCCCGCGGTGGAACGTCCCCCCGATCGCGGCGTACGTTCCGCAGTCGATCCGTCACCACATTCCCGGGCGGGAAAGAGCACCACCGGACACTTTTTGAGCCCCTCCTCTCTCCGAACAACCCGCCAGCCGCCACCCCACCCGGCGTGCCCGGACGGTCGACCGCGCCCGCAACCCGGGCCAAGACCGCAGCCCACCCCGGTGGCACACCCCGCCAAGCCGCCCACTTTCCCCGGGCCGCCCGCTCGCTTCTCCCCCGTGCCGGAGCGGCCCGGGTCAAGGGTGGCCCGCAGGGCCATCGGCGCAGCCGACGCGCAGCGCCCTTGAGGCGGGCCGCGGAGGCACGACACTGGCAAAGAAGCGGGCGGTCCCTCTGCCGATGACGCCCACTCCAGTGAGGCGAGTCCTTCTCCGGCTACACGCCGAACCGCCTACGCCGGCAAAATGATCCCGTGCCGAACGTCGCCCCCTCCTCTCTTGCCGTTTCCGCCCGCATGAGCAAGCAGGTGAGCAAGGACACGGAGGCCGAGCTCGCCGTGCGACGGTTGTTGCACGCGGCCGGACTGCGATATCGCGTGGAGTATCCCGTGCCGGGCATGCCCAGGCGACGGATCGACGTGGCCTTCACTCGAGCCAAGGTCGCGGTCCTCATCGACGGCTGCTTCTGGCACGGCTGCCCCGTCCACGCCACGCACCCCAAGTCGAACGCGGAGTGGTGGCGGCAGAAGCTCGAGCGGAACATGGCGCGTGATCTGGAGACCACCGCGCATCTCGAAGCCGTCGGGTGGAACGTCTTGCGGTTCTGGGAGCACGAGGCACCCGAAGACGTTGCCCGGCGGGTCGCTGCGGTAGTGGAACAACGGGGAGCAGAGCTGAGAAGAGGGGGAACCGCCCGATGAGCCAACTGACGTTCGTCGACGTGTGCTCGGGAGCCGGTGGGCTCGCCCTGGGCCTCGAGAGGGCCGGTTTCGAGCCGAAACTGCTGCTGGACGAGGACGCCGATGCCTGCCGTACCCTCCGGACCAACAGACCGAACTGGAACGTGCTCGAAGCCGATCTGCTGGACCTGGATCCCGCTGAGCATCGAGAGTGCTACGACGTGGATCTCCTGTCGGCGGGACCCCCGAGGGTGAAGTCGAACGCCACGGTCACACGGACCGACTCGAGCACCGAGGAGCGGCTGCTGAGGGCCGCTGTCTATCTCGCCCACGCGATCAGGCCCCGGGCGCTGCTGATCGAGAACGTGCCCGGTTTCACGGACCCGAAGAAATTCCGCGGCTTCCACGACTTCGCCCACGCCGAACTGGAGCACCTCGGTTACGGGTTCAGATGGTTCATCCTCAACGCCGCCGACTTCGGAGTACCGCAGGACCGCAGGCAGGGGGTCCTGTTGGCGCTTAAGAGGGAGTGGTTCCCGGCCTTCCTGCAGCCCTCGCGCACCGCGTCGAGACACATACCGGTCGGCGAGGCCCTGGGACCTTCCATGCGATCACACGGCTGGCAGGACGCCGACCGCTGGGCGGCACAGGCGAGGTCCGTGGCGCCGACGTTGGTCGGTGGGTCGAAGAAGCGAGGCGGAGCCGATCTCGGCCCTTCCGGGACCAAACAAAAATGGGCGAGCATGGGCGTCAACGCCCATTCGCTGGGCGACACGATCCCTGGGCCAGACTTTCACTGGGACCCCGCGCTCGGCAGAGAAGGCATGGTGCAGATCACGGTGGACCAAGCGGCCCTCCTCCAAGGCTTTCCCCCGGAATGGGAGATCACCGGCAAGAAGACGGCCCGCTACCGTCAGATCGGTCACGCCTCCCCACCGCCTGTCGGTGAGGCCCTCGGCGCGGCGATCGCCCAGGCACTCCGGTCGTGAACGCAATTTCGCCGGTCAGAGGGCTGAGGACGGAGGCTCACACAGCCCCACGATCGCTACGAAAAAGATCATCACCGCCGGCTACACTCCATCCATGACCCACGCACCTCATCCGTACGCGAACCAGGACTCCCCCGTGATCGTAGATCTTTTCGCGGGACCCGGGGGCCTGGACATCGCGGCCGAGGTGCTAGGAATGCCAGCAATCGGTATCGAATGGGACAAGTCTACGCGAATCACTCGACGTGCTGCCGGCCTCCGCACCACCGAAGTGGGCGACGTCGCGAGGATGAACCCGCTCGATCCTGAGGTCTGTTCGGCCCGCGTCCTCACCGGAGGGCCGCCTTGCCAGACCTATTCGGTGGCCGGAAACCGGGAGGGGCACAAAGCGCTCGACGAAGTGACGGACCTCGCCGAGAAGGTGGGCGAGTGCGACACCCCTGAGGAGTTGGAGAAAGCCTGGGCGGAAGTGGAACGCAGAGCCGTCGAACTCGCGTGGGCCGACGAACGCACCGGACTGGTGCTCCAACCCCTGCGGTGGATCGTCGAGAAGCGGATCAAGTCGGTCCCCTACGAAGTCGTGATACTGGAGCAGGTCCCGACCGTCCTTCCCGTGTGGAAGAAGTACCGCGAAATCCTGCGAGAGCTTGGCTATGACGCCGAATGCGACATCTTCCATACCGAGGAGTACGGGGTACCACAGACGCGTCGCCGCGCGGTGCTGATCGCCCGGCTCCGCGGCGACGGTGACAGCCGGGGCGTGGAGTTTCCACGCATCACCCACCAGCGGTACCACAAGGGGGCACAACGCCTGTCCGCGGCGCGGAAAGAGACCGTTGCACAGCCGGTCGACCCACGACAGAACTCGCTCTTCGACGGTCCGGACTTGCGTCCCCGCCCGGTGCTGCCCTGGGTCTCCATGGGTGACGCACTCAAGGGGTCGCGCTCCACGGACTTTGTCGTCCGCTCCAACTACGGCTCCGGTGGCGACCCCAAAAAGCGGGGGCTCCGCACCTCCGACGCGCCCGCCGCCACCGTCACTGGCAAAGTGCGCCGCAACACGGTGTTCGATCTCAAGGGCTTCAACGCGCAGGGCGAGCCCGAACTGGGAACCGAGCAGGAACGCTTCACGTTCCGCGAGGCCGGCCTGTTGCAGACCTTCCCGGCCGAGTACCCCTGGCGGGGCACCGACGTGGCGCAGCAGATCGGGAACGCCATCCCACCGCTGCTCGCCGTGAACATGCTGTGCGCGGCCCTGCGGCTGGACGAGGGCCACAAGGAGCACGCTGTCGAGGCATTGAGGTCCTGGCAGCCCCCGCAGTCGCAGTAGCGGTGGCAATGGGGGCGGTGATCAGTCGTCCTCCATGTCCTCCGCGCTCGTCTCCTTGCCACGAACAGGCGCGTCCGTGAAGAGCTCCGCGAAGTGGTCCGTGAGGCGCTCCACCGATTCCTCGGGAACCCGTTCTTCGACGGGACCGGCGGGGAGGGAGTGGCGGTGCACGGTGACGCCTGCCTCCCCCTCGTCGATCCAGCTCCGCACGGCGCTGGCGTCCCGCTCCGCGTCCGGAGCGAGCACGTCGTACATCAGGGTCGCGGCCGCCGTGTTGACCGCCTTGGCCAGGGCGTTCGCATCTCGGCCCGTCCGTATGACCCCTCGCTTCAGCAGGCGGACCAGTGCCTGCGCGGTGGGTCGGTGGTCGATGACGTCCAGCCTCAGCACCGTGTTCAGCATGTCCTGGTTGCCGCAGGCGACGACGACAGGTTCGTAGTCGGAGCCGTCACGGAACAGTTCGGCGGACCACCAGAGTCGGGCGAACGCCTGCTTGTGGTACGGGCCCTTGAAATAGCGTGCGTTGACGGCCTTCTTCGATTCGGACAGGTGTCGCCAGACCACGAAGTCGGGGGCGACGCCCAGGGCGAGATAGTTCCACAGGGCGGAGTCTGCGGCCTCCGTGCGACTGAGGCGGAGTGTCGCGTGCAGGCGGGGCGCGAGCCAGGCGTCGGCCTGCGTGGGACGGCCGTCCCGGCACACGTACATGGCGTCCTCGACCAGGTCCCGCACCGCGCGCAATCGCCACCTCGGGCTCTCGGGCAGCGGCTCGGCGGCCTCGTTGAGGGCGATCGCCGGGACGTTGTCCTTCCCCGCCAGGAGGCCGTCCGTGAGGAACCGCACAGCCTCCTCGTCAGGCAGCCGGCCCAGGTGTTCCGGCAGATAATCTGGGGCCTGGGTCATACCTCGTCCTCACGCTTGAGCTTTTCCAGACTGCGTACCGTCTCCGAGAGCGCCCTGGGGACCTCGGCCCTGCGCATCGCCGCGTACTGGATACGCGGTTGCAGCTCGGTCCATCCCGTCGCGCCGGTACGACGGCGGTGCACCTCGCGCAAGGCGTCCTCCAAAGTCCGATCGGGCACGACATCGGGAAGCATCTCCCTTAGTACCTCGCCCTGCCAGCCGTGCGGGAACAGCGGGGTCCCGTCGTCCTCGATGTCCAGGTCGCCGATGGCCGAGTGGAAGACCGCGATCCACACGTCAGCCGCCATCTGAGACACCATCATCTCGTTGACCAATGCCTCGGGGCCCCGGCCCTCGGCTCCGAGGACGTCCGTGATGCCGGCGAAGTCGGTGTTGATGTGCACGGTGGGAAGGGTGCCCGACGCGTTCACGATCCACGGGGCGTCCGTGAACTTCCGCAGCCAGCCAGGTCCCTTCGCAAAGCCGACCTCCTTGATTTCGAAGCTCTGTTCCCGGGTCGGAGTGTCGCCCTTGGCGTCGATGATCCAGTCGTCGGCCGCCTCCGCGATAATCCGTCCCGGTACTCCGTCGACCGTGGCGACCACCTGGATCGTGAGGGCGGCGCGGTCAAAGAGGTCGGCACGCAGTACACGCAGTTCGCCGCGCCACTCGCGTCCGCCCTCCGCCTCGAGGACGAGCTTCGCCGTGACGCGGGTGTTGGTAGCTTTGTCGGTCAGCACGGCGACCACCACGACGTCGGACCACGGGGCGTCCGGGTCGGTGGCCTTGGACGGAATCGTGGCTGAGACGGTCAGCGCGGCTGCCTCCCAATCCTCCGTGTCGGCCAAGCCGAGAGCGACGACCCGCTCGACCACGGAGCGGGCCCGGGAATCGAGCCGCTCGCGCGGCTGCTCAAGTGCCTTGACGCTCGCTGCGTCCACCCGCAGGGAGACCGTGCCGCGCAATCTTTCGTACGGGAACACCTTCATGTCAGCGACTCCCCTTCACCGCTTCGCAGTTCGACGACGAGTCCGCTCAGACTCGTCCTGACGGCGTGGGTCGCGGGGTCGGTCACGCCACGGAAAGTAGCGGAGCGCCCCTCGCCGAAGCTCAGGGCACCTTCCACCACTTGACAGTTGTCCAGGCCTTCGAGCTCCGCCCAAGCGATGGCGGGACGTGGGCCGGATCGCACCTCGAACTTGGCCACCGGAACCAGCCGCCAGGAGTGTCCGCCAGTGGGGATCCGGATCTCGCCGGTCACCTCCCAGGCACCGTCGTCGCGCACCTTGGCATCCAGCTCCTCCAGCGCCGGCAGTGTCGCCGCCAAGGGTCGACGCGCCTTCTTCTGCGCGCCGACGGTCAGTCTGGGCGCCAGCCGCCCGCCGCCCGCCTTGGGCTTCTTCTTGGGACGGCTCACCAGCTCTTTGATCGCCGCGTTGGTGTCCCGGGTGAAGGCCGCGATCCTGCGGTGGGCCGACGGCGAGTAGGTGAGGTTCAACTCCTCGGTCTGACTCCATTTGTTGTGCTCCGGGGGCTCAGCAGCACGGAGGAACTCCTCGGCCTCGCCGGCGAACGGCGCCCGTGGTCCGGCGGCCGTACCGGCCAGCAGGACGGCCTGGAAGGGGGTAACCGACAGCGACAGTCCGGGAACCGCTGCGTCCCGCACTGTCATACGGTTGCCGCGCATCGCCGCGACGCGATTCTGCTTGCCGTCCGCGTCCTCGGCGTCCGTCACGAGGAGCACCGCGCGGTGCTCGCCCTGGGAGGCCCGCCCGCCTCCCTTCACCGGCAGGTTCAGCGGTACGGTGACGGCGGCCACCTGGCCGGACTCTGTCAACTGCTCCACGGTCGTGCCGTCGAAATACGCCTTGAGGGCGCGCGTGCGGGAGGGTTGGGTGACCGTGGGGTCCACACGCTCCTCCGGCAGGACCACCTCTCCGTTGCGCATGGTGCGCACCGAAGCTTCCAGCAGCGGCAGCTGATCACCCCCGCCCGTCATCGCGGCCCAGAAATTCCTGCCCAGCGCCCATACGAGCCTGTGATGCATCCGCACGATGCTGTCGGCATCGTCGCCCTCGTCGCCGTCAGCCACGGGACCGTCGTCCGCGAGACTGGCCACGTCGTGGGCTCCTACGATCAGGAACGACGTCCCGGGATCAGCACTTTCACGAGTCAGGTAGAGGGATTCGGCCTGCTCGTCGTCGGCCCACCAGGAGCGCGCCACGGCGGCTCCCTCCGACTCGGGGTCGGGGCGCCCCAGCCACGCCGGTCCCGCCCAGGGTTTGCCGTGGACCTCACGCCACGGCAGGTCCAGACGTCCGATCAATCGCCGTTCGGTACGGCCCTCGTGCGGTTCGGACAGTGTGGAGTTGATGAGCACAAGGCCCAGTCGACTCGTGGCCCACAGCGTCGCCTTGCCCAGGCCGTACGAACCGCCGGCCGAAGCACCGGACTTGTGACTGTCGAGCTGACGCCTCACCACGGCGGCGAAGCGACCGTCACCGTAGTCGTCCCCCGTCAGACCGGCGGCGTTGTAGTCGTCGACGCGCAGTAGGACGAGCCGGTCCCGCTCGTACATGTCGCGCAGCCCCGCGTCGATGGTCCTTCCGACCTTCTGCTGCTGCGCGGCGGCCGCCTCGAAGTGGGGGAAGAGGTCGTCCCACAGGATGGCCTCGCGGAACTTCGTCAGGGTCTCGCCGGTCAACTCGTGCAGGGTGTAACGCAGGCGGACCGGCAGCCCGTTGTCCCGAAGGCGCTCGTCGAGGCTGTTCTGACCAGTCTCCCGGGCCAGCACAGACACGTCCGCATCGAAGGCGAACGCGGCAGCGTTGCCCAACTCCCGCCCCCCGTCCAGGTGTCCGGGGCGGTGGTACCAGCTGACAGGGGGGCCGGCCTGAGTGTCGCTGGTGCGGGTGTGCACCGTGACCAGATCAGTGTTCAGGGCGCGAGCGATACGTTCGATCGTCTCGGGACGGGGAGTCGCCCTTCCTGTGATCCAGGCCGAGACAGCCGCACGCGTGACGTCGACGGCGCGGGCCAGCTCGGTCTGCGTCAGGTCGGCGAGCTTCAACTGCCGGGCCAGCCATGGACCGAAGTCCTCGCCTGCTTCCACGGTCACCTGCTCTCGGGTCGTGCGCGTACGTTCGGACAGCCAGCACACCCTACCGGGGCATTTGACAGAGAGGCCAGCGTCAAACAGTCTTTGACATCCCTCACTGAGCAGTTGAGTTCGAGGCGCTGGTAGACATAGCCCGTTCCACCCCGATTCGTCCCATTGCGCGCCATCGGGTGACCTCCCCCTTCGAACCCCCTTGCGGACTCTCGACGCAACCGGGTACGGTCCTTTCCGCGGCCCCACCCGCTCGGCGGAGAAGGAAATCCCCGAAGCCTTGGTAGAAGTGCGCCGCCTTCCCTCTTGAGATATTTCCCGACGATTCGCATGCAATCGGCGCGCACCTTCCTACGCATCGCCGCAAGCCATGACCCGAATTGTCACGCGTCTAACAAAAACAATTGCATCGCCTCGATGGAAAGTGCATGTCGCACGACGGAACCACCGTCACCGCGACGGCGTCCGTCCCAACAACCGCGAATGTCACGGTCCGACTCCCCACCGGTCGGACACCCGCTCGACCGACATCCCCACGACGTCGTCCCAACAGGCCGTTTCCCTCCAGGATCGGAGTCCCGTGTCACCCGAACCGAAGCCTGTGCTCGATACCGTGCTCGATCAGTCCTCCCGCGTTCTCCAGACGTACGCCGTCGATCCGGGCCTCGTCCCCGAACACGCGAACGGGGAGCGCCGGATCACCCAGGGCGGATACGGCGACAGGCAGCTCTTCGAGCTCGTGCAGAATGCTGCGGACGAAATCGCCGCCGAGCCCGGCGGCCGCGTCCACGTCGTCCTCACCGAAAAGCATCTCTATTGCGCGAACGAAGGGACCGCCGTCACGCCCGAGGGTGCGGAGACCATTCTCCGGATGAGCATGTCGCGGAAGCGCGGCGGCCAGATCGGTCGTTTCGGAGTGGGCGTGAAATCGGTTCTCGTCGTAACCGACGCCCCCCAGTTCTTCAGCACCACCGGTTGCTTCGGCTTCGACCGGGACTGGGCGCATGAGCGGATCCGTGCCGTGCCCGAAGTCGTCGCCCGGCTCGGGGAGGACTTCGAGACCCCGGTGCTGCGCATGGCTCGGGTGCTGGACGAGGCCGCCGAGCGTGCCGCCGACCCCGTGCTCGACGAACTCATGGGCTGGGCCACCACCGTCGTCCGTCTCCCCTTGCTGGACGGCGCCGCCGAGCGGCTCGCGCAAGACATGCACGGAGGTCAGTCGGCCGGTGTCCGCGAGGAGTTCCCCGCCGGATTCCAGCTCTTCTCGCCGCATGTGGGCAAGGTGGTCCTGGAGGACCGACGTCCGAGACCCGTCGTGCGACGGACGCTCACCGTGCGGCAAGAACAGGAGCTGCACACCGTCCATGAGGAGCGGCCCGGAAGGCCACCGGCCGACCACGCGTGGAAGGTGTTCACGCTCACCCACGAGCCGACCGAGGTCGCGCGTGCCGCCGCCGGTGAGCTGCACGACCGGATATCCATCGACCTCTCGTGGGCCGTGCGCGAGTACCAGAAGGAGGCCAACACCGGTCTGCTCACCTCGCCTCGGGGACGGGGCAGATTCTGGTCGTTCTTCCCGACCAAGTACGAGATGACGCTGAGCGGCATCCTCAACGGGGCCTGGAAGACCAACGAGGACCGGCAGAACCTGCTGGACTCCTCCCCCTTCAACGAGGAGATGATCCGGGTCGCCGCGCGGCTGGTGGTCGAGTCGCTGCCTCGGCTGGCGCCCACCGAGGATCCGGCCGCGTACCTGCCGTTGCTGCCCGGTCGTTCCCGCGAGTCGGAGACCGTGAGCTGGGCTGATCGCTACCTCACCGAGCGGATCTGGGAAGCAACCGCCCATCGCCCGTCGCTGCCGGACCAGGCCGGTGAGCTGCGCGTACCGCGCGACCTGAACGTCCACCCGTCGCTCGGCAAGGACAGCAAATCGCTGCTGCGCTGGCTGACCATGTGGAACGCCTATCCCGGTCGCCCCGCGAACTGGCTGCACCCTTCCGTAGAGGCCAATGACCTTCGTTCGGGCAAGGTGGAGCACGTCCTCAAGGCGGCCAAGCGCGAACGGGCTTCCGTACGGCAGTGGTTGGAGGCTTTGGTTGCCGACGGCACTGCCGAGGCGTCCAAGGCAGCCGTGCGCATCGTCGCCGACATGGTCAAGTCGTCCTCGTCGTACGCGGACGAGGCCCGTACCGCCCGGATCGTGCTGACCGAGGAGCACGGCATGGTGGCCCCGACGCTCGGGAAGGTTTTCCGACGCGTCGACCAGGACGGACTGCGCGAGTCCCTCGTGTACGTCGACACGGCACTCTCCGACGACCCGTCGCTCGCTGGTGCGCTGTCACTGCTCGGCATCCGCGAGGCGGACGTCCGAGGTCGCTTCGTGAGCGTCCTGGAACAGGGATTCACCTCGTACGGTCCCCAGGAGTGGACAAGGTTTTGGGAGCTGCTCCACCAAGCCGGCACCGCCAACCTGTCGCACGAGATCGTGCGACTCGTCCCCAACCCGCTCTCGACCCTTCACGTCCGCACGGCTGGCGGGAGTTCGCGGCCCATGCGGGACTGCCTGCTGCCCGGGCCGGTGGTGACGGCGGAATCGGACCCCACGATCGCTGTGGACACCCGGTTCCACTCCGACGACATGGCCTTCTTCCGCGAGGTCGGTCTACGTGACCGGCCGACGGCCGGTCACCGTCCGGAGGGGGAAGTGTGGTTCGGGCAGTACCGCGAGGCCGGGCACAAGGCGTACTGCTCGAAACTGCCCACCGAGGCGGCTCGGCCGGGACTCGCTCGGATGAGGCTGGAGGGAGCCGCGATCGGCGGGCCGTTGCACCTGTTGCCGCAGCTGTCTCCGGAGGCCCGCGCCAAGTTTCTCACCGCGCTGCCCGAGGAGGCCCTGGTAGACAGCTGGACACTCCAGGTCGGAGCTCAGGTCAGCACTCGTCAGGCGGTGTTCTCGCCGATCCGCTGGATGCTGCGTCGACACGGCCTCGTCCAGACCACACTGGGCCTCCGCTCGATCCCCGAGGCGGTCGGGCCTCAGCTCGACGCCTACGGTGACATCCTTCCGGTCGCGCGGATCACCTCCGAGAAGGCCCGCAAGTTGGGCCTGGCCGACAGTGTCGAGAAGGTCCCGACCGCGTTCTGGACGCAGCTCATGGAGAAGCTCCAGAGCAGCGAGGACGACGCGTTCGTCGGGAACACCTATGTGCTCCTGACCCGGCTGGGGGTGCCCTTCCCCGAGGATTCGCTCACACGCTGCCGCATCGGGGACGAGTGGGGCACGCGCCCCGACGGAGAGATCGCCGTCGCCTCGTCGCAGACGGAGTACCGCGCCCTGCGTGCCGAGAGGCAGCCGGCCCTGCTGACCGCGTCGCCCGGCGACGCCGCCCTGCTGGTCAAGCACTGGGGAATGCTGCCGTACGCCGACGTGATCAGCCGAGAGACCCGGTACGAGCCCGCAGGTGAGCCGATCCCGCTCAAGGAGGCGTACCCGGCGCTGCGCCAGCTGCGTGGTTCGCAGGTGGACCAGTACATGCTCCAGCGGTGCAAGGTCCTCGAGGAGGTGACACGCACCCCCAACGGCATGTGTCCCAGGACGTTGAACAGCAGCCTCCAGGGGGCCACCGTTCTCGTGCTGGAACCCGCCGACGCGCTCGAGGCACTCATGGCCGTGGACCGGGAACTGCGCTGGAACATGGGCGCCGCCGGCTGCCGGCAGGTTCTGGAAGCCCAGCGACGTCAGGAGGAGGACCAGAAGGTCAAGAACACGCTGAAGGCCGTGCGCGAGGCAGACGACGTGGTGTCCAAGCTGCTCCTGCTGCTGGGGGCCGACACCCTGCGGGATCGGCTCCCGACCGGTCTGCTCGACGGTGAGCGCGCCGAGAACGGCGGGGCCGAGCCCGACGGGTATCGCGTCGCGCAGATGGCGTTCAACGCCCATGGTGACAGCGTGCTGCACGAGCACGCCCGCGACCTGCAGAACCTCTACCCCACGCATGCCCCGTCGACATTCCGCGGCTCCTCCAACGCGGTGGCTTTCGTCGCCGACCTCCGTTTCCCCGACTCCTTCGCAGGCTTCCGGGCACCGTCGCTGGAGCCGCGCATCGACGTGGACGGACCGCGCCACTTCCCTCGGCTGCACGACTACCAGGAACGGTTGGCAGCCAATGTGTTCGCCCTGCTGGACCGCATGGTCCCGCAACGCGGCATGCTGTCGCTGCCGACCGGCGCCGGCAAGACGCGGGTGACCGCTGAGGCGGTGATCCGTTGGGTGAAGCAGGTCGGCAAACTCGACGGGCCGATCCTGTGGATCGCCCAGACCGAGGAGCTGTGCGAACAAGCTGTCCAGAGCTGGAAGTTCGTCTGGGAGAAGGTGGGCGCCGAGACACCGCTGGCCATCAACCGGCTGTGGTCGAGCAATGAGGCGGCCCCGGTCGTTGACCGGCCGCAGCTGGTCGTCGCCACCGACGCCAAGCTCCAGCAGCCGAACTGCCTGGCCGCCGACTCGTACGCCTGGCTGCGAAACGCGGCGCTGGTCATCGTCGACGAGGCGCACACAGCCATCACGCCCCGCTACACCGACATCCTGGCCCAGCTGGGGCTGACGGCCTCCCGCACGGAACGTCATCTCCTGGGCCTGACCGCGACACCCTTCCGGAACACCAACCAGGACGAGACGCGCCGCCTGATCAACCGCTTCGGCGCCCGGCGGCTGGACGAGGGCGTGTTCACGAGCGGCGACGCGTACGCCGAGCTGCAGCGCCTCGGGATGCTGGCGCAGGTCGAGCACCGGCTTCTGCAGGGCGGCACCATCACCCTCAACCACGAGGAGAAGCAGCACGCCGAGCAGCTCAGCGTCCTGTCGAGGGCGGCAGAGCAGCGGCTGGCGGACGACCACGACCGCAACAACCGCATCCTGGCAGAGATCTCGGCCATGCCGAAGGACTGGCCGGTGTTGGTTTTCGCCACCTCGGTCGACCACGCCAAGTTCCTGGCAGCGAAGCTCAGGGACCTGGACATCACCGCCTCCGCCGTCGACTCCAACACCTCGCCCCACGATCGGCGCCGCCGCATCGACGACTTCCGGTCGGGCCGCACCCGAGTCCTGACCAACTATGGCGTTCTCACGCAGGGTTTCGACGCGCCGGCCACGCGGGCGGTCGTCGTCGCCCGTCCCGTCTACAGCCCCAACGTGTACCAGCAGATGATCGGACGTGGCCTGCGCGGCCCCCTCAACGGCGGAAAGCCGACCTGTCGGATCCTCAACGTTCGCGACAACATCCGGAACTTCGACACCGCCCTGGCCTTCACCCAGTTCGAGCACCTGTGGAGCAGCAAGTGACCGACGCCTACGGCGACAGCCCCCTGCTCACCGACGAGCAGCGGGCCGTCGTGGAACTCCCCTGGGACACCCGGCTCCTGGTCACCGCGGCGGCGGGATCCGGCAAGACCCACACGGTCGTACGGCGCCTCGACGCACTGGTGGGGCACGAGGACCCGGAGGAGGCGCTGGAGGCCGGCGAGATCCTGGTCCTGAGCTTCTCCCGCGCGGCGGTGCGTGAGCTGCGGGACCGGGTTGCCCGCCACGGCGACCGAGCCCGCCGGGTGCGGGTCCAGACGTTCGACTCGTGGGCGTACCAGCTCCTCGTCCAGGCGTACCCCGACCAGGACTGGGCGTCCCGCAGTTTCGACGAGCGCATCCGCGAGGCCACGTACGCGATCGAGAGGGGCGCGGTGGAGGCCGGTGAGCTCGGGGCCCCTTCGCATGTGGTGATCGACGAGGCACAGGACCTGGTGGGCGACCGTCGGAACCTGGTGGAGACCCTGCTCGACTGCTACCAGCGTTCCTGCGGCTTCACCGTGGTCGGCGACTCCGCACAGGGCATCTACGGCTTTCAGGTCGAACCGGAGGAGCGCGCGGGCGAAACGGACCGGTTCTTCGACTGGCTGCGGGACTCCTACGACGATCTCGTCGAGTTGTCCCTGACGGAGAATTTCCGGGCCAAGACCCCGGAGGCCCGTACGGCACTCGCTCTCGGGCCCCGGCTGCAGCACCTCGCCCGCTCCCCGGAAGGCCAGGAGGCCGCGGCCTCCACGCTCCACGCCGAGTTGCGCGACCTGCTGCACGAGTTGCCGGGCCTCGGTGAACTGGCCGGGGGGTTCGCCCTGGAAGCTTTGAAGGCGTACCCAGGCACGTGCGCGGTGCTGACCCGCGACAACCGGCAGGCCCTCGCCGTCTCGGAACTGCTTTACGAGCATGGGGTCGAGCACATGCTGAAACGCTCGTTGCGGGACCGTCCGGTGCCGTACTGGGTGGCCGAACTGGTGCGTCGCGCCGAGTCGCTGACGCTCGCCGAGGACCGTTTTCTGGAACTGCTCGCCGAGATCCCGCTGTCGGCGGATGTGGATCCGCAGCGCTGTTGGCGTTCGCTGCGCGCCGCGACCCGCCGCACCGGGCGTGGTCTCGTCGACGTGTCCGCCGTACGGCATCTGGTGGCCGAGGGGCGCTTCCCCGACGACCTGGGGGACCCGGAGACCGCTTCACTCGTCGTCTCAACCGTGCACCGGGCCAAGGGCCTGGAGTACGACCGGGTGCTGCTGCTGTCGCCGCAGTCCGTGACGGAGTTGCGCAAGGTGCACAAGGACCTCGACGTGTCCGCCGAGGCTCGGGCCCTGTACGTCGGGATGACGCGGGCGCGAGAGGATCTGTACCACGTGGAACGTCCGGATATCGCTCGTATCCGGCGGCATCACGCCGGCCGCTGGTACGTGGGCGGTTGGTTGAAGTACGAACGCTTCGGCATCGAGGCCACGGCCGGTGACATCCACCGCGAGGAACCGCCCGGCTCGCCGGACTCCGACGGCACCGCCGCCGAGATCCAGACCTACCTGCTGGAGCATGTGCGGCCGGGCGACGCGATGACGCTGCAGCTGCGTCATCCGCTTCCCGCGGGGCCGGACCAGAGCCCGCCGTACGACCTGGTCCACGGCGACCGGGTCGTCGGCGAGGTCTCGGAGCGGTTCCGGCGGGACCTGTACTCGGTGGAGCGCGTCTCGCCCCGGTGGGAGATCAACTGGCCCACCGAGATCGTCGGGTTGCGGGTGGACACGCTGGAGACGGTCGCGGGCAGCTTGGCTGCCGGAGCCAACGCAGGTCTCGGCGACCACGGGGTGTGGATCGCTCCCCGGATCACCGGACTCGGAAGATATCAACGCGGCGAGCGCGCCGGGAAGGATGAAGAATGACGCAGGGCAACAGCCGGCACGCCGAGCACTATCGGGTCCGCGAGGAACTGGTGGCCCGACTGCGCCGCGAGCTTCTCGGACCGGACGTCGAGGCGGGTGACGACCCGGTGGAAGTCCTCACCCAGGACGCCCCGATCAGCCGTTACCCGATCGGTGTGCTGTTCCCGAGGGCGGCGGACCGTGAGGCCGAAGCACGGTTGTCGGAGGACGCCGACGCGCAGAAGGGCACGGTGGACCAGGCACCGCTGCTGAGCAGCGACGACTCCGAGGACGGCAGCAGTGTCTTCGAACCGCCGATGTCGGGCGACCGTCGCCCCTCGACCATGGGACTCACGTTCGCGGTCGAACCGGAAACCGCCCCCGAGATCATCGTCTCCGCCCGAGCCGCCGTGTACGACCCCGTCGACAGCGAGGGCCGGCCCCTGTCCGCGAAGCGTGCCGAGGCCCGGATTACCGGTGCTCAGCGCGAGCACTGGAGGCGCCGGGAACTGGAGCTGCCGGACATCCGGGTCGACGTCACCCGGCCGCAGGGCCGTACCTGGAACCTCGTCGGCGAATCGGTGAAGCTGTACGTCCTCGTACGTCCGGTCCGCCCCGACGCCGGTACCGCCACGATCACCGTCACTCTGATCAACGCACAGGTCGTGAGCGAGCGTGATCTGCAGGACGCGTTCTCCCTGTTCCAGCCCAGCCTCCGGGTCTGGGCGGCCAACGGCACATCCGCATTCGTGGAACGCCCCGCCACGCTGGCCTCGGGAGACGTGGATGTCGCCGCGAGCCGTCTGCTGTACCGCCACGCCCCGACCTTCGCGGTGGGCCACGGCTGCTCGGCTCACTGGGACTGGACGCCGCCGCAGGTCGGTCTCACCGACATAAGGCCTGCGGCGATCGACGAGATCCGCTCCGAGTTCGTGCCCTCCCACGAGGTGCTACTGACCGACTCGAACCCGGAGATCGACGACTCGGCGCTCGGAATGCTCGGCCTGGCCGACGGTACCGATGCCCAGGTACTCGACGCCCTGCGCGGACTGGCCCGAGGTTACGAGCAGTGGATCGACGCCAAGGACACCGAGGCCTCCGCCCTCGCGGGGACCGTCCATGAGGAGGCCGCGCAGGCGCAGCTCGACGCCTGCCGCGAGGCTCTCGGCCGGATGCGGCAGGGCATCCATCTGCTGGCCGAGGAACCGAAGGTCATGGCGGCCTTCAAACTGGCGAACCGGGCCATGGCGCAGCAGCGGGCGCGCAGCGAGTGGGTGAAGAAAGGCCGCGAGGGCGAGCCGAAGCTGTCCGCCCAACGCTGGCGGCCGTTCCAGATCGCCTTCATGCTGCTCTGCCTGAGCGGCATCGCAAACCCGAATCATCCCGACCGCAAGGTCTCGGATTTGCTGTGGTTTCCGACCGGTGGTGGCAAGACCGAGGCGTACCTCGGTCTGATCGCATTCACCACGTTTCTGCGTCGGCTGCGCGGCGGGGCCACGGGCGGGGGTGTCACCGTGCTCATGCGCTACACGCTGCGGCTGCTCACCCTGCAGCAGTTCGAGCGCGCGACCATTCTCATCTGCGCCATGGAGCTGATGCGCCGGAAGGATCCGGCGCAACTCGGGGACGAAGGCATCTCGATCGGCATGTGGGTCGGTAAGTCGGCCACTCCGAACAGGCTGAAGGTGGCCGCCGAACGGCTGGACATGCTGCGCGGCGGGCAGAACCTGCAGAAGGAGAACCCGGTCCAACTGCACGCCTGCCCCTGGTGCGGAACGGCGTTGGACGCCCACCACTACGCGGTGGACGAGGACGAGGTGTGCATGGACGTGCGCTGCCCCGGCCCCGGCTGCGACTTCGCCTCGGGTCTCCCGGTGCACGTCGTTGACGAGACCGTCTACGCGGCTCGTCCGACCCTCGTCATCGCCACAGTAGACAAGTTCGCCTCCATGCCGTGGCGGCAGGAGACCGCCGCGCTGTTCAACCGGGACCGCACGGGCGACGCGACACCGCCCCCGGAACTGATCGTCCAGGACGAACTCCACTTGATCTCGGGCCCGCTGGGTACCTTGACCGGCCTGTACGAGACAGCTGTCGACGCACTCTCCGGCGAACCGAAGGTGATCGCCTCCACGGCGACCATCCGTCGCGCGGCCGACCAGGGACGCAATCTCTTCGACCGCGATGTGCGCCAGTTCCCCCCAGCCGGCCTGGACGCACGTGACTCCTGGTTCGCCGTGGAGACCGACCGAGCGGCCAAGGCCAGCCGCCGTTACGTGGGCCTGCTCGCCCCCGGCACCAGCCAGTCGACGCTGTTGATCCGCACGTACGCGACGCTGCTCCACCAGGCCATGTACTCGGACACCAGTGACGAGGTCCGCGACGCGTACTGGACGCTGGTGGGCTACTTCAACAGTCTCCGTCTGCTCTCGGCCGCCGAACTCCAGGTGAACGACGACGTCGAGGACTACCTACGCCTTCTGGCCGAGCGGGACGGCACGAAAGTGCGGATCTCCACCCGCTACTCGGAGCTGACGAGCCGGGTCGAGGCGAGCCTGATCCCGGCCCGGCTCAAGGAGATCGAGAAACGCTACCCGGACCGGGACGTCCGTGACGTCCTGCTCGCCACCAACATGATCGCAGTCGGTGTCGACGTGGACCGTCTCGGCCTCATGGCAGTGATGGGCCAGCCTCAGACCACCGCCGAGTACATCCAGGCGACCAGCCGCGTGGGCCGCGCCCATCCGGGCCTGGTGGCGGTGATGCTCAACTCGACTCGCTCGCGCGACCGTTCGCACTACGAGAGCTTTCTGCACTTCCATTCCGCGCTCTATCGTGAGGTCGAGTCGACTTCGGTCACACCGTTCTCCGACAGGGCGCGCCACCGCGGCCTGCATGCCGTGATCGTGGCGTTGGTGCGGATCGCCTTCCCCGAGGCCCGGGAGAACGAGGCCGCCGGACGGATCGAGACGTATGTGGACCGTGTGTACGGCGAGATCAAACCACTGCTGATGAGTCGCGTGCAGCACATCGCTTCGGCGGAACGGTCGGACACCTCCGACGCCTTCGACGAATTCGTGGAGTGTTGGCGGGCAGCAGCAGCCGCGCACGGCGGTCTGCTGTACGAACCCCGCGGCAACACCGCTCCCGCGCTGCTCAAACCGTTCGACGACGAGTCCGACGATCCGGACGGTCCCTGGTCCACGATGTGGAGCCTGCGCGACGTCGACGCCGAGTCCGCTCTCTTCCTGGAGGCTTCCCGATGACCCCGCCGCCCAGCAGGCGCCGCCGCGGCTCCGGAGAACCGGGCGCGCGCCGCCTCGCTCTCCCCCGTCGAGGCGCGGTTCGCCGCTCGCAGATGATCACGACATACGGCGTCGGAGGGTTGATCGCCGTCGACAACGAGTCGTTCATCGTCTCCGGCATCGACGACGCCGATCGGATCTGGTCCGACGCCGAATCCCCGAGAATTTATGAGCACAGGCTCGCCCGGGTCCTGGGCGTGAGGCACTTCCGTCTGCCTCCGGCCTCCGACGAGTCGAGTCGGGACGGCGTCCGTGTCCGACGCTTTCCGTTGTGGCACTCGTGCCCTAAATGCGAGTCGTTGCAGCACGTTCGAGGCTTCAACCCGCCCCCGGGCAAGAACGTCTGCGGCGACTGCGAAGACGAGCCGCTCGTGCCGTCCAGATTCGTCGTGGCCTGCGAGAAAGGACACCTGGACGACTTCCCCTACTGGAAGTGGCTGCACCGCAAGAACCGCGAGGAAGGCACGTCCGGCCACTGCGGCGGGCAGATGAGCCTGCGCTTCGACGGCCAGAGCACCTCCCTGCGCTCCATCGTCGTGTCGTGCACGTGCGGCGTGCCGAAGGTGTCCATGGAGGGCGCCTTCCGCCGTTCGGCCCTGAGCGACCTGGGGTTGCGCTGCGAAGGACGGCGTCCCTGGCTCAAGGACGCCCCCGTTGAGTCCTGCACGCAGACGCCGCGCACTCTCCAGCGGGGTTCGTCGGCGGTGTGGCAGCCGGTGCTGAGGTCCGCGCTGTCCATCCCGCCGTGGAGCGGCGGTCTCGCCGCCAAACTCGCGGACCACTGGGACAACCTGCGGGCGTACTCCTCCCGCATGGAGATCGAGATCTACCTCAAGGGTGCTTTCCGGAACGACGACTCCGTCACCGTCGACGCGGTGATGGAACTCCTGGAGGCGGAGCAGCAGGAGGACCCGACCCCCGAGAGTGACGCGCACGCGACTGCGACGAGCCGCTACCAGGCGCTGCGCCGCCAGGAGTACGAGAGCCTCCGCTCCGGCAACGAGCTGGGAGACAAGGGACGCCAGGAGCAGTTCGTCTGTGAACCGCCGGTGTCGAACCCTGCGGCTCTCGCGCCGTTCGGCGTCGCACGGCCGATGTTGGTCAAGCGACTGCGCGAGGTGCGCGCGTTGAAGGCGTTCACGCGCGTGGCGGACCCGGAGTCGGCGTCCGAAGCGCACGAGGCAGCGTTGTCCCTCACGCGGACAGACTGGCTGCCGGCCATGGAGGTGCACGGCGAGGGGGTCTTCATACACCTCGACGAGAAACAACTCGACAAGTGGGTCGGATCGACCTCTGCGGCGACCCGGGTCGAGCGCATACGTACCAGCCACGACCGGATGCTGCGGGAACGCGCCCGTAAGGGAACGGAGCCTGCCGTTTCCCCCGCCACTCCCCGCATGGTGCTGCTGCACACGCTCGCGCACGTGCTGATCAACGAATGGAGTCTGGAGGCGGGTTATCCGTCGGGCGCGTTGCGTGAGCGCCTCTACACGGACGATTCGATGGCCGGTTTCCTGATCTACACGGCGACCAGTGACTCTGCCGGCAGTCTCGGCGGCCTGGTGGCCCAGGGAGAGCCCGAGCGCCTCGTCGAGACACTCGGTGCGGCCCTCCACCGAGCCGCGTGGTGCTCTGCGGACCCGTTGTGCATCGAGGCGGGGGCTTCCGGTTCGGGCGGCGCGAACCTGGCCGCGTGCCACGCCTGCGTGATGCTTCCGGAGACGAGCTGTGAACACAACAACATCCTCCTGGACCGCGCGCTGCTGGTCGGCACCCCGGAGGACCCGGACACAGGATTCTTCGCCGACATACTGAATCCCTGAGACCGACCTGCCATGGCGAAGGCGCCGGCCCCGACCGGCGGCGCCTTCGCCATACTTCGAGAGAGACAACACACCAGAAGCCGTCTGGCGCGACGACCGTCCGTCACCGTGCAGGTTGTCGCGTGTCCGACTCGAACTGCACCTGGGCACGGTCGAGCGCCTTATCGGTGTCGTGGCCATGGGCTCGGAGCCAGTGGAGAAGATCGGCGATGACGTCGATCGCCACCTCCTCCACGGCGGTGCCGCTCAGCCTGCTCGATCCCGCCAGTTGGGTTGGCAACCCCGCGCTGTAGAGGTGCAGACAACTCGCGGCTCTGGAGACCCGAACGTCTCTGCTGTGGCCGTTCGCCTCCGTCAGTCCCGACCCCAGTTCGACCCACGTGATCTTGCGATCGGGCAGGAGCTGGACGCCCCAGCGTTCGGACAGCGCGGCCACGAGAGCCATGCCGCGCCCCGCCTCGGCGTCGCCGGCCGAGTCGACCAGACGCGGTAAAGCCCGAGTGTCGGGATCATGGACTTCGATACGCAGGCGCGTACCGCTGACGGAGACGGCCAAAGTCGTCGGGGTGCCGGGGCCCACGTGAGTGATCACGTTGGAGATGAGTTCGCTCAGGCAGAGCTGGGCCGACTCCGTCAGCTCCGCCAGTCCCCAAAAGCCCAGACGATTCCGGAGCAAGCGCCGCAGCGTCGCCACTTCCGTCGGCTCGGCAGCGAAAGAAAGTCCCCAAGGTTCTCTCGGCGTACACGCACCGCAATCCATGTCCTACTCCTTCGTCCACCTGTTTCGTTGCGCTGCTCGTGAAGCAGTGGCCTGTCACCCTGGCGCAGGCCGCCCCTCCCAGGGCAGGAGAGAACAGGGGGCATACGCGATGCGCTTCTGCTCGCTGTGCGTGAGCGGCGCGATGTCCAAGCTAGAAGACCGCTTGGCAAATTTGCCACTCAACTCGGCAAATTAGCTCGTTCGTGGCTTGCGGGCCGCACAGCACGGCAGACTGCCCTCCGAGCCCGAGACGGAAGGATCGACATGGCCCCGAGGGCAGTACCGACGCAACGCCAGAGGCGCCTCGGTCATGAGTTGCGCAGGATGCGGGTGGCTGCGGGAGTGTCCGCGGAGCAGGCCGCGAACCTCCTCGGCGTGGACCGCGGAAAGATCTCCAACATGGAGTCCGGGGTCCGGACCATCAGCGAAGAACGTCTGCGCACCCTGGCTCACCACTGCCGTTGCGACGACGAGAAGTACGTGGCCGCCCTGGTCGAAATGGCCTCACCCAGCGCCTCCGGCTGGTGGGAGCGGTATCGCGGAACTCTTCCTCAAGGCCTGCTGGACATCGCCGAGTTGGAGTGGCAGGCGGTTCACATGCGCACCGCGTGCACCGTGCACATTCCTGGGCTGCTCCAAACGACCGACTACGCCCTCGCGGTCTTCCGCGCCGTCCTTCCGCAGCTGCCCGAACACGAGGTCGCCTTGAGAGCGGCTCACCGCAACAACCGCCAGGAGGTACTCGCCTCCGAGGCGGCCCCCACCTTCACAGGCATCGTGCACGAGGCGGCGCTGCGGATGCAGTTCGGAGGCCCCAGGGTCAGCCGCGCCCAGCTCGAACACCTGGTTGACCAGTCCGAGAGGCAGGGTCGAACGGTTCTGGTCGTCCCCTTCACCAGCGGAGCCTTTCCCGGGGCAGGGCAGACCGTGCTGTACGCGGAAGGGCCGACGGAGCAGCTGGACACCGTGCAGATCGACAACTCCCACGGGCCGGACTTCCTCTACGGCGAGGCAGAATTGGCCAAGTACCGGGCTCACTTGGATCGGTTGGAGGAGTTGGCCCTGTCCCCCGAGGACTCAAGAGCCTTCATCCACGCCGTCGCACGCGAACTCTAGGAGACGTCATGCCGGAGATTCAGTGGGAAGAGCCGTTCTGCGGGGAAGGCAACTCGTGCTTCCGGATGGGCGTGGACGACTCCGGCAACGCGTACATAGCGGTGCAGGGCCAGGAGGACCGTTACATCATGGACAGCCGGGACGCCCTGCGGACCATGATCCGCGATATCAAGGCCGGCAAAGCGGACCACCTGCTGAGGTGAGGCACCCCCGGGCAAACCTGCCCGGTTCCTCCACCTACCCGGCTACTCTCCTCCCATGATCCGCGCAGTCGTCTTCGACGTAGGTGAGTGCCTGGTGGACGAGACCAGGGAGTACGGCACCTGGGCCGACTGGCTCGGCGTGCCCCGGCACACGTTCCACGCGATGTTCGGGGCCGTGATCGCTCAGGGGCGGGACTACCGAGACGTCTTCCAGGAGTTCCGGCCCGGGTTCGATCTCCACGAGGAGCGGGAGAAGCGGGCGAGCGCAGGTAAGCCGGAGTCCTTCGGGGAGGAGGACCTCTACGCGGATGTCAGGCCCGCGCTTGCCGCCCTGCGGGAGAACGGGCTCTGGCTCGGGATCGCCGGGAACCAGACCGTCCGGGCGGGCGGGATCCTGCGGGAGCTGTTCTCCGACGACGTGGATCTGATCGGTACGTCGGACGACTGGGGCGCCAGTAAGCCCGACCTCGAGTTCTTCAAGCGGGTCGCCGACGCCGTGCCGTTCGACGTCGGCGAGATTCTTTACGTCGGGGACCGCTGCGACAACGACATCCGACCTGCGCGACAGGCCGGCATGCTGACCGCCCTGGTGCACCGCGGACCTTGGGCCACCATCCAGTGGAACGGACGGGAGGCCAGGGACCTCCCCACATTCCGGGTCGAAGGTCTGCTTGAACTGCCGCCCTTGGTCCGTCGCTTCAACGACCGAGCGCGCTGAGCGTCGTCGACCAGTCGTACAGGCGGTCGTCGAGGTCGCGTACGCACCGCTCGGCCTGGTGGGGCGCGAGCGCTCTGCGTACCTCACGCACCCGGTCCATGCCGGTCGCGTACCAGGTGACCGCCAGCTGGTCGAGGGCCTTGGCCGCGTACTCGCACGCCTGCTCCGGGTTTCCCGATGCCGCCTCCACGGCTGCCAGGTCGCCGTACACCACCGAGCGTTGCTTGTCCTCGGACGGTGTCATCGCGCCCAGCGCCCGCAGCAGGCTCTCGCGGGCCTGCGGGAGATGGCCCGCGATCATTTGCGTGTTGCCCTTGAAGGCCGCCAGGCGGGCCGGGGAGAACCAGTCCAGCCACTCGGGCGAAGGGTGCTCGTTCCCCACTGCCAGTACGTCCTCGGCGTGGCCCAGGAGATGCAGCGCCGTGCGACAGTTGCCCGAACGTGTCTCGCACTCGGCCTCCACCGCGTCGAGCCACGCCAGGAACTCCGCGGAGGCCGGCGCACGCCGTGCGTAGGTGCGGGCGGCCGTCATGCGTTCGAGCGCGCCGTCGCGGTCCGCCACCCATCCCGGGACGAACGCCATGTGTGCGATGACCGCCGAACCGAGCAGCGCGTCATCCGCCTCTCCCGCCGCCTGCAGTGCCAGCAGGAGGGTGTCGTTGGCCGTGGCCGGCTCGCGCAGGTCGAAGAATTCGATACGGCCCGCCAGAAGGTAGGTCTCCGCCATGGCGCCCGCGACCTCCCGCCGTGTCGAGTCCGTCGTCTCCGGGAGCAGGACACAGCCCAGGGTCGCGTGCGCGACGACGGCCGGGTGCAGTTCGGCCGGTGCGACCGTCCAGTAGAGCCGACGGTGCGCGCGGGTCACCGCCATGAAGTCCGCGCCCGCCGTGGACGGCTGCGGTGCCACGACGGCTCTCCGGGGCAGCGTCGTCCGGCGTCTCGGCGCTGTCGGGCCGCCGGCGGCCATGCTGTTGCGCCGCACGTGGTCTGCGCTCTGTGGCCCGTCGGAACCCCACGGAGGCGTGAAGCCCAACGCCTCCATGCTCTGCCCGAGCAGGTGGACAAGAACGCGTTGGCAGTCCGGCTGCGGCCAGGGCGGGTTGTCCGACTCCCAGCGGCGGACCTGTCGTACACCGATCGACAACCCTCTGACACCCATGTCTTTGGCGTGCTTGGTGAGTGCGTCCGCCAAATCCTGCTGGGAGTTGAAACCCGCGGCTACGCGGGCGGCCTTGAGTCGGACGTTGCCGGTGGGCCTGGACACTGAGCACCTCCTGCTACGGCTCCTCCAACTCTCCCACAGGAGGTCCCATTTCAGACGTGCCATCCCTCTGAAGACGTCACGAAAGCCCTTTGTGAGTCCCCTTGACGGCCTTTTCAAGTCCTTGTAACGGGCGCTCGGTTACTGGACGCTTTGTGGCGTCCCCAGAACAGGAGGCAGTTGTGGACACGCAAGAGTCCTTGGACAGAGCGATCGCCGAATGGCTCGCGCGAGCCCATCCGACACCTGCGCAGGCCTGGCACGAGTGGGCGGCCCACGGCGTCGCCCTGCTGCCGCTCGGAGATCGGTTCGCGGCCGTGCGCATGGCGGCCGAGGAGGTGCACGCCGCCGTGGATTCGAGCGACCCGGACCACGTCGCCGTCTGCCTCGGCCTCTTACTGGGCGGCTCGATCATCTACGACCGGCGTGCCACGGGCGGCACGTACTACGCCCTGATTCAGGGGCACGCCGGCCTGGCCTGGGCGTACGACGACGTCGCCACATGCCTGGGGCGCGGCACCTATCTCGGCGTACCGCGCCTCGATCGGCAGCAGCCGCCCGGCACCTACTGGCTTGCGCCGCCGCGCTACGAGGGTGACCTGTGCACCCCGCGTTCCCTCATGTCCCTGGTCAAGAGGGGGCGGTCACGGCTGGCCGCTCGCTCGGAAGCCTGACATTCCGCCGCTGAGAACCTCGAACGAAACGGTGAGCAAAGCTATGTCGAAAACGGCAGTTCAGGTGCCCTGGGCCCTGAGGTTGGTGACCGACCGCCTGCCTGTCGGGCCTCCCGCGTACGCGTCCGTCGTGCTGGATGGCGTCTCGCAGACCGCCGTGTACGCGGACGCCTGCGGTCGGGTGGTCGAGATGGGCAAGCACGGGACGTCGCGGACGACGGGGACGGCGTCGGTCTCCGGTGGTGGGGACGGGCAGCAGCCCCAGCCGCAGACTCAGGACGACAACACGACCGACTACGAGTCGGACTGAGCCGTGGGAGCCACTGTTCTCGTGCTCACCGCGCTGGAGGACGTCACCGCGGATCGGGTCGTCGAGGCCCTGAATGAGCGTGGTGCCAACGTCGTGCGCGTGGATCCGGGGGATGTCGGGCCGGACCTCGGTTTCGGGTTCCGGCTCGGTCACTGCGAGGCGGGGTCGGGCGAGTCGGTGTGGGGCGGGTGGTTGCGTACCGCCAGTCGGGAGGTGGAGGTGGCGGCCGTGACCGCGGTCTACTGGCGTCGCCCCACCCCGTACGCCGCCCGCTTCGGTCGACTGCCCAAGCAGGCACGGGAGTTCGCCGCCGCCGAGGCACGTCATGGGCTCGGCGGCGTGCTGAACGGCCTGAGTCGTGCGCTGTACGTCAATCACCCGGCCGCCGTGGCCCGCGCCGACTTCAAGCCCGTCCAGTTGCAGAGGTTCGCCGCGCTGGGTCTGCGTGTTCCGGCGACCCTCGTCACCAATGACGTGACGGAGGCACGGAGGTTCGCCGTCGAACACGGGCGGGTCGTCTACAAGTCGTTCCGGGGGCTGCCGGAGGGGACCGACGGGCGGGCCGGGGCGATCTGGGCCCAGCTGATCGACGCCGACGCGCTGGACGACTCCGTCTCGGTGACCGCGCACCTCTTTCAGGCCGAGGTGCCCAAGAGCGGGGACGTACGGGTCACCGTGGTCGGGCGTCGGGTGTTCGCGCAGCGGATCACCACGCCGGACGGTGCGTTGGACTGGCGGCGGGGTGACTGGGGGCGGCTGGTGCACACCCCCGTCGAGGTCCCGGGGACGGTGCGGGCCGCTCTGCACGGCTATCTGGCCTCGTTCGGGCTGGTCTTCGGTTGTTTCGACTTCGCGCTCACCGGTGAGGGGACGGCTCCCGAGGACTGGTGGGCGATCGAGTGCAATCCGAACGGGCAGTGGGGGTGGCTTCCGGACGCGCCGGCCATCGCCGCCGCGTTCGCCGACATCCTGAGCGGGGAGGAAGGAGAGGGCCGTGACGACGCGAAGTGACGTCGAGGTCGATGCCGTTCGGCTGCGGCGGGAGATGGCGGAGGGGCTCGCGCGGGACGGCTCGGTGGGTGATCTGCGGTGGCTGGCGGCCGTTGCGGAGGTGCCCCGGCATCGGTTCGTGCCCGGCTTCTACCTCGCCACCGGGAAGTCCGACGAGCACGGGCTCACGGTGTGGGAGCCCGTCACTGCCGAACTCGACCCCGGGAAGTGGCTTGCCGCCGCGTATTCCGACGCCACGCTGATCACCCAGTTCGACGACGAGGAGCCGGACTGGACCGCGCCCGGGGTCCGGCACGGCGGGGCGCCGACCTCGTCCTCGACCTTGCCGTCCCTGGTCCTGCGGATGTGGGCCGATGCCGACTTGGAGGACGGGCACACGGTGTTGGAGATCGGCACCGGCAGCGGTTACTCCACCGCGCTGGCCTGCGAGCGCCTCGGGTCCGCCGACGTGACGAGCATCGAGGTCGATCCGCGCCGGCTGGCGGTGGCGGCGGACGCGCTGTACGGCTGCGGTTACACGCCGACCCTGGCCGTGGCGGACGGGCTGTACGGCTACTGGCCCGAGGCCCGCTTCGACCGGATCGTGGCCGCCTGCTCCTTCCGTTCCGTGCCGGACGCGCTCGTCGCGCAGACCCGGCCGGGCGGGAAGATCCTGCTCACGCTGTCGGGGTGGTTGTACGGGTACGCGCGCGTGCTCCTCACCGTCGCCGGGGACGGCACGGCCGAGGGGCCGCTGCTGCCCGGCACCGTCTCCTTCATGTCGGTCCGGGCGCAGGCGGCTCCGGCCTTCGGGAACCCCGCCCACTGGGCCGCAGGACTGCCGGAGCGGGGCCGGGCGGCGCGGTACGGGCCCGAGCGGATCTCGGCCGCCGGTCCGGAGGCGTTTCACCTGCGCTTCCTCGCCCAGTGCGCGGTGCCGGACGCCCAGATGACCACCGTGGGCGGGGTCGTGCACCTGGTCGACGTCGTCCATGGCTCCGCCGCTTCGCTGACGCCGGGCGACGACGGCGGGTGGGAGGTGCGGGAGGCGGGGCCGGTGCGGCTGTGGGAGCGCGTGGAGGAGGTCGTGGCCGCCTTCGACTCCGCGGGGCGGCCTGGGCCCGAGCAGTTCCGTCTCCGGGTGTGCGGGGGTGAGCGGCGGCTGGTGCATCCGCGGATGTGCGGTCTTGAGGTGCCCAGGCTGTGAGTCGCACTGACGGTTGCCCCGACGATGTGGCCACATCCTCCCGTCACCGGTCGCCGCCCGCCGTGGCGGGGATGGCGTTGTCGATGAGGACGGCGGCGGTGGGGAAGGCGTCGGCATCGAGGACCCGGGTGCGGGCCGCGACGCCGTCGAGGAGCAGCGCGAGGTGTTCGCCGAGCTGTTCGGGGTCGGCGGCGCCGGCTTCACGGGCGGTGTCGGCGAGCCGCGCGGCGACCGCCTTCTTGTACTCGCATGCGTACTGGGATGCCGGGTGCCGCGGGTCGTGGAGTTCGACGGCGACGGCGATGTAGGGGCACAGAGGGGAGTCGGGGGGAACGTCGAAGGCGGCGAGGAGCCGTTCGCGAGGTGTGAGGTCGGTGCGGTCGCCACCGGGACCAGCTCGGTCGTCGAACTCCGTGACCCGACCGCGCATGCCGAGGTCATGGCCCTGCGGGCCGCGGGCGGCAAGCTCGGCCGCCACCTCATGGAAGACGCCGTGATGTACTCCAGCAGCGAGCCGTGCCCCATGTGCCTGGTGGCCTGCTACTGGGCCCGCGTCTCACGGCCCGTCTATGCCGCCACCAGTCACGACGTCGGGGTCAACGGATTCGAGGACCTCCAGTACTACCGTGAACTGAGCGTCCCCAACGCGGAGCGGACCCTGCTCAAGGAAACGGCAGTTGGCGGAGAGGCCCGGGAGATCGCGGCGGCGGCCCTGGCCAGCTGGGCGGACAAGCTCCCCTTTCCCGTAGAACCCAAGCTCTGAAGTTTCGATCGGTTTGGTGACTCATTGCAGCCTCTCAATGGCCTTGACCACTGTCCTTCGACAGCGAAGTTGGTCGTGCGCAGCACGCTGATCTGGGCGGACTGAATTGGATGTCGGGCTGAGAGCGGCGTACGGCATCATGGGCCGGTGGACTTCGAGTCGTACCGGGGTGAGCTACTCGCGTTCTGTTACCGGATGCTGGGCTCGTTCCACGAGGCCGAGGATGTGGTTCAGGAGACACTGTTGCGCGCCTGGAAGGCCCGGGATCGGTATGACCCCGCGCGCGCGTCGGTGCGTACCTGGCTGTACCGGATCGCAACGAACGCGTGCCTGAGCGCGCTGGAGGGGCGTGGTCGGCGCCCTCTGCCGTGTGGGCTGGGTGCGCCAAGCGACGATCCGGAGGCTGCGCTGACGCCGGCGCTCGATGTCCCCTGGCTGGAGCCGTTTCCTGATGCGCGGCTGGATGTCCAGGCGCGGGCTGACCTGCGCCTGGCGTGGGTGGCTGCGGTGCAGGTGCTTCCGGCCCGGCAGCGTGCAGTGCTGGTGCTGCGGGAGGTGCTGGGGTTCACTGCGGCCGAGGTCGCCGAACAGCTGGGAACCACGGTGGCGGCGGTCAACAGCGCGCTGCAGCGCGCTCGTGCCGCCCTCGCGGGCGCGGGCGGTCCGGATGTGGTGCGTGAGCCGGACGATCCCGGGGTGCGGGCGGTGGTGCAGCGGTATGTGCGGGCGTTCGAGGCCGCCGATGTGCCCGCACTGGTGCGGTTGCTGGCCGAGGACGCGATCCTGGAGATGCCGCCGGTTGCGCTGTGGTACCGGGGCAGCACCGACTACGGCCGGTTCCTGGAGCGCGTCTTCCGGACGCGCGGCACCGGCTGGGCTGTGCGGGAGCTCTCGGCGAACGGGCAGCCTGCGCTGGCGGCGTACGCGCCGGAACCCGGCGGCGGGCACCGGCTGCACACCCTGCAGGTGCTCACCGTCACCGGCGGCCTGGTGGCGCACAACGTCGTCTTCGCCGATCCGGGCGTCTTCGACGTCTTCGAGCTGCCGCGGCACATTCCTGCCGGGGATTTCGCACCGGAGCGATGAGTCGGATGGGCGGCGCCGGTATGTACCGGTGAGCATTCGACCTGAGCGAGAGGAACATCGCTGTGAGCATCATCGTGATCGGGTTCGTCACCGTAGACGGGATCATGTCCGACCCCACCGGTTCGGAGGGGACGCCGCTGGGCGGCTGGGCGCTGCGGCACGGCCGCGAAGCCGTCGACGGGGACAAGTTCCGGCTCGGCCGCACGCTGGACGACGGCGTGCTGCTGTTCGGCCGCACGACCTGGCAGATCTTTTCCCGCCTGTGGCCCGGACGTGAGGGCCCGTTCGCCGCACGCATGAACGCCGCCCCGAAACTGGTCGCCTCCCGCACGCCGAGCGGCACGGACACCGCGGCGTGGGCGAACTCGCGGATCCTGGAAGGCGACGTCATCGACGCCGTCAAGCAGGAAGCGCGCGATGTGGTCGTCATCGGCAGCCTCAGCATCGTGCGCCAGCTGATGGCCGAGGACCTGATCGACGAATACCGGCTGCTGACCTTCCCCACCGTCCTCGGCACCGGCGACCGGCTCTTCCCCGCGGGCGGCCCTCACGCGGAGCTGGAGTGCCTGTCGGCGCAACAGGTCGGTCCCGCCGTCCTCACCCGCTATCGCAGGGCCACCCGTTGACCGCCCGCTTCATCGTCTTGTACGAGACGCCGGCCGACCCCGCAGCATTCGACCGCCACTACCGCGAAGTCCACCTCCCGCTCGTACGCCGACTCCCGGGGCTGCGCTGCTACACGCTCGGGCGCGACGCGGTCGCCGTCCGCGGCGGCGAACCGTACTACCTGGTCGCCGAATTGGAATGGGACACGATGGAGGAACTACGTGCAGCCTTTGCCTCCTCCGCAGGGCGCGCTGCCGCAGCCGATTCGGCCCGACTCCAGGAGCTCACCCCGGTCCGCAGCATGATCTACACGGTCGACGAGAGCGTGCTGTAGGGGCGCGAACGCGCAACTGGGGAGCGCGGCTCACTGGATGGTCCGCGTCTCCCCTTTCGAAGACGTCTGCTTGCCCGAGCGTCGCGAGTGGACTGGCTGTCCGCCTTCGTTTCGGGCCGGCGCGAGGGGTGGCAGGTCTCCGGTTCGCAGCGGTCGTCGTTCGTCCGCGCGGAGGGGCTTGTGCGATCAGTCGCCGCTGACGTGCCGCCGGTCGAACGGATTCTGCTGCCGTCCTCAGCGGGCGGGCGGCCAGTTCCGTGACAGCCCGCAGGTGCGGCCCGGTGCCGGGCAGCCGGTGTCGCGTACCGGCGGGTGCGGCCGCGCGACCGGCAGTGTGTCCGGTCCGGCCGCGGCGTGCCACGTCAACGTGGCACATCCTCCCGTGGCCGGTCGTCGCCCGCCGTGGCGGGGATGGCGTTGTCGATGAGGACGGCGGCGATGGCGGCGGCGGTGGGGAAGGCGTCGGCATCGAGGACCCGGGTGCGGGCCGCGGCGCCGTCGAGGAGCAGCGCGAGGTGTTCGCCGAGCTGTTCGGGGTCGGCGGCGCCGGCTTCACGGGCGGTGTCGGCGAGCCGCGCGGCGACGGCCTTCTTGTACTCGCGTGCGTACTGGGATGCCGGGTGCCGCGGGTCGTGGAGTTCGACGGCGACGGCGCCGAACAGGCGCTCACAACTACGTTGTTCTGTAAGGGTGTTAGCTTTCCTGCTCATGACGCAGCACCAGGATGAGACCAGGGCGGCCTACGACGGGGTCGTCGAGCTGTACGCGTCGCTGTTCGCCGACAAGTTGGAGGGGCGTCCGTTCGCGCGCAACATGATCAGCTCCTTCGCCGAGTTGGTGCGCGCGACAGGGAACCTGCGGGTGGCCGACGTCGGATGCGGGCCGGGGCATCTGACGGCCATGCTGCACGACCTGGGGCTCGACGCCTGCGGGTTCGACCTGTCCCCGGGCATGGTCGCGCACGCCCGGCGGTCCCATCCGGCGCTGCGGTTCGACGAGGCGCGGATGGAGGCCCTGCCCGTCGAGGACGGCGCGCTCGGCGGGGTGCTGGCCCACTATTCGATGATCCACACCCCGCCCGGGGAACTGCCCGCGCTGCTCGCCGAACAGGCACGTGTCCTGGACCCCGGTGGTCTGCTCCTGGTCTCGTTCTTCGCGACCGACGGACCGGAACCGGTCCGCTTCGACCACAAGGTGACGCCTGCCTACAGCTGGCCGGTGGACCGCTTCGCCGAGTTGCTGGCCGGGGCCGGGCTCGACACGTTCGCCCGGCTCATCCACGACCCGGCCTCGGAACGCGGCTTCCTCGACGCCCATGTGCTGACCCGCCTCCGCTCCGCACGTTGACCTCCGCAGTCGCCCCACGTGTGCTGCATCGGGCGGCGGTCAGTCGTCGTCCTCGTCGTCCTCGTCGTCCGGTTCGGGTGCCCGGGTGAAGGCAAGCTCGAGGACGTAGCGTTCGTCGGCGGTGCACTCGGTCCAGGCCTGCCGGATCTGCTCCGGGGTCCAGTCGTCGGTGATGCCGGCCAGGATCTCGTCGTAGTAGACGGAGGCCGCTTCGCGTCCGGCCCACCACGCGTAGCCCTCGTAAACGCCCGGGCGGGGCAAGGTCATCTCACCGGCCGGTCCCCGGGTCAACTGGTTCACGACGAGGATGCCGGTCTCGGACTCGATGGTGACCGGAGTGTGGCCCTCGGCCTCGGCGGGGGGCTCGGGGGGTGTGTCCCAGATGCGGACGGTGACCTTCACGTCGATGTCGGGCTGACCGCTGAGCAGGTACAGGTGGTAGCCGTTGCCCGCCACCACCTGTACTTCCGCGGCTTTCAAGGCTGCCCCGTCACCGAGGTACGCGTCGGCGTCGTAGACCTCGACAATGCGACGGTCGGGGCTTGCGGTGACGGTGTACTCGGTGAGGAATGCCATGGAGAACCTCTGTGTCGGTCGGCGACGCCCGGAGTGCACAGACCTCCTAGTACAAGGAGGCCACCAGGCCACGGTCCACCGAAATGGCGTCGCGATCCAGTGCGGGCAGTCCCAGATGGTCACAGATCAGCTGGGTCAGCTGCTCCTCACGATTCTCGCTCCGAGGGTCCAGGCCGGCCGCCGAGATGAGGGGAGCCATCTTGTTGGGCCAGTACTCTCCGACGTATTCGGGGTCTTCGTAGTCGATGCAGGACGATATCCGGCCGTCCTTGTAGTGGTACGCCTTGGGTCCGTGGGCCTTGGCAACGCACGGATTGGGCACGAACACCATCAGCTCAGCGCCCTCAGGGCACAGTTCGCGGTAGTCGATCTCGTCGTAGTCGTCGCGGTTGAACATGTGGTGCACGATCACGCCCCAGTCGCCGGGAGCCGTGTCGGTGCCGTGGGCGAACGGCGGTCGCTGCAGCGCGGAGAGGCCTTCGGCCATGGCGGCCAGGCTGGTTCCCTTGAAGTAGACCAGGACGGTTTCATCTTCCCGGTACGGCTGTTCGTCCACCCAGGCCATGACGCCGCAGTCGATCCAACTTGTCATGCCCAGCAACGTAGCCGGTGCCACTGACATAGCGGTGTGCGAGATCGCGAGCAGACCAAAACCGGGACGACGGGCCGTGTGCGGGCTGGGCTGGAACCTGTCCAGCCCAGCCCGGTAGATGAACCGATGCCTCGTCACATACGTCTTTCGCTGGACCAGTTGTTTCCGCTGAGGTCCGGGGACCCTTTATGAGCTCAAGCAAATCCAGACGCGAGGACACGTCGCGACGCCACCGTTCGGCCGTGCTGACCGCCGTCGCCGCGCTCGTCGTCGCGGGTGCGGCGGCCGTGCCGGTGCCGGCGTTGGCCGCCGGTGGTGTCGTGGCCGGGAGCACCGGCCTGCAAGGGGAGTTCGACGCCGCCGCCGACGCCTACCACGTGCCCCGTCAGGTGCTGCTCGCGGTGGCGTACCAGGAGTCGGCCTGGGACACGCACGCCGGGGCGTACAGCACGGACGGCGGGTACGGGCCGATGCACCTCACGGACGTCACCCCGGCGATGATGGCCGGGGGCGGCGCGGGGGCGGCGGGGCGGGGGGAGTTGGCGAAGCTGGCCGCCGATCCGGGCCTGCACACCCTGCGGGCCGCCGCCGGGCTGACCGGTCTGTCGGCGGCGGAGTTGCGCGGCGACCCGGCGGCCAACATCCGCGGCGGTGCCGCGCTGCTCGCCTCGTACCAGAAGGCCGCCACCGGTGCCGTCTCCGCGGATCCCGGCGACTGGTACGCGGCCGTGGCCCGTTACAGCCAGTCCGGGCGACAGCAGGGCGCTGCGGCCTTCGCCGGGCGGGTGTTCGCCACCATCAAGGCGGGTGCGGCGCGCACCACGGCCGACGGAGAGCGGGTGCGGCTGGCCGCCGACAGCGGTGTCCGGCCGGACACCGGGCAGTTGGCCGGCCTGCACCTGAAGGCCGCGGTGACCACGGACACCGAGTGCCCCGCCACCGTCGCGTGCACCTTCGTCCCGGCGGCGGCGTCCAACGGCCAGGTGTCCAACCGCCCCGCCAACGGCATCCGCATCGACAGCATCGTCATCCACGACACCGAGACGTCGTACGACACCGCGATCAACCTGTTCCAGCAGCCGGGCGGTAACTCGGCGCACTACGTCATGCGGTCCTCCGACGGCGCGGTGACGCAGATGGTGCCGACGAAGGACCTCGCCTTCCAGGCGGGCAACTACTCGACCAACATGCACTCGATCGGTATCGAGCACGAGGGGTACGCCGCGCACGGCGGCGCCTGGTACACCGAGGCGCAGTACGAGGCCACGGCCGAGTTGGTGCGGTACCTCGCCGACCGGTTCGGCATACCGCTGGACCGGCAGCACATCCTCGGGCACGACAACGTCGTCGGTCCGAAGTCGTCGCTCGTCTCCAGCATGCACTGGGATCCGGGCCCGTCGTGGGACTGGAACCACTTCATGAGCCTGCTCGGGGTGCACACCGGGTGGCACGGCGTCGGCCCGGTCGGCTCGGTGGTCACCATCGCGCCCCGGTTCCACGAGAACCTGCAGACCGTGCAGATCTGCCCCTCCGACGACCCGACCGGCGCCACCACCGCGTGCACCGAGACGCAGCAGCCGTCGAACTTCGTCTACCTGCGCACCGAGCCCAGCGACACCGCTCCGCTCTTCGGGGACCAGGCGCTGCACCCGGGCGCGGCCGGTACCGACCGCATCAACGACTGGGGCAGCACGGCGGCGGCCGGGCAGCAGTTCGTGGTCGCCGACCAGGACGGTGACTGGACGGCCGTCTGGTACAGCGGCGCGAAGGTGTGGTTCTACAACCCGCACGGCTGCAACACCGCGCCCGCGCACGGGGTGAAGGTGATCTCGGCGGCCGGTACGGCCCCGGTGGCGGTGTACGGGTCCAGCTACCCGGACGCCGCCGAGTACCCGGCGGGGCTTTCGCCGTCGACGCAGGCGCCGCTCAGCATGTACACCGTCCCGGCCGGTCAGGCCTACGTGGCCACCGTGGCGCCGTCCCTGACGGACGACTTCTTCCCCTCCAGCGGCACGGTCGTCACCGGGGCGAAGGCGATGTACACCATCCAGTACAACCACCGGGTGGCGCTCGTGTACGCCTCGGACGTCACGGCCACGGACGACTGACGGCTGACGGCTGACGGCAGACAGAGCAACTTGCGCCCAGGGGGTTCTGCCTCCTGGGCACCGCTCGTGTCCCGGGCTCAGAGCGCCGTCGCGGCCCTGACGAGTCCGGCGACCGCCCTCGACCTGCTGTGCGGGGGCCAGGCGATCACGGTGGTGACGGGTGGCGCGTCCAGAACGGGTACGGTCGCGAGGTCCTCGCGCAGTTGGGTACGGCAGGACTCCGGCGCCACCCAGCAGGCGCGGCCGAGTGCGATCAGCTGGTGCAGCTGGGCGTGGTCGCGGGCCTGGGGGCCGGGGCCGTCGGGGTAGGTGCCGTCCGGGCGGGGCCAGCGGGGCAGCGGCAGGCCGGGCAGGTCGGTGGCGTCGGCCAGCCGGACGTGCGGGCGGGTGGTGAGGGGGTGCCCGGCGGGGAGGACCAGGACCTGGTTCTCCGTCAGCAGTTCCTCGGTGTCGAGGCCCGCCGTGGAGTCGAACGGCAGGTGCAGCAGGGCGACGTCGGCGCGGCCGTCGCGCAGCATGTGCTCCTGTTCACCGATGCCGCACAGGAGGAGGTCGACGGTGACCGCGTCGGGTTCGGCGGCGTAGGCGTCGAGGAGTTTCGCCAGGAGTTCGCCGGAGGCGCCCGCCTTGGTGGCGAGGACCACGCCGGGGTGGCCGGTGGCGGCGAGAGCGGCGCGGCGGGTGCGGCGCTCGGCCGCCGCCACGGCGTCCAGGGCGGCGCGGGCCTCCCGCAGGAGCACCGAACCGGCGTCGGTCAGGGTGACCGCGCGGCTGGTGCGTTCCAGCAGGGTCGCGCCGAGGCGCCGTTCCAGCAGGCCGATCGCCCGGGACAGCGGGGGCTGGGCGATGCCGAGCCGCTCGGCGGCCCTGCCGAAGTGCAGTTCCTCGGCGACGGCCACGAAATAGCGCAGCTCACGCGTCTCCACCTCGCCATGCTACTGCGGCCGGCCGGGATCGATACCCGGTGGGTATCGCCGGCCACCCGATCGGTGTTGGCCGGGCCGGGGCTGCCGGGACCAGGATCGACGGCATGAACGAACAGACCGATGGACAGACCGGCGGACAGGCAGACGGACAGACGGTCGCGCTGGTGACCGGTGCGAACAAGGGGATCGGATACGAGATCGCCGCGGGCCTCGGCGCCCTCGGCTGGCGGGTCGGGGTCGGTGCCCGGAGCGAGGAGGCGCGCGAGGGTGCCGTGGCCAAGCTGCGGGCGGCGGGCGTGGACGCGTTCGGCGTGCCGCTGGACGTGACCGACGACGCGAGCGTGGCCGCCGCCGCCGCGCTGGTCGAGGAGCGCGCCGGACGGCTCGACGTGCTGGTGAACAACGCCGGGATCACCGGCGGCCCGCAGCAGTTGCCCACCACGGTCGACGTCGCGACGGTACGGGCGGCGGTGGAGACCAACGTCATCGGCGTCATCCGGGTCACCAACGCGATGCTGCCGTTGCTGCGCCGCTCGGCGTCGCCGCGGATCGTGAACATGTCCAGCAGCGTCGGCTCGCTCACCCGGCAGTCCACCCCGGGCGCGGAGACGGGCCCGATCTCGGTGGCCTACGCGCCGTCGAAGACGTTCCTCAACGCCGTGACCGTGCAGTACGCCAAGGAGCTGGCCGGCACGAACATCCTGATCAACGCGGCCTGCCCGGGCTACTGCGCGACCGACCTCAACGGTTTCCACGGCGTGCGCACCCCGGAACAGGGCGCGGCGATCGCGGTCCGGCTCGCCACCCTGCCGGACGACGGCCCGACCGGCGGCTACTTCGACGACGAGGGGGAGCTGCCCTGGTGACGACGCGGGAGGCCGCCCCGCTGTCATGATGTGGGCATGACGCTGATCCACGGGGAAGTCGCAGCCGGGTTCGAGGGTGTACGGGAGGCGTTCGCCGCCAACTTCGAGCAGCGCGGGGATGTCGGGGCAGCCGTGTGCGTGTACCGGGACGGGCGGCCGGTGGTGGACCTGTGGGGCGGGGTCGCCGATCCCGGTACCGGGCGGCCCTGGGAGCGGGACACCTTGCAGCTCGTGTACTCCGCGACCAAGGGAGCCACCGCCACCGCCGCTCATCTGCTCGCCCAGCGGGGTGAGTTGGACCTCGACGCACCGGTGGCGGCGTACTGGCCCGAGTTCGCGGCGAACGGCAAGGCGGACATTCCGGTGCGGTGGTTGCTGTCGCACCGAGCCGGGCTGGTCACGCTGGACCGGCCGGTGCCGCTCGGCGACGCGCTCGGGTGGGACGCGATGGTGGCCGCGCTGGCCGGGCAACGGCCGCAGTGGGAACCGGGGACCGCGCACGGCTACCACGGGCGGACCTTCGGGTGGCTGGTCGGGGAGGTGATCCGGCGGGTGTCCGGCCGTACGCCCGGCCGGTTCTTCGCGGAGGAGGTCGCCGGGCCGCTCGGGCTGGACTTCTTCATCGGGCTGCCGGCGGCCGAACGGGCGCGGGTCAGCCGGATGGTGTACCCGAAACCGGAGGTCGACCTGAGCACCGTACCGCTGGACGCCGTGCCGCCGGAGGCGCGCGAGTTCGTCGCGGCGCTGCAGGATCCGCGGTCGCTGAGCAACCGGGCGTTCGCCCTCACCGACCCCGCCGAGATCGACTTCAACTCGGCCGAGGTACAGGCCGCCGAGATCCCCGCGTCCAACGGGATCTGCACCGCGCGCGGCCTCGCCCGGATGTACGCCGCGCTGGTCGGGGAGGTGGACGGGGTACGGCTGTTCAGCCCCGGGACGCTGGCGGCGGCGACCGCGGAGCAGGCCGCCGGGACGGACAAGGTCATCATGTTCCCGGTCCGCTTCGCCTCCGGTTACATGCTGCCCGTGGAGACGAACCCCCTGACCGGTCCGAGCGCCTTCGGCCATCCCGGCCGGGGCGGCTCGTTGGGTTTCGCCGACCCCGAGCACGGCGTCGCCTTCGGTTACGTCATGAACAGCATCGTCGAGGGCGCCGAGGACCCCCGCGCGACCTCGCTCGTCGACGCGGTACGGGCTGCGCTGGCCTAGATGATCTATTCCAAGGGGTGCCTGTAGAGACGTAAACGAGGGTGTCCAAGATCGTTGTGTGACGAACAACCTGGACACCCTCGCGACCG
>NZ_JBVHFU010000013.1:0-280770 GCF_055562175.1 Streptomyces sp. NPDC020958 | reverse complement strand
GCGCGCGGGCCTCCTTCAGTGAAACCCTTCCCGGGGAACAAACCGTTGGACACGTGACCGGGCCCGCCAACCTCGGGCCCGCTCCCCGGGGGGGTGGGGGGGGGGGGGCGGGGGGCCCCGCCCCCCCCCTCACACCCTCCTGACGGCGCCCCCTCTACCTGTGGGTCGCCGCCGCCCAGCGTTCCAGGGCCCGCTTGGCCGCGCCCGAGTCGATCGACTCCGCGGCCCGGGTCATGCCCGCCGAGAGCTGTTCGGCGAGCGTTCCAGGGCCCGGGTCCAGGGCCACCAGCGCCGCCGCCGAGTTGAGCAGCACCGCGTCCCGTACCGGGCCCGTCTCCCCGTCCAGGAGCCTGCGGGCGACCTCCGCGTTGTACGACGGGTCGCCGCCCCGCAGCGCCTCCACGGGGACCAGGTCGATACCGACGTCACGGGGGTCGAAGGTCTCCTCCGTGACCTTGCCGTCGCGGACGGTCCAGACCCGGGACGTGGCGGTCGTCGTCAGTTCGTCGAGGCCGTCGTCGCCGCGGAACACCAGGGAGGAGTTGCCGCGCTCCGCGAAGACGCCCGCGACCACGGGGGCCATGCGGGGGTCCGCGACGCCGACCGCCTGGGCCCGGACCCGCGCCGGGTTGGTCAGCGGGCCGAGGATGTTGAAGACCGTGCGGATGCCCAGCTGGCCGCGCGCGGCGCCCGCGTACCGCAGCGCCGGGTGGAACTTGACGGCGAAGCAGAAGGTGATGCCGGCCTCCTCGGCCACCTCGGCGACCCGCTGCGGGGTCAGGTCGAGGTTGACGCCGAGCTTCTCCAGGACGTCCGAGGCCCCGGAGGCGGACGAGGCCGCCCGGTTGCCGTGCTTGACGACCTTCGCGCCGGTGCCGGCCACCACCAGGGCGGACATCGTGGAGATGTTCACCGTCTTCGCGCCGTCGCCGCCGGTCCCGACGATGTCGACGGTGCGGCCCGGCACCTCGATGACGTTGGCGTGCTCGTACATCGTGCGGACGAGCCCGTTGATCTCGTCGACCGTCTCGCCCTTGGCCCTGAGGGCGACCACGAAGCCCGCGATCTGGGCGTCGGTGGCCTGGCCGCGCATGATCTGGTCCATCGCCCAGGCCGTCGCGTCGGCGCTCTGGTCCTGGCCGTACAGCAGCGCGTTCAGCACCGCGGGCCAGGAACGGCCCGCCGCGGTGTCGCCTCCAGCGGGGGTCACAGCGCTCATGGGGCCGCTCCTGAGTGTCGTACCGGCGTAAAAACGGTTTCCGGACCCACCCTATCCAGCCCCGGGCACGGCGAAGGGCCCCCGTCCGTACACCGGACGGGGGCCCTTCGACCGAGGCGTGGCGACGCCGTCGATCAGTGGTGGCCGTGGCCGCTCGTGATCTCCTTGTACTCCTCGACGCTCGGCTTCGGGATCTGGTTGTCCTCGCCGTAGTAGGCGTTGCTCAGCTTGGCGCGGAGCTTCTCGGACCCCTTGATCTTGCGCTCGACACCGTTCTCGTCCACCGCCGGGCCGACCTGGGCCGGCTCGTACTGGTGGTGGGCGGTGAGGGTGTGCAGCTGCTCCTGCGAGAGCGGCTCGTGGACCTCGATGAACTCACCGTGCGGGAGCCGCTTGATGATGCCGGTCTCGCGACCGTGCAGCACCTTGTCGCGGTCCCGGCGCTGGAGGCCGAGGCAGATCCGCTTGGTGACGATGAACGCGATCACCGGTCCGGCGAAGAAGAAGATCCGGACGAACCAGGTGACGTCGTTGATCGACAGGTGGAAGTGGGTGGCGATCAGGTCGTTGCCACCACCGATCAGACCGACCATGTAGACGGTGACCCAGGCGACACCGAAACCGGTACGGGTCGGGGCGTTGCGCGGGCGGTCCAGGATGTGGTGCTCGCTCTTGTCGCCGGTGATCCAGGACTCCAGGAACGGGTAGACCGCGATCGCCGCGAGGACCAGACCGAACAGGACCAGCGGGATGAAGACGCCCAGGACCAGGGTGTGGCCCCAGAGGTTGATCTCCCAGCCGGGCATGTAACGGATCAGACCCTCGGCGAAGCCCATGTACCAGTCGGGCTGGGCGCCGGTGGACACCTGGTCCGGGCGGTACGGGCCCATGGCCCAGATCGGGTTGATCTGGGTGGTCGCCGCGATGACCGCGATGACACCGAAGACCAGGAAGAAGAAGCCTCCGGCCTTGGCCATGTAGACCGGCAGCAGCGGCATGCCGACGACGTTCTTCTCGCTCTTTCCGGGACCCGCGAACTGCGTGTGCTTGTGGTAGAAGACCAGGATCAGGTGGCCCACCATCAGGCCGAGCATGATGCCCGGCAGCAGCAGGATGTGGATCGAGTAGAACCGGGCGACGAAGTCGTGGCCGGGGAACTCGCCGCCGAAGAGGAAGAACGAGATGTACGAGCCGACGATCGGCATCGACAGGATCGCGCCCTCGGTGAAGCGGACACCGGTGCCGGAGAGCAGGTCGTCCGGGAGCGAGTAACCGGTGAAGCCGGTGAACATGCCGAGGACGAACAGCAGGAAGCCGAACAGCCAGTTGATCTCACGCGGCTTGCGGAACGCGCCGGTGAAGAACACGCGCATCATGTGCACGAACATGCCGGCGAGGAAGATCAGCGCGGCCCAGTGGTGGATCTGCCGGATGAGCAGACCACCGCGCACGTCGAAGGAGATGTGCAGGGTCGAGTTGAACGCCTCGGACATCAGCTGGCCCTGGAGCGGGACGTAGCTGCCGTGGTACTCCACCTCGTTCATCGACGGGTGGAAGAACAGCGTCAGGTACACACCCGTCAGGATGATGATGATGAAGCTGTACATGCACACTTCGCCCAACATGAACGACCAGTGGTCGGGGAAGATCTTGCGCATGTTGGACTTGGCGAGGGAGTAGATCCCGAGCCGTCCGTCGGCCCAGTCGGCGACGCGCTCGCCGGCCGGTGCCTTCCCGCGGGCGCGGGACTCTGAGTTTTCTGAAGTGCTCATCCGCGCTCCCAGAATGCAGGACCGACGGGCTCCTCGAAGTCGCCGAGCGCCTGGAGGTAGCCCTCCTCGCTCACGCCGATGCGCAGCTGCGGCAGGGCGTGACCGGCCGGGCCGAAGATCACTCGGGCACCGTCGGAGAGGTCGAAGGTGGACTGGTGGCACGGGCAGAGCACGTGGTGGGTCTGCTGCTCGTACAGCGAGATCGGGCAACCGACGTGGGTGCAGATCTTCGAGTAGGCGACGATTCCCTCGTGCGACCACTCGAGCTCGCGCTTGTCCTTGATGTTGTCCGGCTGCAGCCGGATGATCATCAGGGCCGCCTTCGCCATGACGTTCTGGAAGTCCTCCTGGTCCTCCTCGACGCCCTCGGGCTTGGCGAAGGTCAGCGAGCCGACGGCGACGTCGGAGGGGCGCAGCGGCTCGTTGGTGTTCATGTTGACGAGCAGCTTGCCCTTCGACCACGCCGTGTGCCGCAGCGAGGTGCCGGGCAGCGGGCCGAGGTCGCGCAGCAGCACGACACCGGAGAGCGGGACCAGGGTCAGCGCGCCGAACATGGTGTTGCGGATCAGCTTGCGCCGGCCGAGCGCCGACTCCTTGGCGCCCTGCCGGAAGTCCTCGTGGACCTTGGCACGGACCTCGGGAGAGGCCTCGATCGGGTGCCGCTCGTCGGCGACCTCCACGTCGGACATCAGGGTGCGGGCCCAGTGGACCGCGCCCGCGCCGATGCAGAACAGCGCCGTTCCGAGGGTCATGCCCAGCGCGAAGTTCAGCGCGCTGATGTGACCGAGCGGGAAGACGAAGATCGACTTGTCGTGCGGGATCGTCACGTACGAGGCGATGAAGCCGACGGTGGCCAGCATCGAGATCGTGAACAGCAGGGCCACGACGCGCTCGGACCGCTTGGCGGCCCGCTCGTCGATGTCCTGGATCCGGTGCTCGTGGGGCGGCAGACCCGGGTCCGCGAACGGATCCTTCTCGTCCGCCACGCTCACGGCGCCGTGCGCGTGGTCCTGCTCAGCGGGCAGGTTCTCTTCTGGAATGTCTTGGCTACTCATGACTTCTTGGCCTTTGCGGTCCGAGCGGCGACCCAGACGGCGACCGCGATCAGGGCACCGAGACCGAAGATCCACGCGAACAGACCCTCGCTGACCGGCCCGAGGCCGCCCAGGTTGAGACCGCCGGGGTTCTCCGTGTCGGGGCTGTTGACCGCGTCGATGTACGCGATGATGTCCTTCTTGTTCTTCTCCGTCAGCGTGGTGTCGGGGAAGGACGGCATGTTCTGCGGGCCCGTCTGCATGGCCTCGTAGATGTGCTTCGGGGCTACGCCCTCGAGGTTCGGGGCGAACTTGCCCTTCGTCAGCGCGCCACCCGCGCCCACGAAGTTGTGGCACTGCGCGCAGTTGGTGCGGAAGAGCTCACCACCCTTGGCGATGTCGGCACCGTCCGAGCCGTACTGCTCCGAGGTGGGGACCTCGGGGCCGGCACCCAGCGAGGCGATGTACGCCGCGAGCTGGTCGATCTGCGCCTGGGTGTAGATGTTCTTCTTCTTGACGACCTGCGGGCCCTGCGAGGTGGCGGCCGGCATGCGGCCGGTGCCGACCTGGAAGTCGACGGCCGCGGCGCCCACGCCCACCAGGCTGGGGCCGTCGGACGAACCCTGACCCTTGGTGCCGTGGCAACTGGCACAGCCGACCGAGTAGAGCTTCTGGCCCTCCTCGATCGTCAGGGACTGGGAGGTCTCGTCGGCCTGAGCCTTGCTCGCGGGCGCGAGAAAGGCGTAGGCCCCCCCAGTGCCCACCAGCGCGAGGAGTAGGACGACGACCGCCGCCAGCGGATGGCGTCGTCGTGCGGAGAGCTTTTTCACGGATTACCCCGGTGTCAGGATCTTCTGCGTCGATGCTTCTGGAATGTGCGCTTCTACGGCGCGTGGAGCCGGCCCCGGCTACTTGATCAGGTAGATCGTGGCGAAGAGGCCGATCCAGACGACATCGACGAAGTGCCAGTAGTAGGACACGACGATGGCCGCGGTCGCCTGCTCGTGCGTGAACCTCTTCGCCGCGTAGGTGCGCCCCAGGACGAACAGGAAGGCGATGAGGCCGCCCGTCACGTGCATGCCGTGGAAGCCGGTGGTCAGGTAGAAGACCGAGCCGTACGGGTCGGACGAGAGCGAGATCCCGTCCTTCTTGACCAGCTCGGTGTACTCGTAGATCTGACCGCCGATGAAGATCGCGCCCATGATGAAGGTGAGGATGAACCAGCCCCGGAGCTTCTTCACGTCCCCGCGCTCGGCGGCGAACACGCCGAGCTGGCAGGTCAGGGAGGAGAGCACCAGGATCGTGGTGTTGGTCGCGGAGAACGGAATGTTGAGATGGCTCGCCATCTCCTTCCAGTGCGCCGGACCGGTCACCGATCGCAGGGTGAAGTACATCGCGAAGAGGGCCGCGAAGAACATCAGCTCGGAACTCAGCCAAATGATGGTTCCGACGCTGGTGAGGTTCGGCCGGTTGACCGACGGGTGCGCGTGCCCGGTATCTACTGTCGTTGCTGTCGCCACGACCGACATTATGTCGGTCGCTTATCTCGCGCTCACTCCGGGGGGTGCCGTTCGGAGTGTCCGCCCCGTGTGTACTGCCCGGATGGCCCATCGAAGCGGTGTTCCAACTGGTGTTGGCGGGGAGTTCAGGGGGGTAGCATCCCGCGCATCGGTCCTGTCCGTACGACGCTGACGTCTCGGAGGAACAATGCAGCCGACCGCCACGGTGCTGGTCTACAGCGACGACTCCAACACCCGCGAGCAGGTACGGCTGGCCGCCGGCCGGCGTCCTGCCCCCGATGTGCCGTTCGTCGAGTTCCTGGAGTGCGCGACGCCCCAGGCGGTCGTCGCCGAGCTGGACAGGGGCGGGATCGACGTCTGCGTCCTGGACGGGGAGGCCGTGCCCATGGGGGGCATGGGGATGTGCCGTCAGATCAAGGACGAGGTCTTCGACTGCCCGCCGGTGCTGTTGCTGATCGGGCGGCCGCAGGATGCGTGGCTGGCCACCTGGAGCCGGGCGGACGCCGCTGTGACGCTGCCGGTGGAGCCGGTGGAGTTCGCGGGGGCGCTGGCTTCTCTGTTGCGGCGGAAGAGGCTGCAGAGCGCCTAGAGGCCCTGTCGTCACATTCCCGTTGTCACCCGGAGGGCGGCCCTGCGGCGTCAGGTGCGTGCTCTGGGGGTCCCCCCGGCCGGAGGCTGGGGGAGCGTGCATGGCGTCGCGGGGCAGGCGGGAATGTGACGACAGTGCCTAGGAGGGGGTGGGGCGCGGCTTCCGTGCGCGAGCGCAGGCCGGTGGGGGCCGTTCGCGCGCACGCGGCGGTAGCCGCATATCGACTACCGCCCCGCGTCCCTTCGGGGCGCGTCACAATGCCGCGGGCTGGACCCTCGCCGCGTCCACCGGTGGGGTGGACGGGGTGCCGTTGACGAGGGCGCTGCCCTTGGTCCAGTCCTTCCAGGTGATGTTCCAGTCGCCGAAGCCGTTGCCGAAGTGCTCCATCTCCTCGCCGTTGGAGTTGACGACCTTCACCAGGTCTCCCGGGCGGACGTTGTCGAAGAACCACTCGGCGTTCGAGGTGCTCATGCCGGTGCAGCCGTGGCTGACGTTCGCGTACCCCTGGGACCCCACCGACCAGGGCGCGGCGTGCACGTACTCGCCCGACCAGGTGACCCGGGTGGCGTAGTAGACCGGGAGGTCGTACGAGTCCGAGGTGCCCTCGGCGATGCCGACCGTGGTGCCGCGCATGCGTACGAAGTACTGCTTCTCCAGGACGACCTTGACGCCGTTGCGGGTCTCGTAGCCCGGTTTGCCGGTGGTGACGGGGATCTGGTCGATCTCCTTGTCGTTCCGGTACACCGTCATCTGGTGGGCGGACGCGTCCGTGAGGGCGAGGATCTTGTCGCCGGTGGTGAGTTTCAGGGGCTTGGCCGCGCCGCCCCACAGGCGGTCGCTGATCCGGACGCCGTCCAGGTTGCTGTGCACCTGGATGGTGGCGTGGGCGGGCCAGTAGTCCTTGGGCCGGTAGTGGAGTTCCTTGTCGCTCACCCAGTACCAGGAGCCCTGCACGGCGGGCACGGAGTCGACCCGCAGGGCGCGCTCGACGACGGCGCGCTGGGCCTTGTCCTTCACCGCGTGGTCGAGTTGGGCGGTGACGGGCTGGCCCACGCCGTACTCGCCGTCCTTGGGTCCGAAGGTGACCTTCAACCGTTGCTGGGTGGTGGGTTTGCTGGTGTCGAAGGTGAGGACCTCGCGGCCGGGCGCGCCGTCGTCGTCCTCGGTGCTGACCTGGACCGTGTAGTGGGCGTTGGCGGCCAGCGGGGAGGTGCTGTGCCAGCGGTGCCCGTCGGCGTCGAGTTCGCCCGCCACATGGCGACCCGTGGCGTCCTGGGCGGTGACGTCCGTGATCCGGTCGTCGTCGCTCCTGGCGACCACCTCGAGGGGCTTGTCGGGGTCGGCCTGCTTCCCCTTCTCGGTGGGGGTGTTGAAGGAGACCTGGTCCGCCGCGTCGTACGGCTTGGCCGACAGCGGGTTGCCGTCCGAGCTGCAGGCGGTGACGCCCGCGCCGAGGGCGGTCACCAGCAGGGCGCAGCCGGCGACGGTACGGGCGCACGGAGAAAGACTCATATGGTCACGCTATGAGATGTTCTCCGGCTCGGCGCGGTGGCTGACCCGGACGGGGGACGGGCGCTGCGCCGAAGGCGGGAGCCGCCGGAAAGAGCGGGAGCCCGGACCCTCCTGACGGAGGATCCGGGCTCCCGGTGCGCTCGGCGCGTGCTTACTGGGTGCGGTTCTCACCGCGGTAGTACTCGAACACCCAGCCGAAGAGGCCGATCATGATGATGGGCGCCGAGAAGTACAGCAGCCACCAGCCGACGGCGACACCGAGGAAGGCCAGCGCGCCACCGACACCGAGGGCGAGGGGCTGCCAGCTGTGCGGGCTGAAGAAGCCCACCTCGCCGGCCTCGTCCGCGACGTCGGCCTCCTTGTTGTCCTGGGCACCGGCGTCCACCCGCGAGGCCGTGAAGCCCAGGTAGAAGCCGATCATGATGCACAGGCCGAAGGCCATGAAGAGTGCCGTGGTACCGGCCGCCTCCTTCGACCACACGCCATAGACGATCGCCATGGCGAGGACGAAGACGCTCAGCCACACGAACATGCGGCCCTGGATCTTCACTTGCCGGCCTCCTTGCTGCCCGCGACAGCGGCGGCGACGTGGCCGTGCTCCAGCTGCTCCAGGGCGGCGATCTCAGGGTGGTGCAGGTCGAACGCCGGGGATTCGCTGCGGATCCGCGGCAGGGTGAGGAAGTTGTGCCGCGGCGGCGGGCAGGAGGTCGCCCACTCCAGCGAACGGCCGTAACCCCACGGGTCGTCGACCTCGACCTTCTTGCCGTACTTGGCCGTCTTCCACACGTTGTAGAGGAACGGCAGGATCGACAGGCCGAGCAGGAAGGAGCTGATCGACGAGATCGTGTTCAGGGTGGTGAAGCCGTCGGCCGCGAGGTAGTCGGCGTACCGGCGCGGCATGCCCTCGGCGCCCAGCCAGTGCTGGACCAGGAAGGTGCCGTGGAAGCCGATGAACAGCGTCCAGAAGGTGATCTTGCCGAGCCGCTCGTCGAGCATCTTGCCCGTCATCTTCGGCCACCAGAAGTGGAAGCCGGAGAACATCGCGAAGACGACCGTACCGAACACCACGTAGTGGAAGTGGGCCACCACGAAGTACGAGTCGGAGACGTGGAAGTCCATCGGGGGCGAGGCCAGGATGACACCGGTCAGACCACCGAAGGTGAAGGTGATCAGGAAGCCGGTGGCCCAGAGCATCGGGGTCTCGAAGGACAGCGACCCCTTCCACATGGTGCCGATCCAGTTGAAGAACTTCACACCGGTCGGTACCGCGATCAGGAAGGTCATGAAGGAGAAGAACGGCAGCAGCACACCGCCGGTGACGTACATGTGGTGGGCCCACACCGTCACGGACAGACCGGCGATCGCGATGGTGGCCGCGATCAGGCCCATGTAGCCGAACATCGGCTTGCGGGAGAAGACCGGGATGACCTCGGAGATGATGCCGAAGAACGGCAGCGCGATGATGTACACCTCGGGGTGTCCGAAGAACCAGAAGAGGTGCTGCCACAGCAGCGCTCCGCCGTTCGCCGCGTCGAAGACGTGTGCCCCGAATTTCCGATCCGCCTCCAGCGCGAAGAGCGCGGCGGCGAGGACGGGGAAGGCGAGCAGGACCAGGACGGCGGTCAGCAGCACGTTCCACACGAAGATCGGCATGCGGAACATGGTCATGCCCGGCGCACGCATGCAGATGATCGTGGTGATGAAGTTGACCGCGCCGAGGATGGTGCCGAAGCCGGAGAAGGCCAGACCCATGATCCACATGTCGGCGCCGAGGCCCGGCGAGCGGACCGCGTCCGACAGCGGGGAGTAGGCGAACCAGCCGAAGTCGGCCGCGCCCTGCGGGGTGAGGAAGCCACCGACGGCGATCGTCGAGCCGAACAGGTAGAGCCAGTAGGCGAACATGTTCAGCCGCGGGAAGGCGACGTCCGGCGCGCCGATCTGGAGCGGCATGATCCAGTTCGTGAAGCCGGCGAACAGCGGCGTCGCGAACATCAGCAGCATGATCGTGCCGTGCATCGTGAACGCCTGGTTGAACTGCTCGTTCGACATGATCTGCAGACCGGGGCGAGCGAGTTCGGCGCGCATGAGCAGCGCCATCACTCCACCGATCAGGAAGAACGCGAACGACGTGACCAGATACAGCGTTCCGATGGTCTTGTGGTCGGTGGTGGTGAGCCACTTGATGACCACGTTGCCGGGCTGCTTGCGCCTGACCGGCAGCTCATCTGCGTAAGAGCCTTCAGCTGCCGCGGCACCCTGGGGTTCGTTGAGGATGCTCACAGGTTGTTCGTCTCCCGGTTCTTCTCGTGGCTCGTCTGCGCGATGCCGGCGGGAATGTAACCGGTCTGCCCCTTCTTGGCGAGGTCCTTGAGGTGCTGCTGGTACCGCTCGGGGGAGACGACCTTCACGTTGAACAGCATCCGGGAGTGGTCGACGCCGCAGAGCTCGGCGCACTTGCCGAGGAAGGTGCCCTGCTGGTTCGGGGTCACCTGGAACGAGTTGGTGTGGCCCGGGATGACGTCCATCTTCATCAGGAACGGCACCACCCAGAAGGAGTGGATGACGTCACGCGAGGTCAGGACGAAGCGGACGGTCTCACCCTCGGGGAGCCAGAGCGTCGGACCGGGGTTGCCGGTCTGCGGGTTCCTGGTACCCGGCGTACCGACGTCGTAGACACCGCCGGCGGCGGCCGGGAAGTCCTTCTTGAACCGGTCGGGGATCGCGTCCAGGTTCGCGTCGGTCTTCGCGTCCCCGGTGACACCGTCGACGGGCGTGATGTAGTTGAAGCCCCAGCTCCACTGGAAGCCGACCACGTTGACCGTGACGTCGGGCTTCTTGCTGAGGCTCAGGAGCTTCGTCTCATCGCGCGCGGTGAAGTAGAACAGCACCGAGATGATGATGATCGGGACCACCGTGTACAGGGCCTCGATCGGCATGTTGTACCGGGTCTGGGCCGGAACCTCGATCTTGGTGCGGCTGCGCCGGTGGAAGATGGCGCTCCAGATGATCAGACCCCACACCAGCACGCCGACGGCGAGCGCGGCGGCCCAGGACCCCTGCCACAGGGAGAGGATCCGCGGAGCCTCTTCCGTGGTCGGGGTGGGCATACCAAGGCGGGGGAAGTCCTTGTATGTGCAACCGGTAGCGGTCGCAAGGACCAGGCCCGCGGTCATTGCCTGCAGCAGCTTCCGCCGCATCGGGCGCCGCGGCGAGCGGTCGGAGCCGTTGGGACTCACGTAGCGCCTTCCCGAGAGTCTCGCCCGCGCGGTTCGGCTGCGGCCTTCTCGCTGGTCGGTCGCCGCCCTGCGTCGGGCAGGGGTTTGGATGTTTATGCGGACCAAACCCTAGCCGACGCCCTTCGGGGGTTCGCGGGGAGGGGGGCATACGCGCCGCCACTCACTCCTTAAGGGTGGGATTGGGCGCCCAATGGCTCGGGTTGTGCGGTTTCGTGCGCGTGCGCGGGTGCGGGTGCGGGGTGTGTGGCGGCTGGTCGCGCGGCCGGCTGCCGCTGAGCACGTTCTACCGTTGCGGTGTGTCCTACTTCGACGCCGCATCGGCCGCCCCGCTCCATCCCGTCGCCCGGCAGGCACTGTTGGCCGCCCTGGACGACGGCTGGGCCGACCCTTCCCGTCTCTACCGCGAAGGCCGCAAGGCGCGGATGCTGCTGGACGCGGCGCGGGAGGCGGCGGCCGAGGCCGTGGGCTGCCGGCCGGACGAGCTGACGTTCACCTCTTCGGGTACGCGGGCCGTCCACACCGGCATCGCCGGGGCGTTGGCCGGTCGCCGCCGGACGGGACGCCACCTGATCGTGTCAGCCGTCGAACACTCCTCCGTCCTCCATGCGGCAGAGGTGTGGGAGGCGGAGGACGGAGCCGTGACCCGGGTGCCGGTGGGGCGGACGGGAGCGGTGGACGCCGGTGCCTACGCGTCCGCACTGCGCCCGGACACCGCGCTCGCCTGTCTCCAGTCGGCCAACCACGAGGTGGGCACCGTGCAGCCGGTGGCGGAGGTGGCCGAGGCGTGCCGGGCGGCCGGGGTGCCGTTGCTGGTGGACGCGGCGCAGTCGCTGGGGTGGGGGCGGGTGGAGGGTGACTGGTCGCTGCTCGCGGCGAGTGCGCACAAGTGGGGCGGGCCGGCCGGGGTGGGGCTGCTCGTCGTACGCAAGGGCGTGCGGTTCGCCGTCCAAGGGGCTTCGGACGAACGGGAGTCGGGGCGGGCGCCCGGCTTCGAGAACCTGCCGGCGATCGTCGCGGCGGCGGCGTCACTGCGGGCCGTGCGGGCGGAGGCCGAGCAGGAGGCCGTACGGCTGCGGGAACTGACGGCGCGGATCCGGGCGCGGGTGGCGGAGTCGGTGCCGGACGTGGAGGTGGTGGGGGACGCGGAGCGGCGGCTGCCCGGGATCGTCACCTTCTCCTGTCTCTACGTCGACGGCGAGACACTGCTCCACGAGCTGGACCGGGAGGGCTTCTCGGTGTCTTCGGGGTCGTCCTGCACGAGCAGCACCCTGACACCGAGCCATGTCCTCAAGGCGATGGGCGTCCTGAGCGAGGGGAACGTACGGGTGTCGCTGCCGACGGGTGCGGCGGAGGCGGACGTGGAGCGGTTCCTGGAGGTGCTGCCGGGGGCGGTGGCGGGGGTGCGGGAGAAGCTGGGCGCCCCGACGCCGGCGACGGTCGTGCGGCAGGCGGAGGACCTGATCGTCGACTCACTCGGCAAGCGCTGCCCGATCCCGGTCATCGAGCTGGCGAAGGTCATCGGGACCGTGCCGGTGGGCGGCCGGGTGCGGGTCCTGTCCGACGACGAGGCGGCCCGACTCGACATCCCGGCGTGGTGCGAGATGCGGGGCCAGGAGTACGTCGGTGAGGAACCCGCGGAGAAAGGAACGGCCTACCTCGTGCGCCGGGTGGCCTGAGCGCCGCCGCGTGGGCGCGACCGGCGCCCACGCGGCGGCACCCGTGACTCAGACCAGGTGCCTGTGGACCTCTTCGGCCGCCTCGTCCCCGTACGCCTTGGTGAACCGCTCCATGAAGTGCCCCCGGCGCAACTGGTACTCCTGCGTACCCACCGTCTCGATGACGAGCGTCGCCAGCATGCACCCCACCTGCGCCGCCCGCTCCAGCGAGACCCCCCACGCGAGTCCCGACAGGAACCCCGCGCGGAACGCGTCGCCCACGCCCGTCGGGTCGGCCTTGCGCTCCTCGTCGGGGCAGCCGACCTCGATCGCCTCCTCGCCGACCCGCTCGATCCGCACCCCGCGCGCGCCGAGCGTGGTGATGCGGTGGCCGACCTTCGCGAGGATCTCCTCGTCGGTCCAGCCGGTCTTGGTCTCGATCAGCCCCTTCTCGTACTCGTTGGAGAAGAGGTACGTCGCGCCCTCCAGCAGTATCCGGATCTCGTCGCCGTCCATCCGGGCGATCTGCTGGGAGAAGTCCGCCGCGAACGGGATCGCGCGGGCGCGGCACTCCTCCGTGTGGCGGAGCATCCCCTCGGGGTCGTCCGCGCCGATCAGGACCAGGTCGAGGCCGCCGACCCGGTCGGCGACGGTCTTGAGCTCGATCTGCCGGGCCTCGCTCATCGCGCCCGTGTAGAAGGAGCCGATCTGGTTGTGGTCGGCGTCGGTCGTGCACACGAAACGCGCGGTGTGCAGGGTCTCCGAGATGCGGACGGACTCCGTGTCGACGCCGTGCCGGTCGAGCCAGGCCCGGTAGTCGTCGAAGTCGAAGCCCGCCGCGCCGACCAGGATCGGCCGGGTGCCGAGCTGTCCCATGCCGAACGCGATGTTCGCGCCGACACCGCCCCGGCGCACGTCCAGGTTGTCGACCAGGAAGGACAGCGAGACCGTGTGCAACTGGTCCGCGACCAACTGGTCCGCGAAGCGGCCGGGGAAGGTCATGAGGTGGTCGGTGGCGATGGAGCCGGTGACTGCGATGCGCACGGCTGGGACTCTCCTGAGGGGAGGCGTGATTGACAGTTAACGCTACCGGGTCGGCGGGGGCGGTCTGAAGGTGCCAAAACTACCCGATAGTAGATCTTTCTTCGCGGCCTCTGCCGTGCATACGGTGCCGTCATGACGAACCTCAAGGTCCATGCCCCCGCTCCGGCCGACCTCGACGGCGACCTGGCGTCGCTGCGGGGGGACTGCGCGCGGATGGCCCCGCACTGGGTGGTTCCTGAGCACGGCGATGCCCGGCCGGTGCCGCCGTCGCTCATCCACGGGGTGGTCGTGCCGAAGAAGTCCGCCAGGCTGCTGGACGCGATGTCCGACTACGGCGACTAGGCGGCGCTCCGCCAGGTTCCGCCCGGCGCGTTCCCAGGGAACCGCGCGCCCCCCTTCCGCGTCCCATCGCCGTCCCCCGTGCAGGGGAGGCGGGATACGACACGGCAAGGAGCGATGCGGTGAAGAGCGAGCGACCCGAGAACGACGAGGACGCGGCCGCGGGCGCAGCACCCGAGACGCCGGAGCCGAAGGGCGCCGCCCCCGCGCCCGGCCCGAAGACGGAAGCAGCCGTCACGGAAGCGGACACGACCCCCGCTCCCACGGCTTGTGCCGAAGCCGAAGCACACGTCACGGGCCCGAAAACCGCCGCCGACCCCACGCCCGGCCCGAAGACGAAAGCAGCCGCCACAGAGCCGGAAACCGCCTCCGACCCGGCAGCGCGTCCCGAGGCCGAAGCACACGTCACGGACCCGCGAACCGTCGCCGACCCGAAGACGAAAGCAGCCGCCACAGAGCGGGAGACGCCCTCCGCCCCCGCACCCGGCCCGAACGATGGGCCAGCTGACGACGGAGAGGCAGAAGCGGCCCCCACCCCCGCGGCCGACCCGAACACCGAAGCAGCACCCGAAACCGCCACCACCCCCGTAGCCCGTCCGGAGGACGAGGCGGGCGTCGTCGTGCCGGCGGAGGACGGGGGTCGCGGTGTCGGGGCGGTGTCCGAGGCGCAGCTGGTCCCTCGTTTCGAGGGGGACGGTGACGGGCGGCCCGTCCGGCGTCGGTCGGCCGCGCTCGTCGTCGCCTCCGTGGCCGCCGCCGTACTCCTGGTCGGCGGCGGAAGCGCCTACCTCGTAGCGGGCGGCGGCTCCGGCAGCGGCGCGGGGGCCGCCGGCGGCGGCACTCCCCCGGCGCTCGCCCTGGACGGCCACTCCGCCGGCGGCAACGGCATAGCCCCCGGCGAGCCCAACCCGTACGGCGTGACCTACCGCGCCGGCGGCACACTCCCCGGCGGGCCCGCCTCCGCCGCCGTGTACCAGCCGTCCGGCGAGGTCTCCAAGGACCGGGTGGCCGCGCTGGCGAAGGCGCTCGGCATCACCGGGACCCCGGTGGCCGAGGGACAGGTGTGGAAGGTCGGCACCGACCACGACGGCTCCGGCGGGTCCCTCCAGGTGAACAGGGCCGCCCCGGGCCTGTGGACGTACAGCCACTACGCCCCCGGCACCGACGACTGCGCGTCCACCGTGACCTGCGTCAAGGATCCGGTGTCACCGGCCGGTACCCCGGTGGGCCCCGCCGTGGCGGAGAAGGCGGCGGCCCCGGTGCTGAAGGCGCTGGGCGAGGACGCGGCGAAGCTGGACACGAGCCAGGTGATGGGCGCGCAGCGGGTGGTGAGGGTCGATCCGGTGGTCGGCGGGCTGCCGACGTACGGCTGGACGACCGGGCTGACCGTCGGCAGGCAGGGCGAGCTGGTCGGCGGCAACGGGATGCTGGCGGCGCCGGTCAAGGGCGACACGTATCCGGTGCTGGGCGCGGCCAGGACGCTCGCGCTGCTGAACGCGGCGCCCGGCACCGGGCACCGGATGGGCATCGGCGGCTGCGCCGGTTCCGTACCGCCGAAGGACCGGCTGGAGCAGCCCTGCGCCGCGTCGACGCCGTCCGCCTCCCCGGCGGTGGTCGAGAAGGCGGTGTTCGGGCTGGCCGCGCAGTCGGTGGCCGGCCGGCAGGCGCTGGTGCCGTCATGGCTGTTCCAGGTGCGCGGCGCGGGGGCGGCGGACACCTACACGGTCACCTATCCGGCGGTGGACCCGAAGTACCTGGCGTCCGCGGCCACCCCCTCGGCGAGCGCCAGTGCCGCGCCGAGGGACGTGAAGGCCGACGGCTACACCACGGACGGCCGCGAGCTGGTGGTGGCCTTCACCGGCGGGGTGTGCGCCGACTACAGGGTGACGGCGGACGAGGGCTCGGCGCAGGTCGTGGTGAAGGTCACGGCGACCCCGTGGCCGGACAAGGTCTGCGTGATGATCGCCAAGCAGTACCACCGGGCGGTGCGTCTGGAGGCGCCGCTGGACGGCCGGAAGGTGGTCGGCACGGACGGCAGGGCCGTGCCGAAGGAGCGGCCGACGACGCTGGACCCGCAGCTGGGCTGAGAACGCCCGAAGGCGGCGGCCCGGAAGGGGCCGCCGCCTTCGTCCGTCCGCCCGTCGGCTCAGCTGAAGGAGTCGCCGCAGGCGCAGGAGCCCGTCGCGTTCGGGTTGTCGATCGTGAAGCCCTGCTTCTCGATGGTGTCGACGAAGTCGATCGACGCGCCACCCAGGTACGGGGCGCTCATCCGGTCGGTGACGACCTTGACGCCGCCGAAGTCCTTGACGACGTCGCCGTCGAGGGACCGCTCGTCGAAGAAGAGCTGGTAACGCAGGCCGGAGCAGCCACCGGGCTGGACGGCGACACGCAGGGCGAGGTCGTCGCGCCCTTCCTGGTCGAGCAGGGCCTTGACCTTGGCCGCGGCGGCGTCACTCAGGATGATGCCGTCGGTGGCGGTGCTGGTCTCGTCCGATACGGACATCTACATCTCTCCCGGGTTGTACGGAGACTGCTTGCCGACGAGTGCAACCGGCGGGTCCGCTGATTCATTCCGGGCCGGCGTTCGCGTTCTCGCGTTCTCGCTTTTTCTCTACCTCTTCATGCTCGCACATGTGCGGCACCGGGATTGATGTCACATCGACGCTATGGCCGTCGTCAAAGTGACGTGAAGCAGTTATGATAGATAACGTCAGAAAGACGAAAAGTAGAAAGGGTGCGTGCCGTGACCACCGCCCAGATCCCGGAGCTCGACGTACAGCCGTCTCCGCTCGCCCTGCTGCTGCTCGGCCGTGAGGCCGACCCGAGGAGCGAGCGGGGTGTCGAGTGTCCCGGCGACCTGCCCTCGCCGTCCGACCCGGACCTGGTCGCCCGCGCCCGCGCGGCCAAGGAGAAGCTCGGCGACAAGGTCTTCGTGCTCGGCCACCACTACCAGCGCGACGAGGTCATCCAGTTCGCCGACGTCACAGGCGACTCCTTCAAGCTGGCCCGGGACGCGGCCGCCCGCCCGGAGGCCGAGTACATCGTGTTCTGCGGTGTGCACTTCATGGCCGAGTCCGCCGACATCCTGACGTCGGACGACCAGAAGGTGGTCCTGCCCGACCTCGCCGCCGGCTGCTCCATGGCCGACATGGCGACCGCCGAGCAGGTCGCCGAGTGCTGGGACGTGCTGACCGAGGCCGGGATCGCCGAGCAGGTGGTCCCCGTGTCGTACATGAACTCCTCCGCGGACATCAAGGCGTTCACGGGCAGGCACGGCGGCACCATCTGCACCTCGTCGAACGCACAGCGGGCCCTTGAGTGGGCGTTCGAACAGGGCGAGAAGGTGCTGTTCCTGCCCGACCAGCACCTGGGCCGGAACACGGCGGTGCGGGACATGGGCATGTCCCTGGAGGACTGCGTCGTCTACAACCCGCACAAACCGAACGGCGGCCTCACCGCCGACCAGCTGCGCGACGCGAAGATGATCCTGTGGCGCGGCCACTGCTCGGTGCACGGCCGTTTCTCGCTGGACTCGGTCAACGACGTGCGCGCGCGCATCCCGGGTGTCAATGTGCTGGTCCACCCGGAGTGCCGGCACGAGGTGGTCGCCGCCGCCGACCACGTCGGCTCGACGGAGTACATCATCAAGGCGCTGGAGGCCGCGCCCGCCGGTTCCAAGTGGGCGATCGGCACCGAGCTGAACCTGGTCCGCCGGCTCGCGAACCGTTTCGCCCCGGAGGGGAAGGAGATCGTCTTCCTCGACAAGACGGTCTGCTTCTGCTCGACCATGAACCGCATCGACCTCCCCCACCTCGTGTGGACCCTGGAGTCGCTGGCCGAGGGCAACCTGGTCAACCGGATCGAGGTCGGCAAGGAGACGGAGAGGTTCGCCAAGCTGGCGCTGGAGCGGATGCTGGCGCTGCCGTAGCCGCCTCCCCGCGGGTCACCCCGAGCCGGACTTCCGCTCGGGGTGCGCGGGATCGAGGCTGAACAGGGTGCCGTCGGGGGTCACGACGGTCAGCGCGCCGCCGTAGAGCAGCGCCTGGGGATCGGCGGCGCCGCCCGTCGCGGCGCGTTGCACCCGGGGGTCGGTCTGCCACAGAAGCGTGCCCTCGCGGGTGTCCACGGCGGCCACCCGGCCGCTGGGGCTGGCCAGGTACAGGGTGCGGGTGCGGGGGTCGTAGGTCGGGGAACCGGAGTTCTCCACGCTGGTGCGGGTGTGCCAGAGTTCTTTGCCGGTCCGCGGGGACACCGCCGTGACCTGGCCGTTCGGGGCCGTGATCCACAGCGTGTCGGAGGCCAGCGTCACCGAACCCTCGTACGTCCTCGCGAGCTTCGTCGTCGACCGGCCGCCGGTCGTCGGGTCCGTCAGGAGGATCCGGGAGAACGTGGAGTCCGCCAGGGACACCGAGCCGCTCCCGTCGGCGGCCAGGACCAGGGCCGGGTGGCCGTCGAGCAGGCCGAGGAAGCCGCTCTCGAAGGGGACCTGCTGACGCGCCAGGACCGTTCCGTCGGTGCGGTCCAGCTGGAGAATGGTGGCGTACTTCGCGTTCTGCTCCGTGGGGTAGCACTCGGCGTACAGGCCGGTGCCGGCCGACACGAACGTGCAGTAGGTGCGGGCGGGCAGGCTCATGGTCCAGCGTGCCTCGCCCGTGCGGGCGACGCGGGCCGTCACCGTCCGGCCGTCGCTCTCGGCGGTCAGGACCACGTCGCCCGACATGACCAGGCCGGCGTTGTCGTCGTGGGTCCTGCGGGTCCACAGTTCGTCGCCGCTCGCCGCGTCCAGGGCGACGACGTGGGCCGGGTCGCTCGCGGCGCCCTGCTCGGCGACGGTCTCGTGGACCACGACGACGCCGTCGTAGGCGCCGAGGACCGAGGAGTGGTACTCGGCGTAGTCGGTACCGGGCGGTGCCAGTGAGGCCCGCCAGGCCGTCCTGCCGGTCCGGCCGTCCAGCCGGACCGGCAGGACCCCGTCGCCCCCGCAGTAGACGGCGTCGCCCTGGCTCAGGCACGCGGACTGGCTGTCCCGCGGCGCGCCGTCCAGCGCCTTGACCTCTCCCCGGTCCGCCGGCTTGAACACCGTGGTCCCCCAGGGCCGCCAGCCGGCTGGGGGCGCCGTCCAGCGGGAGGCCGTGGCGGAGCTCGCGGTCCGGGGGGTGTCCGGGAAGCCCGGTCCGAACCGGATGTACCCCAGCAGGCCCAGGGTCAGCGCGCCCACCGTGCCGACCGCCGCCCAGCGGACACGACGGCCCCGGCCCCGCTCCCGGCGGCGGCCGGAGCCGGTGCCGGTCTCCGCTCCGGGTGCCCGGCCCCCGCCGCGCGGGCCCACGGTGCCCGGGTCGTCCGCCGTCGTCTCGGGCACCGCCGGGTCGTCCGCCGCCGGTCCGGGCAGGACGTCCGCCAACTCCTGTGCCAGCTCGTCCAGTCGGGGTCGCCGGGCGGCCTCCTTGTGCAGACAGCGCTCCAGGACCGTGCGCAGCGGGCCGGCCACGCCGTCGAGCACGGGCTCGTGGTGGACCACCCGGTAGGCGGTCAGATAGGGGCTGTCGGCGTCGAAGGGGCCGTGCCCGGTGACGCAGTACACCAGCAGCGCGCCGAGCGAGAAGACGTCCGATGCGGGACCGACGGTGCGGGCGTCGGTGAGCTGCTCCGGGGACATGAACGGCGGGGTGCCGATCATCTGGCCGGTCTCGGTGAGGGTCTGGTGGTTCTCGGCGGCGCGGGAGATGCCGAAGTCGATGACGCGGGGGCCGTCCTGCGCGATCAGCACGTTGGCCGGTTTGAGGTCCCGGTGCACCACCCCGGCCCGGTGGATGTCGCGCAGCGCCTCCACCAACCCGAGGGCCAGCCGCCGCAGTTCGGCGTCGCGCAGCGGGCCGCTCTCGCGCAGCCGGTCGGCCAGCGAGCGCCCGGCCACGTACTGGGTGGCCATCCAGGGCCGGGCGGCCTCGGGGTCGGCGTCCACGACGGGTGCGGTGAAGGCGCCGCTCACCCGGCGGGCGGCCTCGACCTCCTGCCGGAACCGCGAGCGGAAGACGGGGTCCTCGGCGTACTGGGCGTGCACCACCTTGACGGCGACCTCGCGTCCGGAGCGCGACCGCCCCCGGTAGACGGCGCCCATGCCCCCGGACCCGAGCCGGTCGACCAGCTTGTAACCGCCGACGGACCTCGGGTCGTCCTTGCGCAGCGGCACGCTCGAACTCCTCCTCGCCGCATGACCGTTCGATGCGTCAGCATACGGAACCGACACCGCGCCGACGGCCGTACCCGGTGGTGTTCCGGGTACGGCCGCCGGTCACGGGACCGTCATACGGCTGCGGGCTGCGGCTCCTCGGCCGCCGGGGCGGACCCCTCGGACGGCAGGCCCTTCTTCGCGGCCCGCTTCCCGGCCCGGCGCTCCCTGCGCAGTTCGAGCATCGCGTACAGCGTCGGCACCAGCAGCAGCGTCAGCAGGGTGGAGGTGATCAGACCGCCGATCACGACCACCGCGAGCGGCTGGGCGATGAAGCCGCCCTCGCCGGTGACCCCGAGAGCCATCGGGAGCAGGGCGAAGATGGTCGCCAGGGCGGTCATCAGGATCGGGCGCAGCCGGTGCCGGCCGCCCTCGACGACGGCCTCGACCACGCCGTACCCCCGTTCGCGGTACTGGTTGATGAGGTCGATCAGCACGATCGCGTTGGTCACCACGATGCCGATCAGCATCAGCATGCCGATCATCGCGGGCACGCCCATCGGGGTGCCGGTGACGACCAGCAGGCCGAGCGCGCCGGTCGCCGCGAACGGGATGGAGACCAGCAGGATCAGCGGCTGGACCAGCGAACGGAAGGTCGCGACCAGCAGCATGAAGACGATCGCGATCGCCGCCAGCATCGCCAGGCCCAGGTTCTTGAACGCGCTGTCCTGGTCGGAGGTGACGCCGCCGATCGAGGCCGTGGCGCCCGCCGGGAGCTTCAGCGCCTTGATCTTCGACTGGAGTTCGGCGCTGACCGCGCCCGTGTTGTCACCGGTCGGCTTGGCGGTGATGGTCGCGGCGCGCTGCCCGTCGATGCGGGTCAGCGACACCGGCCCGGCCGCCAGCTCGACGGTGGCGATGTCGCCGAGCCGCACCGGGCCCAGCCGGAGGGCGCGCAGCTGGGCGAGGGTCTCGGCCGGCTTCGCGGACTTCACGACGACGTCCCGCTCGGTGTTGTCGAGGGTCGCCTTCGCGGCCGTGGTGCCCCTGACCGCCTGGGTGACGGCGGCGCCCAGCGTCTGGTCGTCGAAACCGGCCGCGGCCGCCCTGGAGTTCGCCTTCACCGAGATCCGCGGCACGCTCGTGGACAGGTCGCTGGTGACGTCGGTGACGTCGTCCAGCCGGGCGACCGCGCCGCGGACCTGCTCGGAGGCCGTGCGCAGCACGTCCGGGTCGGCCGCCTTCACGACGACGCTCAGGTCCTGGCTGCCGAAGCCGTCACCGGCCGACACCGTGGTCGTACCGACGCCCGGGAGCCTGTGCAGCCCGTCCTCGACGGCCTTCTGCACCCGGTCGTACGACTTCGCGTCGTCCAGCATCACCGAGTACGACGCCTGGTTGGTGTCGGTGCCGCCGCCGAAGGCCGCCATGAAGCCGGACGAGCCCACGGTGACCTGGTAGTCCTTGACGCCGTCGATGGAGGCGAGCAGCTTCTCGACCTTCTTCGCCTGCGCGTCGGTCGCCGCAAGGCCGGTGCCGGGCGCCAGCTCCTGCTTGACGGTGAGGACCTCCTGGTCGCCCTGGTCGAAGAAGTTGGTCTTCAGCAGCCCGGACATGCCGAACGTGAGGACCAGGACGGCCACCGCGATCAGCACGCTGGTGAGACGGCGCCGGGTCGCGAAGCGCAGGACCGGGACGTACGCCCGCTGCAGGCGGCTGTTCGCCTCCTTCTCCTCGGCCTCGCGGCGGGCTTGCTCGGCGTCCTCGGGGGTGCCCTTGGGCGCGCGCAGGAACCAGTACGACAGGACGGGCACGACCGTCAGCGACACCACGAGGGACGCCAACAGCGCCGCCGTCACCGTGATGCTGAACGAGCCGAACAGGGCGCCCACCATGCCGCCGACCAGGCCGATCGGCAGGAAGACGGCGACCGTGGTGAGGGTGGAGGAGGTGACCGCGCCGGCCACCTCGCGGACCGCGCCGAGGATGGCGGCCTGGCGCTCCTCGCCGTAGCCGAGGTGGCGCTTGATGTTCTCCAGGACCACGATCGAGTCGTCGACGACCCGGCCGATGGCGATGGTGAGCGCGCCGAGGGTGAGCATGTTCAGGGACAGGCCCCGGGTCCACAGCACGATCAGCGCGAGGACGACGGAGAGCGGGATGGACACCGCCGTGACGAGGGTCGAGCGGACCGACGCCAGGAAGACCAGGATGACCAGGACCGCGAAGAGCAGTCCGAGGGCGCCCTCGGTGGTGAGGCCCTTGATGGACTTGGAGACCGCGGGGCCCTGGTCGCTGACGACCGTGACGGTGGCGCCGGAGCCGAGGTCCTGACGGAGTTTCGGGAGCTTGTCCTTGACCGCGTTCGAGATGGAGACCGCGCTGCCGTCGTGGTCCATGGTGACGTTCACGGCGAGGCTGGGACGGCCGTCGGTGCGGGTGATGGAGTCGGCCGGGGCCTCCTGCTCGCGCACCGTGGCCACGTCGCCGAGGCGCACGGGCTTCCGGACGCCCTGCCCGGTGACCATCAGGTCCTCGATCTGGCGCAGCGAGGTGAGACCGCCGCCGACCTGGACGGTGCGGTTGGCGCCGTCCTCGGTGAAGGAACCGGCCGCGACGGTCGCGCCGGCCGCCTGGAGCGACTGGGCGAGGGCGGCGGGGGTGAGTCCGGCCCGCGCCAGCTTCGCGTCGCTGGGCGTGACGGTGACCTGGACGTCCCGGACGCCGGTGACCTGGACGCGGCCCACCCCGTCGATGTCCTTCAGCTCCGGCACGACCGTCCTGTCGAGCTGGTCGGCGAGCGCCTGCTGGTCCCTGCCGGAGGTGACGGCGAGGACCACGGTCGGCATGTCGTCGGTGGAGCCGGAGACGACCTGCGGGTCGACGGAGTCCGGGAGCCGGGCGCGGTTGACGGCCAGCTGGACGTCGGCCACCAGCTGCTTGGTGTCGCTGCCGTAGTCGAAGGACGCCATGATCACGGCGTTGCCCTCGCTCGCGGTGGAGGTGACGCCGGTGACGCCGTCGACGCCTTCGAGGTTGTTCTCGATCGGCTCGACGATCTGCTTCTCGACGACGTCCGGGGCCGCTCCCTGGTAGGGGGCGATCACGGACACCATGGGCAGGGAGATGGTGGGCAGCAGCTGCTGCTTGATCTGGGGGACGGCGATCGCCCCGAAGACGAGCGCGATCAGTGACACGAGGCCTATCAGGGCCCGCTGCGCGAGGCTGAATCTGGACAGCCAGGACATGGGTCGTGGTCTCTTTCCGACGAGCCGCTGTGAGCGGCGGACGAGCTGCTGTGAGCGTCGAAGGGGGCACCTGTGAGCGCCCACCGCACCACCCTCGCCCATGCGCGGGCCCGGTCACGTAGGCCCAGGGTGCCGTTCCCCGATCCGGCGCCTACTCCGCCCGCAGTACACCCGGGTGGAGATCACTCCATCCGCGGACGGACCAGCCCCGACTCGTACGCGATCACCACGAGCTGCGCCCGGTCCCGCGCGCCCAGCTTGGCCATGGCCCGGTTGACGTGCGTCTTCACGGTCAGCGGGCTGACCTCCAGGCGTTCGGCGATCTCGTCGTTGGAGTGCCCGCCGGCGACCTGGACGAGGACCTCGCGCTCCCGTCCGGTGAGTGCGTCGAGGCGTCGCGCACGGGCGGGGTCGCGGCCCTCGTCGCCCGCGTCGCCCTGGGCGAGGAAGCGGGCGATCAGGCCCTTGGTGGCCGTCGGGGAGAGCAGCGCCTCGCCGCCGGCGGCGACCCGGATGGCACTGAGCAGTTCCTCGGGCTCGCTGCCCTTGCCGAGGAACCCCGAGGCGCCCGCGCGCAGCGCCTGCACGACGTAGTCGTCGACCTCGAAGGTGGTCAGGATGACCACCCGGACCTGGGCGAGGGCGGGGTCTGCGCTGATCAGCCGGGTGGCGGCGAGGCCGTCGGTGCCCGGCATCCGAATGTCCATCAGGACGACGTCGGCCTGCCGTTCCCTGGTCAGCAGCACCGCCTCGGCGCCGTCGGAGGCCTCGCCGACCACCTCCATGTCGGGCTCGGAGTCGACGAGGACGCGGAACGCGCTGCGCAGCAGTGCCTGGTCGTCGGCGAGCAGGACACGGATCGTCATACGGAATCCCCCAGAGCGCCCGTACGGCGGTTCGCACGGTCGTTTGTGTCGGCCTTGACCGGCAGGATCGCATGGACACGGAAACCGCCGCCGTAACGGGGACCGGTGGTGAGGGTGCCGCCCACGGCGGTGACCCGCTCGCGCATGCCGAGCAGGCCGTGGCCGCCGCCGTCCTCGGCGACGGCCTTCTCGCCGGAGCCGTCGTCGAGGACGGTGACCTCGATCGCCGGGCCGACGCGGACGACGCTGACCTCGGCCTTGGCGTCGGGGCCCGCGTGCTTCCGCACGTTGGTCAGGGCCTCCTGGACGATCCGGTAGGCGGCCAGGTCGACGGCGGCGGGCAGGGTGGTGCCCTGGTCGGCGCGGGCGACCTCGACCTGCAGGCCGGCGTTGCGGAAGGTGTCGGCGAGCTCTTCGAGGACGTGCAGGCCGGGGGCGGGTTCGGTGGGGGCCTCGGGGTCGCCGGACTGGCGGAGCAGGCCGACGGTGGCGCGCAGTTCGTTCAGCGCGGAGCGGCTGGCCTCGCGGACGTGGGCGAGGGCCTCCTTGGCCTGGTCGGGACGCTTGTCCATGACGTGTGCGGCCACCCCCGCCTGCACGTTGACCAGGGCGATGTGGTGGGCGACGACGTCGTGCAGGTCGCGGGCGATCCGCAGGCGCTCCTCGGCGACCCGGCGGCGGGCCTCCTCCTCGCGGGTCCGCTCCGCGCGTTCGGCGCGCTCCCGGATGGCCTGGACGACGGCGCGTCTGCTGCGCACGGCGTCGCCCGCGGTGGCGCCGATGCCGGTCCAGGCGAAGATCGCGAGATTCTCCTGGGCGTACCACGGGAGGGGGCCGGCGGCCATCGCGGCGGTGGTCAGCACGATCATGGTGAGCAGGCCGGCCCGCAGGGTGGTGCGGCGGTCGGTGCGCGCGGCGACCGTGAAGAGGGCGACCACGGCCGCCATCGCGACGGGGGCGCGGGGGTCGCCGGTGACGCACTCGACGACGGAGGCGGCGCCGGTGAAGGCGAGCACCGCCTTCGGGGCGTGCCGGCGCAGCACCAGGGCAGCGGCGGCGAGTGTCATCAGGACGAGGCTGAGCGGGTCGGGGGTGCGGATGCCCCACCGCACCCCGTGTGCCCCGTGCGGGACGACGAGGGAGCCCGCGACCATGCACACGAGGACGCCTGCGGCGACGGCCGCGTCCAGCGCGAGGGGGTGGGATTCCGCTCTGCAACGGGCCCGGTCGAAGGTGCTCACGGTCTGAACGGTACGTCGGCTTCCCACAGCCCGGAACCGCCGCCTCGCCCCACCGCGGCCCGCCCGGCCTCCCACCCGCCCGAGGAGAGCCGGACCGGCGTCAGCCCGGGATCAGGCCGTCAGCCCGGGATCAGGCCGTCGTCCCGGAGCAGGGCCCGGACCTCGGCCAGGGTGGCGTCCGGGGACGGGAGGATGAGGTCGGAGGGTTCCAGGGCGTCCGGCGGGAGCGGTTCGCCCAGGTCCCGGACCTTGTCGAGGAGGGCGCCCAGGGTGCGGCGGAAGGCTGCCTCGTCGCCGGACTCCGTCTCCGCCAGGAGCTCGTCGTCCAGCCTGTTCAGCTCGGCGAGGTGGCTGTCGGCCAGCCTCACCTGCCCCTCCCCCATGATCCTCACGACCATGTCGGCCATGTCGCCCTCCAGGCGTCGGCTACTGCTTGTCGAAGCGCGGGGTGTCCTGCGGCTGCTGCGCCTGCTGCCCCTGGCCGGTGCCGCCCTCGATCGCCTGCTGGGGCGAACCTCCGGCGAGCTCGGCCTTCATGCGCTGCAGTTCCAGCTCCACATCCGTACCACCGGAGAGCCGGTCCAGCTCGGCCGCGATGTCGTCCTTGGCCATGCCGGTCGGGTCGTCGAGCGCCCCGGAGGCGAGCAGCTCGTCGATGGCGCCGGCGCGGGCCTGGAGCTGCTGGGTCTTGTCCTCGGCGCGCTGGATGGCCAGGCCGACGTCGCCCATCTCCTCGGAGATCCCGGAGAAGGCCTCGCCGATGCGGGTCTGGGCCTGGGCGGCGGTGTAGGTGGCCTTGATGGTCTCCTTCTTCGTGCGGAAGGCGTCCACCTTGGCCTGGAGGCGCTGCGCCGCCAGCGTGAGCTTCTCCTCCTCGCCCTGGAGCGTGGCGTGCTGGGTCTCCAGGTCGGTCACCTGCTGCTGGAGGGCGGCGCGCCGGGACAGCGCCTCGCGGGCGAGGTCCTCACGGCCGAGCGCGAGCGCCTTGCGGCCCTGGTCCTCCAGCTTGGAGGACTGCTGCTGGAGCTGGTTCAGCTGGAGTTCGAGGCGCTTGCGGGAGGTGGCGACGTCGGCCACGCCACGGCGCACCTTCTGAAGCAGTTCGAGCTGTTTCTGGTACGAGTAGTCAAGGGTCTCGCGCGGGTCCTCGGCCCTGTCCAGGGCCTTGTTCGCCTTCGCGCGGAAGATCATCCCCATACGCTTCATGACACCGCTCATGGGCTTCGCGCGCCCCCTTCTGACGGACTCCGGCTCACCGATCCTGCAACAGAACCCACAGTACGGGCCCTGCATCCATTACCGCACTGTTCGGGGACCGATGCGCTCATCCCCAAGGACGACTGCGGTCGGACCCGCTCCGGCAGAGGTAGTAGGTGCCCCCCGGAGTGAACCGTCTGCAACGTCCCGTCTGTCCCCAATGGAGACGACTGGCGTTGCCGGATCGTTCCCCACCGCACTAGGGCCCACACCCCGACACCCCGTACCCTTGGGTTTTGTGTTCCGTAGCCGTGCCAAGGACGAGAAGGCCCCCGCCGACAAGGCGCTGACCGACTCCAAGCAGCCCCGTGACCCGCAGGCCCCCAAGGGCAGGCCCACGCCCAAGCGCAGTGAGGCCCAGACCCAGCGCCGCAGCGTGGCCAACACGCCCACGACGCGCAAGGACGCCGCCAGGCGTCAGCGCGACGAGCGGCGCACCGCCATGGAGCGGCAGCGCCAGGCGCTGGCCACCGGTGACGAGCGGTACCTGCCGGCCCGTGACAAGGGCCCGGTCCGCAAGTTCGCCCGTGACTGGGTCGACTCCCGCTTCAACGTGGCGGAGTTCTTCCTGCCGCTGGCCGTGGTCATCCTGGTCATGAGCGTGGTCAACAACACGGCGATCAAGAACATCGCGCTGCTGCTGTGGCTCGTGGTGATCGTGCTGATCGTGCTCGACGCGGCCGTCAGCGGTCTTCGGCTGCGCAAGCGGCTGGCCGAGCGCTTCCCGGACCAGAACAAGAAGGGCGCCGTCGCCTACGGTCTGATGCGCTCCCTCCAGATGCGCCGGCTCCGGCTGCCCAAGCCGCAGGTCAAGCGCGGAGAGCGGCCCTGAGCGCAGAGCCGTTCTCCGAGGACGCGGCGAAGGCCTGGCTGGGCGGCCTGGGAGCGCTGCGTGACGTCGTACGTCAGGAGCTGGTCGCCCGGCAGCTCGACGAGCAGATAGCCGGGCGGTTCCCGGTCGGGCAGCGGCTGCGGGTGCTCGACGTGGGGATGGGGCAGGGCACGCAGGCGCTGCGGCTGGCCCGGGCCGGCCACCAGGTGACCGGCGTGGAGCGGGAACCGACGATGATCGCGGTCGCGCGGCAGGCCCTGGCCGGTGAGCCGGAGGGGATCCGCGACCGGGTGCGGATCGTCCAGGGGGACGGGCGGGACACGGGTGTCCATTTCCTGCCGGGCAGCTTCGACGTGGTGCTGTGCCACGGGGTGCTGATGTACGTCGAGGAACCGGACGCGCTGCTGGCCGGTGTCGCGCGGATGCTGGCCCCCGGCGGGCTGCTGTCGCTGCTGGTGCGCAATGCCGACGCGCTCGCCATGCGCCCCGGCCTGAGCGGCGACTGGGCGGGCGCGCTCGGCGCCTTCGACTGCGTCTCGTACCGCAACCGGCTGGGGCTCGACGTCCGGGCCGACCGGCTGAGCGCGCTGACGGCCGCGCTCGCCGGGATCGGCGCGCCGCTGCACTCCTGGTACGGGGTAAGGGTGTTCACGGACACCGTCCCGGACGGCGCCGGACTCCCCGACGACGTGGAGACCCTGCTCGCGGCGGAGGAGCGGGCCGGGCGGACGGACCCCTACCGTTCGGTGGCGGCGCTGCTGCACCTGTGCGGCGTGCGCGGCTGACCTTCTCGTTCGGGCGAGCACGGCTTGCCCGTTCGGGCGAGCAGCGCGAGCCGGGCGCCGGGCGCCGCGGCGAGACTCGGGGCATGGATGTCTCCCCCGCCCGCCGGACCCTCCGTGCGGCCGCCCTGCTGGGCTGCTGCTGTCTCGTTCCCGTCTCCGGGTGCACCGCCTTCGGGAGCGGCGGAACCGAGGAGACCTCGGCCGACCGGGCCGCCCACGCGGCGGCCGTGCCGCTGGCGGCGGCCGACCTGCAGAACCAGTACCAGAAGGTCATCAGGAACGTCCTGCCGTCGGTCGTGCAGATCCAGGCGACCAGCGACCTGGGCTCGGGCGTGGTCTACGACGAGAACGGACACATCGTCACCAACGCGCACGTCGTCGGGAACGAGAAGAAGTTCAAGGTGACGACCGCCAACAACGAGGAACCGCTCACCGCGACGCTCGTCTACTCCTACCCCGAGCAGGATCTGGCGGTCATCAGGCTCGACAAGGTCCCCAAGGGGCTGCGGGCGGCCTCCTTCGGGGACACCGAGAAGGTCCAGGTCGGGCAGATCACGCTGGCGATGGGCTCACCGCTCGGGCTGTCGTCCAGCGTGACCGAGGGCATCGTCTCGGCGACCGGACGGACCGTCAGCGAGAACCCCTCCGGCGGTCCGGGCGCCACCATCCCCAACATGGTGCAGACCTCGGCCGCCATCAACCCCGGCAACAGCGGCGGCGCCCTGGTCAACCTGGACGGCCAGGTCATCGGCATCCCGACGCTCGCCGCGAGCGATCCCGACCTGGGGGGCAGCACGGCGCCGGGGATCGGGTTCGCCATCCCGGGTTCGATGGTCAAGACGGTCGCCGACCAGATCATCAAGCAGGGCAAGGTCACCGACTCGGGGCGGGCCGCGCTCGGCATCACCGGGCGCACGGTCGTCGACGTGAACTACCAGCCGTCGGGGGTGGCCGTGGTGACCGTGAAGCCGGGCGACGCGGCCGACAGGGCGGGCATCCGGCCCGGGGACATCATCACCAAGGTGGGGGGCGACGACATCACCACGATCACCTCACTGGCCGAATCGCTCGCGTCGGACCGGCCGGGGCAGCGGACGACGGTGACATTCACCCGGGACGGCGCCGGGCGGACGGTGGAGGTGACGCTGGGCGAGCAGTGAGGCGGCGACGGTGGGGCGGCCGACCGCGGCCGCCCCGACCGGCGTGCACGGACGGGTCCTCAGGCCTCGTCCGCGTGCAGGCTCATCGGGCCGTAGATCTCGGTGGCGTCCTCGTAGAGCCGCACCTGGTCGGCGCCGCCGGCCAGCAGGTCCTTCCACTGCTCGCCGAGCCAGGACTCGGCGTCGCCCTGGGTGGTGAACTCCTCGGGCTCCACCGCGGGCTGGACCTCCGTCCCGTCGGCCTTCTCGAATCGCCATGTCCATGCCGTCATGCAGGCCTCCTTTGATCCAACTGAGGCATCGTATAAGGGCGCCGCGAAAAACTCCGCTGGTTGGGGGCAGGTGCGGGCCCGGTGGGCCGCCGGGGGCGGCGGCTGAGGCGGGAACCGCCGGGACGGGTGAAAATCAGGGCGTGGAAGTGACTTTGCTCGGTACCGGTGGGCCTGGCGGCCTGCCTCGGCCCGGTTGTCCCTGTGCGGCCTGCGCGTGTGCCGTCGGGGTGGCGGCGCGGGCCGCCACCGCCGTACTCGTCGACGGGGCGCTGCTGCTCGATCTGACGCCCGGTGCGGCGTTCGCGGCGGCGCGGGCCGGGCGGTCCCTCGGGGGCGTGCGCCAGGTGCTGCTCTCGCATCCGCACGACGGGCCCGCCGTGGAGGTGCCGGCCGGGCTGCCGCAGCCGGGCCGGGTGCCGGACGGACGGGAGCTGGCGCTGCTGACGGGGCATCGGGTGCGGGCGCTGGCGATGGACGCGGGCGGCACCGGGTACGCGGTGACCGGGCCCGACGGGCAGCGGCTGCTGTACCTCCCGCCGGGCGGTGCGCCTGCCGGCCTGGAGAACGGCGGCGCGGACGCGTACGACCTGGTGCTCCTCGACGTCGTGGGGCGGCCGGACGCGCTGGCGAGACTGCGGGCGGTCGGCTCGGTGGGGCCGGCCACGGACGTGGTCGCCGTCCACCTCGACCACGACGTGCCGCCCGGTGCGGAGGCGCGGCGCCGGCTGGCGGCCGCCGGGGCCCGCGCGGTGCCCGACGGCACGACGCTGACGGTCGGCGGGTACGAGGAGGTGCCCGACGTGCCCCGCCGGACGCTGGTGCTGGGCGGGGCGCGGTCCGGGAAGTCCGTGGAGGCCGAGCGGCGGCTGGAGTCGTTCCCGGACGTGCTCTACGTCGCCACGGGCGGGACCCGCGGCGGGGACACCGAGTGGGCGGCGCGGGTGGCCGCGCACCGGGAGCGGCGGCCGGGGTCGTGGCGTACGACGGAGACGTGCGACCTGGTGCCGTTGCTGGCGCAGGACGGGCCGGCGCTGCTGGTCGACTGTCTGTCGCTGTGGCTGACGGACGCGATGGACTCCGTCGGGGCGTGGGACGACACGGAGTGGGCGTCGGGCGGGGAGAAGGCGCTGCGCGAGCGCGTGCGTGGACTGACCCAGGCGGTGCGGGCCACCCGGCGGACGGTGGTGGCGGTGTCGAACGAGGTGGGGTCGGGGATCGTGCCGGCCACCGCCTCGGGCAGGCGGTACCGCGACGAACTGGGCCGCCTGAACGCGGCGTTCGCGGCCGAGTGCGAGCAGGTGGTGCTGGTGGTGGCCGGGCAGGCGCTCGTGCTGCGGTGAAGAGGGACGGGACGGGCGCCTATCCGGCCCGTCCCTTCCGGGCGATGATCCGGTACCCGTTGGAGAACGGCGTCCGGCGCAGCAGCGGGGCCACGGCGTGGTCGGCGGCCAGCGCCAGCGCCACCAGCGGGGCCGTCGCCGGCAGCCACCGCTTCGGCAGGGCCCGGCCCAGGGCCAGCGTGAGTGCCGCCGAGAGGTCGCACGGCAGGTGCGGCGCGCGCCTGTCGGTCTTGAGGATCTCGCACCCCTGGGCCTCCAGTTCCGCCCGCAGGTTGGCCGGCGGCAGCAGATGCAGGTGCCGGGGCTGGCCGTAGGGGATCCACCACTTGCCGAGGAGCCGGGCGGAGGCGCTGCGCGGGTTCGGGATCTCGATCAGCAGGTGCCCGCCGGGGCGCAGGACCGTCAGGGCGGCCCGGAGTTCGGCCCGCGGGTCGGGGGCGTGCTCCAGGTGCCGGAACATGCTGACGACGTCGTAGCGGCCGCGGAGGCGGGCCAGGAGCTGAGGAGAGGTCAGGTGGCCGCAGTGGCCCTCCTCGACCCGTCCCTCGGCCCGGGCGGTCAGCACCCGCACGGTCGGGTCCAGACCGTCGAAGGACGTGTACGGCAGCAGTTCGCGCGCCGCGTCCGGGAAGTGGGCGTGGCCGGTGCCGATGTCCAGCCAGCTCTCCGGCTCGTGCAGCGCCGGCATCGCGCGGACCGCGGCGCGGTGCCGGCGGCGGCCCGCGCGGGTCGCGAGGAAGCGGTCGGTGTAGTCCTCCAGGCGGCCCTCGTAGTGGTCCTGGTGGTAGAGGGCGAAGCCGGCCGCGGACAAGCGGGGGTTCTGGAAGGCGTGGGCGCAGTCCCGGCACTCGTCGACGGTGAACGTGCCGGGCCGGTGGTGCAGGAGGTCGGGCGCGCGCAGCCGGGTGCGCAGGCGTCTGGAGCCGCACCAGGGGCAGTCCTCGCGGCGCGGCTCGTGGAACCGGTCGGGGCCCGGGGCGAGTTCGGGCGTGGGTGGCATGGGCGGCTCCCTGTGCTCCCTGAACGCAATCCACTGCAAACCGGAACGTATGGGATACCGATCTTGCCTGCAAAGCCGCCGTGCGGGTGGGGCGCCGATCTGACGCCGAACCGCTGGTTCCGTGCCGGTACTGTTCGGCGAATGAGCTCGCTTAATCTCGACGACTTCACCGATCTGATCGAGCGCCCCGACGGCGGTGTGCGCCGGGACGCCGAGGCGCGCCGGGAGCGGCTGATCGTGCCGCCCGGGTCACTGGGCCGCCTCGACGACCTGGGCGAGTGGCTGGCCGCCGCCCAGGGCTCGGTTCCGGTACGGCCGGTGGAACGGCCCCGGGTGCTGCTCTTCGCCGGTGACCACGGCGTCGCCGAACTCGGCGTCTCCGCACGGCCGGCGGGCGGCGCGGTGCTGCTGGTACGGGCGATCCTGGAGGGGGCCAGCCCGGTGGCGGTGCTGGCCCGGCGGCTCGGGGTGCCCGTGCGGATCATCGACATGGCACTGGACTGCGATCCGGACGCGCTGCCGGAGGAGGTCGGGCGCCACCGAGTGCGCCGGGGCAGCGGCCGTATCGACATCGAGGACGCGCTGACCGCCCAGGAGGCCGAGGAGGCCTTCCGGGCGGGCGTCGCGCTGGCCGACGAGGAGGCCGACTCGGGGACCGACCTGGTGGTGCTCGGGGACGTCAGCGTCGGCGGCACCACGGCGGCGGCCGTCCTGGTCGCGGCGCTGTGCGGGACGGACGCGTCCGTGGTGACCGGGCGGGGCGGACTGCCCATCGACGACCTGGCGTGGATGCGCAAGTGCGCGGCGATCCGGGACGCGCTGCGGCGGGCGCGGCCGGTGCTCGGGGACCAGCTGCAGTTGCTGGCGACCGTCGGCGGGGCGGACCTCGCGGCGATGACCGGGTTCCTGTTGCAGGCCGCGGTGCGGAAGCTGCCCGTGGTGCTGGACGGGGTCGTGGTGGCCGCGTGCGCGCTGGTCGCGCAGCGGATCGCGTTCCGGGCGCCGGACTGGTGGCTGGCCGGCCACGACAGCGGGGAGCCCGGCCAGGCGAAGGCGCTGGACCGCATGGCCCTGGAGCCGCTGCTGGCCCAGGGCGTGACGGTGGGTGAGGGAGCGGGAGCCCTGCTGGCACTCCCCCTGGTCCAGTCGGCCGCCGCCCTGGCCGCGGAGCTCCCGGAGAGGCCGGAGAAGCCGGAGGAGCCAGAGAGGCCGGAGGCGTAGCGGCAGGCGGGGACACGGCCGGGGCGGCACCGCCGGAGGGCACCGTTCCGGCTGATCGCCGTTGCGGCGGAGTGGGGGGACGTGACGCCCATATGATCCTGCTCCATGGGAGATGCCCGATTTGCCGTTGAGCAGCGTGACGGACGTGAGAGAGGGCGAGGGGCCGGGGTTTCCCAGCGGGCCGCCGCCTTTGCCGTCTGGTACCTGCGTGCGGTCGCCTTCGTCAACTTCCTCAGCGCGGTGTGGGTGTCGCTGGGACAGGACGTACGGCGGCACAACCAGGAGAACTTCTTCACCCCGTACCTCCTGACCGCCGGCTTCGCCTCCGGCGTGTTCACCGCGTTCCTCGCGATCACCATGCGCCGCCGCAAGCGGGCCGCGTGGATCCTCAACCTGGTCCTGAGCGGGCTCTTCCTCGCGCTCCTCGCGTTCGCCATGGCGTTCCCGGAGATCCGCGGGTACGCCCAGAACTGGATCTCGCTCGCGCTGACCGCCGCCTTCGTGGGGGCACTGCTCGCCGGCCGCCGGGAGTTCTACGCGAAGGGCGACCGTGCCAACCCCCGGCTCGCCGCGACCGTCGCGGTCGGCGGCGGTGTCGTCGCCTCGCTGCTCGCCGCGCTCCTCGTCACCGCCACCGACCAGGCGCCGCACGCCTCCCGTTCGACGTTCGCGGAGCGCTGGCACTACGGCACCCTGCGGCTGGTGTCGGTCGCCGCCGACCCCTCCCGGTTCCCGTACATCGCACCGCCCAACTGGGTGAACGTCGTCATCAACGTGCTCAGCACCATCCTCGTCCTCGCCGTCTTCTACGCCGCCTTCCGTTCCCGCCGGGCCGTCGACCCGATCACCGACGACGACGAGAAGCAGCTGCGCGTGCTGCTGGAGCGGCACGGCGAACGGGACTCCCTCGGGTACTTCGCGCTGCGGCGGGAGAAGAGCGTGGTGTGGTCGCCGACCCGGAAGGCGGCGGTGGCCTACCGGGTGGTGGGCGGGGTGAGCCTCGCCTCGGGGGACCCGATCGGGGATCCGGAGGCCTGGCCGGGGGCGATCGCGCCGTGGCTGGCCCAGGCGCGGGCGCACGGGTGGATCCCGGCGGTGATGGGGGCGAGCGAGGAGGCCGGGACCGTGTACGCGCGGCACGGGCTCGACGCGCTGGAGCTCGGGGACGAGGCGATCGTCGAGGTGGCCGAGTTCACGCTGGAGGGGCGGGCCATGCGGACCGTCCGGCAGGCCCACAACCGGGTCGGGCGGGCCGGGTACTCGGTGCGCATCAGGCGGCACGAGGACATTCCGGCGGACGAGATGTCGTACCTGGTCCGGCGTGCCGACGACTGGCGGGACGGGGCCACCGAGCGCGGGTTCAGCATGGCGCTGGGGCGGCTCGGGGACTCCCGGGACGGGCAGTGCGTGATGCTGGAGTGCAGGGACGGCGGCGCCGGGGACGGCGCGGGTGAGCTGCGGGCCCTGCTGTCGTTCGTGCCGTGGGGGCCGGCCGGACTGTCCCTCGACCTCATGCGGCGGGACCGGGACTCCGACAACGGTCTGGTGGAGTTCATGGTCATCGAACTGCTCCAGCGCGCCGGAGAGATCGGGATCACGCAGGTGTCGCTCAACTTCGCGATGTTCCGGTCGGTCTTCGAACGTGGTGCGCGTCTGGGCGCGGGACCGGTGCTGCGGCTGTGGAGGTCTCTGCTGAGCTTCTTCTCCCGGTGGTGGCAGATCGAGTCCCTGTACCGGGCGAACGCCAAGTACCGGCCCATCTGGGAGCCGCGGTTCCTGCTCTTCGAGAAGAGCGCGGACCTTCTTCGCATCGGTTTCGCGTCGGCGCGTGCGGAGGGGTTCCTGGAGGCCCCGGGACTGCCCAGGTGGGTGCACCGCAGGCAGTTGGACACGCAGGGGGACACGCACGGATGAGGACCGCCGCATGACACCGCTCGCCCGCTGGGCCCAGGCCGAGTGGGGGCTGCTGTACGCGACCGTGCGCGGGCCGCTGGCGAAGCGGCGGCTGGGGGCGGTGCCGATGACGGTCGCGGCGGTCTGCCTGACCGCGCTGCTGCAGTTCACGCAGAACCATTCGTGGGGGTACGGACCCGTGCAGCACGCCGGGGCCGTGCGGGCCGCGGATCCCTGCTGGCTGGCCCTGCTGCGCACCCCTCTCTCCCTGTTCGTGCCGGCGCTCGACCTGCCGGTGTGGGGCGCGCTGGCGCAGGTCCTGGTCGTGTTCGGCGTCGCCGAGGTGTGCCTGGGCTGGTGGCGGACCCTGACCATCGCGTACGCGGCGACCCTCGCCGGGACCCTGTACGCCCGGCTCGGCTGCGTGCTGGGCCCGCACGGCCCGCTGGGTCTGCCGGCGTCGGACGCGCGGGTGGTGGACACCGGCCCGTCGGCCGCCGTCGTGGGGCTCGCGGTCTTCGTGGCCTGGCGGTACGGCGCCTACCTCACCGCGGGCGCGGTGGCCGCGGCGATGGTGTTCGAGGTGGCGCTGAAGGAGAACCTGGCCGGCAAGGAGCATCTGGCGGCCATCGCGGGGGTGGCGGTCCTGTGGGCGGTGGCGCGGGCGGGGCGGCGGTTGCGGCTGCGGTACCGGCGCGGTCACTGGGGCCCGGGCAGCCGTACCGGTTCGGGGCGGTCGGGTTTGCCGCCGATCCAGTCCTGAAGGGTGCGGCTGAGCCGGGACCAGCGGCGGTCGTGGTGGTAGGCGCGCAGGACGGCCCTGGCCCGGGCGCGCGGCCGGTTGCCGTAGCAGCGGCGGGCCCAGGGGGAACCGGGGCGGGCCAGGCGGACCGCGCCGACGAGGGCGACCAGCGGGACGATCACACCGAAGATGGCGACCCGGGTCTTGCCCTTGCTCAGGGCGACGAGTGAGAAGGCGAAGTTCGCCACGACGTTCACGATGACGGTTCCCCGGTCCTGCAGTTCGCCGGTCGAGATGTCGTTGACGCCGAACGGGGAGAACCCGGCGAGCAGCAGCCCGACCAGTGCGGCGGTGATGACCACGACCTCGACGCTCTTGCGGCCCTCCTCGGTCCAGTAGACGTCGTCGAGGTGGAGGATCAGGGCGAACTCGTCGAGGACCAGCCCGGCGCCGATGCCGAAGACGATCGCGGCGGCGGCCGCGCCGAAGCCCTGCCGGCCGCCGGCGACCGCGGCGAAGCCGCCGATGACGGTGAGGACCACTCCGGGGACCACGTGGTGGATGTGCAGCCCACCCGCCTTCACGTTGCCGAACGGCCCTTTCCCGGCGCGGATGAGCCGGGTGATGACCCGGGTGACGACGAAGGTGAGGACGAAGGCGGTCAGGGCCAGCAGCAGCGGGAGCTTGCCGGGCTCGACGATGTTCCGTTCCAGCCAATGTCCCATGTGCGCACTTTATCCCCGCGAGAGCCCGCCAGAACCGGCCGAGAACCCGCCTAGGGGGATGGCCGGGTGCCCGGGCCTGCCGGGAGCGCACCGGGGTGGCCGGGGGCCCGGGGCCCGCCGGGAGGGGCCGGGAGCGCACCGGGGTGGCCGGGGGCCCGGGGCCCGCCGGGAGGGGCCGGGCACACGCCGGGGGTCTGCCGGGAGTAGCCGCGAACCCGCCCGGAACCCGCCGAGAGTGGCCCGGAGCCCGCCGGGAGAAGCCACGAACCCGCCCGGAACCCGCCGAGAGTGGCCCGGAGCCCGCCGGGAGAAGCCGCGAACCCGCCCGGAACCCGCCGGGAGTGGACGGGACCCCGCCCGGAACCCGCCGAGAGCAGCCGCGAACCCGCCCGGAACCCGCCGAGAGCAGCCGCGAACCCGCCCGGAACCCGCCGAGAGCAGCCGCGAACCCGCCCGGAACCCGCCGGGAGTGGACGGGACCCCGCCCGGAACCCGCCGGGAGTGGCCGGGAGGCCGCTGGGGGGATGGTCGGGGGCGGGCGGGCCTGCTGCCGGGGGTGGGCGGGGCGGTGGGGGTTCTGACTAGCGGGTAACCTGCGCCGGTGGTCAAGACGCCCTGGCCGGACGGCCTTCGGTTCGCTTTCGGCACGCTCACCGTGTTTCCCGTGCGGGTCAGCCGCTGGGACCGGGAGGCGGCCCGCGGCGGCATGCTGCTCGCTCCGCTGGTGGGCCTCGCCGTGGGGGTCTGCGCGGGCGCGGTCGGCGCGCTGCTGGTGGCGGCGGGGGCAGGTGCGCTGCTCGCCGCGGTGGCCGCGGTCGCGGTGCCGGCCGCACTGACCCGGGGGCTGCACCTGGACGGCCTCGCCGACACCGCGGACGGGCTGGGCAGCGGCAAGCCCGCCGCGGAAGCGCTGCGGATCATGAAGCAGTCGGACATCGGACCGTTCGGGGTGATCACCCTCGTCCTCGTGCTGCTCGCTCAGGTGGCCGCGCTGGCGCAGGCGTTCGGCGACGGATGGGCACGCGGCGCGGTCGCCGCGGTGGTGGCTGCGACGGTGGCCCGGCTGGCGCTGACCCTGGGCGCGGTGGCGGGGGTGCCGGCGGCCCGGCCGGAGGGGCTGGGGGCGGCGGTCGCGGGGGTGGTGCCGAAGATGGCGGCGTCGGTGGCCACCGTCGTGGTGATGGTGGCGGCCGCGGGGGCCGGGGCGCTGATCGGCGCGGGCGAGAGCCTGCGGGCACTGCTCGCGGTGGTGGCGGCGGAGGCGGCCACCGACGGGGCGCTTCGCCATTGCCGGCGGCGGTTCGGGGGGATCACGGGGGACGTGTTCGGGGCGCTCGCCGAAGTCGCCGCCGCCGTCGCGCTGGTGGTGCTCTCCCTGGGCTGACGGACCCGGGAGGTGACCCGGGCGCCACCCTCAGGTGAACACCCGCAGGAATGAGCGAGCGCATACACCCGCGTAGTCTCGTCCCGGGTGTTCGCCGACAGGGTGAAGGCCCCGGTCGCAACGCACCCCGGGTCGGTTCCCGGGGTCGCCTCCCGGGCCCGGTCGACCCACACCACTCGGCCACTGCAACTCAACATCGGAAGCGAGATTTCACCACCGTGACTGCTCTCACTCTCAGCACCTCAGCGGCGCCCGGCCTCCGGGCCGACGCGATCGTGATCGGTGTCGCCAAGGGCGCCAAGGGACCGGTCGTAGCACCGGGCGCGGAGGCCGTGGACAAGGCCTACGACGGCAGGCTCGCCGCCGTCCTGGAGACCCTCGGTGCCTCGGGTGCCGAGGGCGAACTGACGAAGCTGCCCGCCCCTGCGGGCTTCAAGGCCCCGCTGGTCGTCGCGGTGGGGCTGGGGGCCGCCCCCGGCGCGGACGGGGAGTACGACGCGGAGGCGCTGCGCAGGGCGGCCGGTGTCGCCGGCCGTGCGCTGACCGGGGCGAAGAAGGCGGCCTTCGCGCTGCCGGTCCCGGACGCCGCGGCCGTCGGCGCGCTCGGGGAGGGGGTGCTGCTCGGCGCGTACTCCTTCGACACGTACAAGGACAACGGCAAGGACGCGAAGGCGCGCAACGGCAAGGCGCCGCTCGCCGAGGCCGTGCTGCTGGGCGGCAAGCCCCGCGATGCGGCCCACAAGGCGGCCGCCGCCCGCGCCGTCGCCGTCTGCGAGGAGCTCAACCGCGCCCGCGACCTGATCAACACCCCGCCGAACGACCTCACGCCGGCGATCTTCGCGGGCATCGCGCAGGACGCGGCCAAGGAGCACGGGCTCAAGATCCAGGTGCTCGACGACAAGGCGCTCACCAAGGGCGGCTACGGCGGCATCCTCGGCGTCGGCAGCGGCTCGGCCGCGACCCCGCGGCTGGTGAAGCTGTCGTACCGGCACCCGGACGCGGACAAGCACCTCGCCTTCGTCGGCAAGGGCATCACCTACGACTCGGGCGGCATCTCGCTGAAGCCGGCCGGCCACAACGAGACGATGAAGTGCGACATGAGCGGGGCCGCGGCGGTCCTCGCCGCGGTCGTCGCCGCGGCGCGGCTCGGGCTCGAGGTCAACGTGACCGGGTGGCTGGCGCTGGCCGAGAACATGCCGTCGGGCTCCGCGGTGCGCCCCGGTGACGTGCTGCGCATGTACAGCGGCAAGACCGTCGAGGTGCTCAACACGGACGCGGAGGGACGGCTGGTGCTGGCCGACGCGCTGTGGGCGGCCTCGGCGGAGAAGCCGGACGCGATCGTGGACGTGGCGACCCTGACCGGCGCGATGATGCTGGCGCTGGGCAGCCGGACGTTCGGGATCATGGGCAACGACGACGCGTTCCGCACCGCGGTGTACGAGGCGGCGGAGGAGGTCGGCGAGCCGGCCTGGCCGATGCCGATGCCCGAGCACCTGCGCAAGGGCATGGACTCGGCCACCGCCGACATCGCGAACATGGGGGAGCGGATGGGCGGCGGGCTGGTCGCCGGGCTGTTCCTGCGGGAGTTCGTGGGCGAGGGCATCACCTGGGCGCACCTGGACATCGCCGGGCCCGCGTTCAACGAGGGGGGTCCCTTCGGGTACACCCCGAAGGGCGGGACGGGGTCCGCGGTGCGGACGCTGGTGCGGCTGGCGGAGCTGACGGCCGAGGGCGAGCTGGGCTGACGTCGGGTTTCGTGGATGGGACCTCGCGTGCGGGTAGGGCGAGGTCCCGTCGCCGAACGGCTCGGGAGGTTCGGTCGTGCGGCGGCTGCGGGTGATTCGTGGCTTGTCGCGCAGTTCCGCCCCCAGCCTTCGGCCGGGGGTACCCCCAGCGCCCCTGGCGGGGCGCTGCCCTTCGGGGCGTTATCAGGTGAGCGTGTGGTGCCTCACACTCCAGCCCGGCGTCTCGTTCACCTCCGACAAGTGCGAAGATGGGGCTCGGCAGGACAGGGCCCCACCCACAGGGCCGAAGAAGAGCGGCCGGACACCAGCCGCCGCGCGGTCACCGCTGACCGGCGTACGGCGCACATGCATGGAGGACGTGACGTGGCGAACGACGCCAGCACCGTTTTCGACCTAGTGATCCTCGGCGGTGGTAGTGGCGGTTACGCCGCGGCCCTGCGCGGGGCGCAGCTGGGCCTGGACGTCGCCCTGATCGAGAAGGACAAGGTCGGCGGTACCTGCCTGCACCGGGGTTGCATCCCCACCAAGGCCCTGCTGCACGCGGGCGAGATCGCCGACCAGGCCCGCGAGAGCGAGCAGTTCGGCGTCAAGGCCACCTTCGAGGGCATCGACATCGCGGGGGTCCACAAGTACAAGGACGGGGTCATCTCCGGCCTGTACAAGGGTCTGCAGGGTCTGATCGCGTCCCGCAAGGTGACGTACATCGAGGGCGAGGGCCGGCTGTCCTCCCCCACCTCCGTCGACGTGAACGGCCAGCGCGTCCAGGGCCGCCACGTGCTCCTCGCGACCGGCTCCGTGCCGAAGTCGCTGCCGGGCCTGGAGATCGACGGCAACCGCATCATCTCCTCCGACCACGCCCTCGTCCTGGACCGCGTGCCGAAGTCCGCGATCATCCTGGGCGGCGGTGTCATCGGCGTCGAGTTCGCCTCCGCCTGGAAGTCCTTCGGCGCGGACATCACGATCGTCGAGGGCCTCAAGCACCTGGCCCCCCTCGAGGACGAGAACTCCTCCAAGCTTCTTGAGCGCGCCTTCCGCAAGCGCGGCATCAAGTTCAACCTGGGCACCTTCTTCTCGAAGGCCGAGTACACCGCCGACGGCGTCAAGGTCACCCTCGCCGACGGCAAGGAGTTCGAGGCCGAGGTCCTGCTCGTCGCCGTCGGCCGTGGTCCGGTCTCCGCCGGCCTCGGCTACGAGGAGCAGGGTGTCGCCATGGACCGCGGTTACGTCCTGGTCGACGAGTACATGCGGACCAACGTCCCGACCATCTCCGCCGTCGGTGACCTGGTCCCGACCCTCCAGCTCGCGCACGTCGGCTTCGCCGAGGGCATCCTGGTGGCGGAGCGGCTGGCCGGTCTCAAGACCGTCCCGATCGACTACGACGGCGTGCCGCGGGTGACGTACTGCCACCCCGAGGTCGCCTCCGTCGGCATCACCGAGGCCAAGGCCAAGGAGATCTACGGCGCGGACAAGGTCGTCGCCCTGAAGTACAACCTGGCGGGCAACGGAAAGAGCAAGATCCTCAACACCTCGGGCGAGATCAAGCTCGTCCAGGTGAAGGACGGTGCCGTGGTCGGCGTCCACATGGTCGGCGACCGCATGGGCGAGCAGGTCGGCGAGGCCCAGCTGATCTACAACTGGGAGGCGCTGCCCGCCGAGGTGGCCCAGCTCATCCACGCCCACCCGACGCAGAGCGAGGCGCTCGGCGAGGCCCACCTGGCCCTGGCCGGCAAGCCGCTGCACTCGCACGACTGACCCTCGGTCGGCACAAGCGACGACTCAGACTTCCGCAATTCGTAAGGAGCAACCGAAACCATGGCGGTTTCCGTAACCCTTCCGGCGCTCGGCGAGAGCGTCACCGAGGGCACTGTCACCCGCTGGCTGAAGGCCGAGGGCGAGCGCGTCGAGGCCGACGAGCCGCTGCTCGAGGTGTCGACCGACAAGGTCGACACCGAGATCCCGGCCCCCGCCGCGGGCATCCTGGCCTCCATCAAGGTCGCCGAGGACGAGACCGTCGAGGTGGGCGCCGAGCTGGCGATCATCGACGACGGCACCGGCGCCCCGGCCCCCGCCGCCGCCCCGGCCGCCGAGCCCGCCGCCGCCCCGGCCCCGGCCGAGCCCGCCCAGGCCGCCCCCTCCACCGAGCAGGCCGCCCCGGCTCCGGCCCCGACCGCCGAGGCCGCCACCGGTGCCTCCGGCGCGCAGGGCACCGACGTGGTCCTGCCGGCGCTCGGCGAGTCCGTCACCGAGGGCACCGTCACCCGCTGGCTGAAGGAGGTCGGCGAGGAGGTCGCGGAGGACGAGCCCCTGCTCGAGGTCTCCACCGACAAGGTCGACACCGAGATCCCGGCGCCGGTCGCCGGTGTCCTGCTGGAGATCGTGGTCGGCGAGGACGAGACCGCCGAGGTCGGCGCCAAGCTCGCCGTCATCGGCGCCCCGGGCGCCGCTCCGGCCGCCGCCCCCGCTCCGGCCGCCCCGGCTCCGGCGCCCGCCGCTCCGGCCCCCGCCGCCGCAGCCCCGGCTGCCCCGGCTCCGGCCCCGGCGCCCGCCGCTCCGGCCCCCGCGCCCGCCCCGGCCCCGGCCCCGGCTGCTCCGGCGCCCACCCCGGCCGCAGCCGCCCCGGCCGCCCCGGCTCCGGCTCCGGCACCGGTCACTCCGGCCCCGGTCACCCCGGCCGCCGCGCCGACCGCCACCCAGGCGACCGACGAGGGCGCCTACGTCACCCCGCTGGTGCGCAAGCTCGCCGCCGAGAACGGTGTCGACCTGGCCGCCGTCAAGGGCACCGGTGTCGGCGGCCGGATCCGCAAGCAGGACGTCATCGCCGCCGCCGAGGCCGCGAAGGCCGCCGCCGCGGCTCCGGCTCCGGCCCCGGCCGCCGCTCCGGCCGCCGCCGCCAAGAAGGCGCCGACGCTCGAGGCCTCCCCGCTGCGCGGCCAGACCGTCAAGATGCCCCGCATCCGCAAGGTCATCGGCGACAACATGGTCAAGGCGCTGCACGAGCAGGCGCAGCTGTCCTCGGTCGTCGAGGTCGACGTCACGCGCCTGATGCGCCTGCGCGCCCAGGCCAAGGACTCCTTCGCCGCGCGCGAGGGCGTCAAGCTCTCCCCGATGCCGTTCTTCGTGAAGGCGGCGGCCCAGGCGCTGAAGGCCCACCCGGCCATCAACGCCCGGATCAACGTCGAAGAGGGCACGATCACCTACTTCGACACCGAGAACGTCGGTATCGCGGTGGACTCGGAGAAGGGCCTGATGACCCCGGTCATCAAGCACGCGGGCGACCTCAACATCGCCGGTATCGCCAAGGCCACGGCCGACCTGGCCGGCAAGGTCCGCGCGAACAAGATCACCCCGGACGAGCTGTCCGGCGCGACCTTCACCATCTCCAACACCGGCTCGCGCGGCGCCCTGTTCGACACGATCATCGTGCCGCCGAACCAGGTCGCGATCCTCGGCATCGGTGCGACGGTCAAGCGTCCGGCGGTCATCGAGACGGAGGAGGGCACGGTCATCGGCGTCCGCGACATGACGTACCTGACGCTGTCCTACGACCACCGCCTGGTGGACGGTGCCGACGCGGCCCGTTACCTGACGGCCGTCAAGGCGATCCTGGAGGCCGGCGAGTTCGAGGTCGAGCTCGGTCTGTAAGCCTGCACAGGCCTTCCACGGTGCCCCGTCCGGAGTTCCTCCGGGCGGGGCACCGTCGTGTAAGTCTCGTCTCACCTGCGCGAAAGCGCCCCCGAGCGCCTCTCCCGGAAGGCTGTCCGGCCGTATTGTCTAAACGTCAAACGCCCTAAGGAGCTCCCATGACCGCGCCCGTCGTCCACTCGCTGCGCGAACAGATCCGCGAGCACATCGTGGAGGGAATCGTCAGCGGGCGCTGGAAGCCGGGCGAGCGGATCGTGGAGCGACGGATCGCGACCGAGCTGGAGGTCAGCCAGACGCCGGTGCGGGAGGCGCTGCGCGAGCTGGAGTCGCTGCGCCTCATCGAGTCCGCGCCGAACAAGGGCGTGCGGGTACGGAACCTGACGGCGGCCGACCTGGAGGAGAGCTACCCGGTGCGGGCCGGTCTGGAGGCGATCGCGGCGGAGCTGGCGGCGGAGCGGCTGGCCGGGGACTGCTCGGCCCTGGAACCCCATGTCGCGGCGCTGTACGAGGCCGACCGGAACACCGACGGCACGGGACAGGTGCGCCACACGGTCGGCTTCCACCGCGAGCTGGTCCGGGCGGCCGGCAACTCCGTCCTGCTGCACACCTGGGAGGGCCTGGGCATCGAGGTCTTCACGGCCCTGTCGATCCGCTGGCTGGGAACGGTCCAGCAGTCGTACGCGGAGGAGCACGAGGAGCTGGTCGCCGCGTTCCAGCGCCGGGACCCGCGGATCGCGGAGATCGTGAAGGCCCACGTCCTGGGGTGCGCGCCGAGGCCCTGAGGCCGGCTCCCCCACCCCTTTCCCACACACGAGCGCACCCCCGCTCAAACAGCTTCCCACCTGCGGAAACCCCCTCTTCAGGGCGTCACCGGGTGCCAGCGGGCGAGGCACCGCGTGCCGACTTTCTCGGAATCGAGAAGTTTTGCCCCTCAACCCTTTGATCGATCATCGATCAGGGAGTTAGAGTCGCCGACGGACCCGCACCCGGGTCCATTGCCCTGTCCTGCCAAAGACCAAGGGCACCCGAACTCTTACCGATGAGGGAACCCCCTTCGACTGAGGAAGGCGGCGACATGACCGACCCCCAGGCCATCCAGCCGAGCGCGCTCGACCAGCTCCCCGACCGGGATCCGGAGGAGACCGCCGAATGGCAGGCCTCACTGGACGCCGTGGCCAGGGAGGCCGGGCCGCACCGCGCCGCGTACCTGATGCGCCGCACGCTGGAACGCGCCGAGGCGGACGGCATCGCGCTGCCGAAGCTGCTGGAGACGGACTACGTCAACACCATCCCCACCGCCGCCGAGGCGGCCGTCCCCGGTGACGAGGAGATGGAGCGGAAGATCACCGCGTGGAACCGCTGGAACGCGGCCGCGATGGTCACCCGGGGCAGCAAGCACGGCGTCGGCGGCCACATCGCCACCTTCGCCTCCGCCGCCTGGCTCTACGAGACCGGCTTCAACCACTTCTTCAAGGGCAAGGAGGGGGACGGCAGCGGTGACCAGCTCTACATCCAGGGCCACGCCTCCCCCGGCATCTACGCCCGCGCCTTCCTCGACGGCCGCCTGACCGAGGCGCACCTCGACAACTTCCGCCAGGAGGCCGGCGGCAACGGCCTCCCGTCGTACCCGCACCCCCGCCGCCTGCCCTGGCTGTGGGAGTTCCCGACCGTGAGCATGGGCCTCGGCCCGCTCTCGGCGATCTACCAGGCCCGCTTCAACCGCTACCTGACCGCCCGCGGCATCAAGGACGTCTCGGCGTCCCACGTCTGGGCGTTCCTCGGCGACGGCGAGATGGACGAGCCGGAGTCGACGGCGGCACTCGCACTCGCCTCCCGCGAGGGCCTGGACAACCTCACCTTCGTCATCAACTGCAACCTGCAGCGCCTCGACGGCCCGGTGCGCGCCAACTTCAAGATCGTGCAGGAGCTGGAGGCCCAGTTCCGCGGCGCCGGCTGGAACGTCGTCAAGACGCTCTGGGGCACCGCCTGGGACGAGCTGTTCCAGCTCGACACCACCGGTGCGCTGGTACGACGGCTGCGCGAGGTACCGGACGCGCAGGTGCAGACGTACCAGACCCGCGACGCCGCCTACATCCGCGCCGACTTCTTCGGCAAGGACCCCGCGCTCGCCGAGATGGCGAAGCTGCTGAGCGACGACAAGATCCTGGAGTGCTTCCACCTCTCCCGCGGTGGTCACGAGGCGCGCAAGGTGTACGCCGCGTACAAGGCCGCCGTCGAGTTCAAGGGCGCGCCGACCGTGATCCTGGCCCAGACGGTCAAGGGCCACACCCTCGGCGAGGGCTTCGCGTCGAAGAACGCCAACCACCAGATGAAGAAGCTGACGGTGGACGAGTTCAAGACGATGCGGGAGCTGCTGGAGCTGCCGATCCCGGACAGCGCCTTCACCGACGGGGTCGTGCCCTACGGCCACCCGGGCGCCGACTCCCCCGAGGTCCGCTACCTCCAGGAGCGCCGCGCGGCCCTCGGCGGGCCCGCGCCGGCCCGCCGGACCCACGCCCTGGCGCCGCTGCCGGCCCCCGCGGACAAGGCCTTCGCCTCCTTCGACAAGGGCTCCGGTTCGCAGAACGTGGCGACCACGATGGCGTTCGTCCGGCTCGTCAAGGACCTGGTCCGGGACAAGGAGACCGGCAAGCGCTGGGTGCCGATCGTCCCCGACGAGGCCCGCACCTTCGGCATGGAGAGCCTCTTCCCGTCCCTCGGGATCTACTCCCCCAAGGGCCAGACGTACGAGCCGGTCGACCGTGACCAGCTGATGTACTACAAGGAGGCCAAGAACGGCCAGATCCTCAACGAGGGGATCACCGAGGCCGGTTCGATGGCCGACTTCATCGCCGCGTCCACCGCGTACGCGACGCACGGCGAGGCGATGATCCCGTTCTACATCTTCTACTCGATGTTCGGCTGGCAGCGCACGGCCGACCAGATGTGGCAGCTCGGCGACCAGCTCGGCCGCGGCTTCCTCGTCGGCGCGACCGCCGGCCGTACCACCCTGACGGGCGAGGGCCTCCAGCACGCCGACGGCCACTCCCCCGTGATCGCCGCGACCAACCCGGCCGCGCTGTCGTACGACCCGGCCTTCGCCTACGAGATCGCGACGATCGTCAAGGACGGTCTGCGCCGGATGTACGGTGAGGCGCTGCCCGGCGAGGACCCGAACGTCTTCTACTACCTGACCGTCTACAACGAGCCGCTCCCGCAGCCCGCGAAGCCGGCCGGCCCCGGGATCGACGAGGGCATCGTCAAGGGCCTGTACCGCTTCAACACGGCGGAGTCCGCGGGGCTGTCGCTGCCGGCGAACGCCCCTCGTCTCCAGCTGCTCGGTTCCGGTACGGCGATCCACTGGGTGCTGGAGGCGCAGCGGCTGCTGGCCGAGGAGTGGGGGGTGGCGGCCGACGTGTGGTCCGCGACGTCCTGGACGGAGCTGCGGCGCGACGCGATGGAGGCGGACGCGGCCCTGCTGCGCGGGGAGGAGCGCGTCCCGTACGTCCGCCGGGCCCTGCAGGGCGCCGAGGGCCCGGTCCTCGCGGTCTCCGACTACATGCGGCAGGTCCCGGACCAGATCGCGCAGTGGGTCGAGCAGGACTGGTCCTCGCTCGGTGCCGACGGCTTCGGCCTCTCCGACACCCGCGACGCGGCCCGCCGCCACTTCGGCGTCGACGCGGAGTCGGTGGTCGTCGCGGCCCTGGCCCAGCTGGCGAAGCGCGGCGAGGTCAAGGCGACGGCGGTGAAGGAAGCTCGCGAGAAGTACGGGCTGTAGCCGACCCGAGCCCCGAGGACCGAGCGCCGTCGCAGCAGATCTTTCCCGCCACGACGGCGCTCGCCCACCACGACGGCTCCCGGCGGCACCGGACCGGCCCTGGCGGCGGGTTCGGCACCGCCGGATCGGCTTGTCCCGGCTGAGCGCCGTCGCGGCGGAGCAAGGCCGGCGGACGCCGGTCGGGTTTCTCGTGGCGGCGCTCGGGCGGGGTGGCGGTTTTCGGTGGTGACGGTGGGGCCCGGCATCATGTGACGCATGCGTGCCGCTCGGCTCATCAAGATGGTGCTTCTGCTGCAGGCTCGGGCCGGTATGACGGCCGGCGAGCTGGCCGCCGAGCTGGAGGTGTCCGAGCGGACCGTGATGCGGGACGCGCAGGCGCTGTCGGAGGCGGGGGTGCCGGTGTACGCGGACCGGGGACGGGCGGGCGGGTACCGGCTGGTCGGCGGGTACCGGACCCGGCTGACGGGGCTCGGCCGCAGCGAGGCCGAGGCGTTGTTCCTGAGCGGCGTGCCCGGCGCGCTGCGGGAGATGGGTCTGGAGGACGCCGCGAGTGCCGCCCGGCTGAAGGTGTCCGCCGCGCTGCTGCCCTCCCTGCGCGACACGTCCCGCACCGTCGCGCAGCGGTTCCACCTGGACGCCCCGAACTGGTTCGCCGAGCCGAAGACCCCGGAGCTGCTGCCCGTCGTCGCCGACGCGGTGTGGGACGACCGGCGGGTGGTGGCGCACTACCGGCGCGGGGAGTCGGAGGTGCGGCGGAAGCTGGAGCCGTACGGGCTGGTGCTGAAGGCGGGGGTCTGGTACCTGTGCGCGCGGGTCGCGGACACCGACTCCTACCGGGTCTACCGGATCGACCGGTTCACCTCGGTCGAGGCCGGCGAGGAGCGGTTCGAGCGGGACGAGGAGTTCGACCTGCCGGGGTTCTGGGAGCAGCGGGCCGAGCAGTTCGCGCGCTCGATCCTGCACGCCGAGGTGGTGGTGCGGCTGTCGGCCGTCGGCCTGCGGAGGCTGCCGTACGCCGTCGACCCGGTCACCGCTCGGCAGGCGGTCGCGGGCGCCGGCTCCCCCGACGCGCGGGGGTGGGTGACGGTGACGCTGCCGGTGGAGAGCGAGGAGGTCGCGCACGGCCAGCTGACCGCGCTGGGCCCGGAGGCGGAGGTGCTCGCTCCGCAGCGGCTGCGGGCGCGGTTCGCGGCGGACGCGGCGCGGCTGGCGGAGCTCTACGCGCGGCCGGGCGACGCCGGATAACAATCCGCACCACTCCGCGTGCGCCCCCGGCGCACAGGCACGATGCTGGACGCGTGATGGACGAGACGGAGTTCTGGGAGCTGGTCGACGCGACCCGCGAGGCCGCCGAGGGCGACCCGGAGGACCAGGCGGACCTGCTCGTGGAGCGGCTGCTCCAGCTGGAACCCGACCTGGTGCTGGACTTCGCCCGTCACTTCGAGGCGCGCTACAACCGCGCCTACCGCTGGGACCTGTGGGGAGCGGCCTGGGTGCTGCTCGACGGGGCCAGCGACGACGCGTTCGACTTCTTCCGGTGCTGGCTGATCGCCCAGGGCCGGGAGGTGTTCGAGGGCGCCCTGCACGACCCGGACGCCCTGGCGGAGTTGCTGGACGACTTCGACGAGGAGGTCGACGGCGACGGCGAGGAGCTGGGGTACGCGGCGGACGAGGCGTACGAGCAGCTCACCGGGACGGTGGCCCCGGACCTGGGCATCGCCCCCGCGCCCTCCGAACCGGAGGGCACCCCGGTCGACCTGGAGAACGAGCGGGCGCTCGCCGAGCGGTTCCCGCGGCTGTGGGACCGCTTCAAGGAGTGAGCGTCAGGCCGCGGCGCGGCGCCGGGTCACGTCGGCCGGGATGTACGCCTGGGTCTGGTCCGCCCTGACCGCGTGGTGCAGGGGTGCCGCGTTGGCCTGGTCGAGGGCGGACGCGGTCACGGCGGCCGGGCCGAGGACGACCGTCGCGACCGCGCAGACCACGGCCCAGGGCCCCCGGGACGCCCTGACCCACCCGGTCTTCTCCGGCTGCTCCGCGCGTTCGGCACGGGCTTCGGTACGACTGCTGTTCATGATCCCCGCCTCCAGTCGGCTGCTGATGTCCACGACGGTAGGACGCGTGGATCTGAGCAGACTGCGTGCTGCCTATGACGTGTCTGTGGACGTCCCGGCGGGGGTCGGCAGCGGCGGGCGCGACCGCGTCACCGAGGGCGTCGGCGTCGCACCGGGCGTCCGCGTCGGCGTCGGCGTCGGCGTCGCCGTGGCCGTGGCCGTGGCCGTGGCCGCCGGGAGTCTGCCCTGGAGCCGGGCCGCGGCCGTCCTGATCTCGGGGAGGCGGGCGGTGAGGGCGGCGCCGGGGCAGCTGGTGCGGTAGCCGTCCTGGTGGCCGGCCACGGCGGGCAGCGTGACGGCGGTGCCCTTCTCGTAGCGGCTGAGTCCGTTGCTGGAGACCAGTCGGGTCCCCGCGCGCGGGTCGACGTCGGCCAGGCCCAGTTTCCAGGCGGCGAGCGCGGCGATCGCGTCGGTCATGGCGCGCGGCACGGGCACCCCGGCGGTGAAGGTGCCGAGCGCCGCGATGCCGGCGGTGCGGTGGTTGAAGCCCTGGGTGTGGGCGCCGGTGACGGCCCGGTCGACGCCGCCGGCGCGGCCCTCGTAGATGGTGCCGCAGCGGTCGACGAGGAAGTTGTAGCCGATGTCGTCCCAGTCGCGGTCGCCGGTCTGGCCGGTGTAGAGACGCCGGATGATCTCGGGTGCCTGGGCGCAGGAGTAGCCGTTGGGCGAGTCGGTGTGGTGCACGAAGACGGCGACGACCCGGTCGTCGTAGCGCGGGGGCGGCTGGGTGCGGCGGACGGTGGCGTCCAGCCAGACCTCGCGCGGCACGATGCGGGGCCTGGGCGCCCGGTGGTGGGCGGCGGGGCCGGCGGGCTCGGGCGCGGCCAGGCGCATCGGGACGGGGCGGTCGGCGCCCTGCGGGCACAGCGCCAGCGCGAGGGCGGCGGCGAGGCCCGGCAGGCAGCCGAGCAGCGTCAGGGCGGTGGCTCTGGTGCGCCGCCCTGCTCTGGGGAAGACACGCATGGCCCCCACTCTCGGCGCGGCCGGAGCCGCCCGCGATGTGTGCTGTGCCACCTGGTGGAACCATCGTCCCGGTCCGGGGCGTTTCAGGGGGTACACGCATGCGTGGCCGGTTGTCGCGGTTCCCGCGTGCGTGAACTGATCACTGGACCTGTCCCGAGCGTATTCAAGGGCACCGAGAGAAAGGCGGCTCCGTGGACCTGCTCGACCTGGTGCTCGTACTGGTGGTCCTCGTGTACGCGGCGGCCGGCTACCGGCGCGGGCTGGTGGCCGGCTGTGTGTCGCTGGCCGGGTTCGTGGGCGGCGCGGTGGTCGGCGTGTGGGTGCTGCCGTGGGTGATGGAACTGGTCACCCGCGGGACGGCGACGGCGACGGTGGTCGCCGTGCTCACGGTGCTGGTGCCCGCGGTGGCGGGGCACGAGCTGGCGGGACGGCTGGCGCTGCGGCTGCGCCGGGAGCTGGACCAGGGTCCGCTGCGGGTGGCGGACGGGCTGGGCGGGGCGGTCGCCAACTCGGTGGCGGTGCTGATCGTGGCGTGGGTGGCGGCGAGCGTCCTGGGTGCGTCCTCGTCGCCCGCGGTGACGACGGCGATCCGGGACTCCCGGGTGCTCGGCGCGGTGCAGCACGCCATGCCGGACACCACGCCGGCCTGGTTCTCGCGGGCCACCTCGGCACTCACCGAGGCGGGTTTCCCGCAGGTCTTCAATCCGTTCGAGAACGAGTCGACGGCCCAGGTCGCCAAGCCCTCCGGCGACAACGTGACGGTGGCGGCCACGGACGCGGCGAAGCGCAGCACGGTCAAGATCGAGGGGTCCTCCGGCACCCAGGGCCGCGAGGGCAGCGGCTTCGTGTTCGCGCCGGAACACGTGATGACCAACGCGCACGTGGTGGCCGGCATCGACAACCCGAGTGTGCGGATCGGCGGGGTCGGGGCGTCGTACGACGCGCAGGTCGTGCTCTTCGACCCGGACCGGGACGTGGCGGTGCTGTACGTGCCGCAGCTGCGGGCGCCGGTCCTGAGGTTCGACACCTCGGCGTCGCGCGGGAGGTCGGCGGTGGTGGCCGGCTATCCGCAGGACGGCGACCTGAACCTCCAGGCGGCCACGGTGGCGAACAAGGTGCAGGCCACCGGGCAGAACATCTACAACGACGCCACGGTGACCCGGGAGATCTACTCGATCCGCTCCACGGTGCGCCCCGGCAACTCCGGCGGCCCGCTGCTGACCACCGGCGGCAGGGTGTACGGCGTGGTGTTCGCCCGGTCCACGTCGGACAGCGAGACGGGGTACGTGCTGACCGCCGACGAGGTGGCCGCGGACGCCGCGCGCGGGGCGCGGGCCACCTCGGCGGTGGACACCGGCGAGCTGATCACGCCCTGACCGTCACAGCGACCGGCCCATGATCACGTCGTCGACGTACTCGCCGTCGAGGAGGAACTCCCCCGGCAGCACGCCCTCGACGGCGAAACCCTCGGAGGCGTAGAGCCGGCGCGCGGGGGTGTTGTGCCCGAGGACGCCGAGCCTGATCCGGCGGGCACCGCGGCGGCGGGCCTCGTCCATGGCGGCCCGCAGCAGCGCCCGGGCGACGCCCTGTCCGCGGGCGTCCTCGGCGACCGCGAGGCCCTGGATCTGCCGGACGTGCGCGTTGGCGGCGAGCCGGTAGGCGCGGCCGAGGCGGACGTAGCCGACGATCCGCCGGTCGAGTTCGGCGACCAGGGTGTCCTCGGGGGCGTGCCGCTCACCGAAGAAGGGCTCGTACGGCGGCTCCGGCCGGGGCAGTACGGCGTGCCGGTACGACCAGGTGTCACGGTCGAGGGCGGCGAGCTCCTCGTCGTCGTCGGGCAGGGCGGTGCGTATGTACGGCTCTGGCATGCGGTCACCCTAAGTCGGCCGACACCGGTGCCCCCACGCGTTTTCCGGTCCCCGTCCAGGCATGCTGGGTGCCATGGAACGCTCTCGTATCGCGGTGGCCGGTGCGTCCGGTCTCATCGGCAGCGCCCTGGTGCGGTCCCTGCGGGCGGACGGGCACGAGGTGGTCCGGCTCGTGCGGCGGGCCGCGCACGGCCCCGACGAGGTCTGCTGGGACCCCGGCGGGCAGTACGTGGACACGGCCGGGCTGGCCGGCTGCGCCGCGGTGGTGAACCTCGCCGGGGCCGGGATCGGCGACCGGCGCTGGACGCCCGCCTACAAGCGGGAGATCCGGGACAGCCGGGTGCTCGGCACGGCGGCGCTCGCGCGGGCGGTGGCCGAGCTGGCGGAGCCGCCGCGGGTGTTCGTCAGCGGCAGCGCGGTGGGCATCTACGGCGACACCGGCGACCGGGCCGTGACCGAGGACGCTCCGCCCGGGGACGGTTTCCTGCCGTCGCTGTGCGTGGAGTGGGAGGCGGCGGCGGACCCGGCGCGACAGGCGGGGGTGCGGACCGTGTTCACCCGTACCGGCCTGGTGGTGGCCCGGGGCGGCGGGGCGTGGGGGCGGCTGTTCCCGCTGTTCAAGGCGGGCCTGGGTGGCCGGCTGGGCGACGGGCGCCAATACTGGTCGTACATCGCGTTGCACGACGAGGTGGCCGCGATCCGCTTCCTGATGGAGACCGAGGGTCTGTCCGGCCCGTTCAACCTCACCGCGCCCCACCCCCTGACGAACCGTGAGATCACCGCGGCGATGGCCCGGGTGCTGAACCGCCCGGCCCTCCTCCCGGTGCCCGCGGCGGCCCTGCGGGCCGCCCTCGGTGAGCTGGCCGGGGACGTGCTCGGAAGCCAACGGGTGGTGCCGAAGCGGCTGCTGGAGTCAGGGTTCACGTTCGCGTTCCCGGGCATCGAGGACGCGATCCGCGCGGCATGACGGCCCCTGTGACCGTATGCGACCGCCGTGCGACCGTGCCCTGTTCATGCGCGACTGTCCTTGACCGGTCAGCGCCCTAACCTCGACCCGAACTCGGGTATCCCCGGAGCGGGTTGGGGGCATCACGTCTCCACCGGACGCGCAATCGAGGAGGGGCCTCGTGCATGAGCCCGCGTACCAGGCGGACGTCGTCGTCGTGGGGGCCGGTGTCGCCGGACTCTCCGCGGCTCATCGGCTGAACAGCGCAGGAGTGACGACCGCGGTCCTGGAGGCCGCTCCTTACGTCGGCGGGCGGATGTCGACCGAGAAGGTCGACGGCTTCCGGCTCGACCGGATCGGCCAGCTCCTGTCCACGTCCTACCCGGAACTACGGCTCACCCCGGGACTGGACGCGCTGGTTCTGCGCCGGTTCGCGCCCGGCGTGCTGCTGCATCGTGACGGGCGCAGGCACCGGGCGGGCGCTCCGGCGGGCGGGGGCAGCGCGAGGGGCGCACTGCACGCGGTGCGCGCCCTGGCAAGCGCCCCCAGGGGCGGCTCGGCCGTGTCGCCGGTGCGGGCCCACGCCCCCATGGGCGGCGCGGTCGACCAGGCACGGCTCGGCGCGGCCCTGGGCCGGCTCGCCGGGACGCCGGTGGAGCGGATCCTCGCCCGGCCCGAGCTCACCGCCGCGCGCGCCCTCACGGAGCGCGGGGTGTCCGCCCGCACGATCGACGGTTTCCTGCGTCCGCTGCTGGCGGCCCTGCTGTGCGATCCCGAGCTGACGACGTCCAGCCGCTGCGCGGACCTCGCGCTGCGCTCCTTCGCGAGCGGGCGGCTGTGCCTGCCGGAGGGCGGCGCGGACGTCCTCCCGGACCTGCTCGCCCGGGCCCTTCCGCCGGGCACCGTGCACACCGGGGTCCGGGTCACCTCGGTCTCGACGACCTCCGTGCGGACGGCGGAGCACGGGGAGGTCCGCTGCCGGGCGGTGCTGCTGGCGACCGACGCGCGCGCGGCCGCCGAGTTGCTGCCGGGCCTGCGGGTGCCGGACTTCCACGAGGTGACGGTGGTCCACCACACGACCGACGAACCGGCGAGCCTGACCACCGGGGCGTCGCTCCTCCTCGACGCCGACCGGAGCGGCCCGGTCTCGCACACCTCCGTCGTCAGCAACGTCGACCCGAGCCGGGCGCCCCAGGGCCGGGCGCTGATCTCCTCCACGGTGCTCGGCGCCCCGCCCGCGGACGTCGACACGGCGGTGCGCATGCACCTGGCGCGGCTGTACGGCACGTCGACGCGCCGCTGGGAGACCCTCGCGGTCCACCACACCCCCGAGGCGCTCCCCGCCATGCGCCCACCGCACGACCTGCGCCGCCCGGTCCGCCTCCTGGCCGGCCTCTACGCCTGCGGCGACCACCGCGACACCAGCACGGTCCAGGGAGCCCTCCACTCGGCCCACCGAGCGACAGCGGCGATCCTGGCGGACCTGGGCGCATCGGGCTCGATGCACAACGCGGAAACCATGCAACGCCGGGCCGCATAGCGCCCCTGCAGGGGCGCTGGGGGTGCCCCCGGCCGAAGGCTGGGGGAGGAACTGCGCGACCAGCCACAACGGCGCGGCACCGGCCGACGACCGCCACCCGCAACAACGAGTGGCGACGCCCGGCCCGGCACCGCCGAACACCGCCGTCGTGGCTGATCACCGCCGCGGCGGACAAGGGTGTGCCCGGCGCAGCGACCGAACCGGCAGGACGAGCGGCACGTCAGTTCAGCGCCGCCACCTTCTCCCGGTACCCCTTCACCGGCGCCGCGTCCTTGTAGGGCTCCAGCCGGCGTTCGAAGTCCCTGACGTACTCCGCCGCCCGTACCGAGCGCATCTCCGCCGCCGCGCCCGCCGCCTCCGCCCCGAGCGCGCAGGCCTGGTCCAGTTCGCCGAGCCCGAGGCGGGCGGTGGCGAGGACGACCCGGCAGAACAGGCGGCTGCGCGCATAGGAGGGCGCACGGAGCTGCAACGAGCGCTCCGCGTGCTGCGCCGCCGCCCGGAACTGCTGGAGGTCCCGGTGGCAGTGCCCGAACTCGTCGGCGAGCTGGGCCTCGTCGAAGAAACGCGCCCAGTGGGGCACGTCGTCGCCGGGCCGGGCCGTCTCCAGGGCGCGTTCCGCGCGGACCAGTGCGCCGGTGCACGCCCGCACCTCGCCGAGCACGCCGTGCGCCCGGGCCTCCGCCGCGTGCAGCAGCGCCTGGACCACCGGCGGGGCGTTCGTGCCGACCCCCTGCTGCGCGACGCGGGCCAGCTGCACCGCCTCCCTGCCGTGCCCCAGGTAGACCGCCTGACGGCTCATGGTGACCAGGACGTAGGAGCCGTACGCCCGGTCCCCCGCCGCCTGGGCGAGCCGCAGCGACTGGACGAAGTAGCGCTGGGCGAGGCCGTGCGCCGCGATGTCGTACGACGTCCACCCCGCGAGCCGGGTCAGGTCGGCCGCCGCGCCGAACAGCCTGCGGCCGGTCTGTTCGCCGTAGGTGCCGCGCAGCATCGGCTCGCACTCGTGCTCCAGGTACCGCACCAGCGCCTGCCGGGCGTGCCCGCCGCCGTACGCGTCGTCGAGCGTGCGGAACAGGTCGGCGACCGAGCGGAGCGCGGCGATGTCGCCGGCGGTGACCTTCTGGCCGGATCCGCGCTCGGTCCCTCCGCGTGGCCGCAGCGGCAGGGCCTGCACCTGCTTGGGCGCCGCGGGGCGGGTCTGCGCGGGCACCCGGGCCGCCGTCGCCGGGGCCGGCTCACCGCGGGCCACCCGGTCGTCGGCCCGGCCGATCAGCCAGTCCCGGCTGGGGACCACGAGGCCGGCCGGGGTGAACGCGATCTTGCGGAGTTCGGCGTGGCTGCCGGAGTCCTTGCGCCACAGCCCGCTGACGATGTCGACGGCCTCCTCGGGGGTGGCCGCGAACTCCAGTCCGGCGTACACCGGGGCGCAGGCGTCGAGGCCCAGGTCCTGGGCGGTGAGCCGGCGGCCGAGGCGCCGGGTGAAGACCTCGGCGATCAGGGCGGGGGTGGTGCCGCGGGGCTGCTGGCCGCGCAGCCAGCGGGTGACCGATGTCTTGTCGTATCTGAGATCCAGCCCGTGTTCGAGGCCGAGCTGGTCGACGCGACGGGCCAGACCGGCATTGGAGAACCCCGCTTCTGCGATGAGCGCGGCGAGCTGGCGGTTGGGGGTGCGCTGCGCGGGTCGGTCCGTCATCTGGGGTGCGGTCTCCTGCCTTCTGGCTCAGCTCGGTAGCTTGTGCCCGGATTGCCGGTGAGCAGCCCTTTTGGCGCTCGTGGACGGCGCGAATGTAGCGGAGAGTGAGCACCTGATCGCACACTTCGACATTCATTCATCCGATCGTGTGAGGATTGACCCCAGAGCTGACGCGCGACCGGCGGACGTACAGTGGCTTGGGCGCGTTATGTGCCTGACACACCCGTCGCCAAGGGAGGCGCTTGCCGTGAGTGAGTTGCGGTTCGTCCGTATGGGGTTCGGCGCGGACGCGGTCGAGTACCAGGAGGCGTGGGACGAGCAGCGCCGGGTGCACGCGGCACGGTTCGCCGACGAGGCCCCCGACACGGTGCTGCTGCTCGAACACCCCCCGGTGTACACGGCCGGCCGGCGCACCGCGGACAACGAGCGCCCCCTCGACGGCACCCCGGTCATCGACGTGGACCGCGGCGGCAAGATCACCTGGCACGGCCCCGGCCAGCTGGTGGGCTACCCGATCCAGAAGCTGCCGCGCCCGGTGGACGTGGTCGCCCACGTCCGGCGGCTGGAGGAGGCGCTGATCCGGGTGTGCGCCGAGTTCGGCCTGGAGACCACCCGGGTGGAGGGGCGCAGCGGGGTGTGGGTGCTCGGGGACCCGGTGGAGCAGCGGCCGGCCCTCGGCGGCCTCTCCCTGGACTTCGACCCGCGGCTGCACGACGAGGAGTTCGACCCGCGCCTGAACGGCCCGGAGTACGCGCCCTCGAACGCGGGCCAGCGCCGCGAGGACCGCAAGATCGCGGCGATCGGCATCCGGGTCGCCAAGGGCGTCACGATGCACGGCTTCGCACTGAACGTGAACCCGGACAACAAGTGGTTCGACCGGATCATCCCGTGCGGCATCCGGGACGCCGGCGTCGCCTCCCTGGCGGGCGAACTGGGCCGGGACGTGACGATCGAGGAGGTGCTGCCCGTGGTGGAGCGGCACCTCAGGGACGTCCTGGAGAACGCCGAACTCGCGCCGAGGGTGATCGAGAAGACACCGGCGGCCTGACTCCGGCCGCCAGGCATTCGAATCCACGGGCGTACGCTGGAGCACGCCGAAGAATCAACGCTAGGGAGCCGGTCGTGTCCGCAGTCGCACCCGACGGACGCAAGATGCTGCGCCTGGAGGTCCGCAACAGCCAGACCCCCATCGAGCGCAAGCCCGAGTGGATCAAGACCCGGGCGAAAATGGGCCCCGAGTACACGAAGATGCAGAACCTCGTGAAGAGCGAGGGCCTGCACACGGTCTGCCAGGAAGCCGGCTGCCCGAACATCTACGAGTGCTGGGAGGACCGCGAGGCGACCTTCCTCATCGGCGGCGACCAGTGCACCCGGCGTTGCGACTTCTGCCAGATCGACACCGGCAAGCCCGAGGCGCTGGACCGCGACGAGCCGCGCCGCGTGGGCGAGTCCGTGGTCACCATGGACCTGAACTACGCCACCATCACCGGTGTCGCCCGCGACGACCTGGCGGACGGCGGGGCCTGGCTGTACGCCGAGACGGTCCGGCAGATCCACGAGCAGACGGCCCGGCGCGAGGGCGGCCGCACCAAGGTCGAGCTGCTGGCCCCCGACTTCAACGCGGTCCCCGAGCAGCTGGCCGAGGTCTTCGCGTCCCGCCCCGAGGTCTTCGCGCACAACGTCGAGACGGTGCCCCGGATCTTCAAGCGGATCCGCCCCGGCTTCCGCTACGAGCGGTCGCTGAAGGTCATCACCGAGGCCCGCGACGTCGGCCTGGTCACCAAGTCCAACCTCATCCTCGGCATGGGCGAGACCCGCGAGGAGGTCAGCGACGCGCTGCGCCGGCTGCACGAGGCGGGCTGCGAACTGGTCACCATCACCCAGTACCTGCGCCCGAGCGTCCGGCACCACCCCGTCGAGCGCTGGGTGAAGCCGCAGGAGTTCGTGGAGCTGAAGGAGGAGGCCGAGCAGATCGGCTTCTCCGGCGTGATGTCCGGGCCGCTGGTCCGCTCCTCCTACCGGGCCGGGCGCCTCTACCAGATGGCCGTCGAGAAGCGCGGCGCGTTCGTCGCCGCACAGGCGGTCTGACGCTGCCCGCCGTCCGGGTTGTGTGAATTCACGCACAAGGAGCTACTGGTCAGTAATGACCGAATGGACGCGGTCCTGGCCGTCCTCGCTGATGAGGGCGTACGCCGGGGCCGCGTCGGCGTTCCCGGGGCGCGCATCAAGGCTTCATGGCTGTTTGACCGGTCGGTCACGCCCTGGTAACACCGAACAGTGACGCTGGTATCACAGCACGTACCCACTCCGAGGGGGACCACCACCATGCAGGCCGCGCCCGTCCGCGCCACCGCCATCCCGTCCTTCACCGACGCGCTGCGCGCCGTCGAGTCGCTGCTGCTGAGCAGCGGCCAGCGCACCGCGCGCCGCAACGCGTGGACCTCCGTGCTCGAGGACCGCCGTCGCGCCAAGGACCGGGTCGAGGCGCAGCTCTTCCTGGAGCAGGCCGCCGGCCGCTCCTGACCCCCGTCCCGCGGGCCTTCCCGGGACACTGCCGTCGTAGCCGCTCCCAGAGCCACGTAGACTTCGGGACATGGCGAGGAAGGAACCCGCAGCGGATGCTGCGAATGCCGGGCGACTGAAGCAGATCGCCCTTACGTACAAGATGACCCGCAAGGCCGACAAGACGATCGGTCTTGTGCTCGCGGGTGTCGGTCTCGGCACGCTCGCGGTCTTCCTCGTGATCGGCTTCTTGATCGGCCACCCCGTCTACCTGGGCATCCTGGGCCTGTTGCTCGGCTTCCTCGCGACGGCGATCGTGTTCGGCCGCCGGGCCGAGCGGGCGGCCTTCGGGCAGATGGAGGGCCAGCCGGGGGCCGCAGCCGCCGTTCTGGACAACATCGGACGGGGCTGGACGACCACGCCGGCCGTCGCGATGAACCGCAGCCAGGACGTCGTGCACCGGGCCGTCGGCAAGGCCGGCATCGTCCTGGTCGCCGAGGGCAACCCGAACCGGGTGAAGACCCTGCTGGCCGCCGAGAAGAAGAAGATGGCGCGCATCGTCGCCGACGTGCCGGTGCACGACGTGATCGTCGGCACGGGTGAGGGCCAGGTCCCGCTGAAGAAGCTGCGGACGACGATGCTGAAGTTCCCGCGGGTGCTGACCGGCCCCCAGGTGACGACCACCAACGACCGGCTGCGGGCGATGGGTGACCTGATGTCCAACATGCCGCTCCCGAAGGGGCCCATGCCCAAGGGCATGCGGATGCCGAAGGGCGGCGGCGGCAGAACCCGCTGACCCGCGACGTAAGCGCACCGAAGGGGCCGCCCGGATCACTCCGGGCGGCCCCTTCCGTCGTACGGCCTCAGCCCGCCGACGCGGATCGGACGCGCGCGAACTCGGGCTGGTCGAGCAGCCGCAGCCAGCTGCCGTCGTGCTGGCGCCTGACGACCTGCGCCCGAGCGCCGGTCCCGTCCTTCGGCGGGGTCGACGTGAGCGCGATGTCGCCGCTGACCAACGTCGGCAGCGGCTGCTCCGGCTCGAAGCGGGGGCCGCCGGCCAGCACCTTCGCCCACAGGTCCCGGATCGCCTGCCGACCCACCGTCAGCTCACCGGGCGGGTAGGCCAGCACGGCATCCTCTTCGTAGAGTGCGGCGACCCCGTCCGCGTCCCCGGCGTTGGACCGCTCGACGAACAGCCGCGTGATGTCCTCGGGCCGCATGGCCTTCTCGTACTCCGGCATGCCCTGCCTCCTGATGTCGAATTCCGGCGGTTCTCAGACTGGCCGCGAGCCTGCCAGAAGTCCAACAGATGGTTCTTGTACGAACTAGAATCGTGGGTCATGGATCTGAGGCAGCTCGAATACCTCGTCGCCGTGGCCGAGGAACGCAACTTCACCCGGGCCGCCGAGCGCGTGCACATCAGCCAGTCCGGCGTCAGCGCGCAGATCCGCCAACTGGAACGCGAACTCGGCGCGGAGCTGTTCGACCGGTCCGCCCGCACCGTCACCCTCACCGTCGCCGGAAAGGCAGCGCTCGAGCACGCCCGTGCCACGCTCGCCGCGGCCGGGGCGGTCGGCCGGGCGGTGGACGAGGTGACCGGCCTGGTCCGGGGCAGCGTCACCGTCGGGATGGTCGCCGGTTGCACGCTCACCCCGCTGTTCGACACCCTTGCCGCGTTCCACGAAGCGCATCCCGGCGTCGAGATCCTGCTGCGGGAGGACAGCTCGGACCGGCTCGCCGACGGCGTGCGCACCGGCGCTCTCGACCTGGCACTCGTCGGGGCCGCGGCCGTCACGCCTGCCGGGCTGGACGCGCTGACCGTCGTCAGCGAACGGCTCGTGGTGGCGGTCCCGGCCGGCCACCCGCTGGCGCGGCGGCGACGGGTCGTCCTGCGCGACCTGATGGACCATCCGCTCGTGTGCATGCCGGCCGGCACCGGCCTGCGTACGGTGTTCGACCAGGCCTGCGCCGCACAGGGCCTGCGGCCCTCGATCACGTTGCAGGCCGGCGCCGCGAACGCCATCGCCGACCTCGCCGCCCGCGGCCTCGGCGTGGCCGTCCTCAGCGCCTCGATGGCCGCGGGCCACCGGGACCGGCTCACCGCCCGCACGATCGACGACGTGGAGACACCGGCGCTGCTGGCCCTGATCTGGAAGAACGCGCACAACCCGGCGGTCCGCGAACTGGTCACGCACGCCCGGCGCGCGTTCGGCACGCGCTAGGCGTTCCCGATGACACGCCGCCGAACGGAGCATCGCGGCGTTTATCGGGTCATCAGCTCCTACCCTTCCGAATGTGACAAAACGCCATATCACATACCTCGCGTGCGGTACCGCCCTGTGCGGTGCCCTCCTCGGCGCCGCTCCGGCGTCCGCCGCCCACCACGTGCACTGGGTGCGTCCCGGTGAGTCGATCCAGAAGGCGGTCGACGCCGCCCAGCCCGGCGACACGGTCATCGTGATGGCCGGCACCTACCGCGAGAGCGTCAAGGTGACCACGCCCGGTCTGACCCTGCGCGGCATGGGCCCGGCGACCGTGCTGGAGCCCGCCAAGAAGGCCAAGGCGCCCAAGCCCGCCAAGGCCGCCAAGCCCGCCAAGCACGGCAGGAAGAAGGCCGCCGCTCAGAAGTCCTGTGCGGAGATGGGCAACGGCATCTGCGTGGTCGGCACCAAGAGCAAGCCCGTCGAGGACGTGACCATCGCCAGGATGACCGTCACCGGGTTCTCCCGGACCGGTGTCATGGCCGTCGGCACGGCCAACCTGAACGTGCACGGCGTGGCCGCCGTGAAGAACGGTCAGTGGGGCATCGCCGAGGAGCGCTCGGTGCACAGCACCTACCGCGACAACGTCGCCCGGAACAACGGCGACGCGGGCCTGTTCCTCGCCAACTCCGTCACGGCGGAGAAGGGCGCCACCGACACCGCGGGCACCGTCGTCGAGCACAACCTGCTGGAGGGCAACCGGATCGGCGTCACCGTGCGCCGGCTGCGCAACCTCACCGTCACGGACAACTCGGTCACCGGGAACTGCGCGGGCGTGTTCGTCGTCGGTGACGAGAACAAGCCGAAGGCCGGCAAGATCACGGTCACCGGGAACCAGGTCGTCAAGAACAACAAGTACTGCCCGAAGACCACGCGGCTGTCCTTCCTCCAGGGCTCCGGCATCGTGCTGACCGGCACCGAGAACACCCTGGTCACCAGGAACCTCGTGACCGGCAACTCCGGCAAGTCCCCGCTGTCGGGCGGCGTCGTGATCTTCAAGAGCTTCGTGGGCGCCACCAGCGACAAGAACAGCGTCACCGACAACAGCCTGTCGGACAACGCCCCCGCCGACCTGGTCAACCAGGAGGCCGCCAAGCACGGCAACGCCTTCAAGGGCAACTCGTGCAAGAAGTCCAAGCCCGCGGGTCTGTGCTGACCGGTCGGACGTACGACACCCCCACACGGAAGGAAGGCGGCACATGACCGCACCAGCACGCGACCTCTCGGCGCCCGCGAAGGAGTCCGGGGCGCCGGCGCAGGAGGGCGCTCCGCCGCCGTCGATGCGGCTGCGCGAGCTCGTGTTCGGGGCGGCGTGTGCCGCCGCCGTCCGCGCGGCCGCCCGACTGCGGGTCGCCGACGCGCTCGGGGACGCCCCCATGACCGTGGAGAGCCTGGCGTCCGCGGTGCGCACCGACCCCAGGCCGCTGCGGCGGCTGCTGCGCGCGCTGTCCTGCTACGGCGTCTTCGCCGAGCGCCCGGACGGCACGTTCGCGCACACCGAGACCTCCCGGCTGCTGCGCGAGGACGACCCGCACAGCCTGCGTTACATCGCCCTGTGGTGCACCGAGCCGTGGACCTGGGACGCCTGGCCGAGGCTCGACGAGGCCGTGAAGAGCGGCCGCAACGTCGTCGAGGACCTCTACGGCAAGGAGTTCTTCGTCTACCTGAACGAGGACGCGCCGGAGTCGGCGGACGTCTTCAACCGGGCGATGACCACCTCCAGCGAGCAGTCGGCCCGTGAGGTCGCCGCCCTGCTCGATCTGTCCGGCAGCCGGTCGGTCGCCGACCTCGGCGGCGGCCAGGGGCACGTGGTGGCCTGTCTGCTGGACAAGTACCCGGCGATGAAGGGCTACCTGCTGGACCTGCCGAAGGTGGTGGACAAGGCGCTGCCCCGGCTGCGCGAGGGCGGTGACCTCGCGGACCGGGCGAGCATCGTGCCGGGCGACATCCGCGAGGCCGTGCCGGTCGACGCGGACGTCTACGTCATCAAGAACATCCTGGAGTGGGACGACGAGTCCACCGCCCGGCTGCTCGCCAACGTCACCGCGGCCGGCGGTCCGGGGGCCCGGGTCGTGGTCATCGAGAACCTGGTCGACGACACCCCGTCGATGCGGTTCAGCACCGCGATGGACCTGTTGCTGCTCCTGAACGTCGGCGGGGCCAAGCACACCACCGACAGCATGGTGCGGCGGCTGACCGACGCGGGGCTGGCCGTCCAGGACATCAGTCCCGTCAACCCCTACCTGCACGCCTTCGACTGCGTGGTGCCCGCCTCCTGAGCGGCCGCGGACACGCCGGTGCCGGGCCCGCGTCCGACGTGGGCCCGGCACCGTTCGGCTGGACGGCGGTTCAGCGGGCGCCGTCGCGCTCCCAGAGGTAGAAGCGCTGCGCCATCGCGTCCTTCGGGGAGCGCCAGGTCTCCGGGTCGTACGCGCTGACGTACGCCGTGAGACGGTCGCTGATGTCCCTGAACTCGGGGTGCGAGGTGACCTTGGCGATGGCCGGTCCCGGCTCGCGCTCGGATTCGACGAGGTGCATGTACACATCGCCGAACTGGAAGAGGCTGCGCCGGACCACCCCGACGAGGTGCGGCAGCTCTCCCCGGTCGGACTCCGCGAACACCTTCGCGATGTCGGGCGCGGAGCCCGGTGCCATGCGGGCGACGATCAGGGCCTGGTGCACGTGTCTCTCCGTTCCTGTCTTCCGGACGGCCGGCTCAGTCGGCGAGGGCCGGGTCGGGGCGCCGGCCGGTGGCGGCCTTCTCGATCTTGTCCCTGATCAGGGCCATCTGGACCTTGGAGTTCTTGTTGATGTTGTCGGTCATCCACTCGTCGTCGACGGGGGCCTCCGGCTTCATCGCGAAGTCCTGCGTCCACACCATCCGGGTGCCGGCCGGTACCTCCTCGTACCGCCAGTGGATGTCCATGTGGGCGAAGGGGCCGGTCTCGACGCGGCGGGCCCGGACGGTGAGGTTCTGCCGGTCGGTCTCGCGCTCGGAGACCCAGCTCCAGACCTTGCCGTTGTCGTCGGGGTGCATGGTGAGCCGGAAGGTGACCTTGTTCCCCTCCTCCGACAGGATCTCGGCGCTGGCGTACTCGCTGAACAGCTGCGGCCAGTTGGCCACGTCGTTGGTCATGTCCCAGACCAGGTCGACGGGGGCGGCGATGGTGATCTCGTTCTGGGTGTGTCCGGTCATCTCAGGCTCCCGCGGGCATGGCGCTGTTGACGAGGTCGAGGAACTGGCGGGGGGTCTTGCACCGCTCGGCGTCGACCGGCATGGGCACGCCGTGCCGGTTCTCCAGTTCGCCGACGATGCCGAGCAGACCGAGCGAGTCGACTCCGAAGGCGTCGAAGCCGGTGTCGGCGCGGTCCTGCAGGTCGGCCGGGGAGACGGTGACGCCGGCGGCCTTCTTCATGAGTTCGGACAGTTCGTCCACGGTGATGCTCATAGGGAACTCCTCCTTCTGCGCTGCCGGTCAGCAGCTGTTGTGCACGTCACCCGGCTGCGCCGTGGCGCAGTACGAGTGCCGAGTTCGACCCCATGAGTCCCCGGCTGAGGACCAGCGCCGTGCGGGGGGCCGCGGCGCGGGCGCTGCCGGTCACGAGGTCGAGGTCGTGGCAGATGTCGAAGACGCCCGGGGTCGGCGGGATCAGCCCGTGTTCCATGGCGAGCACCGCGGCGGCGGTGTCGAGGACGGGGGCCGCGCAGTAGCCGCGGCCGATCCCGGTCTTCGGCGCGGTGACCGGCACGCGGGTGCCGTGCGCGCCGAGGGCGTCGGTGATGGCCAGCGCCTCCGCCCGGTCGGCCGCCGGTACGCCGAGGGCGTCGGCGAAGACCACGTCGACCTCCTCGGGTGCGCAGCCGGCCTCGGCGAGGGCGCCGCGGATCGCCTGGGCGAGCCCCTCCCTGGACTCGGCCCAGCGGGAGGCGCCGGTGAAGGTCGACGCGTGTCCGTCGAGGGTGGCCCGCACCGGCAGGCCGCGTCGGCGGGCCGAGCCGGTGTCCTCGACGACGAGCATGGCGCCGCCCTCGGCCGGCACGAACCCGCAGGCCTGTTCGGTGAACGGGCGGTAGGCGCGGGCCGGGTCGGTCTCCCGGCTGAGTTCCTCGTAGCCGAGCTGGCAGACCACCGAGTACGGAGCTATCGGCGCCTCGGTGGAACCGGCCACGATCACGTCCGTACCGCGCCGCACCGCGCGCGCGGCGTGCGCGAGGGCGTCCAGGCCGCCGGCCTCGTCGGCGGCGACCACCGAGCAGGGTCCCTTGAAGCCGCGCCGGATGGAGATCTGGCCGGTGCTGGCGGCGTAGAACCAGGCGATGGACTGGTAGGGGCCGACGAACCGGCTGCCCTTGCCCCACAGCTGCTGGAGCTCGCGCTGGCCGAACTCGCCGCCGCCGGAGCCGGCCGCGGTGACCACGCCGATGTCGAACGGCGTGCCGTCGGTGTCGGCGCGGCCGAGGCGGGCGTCCTCCAGGGCGAGGTCGGCCGCGGCCATCGCGAAGTGGGTGAAGCGGTCGGTCTGGACGATGAGGCGTTCCTCGACGGCGGCCGCCGGGTCGAAGTCGCGGACCTCTCCGGCGACCTTCATGGGCAGGTGCTCGCAGCCGTCGCGGGTCACCTTGTCGAGGACGTTGCGTCCCTCCTGGACGGATTTCCAGAAGGTGTCGGTGCTGGTTCCGTTGGGCGCGACGACACCGATGCCGGTGACCGCCGCCCGCCGAGGACGTGATCCGCTCATGGTGTCCTTCCTCTCGGCCGGGTCAGGATCACCGCGGACTGGAAGCCGCCGAACCCGCTGCCCACGGACAGGACGCCGCCCAGCCTGCGTTCGCGGGCGAACCGCGGCACGTAGTCGAGGTCGCACTCGGGATCGGGGGTCTCGTAGTTCGCGGTGGGCGGGACGACCTGGTGGGCCAGGGCGAGCACACAGGCGACGACCTCGATCGCGCCGATGGCGCCGAGCGAGTGGCCCACCATGGATTTGATGGAGCTCATGGGCGTGCTGTAGGCGTGCTGTCCGAGCGCCTTCTTCACGGCGGCGGTCTCGTGGCGGTCGTTCTGCCGGGTGCCGGAGCCGTGCGCGTTGACGTAGTCGATGGCGGTGGGGTCGAGGCGGGCGTGGTCGAGGGCGGTCTCGATGGCGCGGGCCATCTCCAGGCCCTCACTGGTGAGGCCGGTCATGTGGTAGGCGTTGCCGAAGGTGGCGTAGCCGTCGAGCCGGCAGTAGATGTGCGCGCCGCGGGCCTTGGCGTGTTCCTCCTCCTCCAGGACGAGCACCGCTCCGCCCTCGCCCATGACGAACCCGTCGCGGCGGTTGTCGAAGGGCCGGGAGGCGTGCTCGGGGTCGTCGTTGTTCGGGGAGGTGGCCTTGATCGCGTCGAAGCAGGCCATGGTGATCGGGGAGATCGGGGAGTCCGAGGCACCGGCGATGCAGATGTCGGCGCGGCCTTCCTGGACGGTGTGGAAGGCGTAGCCGACGGCGTCCAGCCCCGAGGTGCAGCCGGTGGAGACGGTCTGCACCGGACCCTGAGCGCCGAAACGTTCCGCCACGGCGGAGGCCAGGGTGCTCGGGGAGAACGCCCGGTGCAGCTGGGGCTGGGCCTGCCGGTGGTCCACGTCCCAGTGCCGGCCCGCATCGCTCACCAGGACGTAGTCGTGCTCCAGACGGGTGGTGCCGCCGACGGCCGTCCCCAGGGAGACCCCGATCCGCCAGGGGTCCTCCCGGCCCAGGTCGAGACCGGAGTCCCGGACCGCCTCGTCACCGGCTACCAGGGCGAACTGTATGTAACGGTCCGCCCGCTCGACGTCCTCGGCGTCCAGGCCGTGCGCCGCCGGGTCGAAGTCGCACTCGGCGGCGATCCGCGACCTGAGGCCGGAGGGGTCGAAGAAGGTGATGCCGCGCGTCGCGGTCCGGCCGGCGGCGAGCAAGTCCCAGAACGCCGGTACGCCCACACCCCCCGGAGCCACGATGCCTATGCCCGTAACCGCCACGCGCCGGGTCACGACCGGACCTGCCCCACGGCGACGGCTTCCGTCTCCTCGGTGTCGACGTGGCCCAGGGCCGGGCGCGGGGCCAGCGGACCGAGGTGGAAGACGATCCTCGCCTCGACGTTGCCGACGTTGCGGAAGCGGTGCTTCATGTTGATCGGGATCATCAGACCCTGCTCGGGGCGCAGCAGGTGCGGCTCGCCGTCCAGGTCGACCTCCAGGTCACCGCAGACGACGTACACGAACTCCTCGGAGTACGGGTGGTAGTGCTCGGCGATGCGGTCGCCCGGCTGCACGATGGCCACACCCATGAAACCGCTGGTGGAACCGCAGGTGGCGGGGGTGAGCATGGCGCGCAGGTCGCCACCGCGCTTGGTGTTGGGCTCGACCTCGCTGAGGTCCACGATCTTCGGAATGGGCTTCATCACGTACTCCTCCGTGACTGTGATGCCGTGGATGTGTCGCCGCGGTCTGATGCGACGGTGGTGGGGGTCAGGCGGCCGGCGAGCGACGGTCGGTGATCAGCCGCATCCGCACCGCGTCGCCGTCCAGCAGGGCGGCCAGCGCGGGGGCGGGCGTGGTGTCCGGGGCCGCGCCGGAACGGTGCTCGACCAGTCGTACGACGACGTCGTCGCGCTGGAAGATCGTGCTGTGCAGCACCGGGCTCGCCGGGTCCTCGGCCGCGGCCTCGTCCTGCTGCGCGAGCAGCTCCGCGAGCCGCATCCCGCTGCCCGGCCGGGCCGGGTAGTACAGCGCGTGCCGCTCGCCCTCGGCCGGCTGGTCGGCGGTGACGTGGTGGACGGCCGGCAGCGCCGCCCGGGTGAAGAACACCCGTGCGGACTCCTGGTCGTTGAGATCGCGCTCCTGCTCCAGGTAGGGGTTGATGGCCTCCTCGACGGCCCGCACCTCGGGCTGCCGGGCGACGTGGCGCAGGGCGGCCATCAGGTCGCCGCGCACCTCGATGGCCCGCACCACCCGGTTGCCGTGCATGAACAGGGAGGTGCGGCACAGCCGGGTGGAGTCGTCGACCTTGGCCTCGGGCGAGGCGTAGTCCGCGAGGATCCTCGCGACCTCGGCCTCGCTGCCCGGCCGGACCGTGAAGGTGAGCGCGTGGCGGATCACGCCGTCGCCCATCCGCGGGTCGGCCTGCAGCACCCGCACCGCGTCCGCGGCCGGCCCGCCGGTCTCGCGGACCACGTGGAAGCGCAGCGAACGGGTGTCGCGGACGCAGTTGTGCAGCGGCTTCACCATCTCCACGTGCTCCTCGCTGTTCACCCAGGCGAGGAACGGCGGCGCGCTCTCCCACTCGCTGGTGATCAGCCACTGCGAGGGGTTCTCGATGGACTGGCAGAGCTGGTCGCTGACGTGTCCTGGAACCTGTGCGACCTGGTTGCACAGCTGCTCGTAGGCCTCCAGGAACTGCTGCTGCGCGCCGTCGTTGACGTCCACCAGCAGGACGACCCGGAGCCGGGAGCCGTCGAAGACGGACTGGGAGACCCGTCTCGACACCGGGCGGGTCAGTTGTTCCGAAACCTGTTCCGAGATCGTCGTCATGCTTCGCACATCTCCTTCGCTGGGGCAGCGGCCTGCGCCTTCGCCGATGACGCGGCGTCAGCGCTTCTCGATCCTGTGCCGGTCCTCCGACGCGCGCGACTCGCGTGAACCAGGTGGGTGATTGAGCGCGCCGAACCCCTCCCGAAGGGGCCCGGATGGGGCATGGAAGTTCCATCGCACCTGACGCGCAACATCCGCCCCTGGAGTGCCCGATGCACCAGAAAACCGATCACCAGGTCCCCGTCCTCGTGGTGGGCGGCTCCCTCGTGGGCCTGTCCATGTCCCTGTTCCTGGGCCGTCTAGGCGTACGCCACCTGCTCGTCGAACGGCACTCCGGCACCTCGATCCATCCACGCGGCCGGGGCAACAACGTGCGGACGATGGAGCTGTTCCGCAAGGCAGGCATCGAGTCCGACATCAGGGCGGCGGCCTCGCTGCTCGCGGACAACCACGGCATCCTCCAGGCCCCGACGCTGGTCGGCGACGCCGGCGACTGGCTGTTCAAGGAGATCGACCCGGGCGGCGGACTCGCCAGGTTCAGCCCGACCGGCTGGTGCCTGTGCAGCCAGAACGACCTGGAGCCGGTACTCCGCCGGGCAGCCGAATCACTCACCGGCGAACTGCGCTACTTCCACGAGCTGGAGTCCTTCGAACAGGACCCCGAAGGAGTGACGGCCTACGTCCGCGACCGTGACTCCGACCGGATGTACACCGTCCGCGCCGACTACCTGGTCGCCGCCGACGGCCCGCGCAGCCCGGTCCGCGGCCGCCTCGGCATCGGCCAGACGGGCCCCGGCGACCTGTTCGCGAACGTCAGCATCACCTTCCGCTCCAAGCTGCTCGCCGACACCGTCGGGGACCGCCGCTTCATCTGCTGCTACCTCACCGACCCGGAGGCCGACGGCGCCCTCCTGCCCGTCGACAACAAGGAACGCTGGGTCTTCCACGCCCCGTGGCACCCCGAGCGCGGTGAGACCCTCGACGAGTTCACCGAGGACCGCCTCACCCGGCACATCCGCCGCGCGGTCGGCGTCCCCGACCTCGACGTCGAGATCACCGGCCGGGCGTCCTGGCGGGCGGCCGAACGGGTCGCGGAACGCTACGCGGACCGGCGGGTCCTGCTCGCCGGCGACTCCGCGCACGAGATGTCCCCGACCGGCGCGTTCGGCTCCAACACCGGCATCCAGGACGCCCACAACCTGGCCTGGAAGCTGGCGGCCGTCCTGGACGGCTGGGCCGGCCCCGGGCTCCTGGACTCCTACGACGCCGAGCGCCGCCCGGTCGCCCTGGCCACCAGCGCCCGCGCCTCCGCCCGCTCGGTGGAGCACAGCCACCCCGGTTTCGCACCGGCCCCCGGGATCGGCGCCGACCGGCGCGGCGGCATCCTCAACGTCGTCCTCGGCTACCGGTACCCGAAGGGGGCGGTCGTCGGGGCCGACCCGGAGCAGCCGCTCGTACCCAATGGGATGAACCTGACCGGACAGCCGGGCAGCCGGGCCCCGCACCTGTGGCTGCGCCACGCGGGCGAACGCATCTCCACGCTCGACCTGTACGAGCGCTCCCTGGTGCTGCTCAGCAGCCCGGACACGCCCTGGCACCGGGCTGCCCGCCGCATCGCGGACACGGAGCGGGTACGACTGGACGCGTACGGCATCGGCACCGGCGGCGATCTCGTCCCGGACGCGGAGGGCACCGACTGGGCGACGGCCCACGGCACCACGGCGGACGGGGCGGTGCTGGTCCGGCCGGACGGGTTCGTGGCGTGGCGGTCGGAGGGCCCCGCGCGGGGCGACGCGGAAGCGGAGCTGCGGGAGGTCCTGCGAAGGGTGCTGCGCACCCGGTGACTTTCGCGGGCTGCGCGCCCTACATGCGGACCTCCACGGTCTTCGCCAGCCGGTCGTGCAGTCCCCTGCCGTCCCGGTCCCACACCAGCGCCGGGATCGCGAGGCACAACAGGACCGTGCGGGCCAGGGCGCGCAGCGGCTGCACCCGCCCGGTCTCGACCCCGACCACCCGCAGCCCGAACAACCGCTTGCCCGGCGTGAAGCCGACCGTGCCGACGGTGAGGACGCCCAGGACGAGGAAGACGAGCAGCGCCCAGTTGCTGGTGGCCGGGCTGTAGCCCTTGGTGATCAGGCCGTATGCGATCAGGACGCACAGCCCCCAGTCCACGAGCAGCGCACCGAGCCGTCGACCCGGGCGGGCGACGGAGCCCGGCCCGTGCTCCGGCAGACCGAGCTGCTCACCCCGGTATCCGAACTCCGCGCCCGCCTCTTCCAGGGCCGCGCGGGGTCCGGAGAGCCACGATCCGACTGCTTGCCTGTTGTCCACCCGTCCACGGTACTGCCCGGGCGCCCGCCAGGGTCCCGGCGGGGTCCCGGCGGGGCGTCCTGGGACTACGGTGGAACGAGCCCGGTTAACTTCAGCGAAACAAATGGGTCACGCCCGAGAAACCACCCGTCCCTAGGGTCGGGGACAGCGTGTGCCACCGCACTGGCCGCACGAACGAACTACCACCCCGGCACGGGAACGGCCGGGAGTAGGAGGAGCTGGATGTTCCAGAACGCCGACGAGGCCAAGAAGTTCATCGCGGACGAGGACGTCAAGTTCATCGACGTCCGTTTCTGCGACCTGCCGGGCGTCATGCAGCACTTCACGCTGCCCGTCGAGGCGTTCGACCCGGACGAGGAGCTCGCCTTCGACGGATCGTCGATCCGCGGTTTCCAGGCGATCCACGAGTCCGACATGGCGCTGCGCGCGGACCTGTCGACCGCCCGGGTGGACTCCTTCCGCCGCGACAAGACGCTCAACATCAACTTCTTCATCCACGACCCGATCACGGGCGAGCAGTACTCCCGTGACCCGCGCAACGTGGCGAAGAAGGCCGAGGCCTACCTCGCCTCGACCGGTATCGCGGACACCGCGTACTTCGGCCCCGAGGCCGAGTTCTACGTCTTCGACAGCGTCCGTTTCGCCACCTCGGCGAACGAGAGCTTCTACCACATCGACTCCGAGGCCGGCGCCTGGAACACCGGCGCCCTCGAGGACAACCGCGGGTACAAGGTCCGCTACAAGGGCGGCTACTTCCCGGTCCCGCCGGTCGACCACTTCGCCGACCTGCGCGCCGAGATCTCCCTGGAGCTGGCCAAGTCCGGCCTCCAGGTCGAGCGCCAGCACCACGAGGTGGGCACCGCCGGCCAGGCGGAGATCAACTACAAGTTCAACACGCTGCTCGCCGCCGCGGACGACCTCCAGCTCTTCAAGTACATCGTGAAGAACGTGGCCTGGCGCAACGGCAAGACCGCGACCTTCATGCCGAAGCCGATCTTCGGCGACAACGGCTCGGGCATGCACGTCCACCAGTCGCTGTGGTCGGGCGGCGCCCCGCTGTTCTACGACGAGGCCGGTTACGCGGGCCTGTCGGACACCGCCCGCTACTACATCGGCGGCATCCTCAAGCACGCCCCCTCCCTCCTCGCGTTCACCAACCCGACGGTGAACTCGTACCACCGTCTGGTGCCGGGCTTCGAGGCTCCGATCAACCTGGTGTACTCGCAGCGCAACCGCTCCGCCGCGATGCGTATCCCGATCACCGGCTCGAACCCGAAGGCCAAGCGCGTCGAGTTCCGCGCGCCCGACTCCTCCGGCAACCCGTACCTCGCCTTCTCGGCCCTGCTGCTCGCGGGTCTGGACGGCATCAAGAACAAGATCGAGCCGGCCGAGCCGATCGACAAGGACCTCTACGAGCTGGCTCCCGAGGAGCACGCGAACGTCGCCCAGGTCCCGACCTCCCTCCCGGCCGTCCTCGACTCCCTGGAGCGCGACCACGAGTTCCTGCTCGCCGGTGACGTCTTCACGCCCGACCTGATCGAGACGTGGATCGACTTCAAGCGCACCAACGAGATCGCCCCGCTGCAGCTGCGTCCGCACCCGCACGAGTTCGAGCTGTACTTCGACGTGTGATCGACGCCTCCCCGGCGGCCGGCGCCCCCGTCCCTGTTTCTCAGGGCGGGGGCGCCGTCGTATCGTGCGGGGGTACTGGCGTTCGAGACGGGGGACGGGATGACGCAACAGGACGACGAGCAGCGCGAGTTCGATCTTCGGTGGGCCGAGCAGGCGGAGCAGAAGGAGCCGTCGGCGCGGGCCCGGATGCTGGCCGCCCGCTGGAAGGAGAACCCGCCGGACCCGGCGCCGTTCCGGGCCGATCCGGGGCCGGTGGCGCCCCGGCGGTCGTCGTGGGTGTCGACCGCGATCGTCCTCGGCTGCGTGGCGGCGGTGATCGTCCTGCTCGGGTACCTCCAGACGCGGTCACCGTACTAGGGCCCCTAGGAGCCTTTGCCGCCACTAGGGCCGTTCGGAACCTCCTCATTGCCCCCGGCAGGTGCACACTGGACAGCGGGACGAGTGCCTGACTGCGGGGTGGTGCACATGCAGAGCCGCTTCCGGAGCGACCGGCGGTTGACCGTACGGATGACGGTCACGCTGTTCCTGCTCGGGTTGTTGTACGTGGTGTTCGTCGCCGCGTTGATCGTGCTGCTGAAGTCGTGGCTGCTGGTCGTCGTACTGGTGGGCGCGATGTTCGTGGCGCAGTTCTGGTACTCCGACCGGATCGCCATGTTCGCCATGCGCGGCCGGGTCGTGGAGCGTGAGGAGTATCCGGAGCTGCACGCCGTGGTGGACCGGCTGTGCGCCATCGCCGACATGCCCAAGCCGGTGGTCGCCGTGTCGGACATGGACATGCCGAACGCGTTCGCGACCGGGCGGAACCCCGACCACGCCGTCGTCTGCGTGACCACCGGGCTGCTGCGGCGCCTGGAGCCCGCCGAACTGGAGGGCGTGCTCGCACACGAGCTGTCCCACGTGGCCCACAAGGACGTCGCCGTGATCACGATCGCGTCGTTCCTGGGCGTGATCGCCGGGCTGATCGTGCGGTTCGCCTTCTACTCGCAGCTCTTCGGCGGCGGGCGCCGGGACCAGAACACCGCCGCCGTGTTCGCCGCCGTCATCGGCGTCTCCGCGGCCGTGTACGCGATCAGCTTCCTGCTGATCCGGGCGCTGTCCCGGTACCGGGAGCTGGCCGCCGACCGGGCCGCCGCCCATCTCACCGGCCGCCCCTCCGCCCTCGCCTCCGCGCTCACCAAGGTCTCCGGCGACATCGCCCGGATCCCGACCAAGGACCTGCGGACCGCCCAGGCCTTCAACGCGTTCTACTTCACCCCGGCGACCGGCAAGGAGCCCGGCATCGAGCGCTTCTTCTCCACCCACCCGCCCCTGGAGCAGCGCCTTGAGCAGCTGGGGCGGATCTCGGCGGAGCTGGGTGAGGCGGCGACGCCCGGGAAGGCCGGGTGAGCATGGGGCTCCTGGACATCCTGCTCGGCCGCACCAAGCCCGTCGCACCCGATCTCGACCAGCTCTTCGCACTGCCCTCGGCCGCCGTGACCCTGGAGGCGGCGGCCGGGTTCACGCCGACCGGCGGGGGTGCGGTGTGCTTCGCGACCGTGGAGGGCGCGGCCTTCGAGCAGACCCACCGCGAGGTGCAGGCACTGCTCGACGCGGACACGGACCGCGGCGGGGTACCGGTGGAACTGCGCCAGGACGACTACGGGTACTCCTGGCTGGTCTCGCAACGCTCCCCCGACCAGCTCGTACAGCTGGTCAACGACCTGCACGCGGTGAACAGTTCGATGGAGGTCAACGGCTTCGGCCCCCAACTCCTCTGCTCCCTGGCCACCTTCACCGACTCCCGCACCCGCCGCCTCGCACTGGTCTACCTCTACAAACGGGGTACCTTCTACCCCTTCGCCCCGCTGTCCGACACGTCCCAGCGACGGGACAGCGCCCTGGAGCTCCAGGTGAAGGCGGCGCTCGCGAACGACCTGCGGATCGAGCAGGACCTCAGCCGGTGGTTCCCGGTGTGGGGTGCCCCCGGTCTCTGAGTGGCCGGGGGCACCTGCCTACCTGCCCTTGTCGCGCTGCTGGCGGCGGACCTCCAGGGGGCGTTCGCGGCGGTAGCGGCGCTCCCACCTGGCCTGGCGGTCGCGGCGGGCCCGGTACGTCTTGTAGTCGTCGGCCATGCCCCCGCCCCCGCCGGACGAGCCGCCCGACGAGGGAGCCGAGGCCGAGTCCCGGCCGTAGCGGATGTACAGGAAGAGCAGGGCGACCGCGGCGAGCCACCAGTTGTGGTTGCCGAAGCCGAGGACGACCAGGACGACGGTTCCGGAGAGGACGATGGTGCCCATGACGGGCCTCCGTGGCGTGGGTGTGTGAGCGGTTCGACGGACCCGACGGCACGCGGGGGACGGGCGGCCGTCCGTCGGTGTGCAGCAGAGTAGCCCCGAGTCACCGGGGCGCGGTGCCTGCCGCGGAAAGCGGTGGTGGCCGCCTCCGCAACGCGTGTCCAGCGTAGCCAGGCGGTCACTGGGCGTGCATCCCGTTTTCGCCGGGGGCGGGGACGGCTCAGACCCCCGGCGTCGCCGACAGGATCCCCGACGTGATGGCGGCCTCGAGGAGGGCGTGGTCGGCGGTGGTGCGTTCGGCGTAGGCGAGGGCGAACTCGGTGATCGCCCGGTCGAAGGTGTCACTGCCGCCGAGGTAGCCGGCGATGGCGATGCGGTCACCGGAACGGGCATGGGCGCGGGCCAGTGTCGTACCGCACAGGGCCGCGTATACACGCAGTCCGGTCGGGTCCATCGCGGCGACCTCGATGGAGCCCTTCATGTCGCGCAGCTGGCGCCAGTAGAAGGCGCGGCCCTGGGGGCCGGTCATCCAGCCGAGGAAGATGTCCCCGGCGGCCTGGAGCAGCCGCTGTCCGGCGACCACCCGGTGGCCCTGGTGGGTGTGCGGGCCGGTCGGCAGGTAGGGGTCGAGCACGGATGCCCGGGCCTCCTTGATCTGCAGGAACAGCGGGTCGTCGGCGTCGCGGCCGGCGAGGAGCACGATGAAGCAGCGGGTGCCGACGCTGCCGACGCCGACGACCTTGCGGGCGGCGTCGATGAACCGGTAGCGGTCCAGGAGGAGCCGGCGTTCCTCGGCGAGCGTGGAGCGGTAGTCGCTGAAGGCCTTGCGGAGTGAGGCCATGTCCGCGGCGCCCGCGGGTTCCAGCAGGGGCGGGTCCTTGATGATGCGGCGCTGTCCGCCGGTCACCTCGGTGAGACTGCCGAGCGCGTGCAGGCTGGTGCGGCGCCGGGCCCGGCTGAGGCTGTCCTCGATCCTGCGCCGTCGGCGCGTGGAGCGGACCAGGGTGGTGAGGCTGTCGGCGTCCACGCGCTCGTACCAGACGGCGAGTTCGCCGAGTCCCGCCAGTCGCCGCACGGCGGTCCGGTAGGCGGTGACGGCCGCCTGCGTCGCGGTCCGCGCCTGCGGGTCGCTGTGGCCGTTCTCGCGGGCGGCGACGGCGACGGAGGCGGCGAGCCGTTTGACGTCCCATTCGAAGGGGCCGGGGAACGTCTCGTCGAAGTCGTTCAGGTCGAAGAGCAGGGCGCGCTCGGGTGAGGCGTAGAGCCCGAAGTTCAGCAGGTGGGCGTCGCCGCAGAGCTGCACGGTGAGGCCGGTGTGCGGCTGGGCGGCGAGGTCGGCGGCCATCACGGCGGCGGCACCGCGCAGGAACGCGAACGGGGAGGCGGCCATCCTCCCGTACCGGATGGGCAGCAGCTCGGGCAGCCGGTCGCGGCCCTGGCGTTCCAGTACGGCGACGGGGTCGGGGCGGTCCACCGGGGGCAGCCACAGGGCCTGCGCGGACCGGGGGGTGCGCTTGCGGGCGGCCTTGCCGCGGGCGGCGCGGTCGGCGGGTGTGGACATCTGGCGCTCCCCTCGGTCGCTGCTCCCTCCGTCACCTGCTGATCGCAGTGAAGAGCGCCCGGCGGGGCGTGCGCATGCCGGACCCGGCGAACGGGTGACGCCGGGCGGCGGCGCCGGGTGCCGTGAGGAATCGCTCGCGGTGCCCGGCGCCTTCGGTTCAGCGCGCGTCAGACATCAGCGCGCGTAACGCATCAGCGCCCGCACCATGTGACACGTCGTGTCCGACGGCGGGTGGACGCCGATGCTCTGCGCCGTGCTCCGTATCGTCTCGTTCCGTGCCTGGTTCGGCAGGTAGACGCCGGAGTCGAGCAGGGCGATGGCGAGGCGCATGGCCTTGAGGCGGCGGTTGTGCGTGACGTACCAGTCGCGGGGCCGCCCGGCCGGCAGCGGGCGCTTCGCCACCGGCGCGTAGGGCGAGTCGAGCACGACGGCACGCTTCGCGGTGGACTGGGTCGGCAACGGCTTCGGCTTCAGGGCGGCAGCGGGCACGGGCATCCTCCTGTCGCGGTCAGAGGGCCCCCGGACACTCCGGCGACTCTCTCGAACACTGCGTCCAGTGTACTGGCCGCCACTGACAACGGGACAGGCCGCGAGAGCGGTGAACTTCCCTGATGGGAATGGGTATTTCGGCTGTGTCGCGATGGGCGCGAGAGGCCCGTACGACCGTCTCGGAAAATCGAACAGATCGCACTCCGGGTGGCGGCTCGCGTACGGTTTTCCGCATGGAGATCTGGATCAACCCCGCCTGCTCGAAGTGCCGAAGCGCGATCAGCCTGCTCGACGCGGAGGGGGCCGACTACACCGTCCGCCGCTACCTGGAGGACGTGCCGTCCGAGGACGAGATCAGGTCCGTGCTGGAGCGGCTCGGACTGGAACCGTGGGACATCACCCGCACCCAGGAGGCGGAGGCCAAGGAGCTGGGGCTCAAGGAGTGGGCGCGGGACGCGGGCGCACGCGACCGGTGGGTCACGGCCCTCGCCGAGCACCCCAGGCTCATCCAGCGGCCGATCATCACCGCCGACGACCGCACGGCGGTCGTCGCCCGCACCGACGAGGCCGTACAGGAGGCGCTGGCCAGGGGCAAGAGCTGAACAGCCCTCAACTCCTATGTGATGCACGTTACTTCGGCGGCTCCTGTGACCGCTGAGTAACGACGTTCGGTATTTCGTACCTAGCCACGTACGCTCCCCCACTTCCCTCAGGAGGCGCGCATGTCGCGTAGGAGAACCCTCGGAGCACAGAAGAAGATCGCGTTGCTGGTCGGCGCCGCGGCGGTCGCGGGCGGCGGGGCCTTCGCCCTGGCGACCACCTCGAACGCCGCGCAGAGCCCGCAGAACGCCAGGACGCTGTCGTCGGCCGCGGACTCGACCGTCTGCCAGGGGCTGGCCACGGCCCTCGGCAACAACCAGAAGTTCATCGCCGGGCAGCAGGCGAACCCGGACGCCCAGTCGGCGGCCCGGATCGCCAACCGGCAGGCGGTCATCGACCAGATCAAGGTCCAGCAGAAGGCGTCCGGTTGCGTCGTCGGGGAGTCGGCTCAGGGCTCCCAGGCGGCGAACGGTGCGCAGGCGGGCGGGACCGGTCAGGCGGGTCAGGCGGGTCAGGCGGGACAGGCGGGTCAGCAGAGCGCGGCGCCCTCGCAGAGCGCGGCCACCGGCAACAACGGCGGCGCGGCCGCCGCTGCCGGGCAGCAGGTCTGCAAGGGCTCGACCGTCACCCTGTCCGGCGAGGCCGGCGCGCCGGCCGCCTCCAGCAACCAGTTCCCGGCGGGGACCACGCTGAAGGTCACCAACCTGGACAACAACAAGTCCACGACGGTGAAGGTCACCTCGGTCTCCGGCAGTTGCGTCCTGCTCAACAACGCGGCCTTCGAACAGGTCAGGGAGCCCGGGAAGTTCCTGATCCGGCGCGCGCTGATCGAGAAGGTCGGCTGACCGGGACCACCGGCTGAGGCCGCCGGGCCGCCGGCTTTCACGGAGGGAGAGCCGGCGGCCCGTGAGCCGCACCACAGAACCCCCAGGTAACACGGGGTTCACATACGGGCAATGATCGGGAAATCGCCTGTTGACAGGCTGCCGGGCAGAAAAGCGGCGCCCCGGTGCCGTAGCGCCGCTGCACCCGCGAGTGCGCCCGACCCACCCCCGAAGGATGTGGCCCGTGACCTTCAAGGCTGAGTACATCTGGATCGACGGCACCCAGCCGACGGCCAAGCTGCGTTCGAAGACGAAGATCATCGCGGGCGCCCCCGCCGGTCTGGACGCGCTGCCGATCTGGGGCTTCGACGGGTCCTCCACGAACCAGGCCGAGGGGCACTCCTCGGACCGTGTACTGAAGCCTGTCTTCACCTGCCCGGACCCGATTCGCGGTGGCGACGACATCCTCGTGCTGTGCGAGGTCCTGGACATCGACTTCACCCCGCACTCCTCCAACACGCGGGCCGCGCTGGTCGAGGTCGCGGAGAAGTTCGCCGCGCAGGAGCCGATCTTCGGCATCGAGCAGGAGTACACCTTCTTCGACGGCGCCCGTCCGCTGGGCTTCCCCGAGGGCGGCTTCCCGGCCCCCCAGGGCGGCTACTACTGCGGTGTCGGCGCCGACGAGATCTTCGGCCGCGAGATCGTCGAGGCCCACCTGGAGAACTGCCTGAAGGCGGGGCTCGCGATCTCCGGCATCAACGCCGAGGTCATGCCCGGCCAGTGGGAGTTCCAGGTCGGCCCGGTCTCCCCGCTGGAGGTCTCCGACCACCTGTGGGTGGCCCGCTGGCTGCTCTACCGCACCGCCGAGGACTTCGGCGTCTCCGCCACCCTCGACCCCAAGCCGGTCAAGGGCGACTGGAACGGCGCCGGCGCGCACACCAACTTCTCCACCAAGGCGATGCGCGAGGGCTACGACGCGATCATCACCGCCTGCGAGTCGCTCGGTGAGGGCTCCAAGCCGCTCGACCACGTCAAGAACTACGGCGCCGGCATCGACGACCGCCTGACCGGTCTGCACGAGACCGCCCCGTGGGACAAGTACTCCTACGGCGTCTCCAACCGCGGTGCCTCGGTCCGCATCCCCTGGCAGGTCGAGAAGGACGGCAAGGGCTACATCGAGGACCGCCGTCCGAACGCCAACGTCGACCCGTACGTGGTGACCCGGCTGATCGTGGACACCTGCTGCTCCGCGCTGGAGAAGGCCGGCCAGGTCTGATCCGCGTCCGGCTCCTCGAAGGGGCGTCCACCGTTCGGCGGTGGGCGCCCCTTCCGGCTGCCCGGGGCCGCGTTGTCAGTGGCGCGTGCCATCGTCGGTGGCATGGAGATCGACGAGGTGCTCGCCGTCAACGCCTGGACGGAGAGCGGGCAGACGTACGTGTGGTGTGCGCCCGAGGAGCTGCGGGAGGCCGTACGCGGGCTCGGCTGCGCCGGGAACCGGTTCCTGGTCGCGCGGCGCGTCCCGGACCTGCCGGACGTGTTCGCGCAGATATGGCACGAGGAGGGCGGCGACTACCGCCTCGAACACCGGCTGGGCGCGGCCCGGTTCTCCGGTACGAGCCTCACGGACCCGGACCGGGCGGCGGACCTGCTGGTCGACTGGGCGCGGGAGGACGACGGCTGGGACGCCGGTGCCGACTGGGAGCCGGTCGCCGTACCCCCGCGCGAGGCGGCGCCCGCCCTCACGCCCGGGGCAGCCGCCCGCGTCGAGGGCCACGTGCGCGCCCTGCTGACGGAGGGCTACCTCGGCATCGACCGGCTCGTCGAGGAGACCGTGTACCTGATGGAGGAGGGTGAGCCGGTCTCCGCTGCCCAGGTCCGGGAGGTCGTGGCACGGCTCTGGACGGAGCGGGTGGCGGAGCAGCGGGCCTGGCACGGGCTCACCGACCCGGACCGGCTGACGCGGGCGTTCGCGGCCCTGGAGCGCGAAGGGATCGTGGCCCGCCAGGACTTCACGTGCTGCCGTTCCTGTGGGCTGAGCGAGATAGGCGCCGAGGCGCGGGACGCGGAACGGACGCGGGGTTTCGTCTTCTTCCACCACCAGGGCACCCGTGGCGCCGCCGAAGGCCGGGGTCTGAGTCTCTACTACGGCGGCTTCGACGGCTCCGTCGGCACCACCAGGGCCGTCGGCCGTGCGGTCGTCGCCGCGCTCGTGGACGCCGGGTTGTCCGCAGTGTGGGACGGCAATCCGGACAAGGCGATCGAGCTCACTCCGCTGACCTGGCACAAGCGCCTGGTGGGGTGAGGGGGGCGGGGTCGGTGCCGGGTCCGGGAGGCGTCCAACCAGTGAGAGAAGGGTCCTGTTTCCAGGCTGTGTCTGCTTCAATATGCGCATGGCCAGCTTCCAGAACCACACCGCGACGGGTCGCCATGACCTCGAGCCGTTCTGGCCTTCCCGTCAGCACCACGACTTCGACCGGGTGTGTTGCCGCGTGATGAACGCGCGGGCCCTCTAAAGCCGTACACCCCCGGCCTTCGGCCAGCGCGGAACGCAGTACGTCCCGGCGCGCCCGACCACGAATCGCGGCCGTCGTCCCGACCGACGAACTCCTCGCGCGAAAGAGCTGACGTCTCATGGCGACCACTCGTTCCCTCTCCCCCGCTCCCGCCCTCGCCGCCTCCCCCGCTCCCCGGCACCGGCTACGTGCCGTCGACCGGGACGAGGTCGTGGACATGGCGGACCTGCTGCCGCCCGGCGCCACCTGGCTGCCCGCGCCGCAGCACACCCTGCCCACCCTGCCGGGCCAGCCGCCGATGATCGGCTACCTGGTGCTGGTCCCGGCGGACCAGCAGCCGCCGTTCCTGCCGGTCGCGGTCCCGGACCGGCCGGCGGACGCCGACGAGGCGCCGGGCACCGCTCCGGCCGCCGTCGGCGAGCCGCTCGTGACCGTCGACAGCGTCCAGCGCACCGCGCAGGTCGACGGGCGTGAACTCGACCTCACCTACCTGGAGTTCGAGCTGCTCGCCCATCTGGTCGCGCATCCGAACCGGGTGCACACCCGGGACCAGCTGGTCACCACGGTCTGGGGCTACGGCCATGTCGGCGACGGCCGCACGGTCGACGTCCACGTCGCCCGCCTGCGCCGCAAGCTGGGCGCGGAACACCGCCGGGCGATCCAGACGGTCCGCCGCGTCGGATACAAGTACACCCCGCCGACAGGCCGCTGACCCGACAGCGCCCGGCGGGACCGGCTGCTGTGGCCGGTGGCGACCGGATGCGTCGGTCGAGGGGGCGGCCCCCGGCCCGTCCACCGGGCCGACGGCCGCCCACCGGACCGGCCGGCTCGGTCGGCGGCGAGCGGGCCGGTCGGTCGCGGTCGGTGCTGTCGGGTGGCGGGGCCGTCACAGCTGTCCGGAACACGCGGGCCCGCCGTCGGCGTCGGCGCTCTGCTGTCGGCAGATCCGCGTTCCGTGGGGCGGTGGGGCCGGGCACGATCATCGGCATGAGACTTCTTGTGCTGGGTGGTACGGAGTTCGTGGGGCGGGCCGTCGTCGAGGCCGCGCTCGGACGCGGCTGGGAGGTGACCGTATTCAACCGGGGGCACCGGGAACCCCCGCCGGGGGCGACATCGCTGCGGGGCGACCGCACCGCACCCGAGGGCCTCGCCGCGCTCGCGGACGGCACCGAGTGGGACGCGGTCGTCGACACCTGGTCGGCGGCGCCCCGGGCGGTGCGGGACACGGCGCGCCTGCTGCGGGGTCGCGTCGGCCGGTATGTGTACGTGTCCAGCTGCTCGGTGTACGAGTGGCCGCGCCGGGCCGGTCACGACGAGGACACCGCCGTGGTGACGGGTGCCGCCGCGGACGCGGAGCAGACCGAGTACGCGCAGGACAAGCGGGGCGGTGAGCTGGCCGCCGTCGAGTCCTTCGGCCCGGACGGCTCGGTCCTCGTACGCGCCGGGCAGATCCTCGGGCCGTACGAGAACGTGGGCAGGCTGCCCTGGTGGCTGAACCGGATCGCGCGGGGCGGCCCGGTCCTCGCACCGGGCCCGCGGGACCTCGCCCTCCAGTACGTGGATGCCCGGGACCTCGCCGAGTGGACCCTCGGCGCGGTCGAGCGGGGCCTTTCGGGGCCGTACAACCTGGTCGGGCCGACCGGGCACACCACGATGGGCGAACTCCTCGACACCTGCCGCCGCGTGACCGGCTCGGACGCCGAACTGCGCTGGACGGCACCGGAGTCGATCCTGGCCGCCGGGATCGAGCCGTGGATGCAGCTCCCGGTGTGGCTGCCGCCGGACAGCGAGCTGTACGACTGCATGTACCGCATGGACATCTCCCGGGCCCTGGCGACGGGCCTGGTGTGCCGGCCCGCCGAGGAGACGGTGGCCGACACGTGGCGCTGGCTCCAGGAGATCGGCGGGGTGGCGCCGGCGCGCGAGGACCGGCCGGCCGTGGGACTGGACCCTGTTGTCGAGGCGCGGGTGCTCGGGGTCCCGGTGGGCGGGTCGTGAGCCGGGTGCGGGCCGGTGGGGGCCGGGCGCGCGCGAGCGGCGGAGCCGCACGGGGCGCGCAGCGTCCCCGAGGTGTACCCGGCACCACCCCCTGACAGGGGGCTTCGGACCAGTGACCGGGGTCCGCGGGGTCGGACAGACTGACGGCCATGACGACGAACACGAACAGCGGCGGCCCGCGCGAGCGGGCCCGGCAGGTGCTGCTCGCCGCCGTGCGGGGGCTGGTGCTGGCGCTGGCGGTCCTGCCGGTCTCCGTCCTCTGCTTCACCCTGACCGCGGTCTCGGTCGCGCTGATCCCGATCGGCGTCGGCATCGTCACGACCCCCTGGGTCCTGGGCGGGACGCGGCGGGTGGCGGACGTGCGGCGACGGCTCGCGTACGAGTGGTGCGGGGTGCGGATCCGGTCGGCGTACCGGCCGCTGCCGGCGGACGCCAACCCGTGGGCCAGGACCTTCGGGATGCTGCGGGACCCGCAGGTCGGGCGGGACGTGCTGGGGCTGTGCGTCGACATGACGGCCGGCTTCGTGACCGCGCTGCTGCCCGCGGTGCTGCTGTTCTACCCGTTCGAGGGGTTCGCGGTGGTCGCCGGGCTGTGGCGGGTGCTCGCCGACGGCGGCACCTACTGGTACGGCTTCGTGCCGGTCTCCGGACAGTCCACCGCGTTCGGGGCCGCCGCCACCGCCGCCGTCCTGCTGGTCGGCGCCTGGTACCTGTGCCCGCGTCTGCTCGTCGCCCACTTCCGGCTGAGCCGCGCCGTCCTCGACCCCGGCCGGGGTGAACTCGTGGAGCGGGTGCGGGTGCTGACGGAGAGCCGGAAGGACGCCGTGGACACCTCGGCGGCCGAGCTGCGCCGGATCGAACGGGATCTGCACGACGGGGCGCAGGCCCGGCTGGTCGCGATGGGCATGGACCTCGGGACCGTGGAGATGCTGCTGGACAAGGATCCGGCGCGGGCGCGGGAGCTGCTCGCGCAAACCCGGCGGGCCTCCGTGGAGGCTCTGGGCGAGCTGCGGGACCTGGTCCGGGGCATCCATCCGCCGGTGCTGGCCGAGCGTGGCCTCGGGGACGCCGTACGGGCGCTGGCGCTGCGGCTGCCGGTGCCGACGGAGGTGACCGTGGAGCTGCCCGGACGGGCGGACGCGCCGGTGGAGTCGGCCGCGTACTTCGCGGTGAGCGAGGTGCTGACCAACGCGGTCAAGCACTCCGGCGCCGACCGGATCTGGGTGGACCTGCACCACGTGGCGGACGGCGGCGGCATGCTGCGGATCTCGGTCACGGACCACGGCAGGGGCGGCGCGGTGGTCGGCGCGGGCTCGGGTCTTGCCGGGGTGGAGCGGCGACTGGGTACATTCGACGGCGTCCTGGCCGTCAGCAGCCCCGCGGGCGGTCCCACCATGGTCACCATGGAGATTCCGTGCGTGTTGTCCTAGCCGAGGACCTGTTCCTGCTGCGCGACGGACTGGTCCGGCTGCTGGAGGCCTACGGCTTCGAGATCGCCGCGGCCGTCGAGTCCGGCCCCGAACTCGCTCGCGCCCTGGCCGAGTTGGACCCGGACGTGGCCGTGGTGGACGTACGGCTGCCGCCCACGCACACCGACGAGGGGCTGCAGTGCGCGCTCAGGGCCCGGCGGGACCGGCCGGGGCTGCCGGTGCTGGTGCTCTCCCAGCACGTGGAGCAGCTGTACGCGCGGGAGTTGCTGGCCGACGGCAGCGGCGGGGTGGGGTACCTGCTGAAGGACCGGGTGTTCGACGCGGAGCAGTTCGTGGACGCCGTACGGCGGGTCGCGGCGGGCGGTACGGCCATGGACCCCCAGGTGATCCAGCAGTTGCTGGCCCGGCGGGCCGACGACCGGCCGCTGGGCGGCTTGACACCACGCGAGCGGGAGGTGCTGGAGCTGATGGCGCAGGGCCGCTCGAACGCGGCGATCGCCGGGCAGCTCGTCGTCACGGAACGGGCCATCGCCAAACACACCTCCAACATCTTCACCAAACTGGGACTCGAGGTGTCGGACGATGACAATCGGCGCGTCCTCGCGGTGCTGGCCCACCTCGACCGCGACCGCTGATTTTCACGGAACTTCCGCAGCTCAAACGGCTGTTGTGCCCCAAGTGCGTAACGAATCTCTGATGAATTTGTGAGGCGGCTGAACACCTCTGAGATGAGTTCCGTATGAGAAGGCGCCGCTTCACTCCTGTCGGGCGCCTCGATGCCGCCCCGCAAGGAAGGTCTGAGGAGTTCCATGGGACGCAACATACGCAAACGCCGCTCGCCGCTGGCCGTCAAGGCCATTGCCGCATCGGCGGCCATAGCGCTCGGCGGGGGCGGGCTGCTCTGGGCGCAGATGAACGCTTCGGCTCACGAGTCGAACAACGCCGCCCAGAACTACACGAAGGCCGCCGCCGCCACGGTGGCGACCATCGCCTGCCCGGACGTCGGCCAGAAGCTGACGAGCGTGCCGGCCGCCGCCAAGCAGGGGGTGGCCACGGAGCTCGCCAACCTCGACAAGCAGATCACCGAGGCCTACTCCCGGCTCGCCTCCACCCGTCAGGCCCAGGCGGGCGACGCGAGCTTCGTGCAGAACGCGATCGTCGGCCCCCTGAAGGAGAAGCGGGCGGCCACGATCGACCGGATCAGGATCGACATCACCCGGGTCGGCGGCCAGTTCGACAGCTCGCTGTCGCAGCTCGCGGCCTGCACCACGCAGACCACGAACCAGACCACCGCGGGCGGTGGCGGTAACAACGGTGGCAACAACAACGGCCAGAACAACAATGGCCAGAACAACAACGGCGGTCAGAACAACAACGGCCAGAACGGCAACAACGGCCAGGCCTCGGCCGCCCCGAGCGCCAGCACCCCGGTCGACGTCGGCATCGGCGGCCAGGCCGGCAACGGCCCGACGGCCGCGGACTTCGTGGACATCACGAAGGTCGCCGCGAACGTCCAGGGCAAGCCGCAGAACGGCGCCCAGGCCTCGACCGGTTCCTTCGTCACCCGCTGTGGCACGAACCAGAACAAGAACCACAACACCGACAACGTGATCGTGGCGCCCGGCGTGAGCAACGGCGCGCACCACCTGCACGACTACGTCGGCAACCAGAAGGTCAACGCGTTCTCCACGAACAACTCGCTGATCGCGGACCAGACCAGCTGCCAGAACAAGAGCGACCTGTCGGCCTACTACTGGCCGGTGATCCGCGAGCAGAACGGCACGAAGGACTTCGACCAGAACGCGCCCGGCGGTGGCACCGAGGGCAACGTCGGCAAGATCCTGACCCCGGTCCAGGCGCAGATCAAGTACGTCGGCTCCCCGGCCAGCAAGGTCACCGCGATGCCGCAGTTCCTGCGCATCATCACCGGTGACGCCAAGACCACGACCAACGGTCTGGGCAACGCCAACGCGCACTGGAGCTGCACCGGCTTCGAGAACAAGGTCCAGCTGACCCAGCAGTACCCGATCTGCCCGCAGGGCAGCCAGGTGGTCCGCACCTTCGCCTTCCAGAGCTGCTGGGACGGCAAGAACATCGACAGCGCCAACCACCGCACGCACGTCGCGTTCGCGGACCCGGCGAGTGGTGTCTGCCCGAACGGCTTCAAGGCGATCCCGCAGCTGACGATGCGTCTGGTCTACAACGTCGCCCAGCCCAGCATCGTCAACGGCCAGGTGAAGAACGCCTACGCGGTGGACGGCTTCCCGGAGCAGCTCCACAAGGCGGCGACCGACCACGACGACTTCATCGCGGTCTTCAAGAACAACCTGGCGAACACCATCGCCAACTGCATCAACACCGGGAGGAAGTGCCAGTAGGCACTGACTGACCGACAGCACGGAAGCGGGCGGTGGGATTCTCCCACCGCCCGCTTCCGTGTGTGCCGCTCGCCGGCTGCCGCGCGGTCTCAGCCGGTGTGCTTGCTGTGGTCGGTACCGATCTCCTCCCAGCCGCCCAGCGTGCTCTGCAGCGACTTGACCAGCTTGTCGGTGCCCACCGCGACCCACTTGCGGCCGACGAGGTAGAACCCGCCGTAGTCCTTCGCGTCGTTGATCCACTCGCGCTGGCCGCGGTCGGTGGCGAAGGTGGCGAAGACGAACTTGCCCGCCGGGACCTTGCAGATGGCCTGGCGGACCTCGTCGGAGTCGATCTGCATGTCCGGGGTGCACTTCACCTTGGCGGCCAGGCTCTCCAGGCTGCCGGTCGCGGTGACCGGGATCTTCGTCTCGGCACTGCCGTCGCCGGACCCGCAGCCCGCCAGCGCCAGTACGGCGACGGCGCCGGCCGCCGCGAGCATCGGTCGGGTCAACCTCATCTGTTCCTCCGGTCGCGTTGCTGGCCCTGGGGTGCCTCCGGGGGCCCTCCCCTTCGATACGGGCGCGGGGCACGGCACGCTCAAATCGAACGCGGGTCCAGGACGGCGTGGTCACCCGGGCGGCGGTGACCGACCAACGGCCGGCTCGTTCTCCAGGACGTGCAGTCACAGGATGTAGCCCAGCGTCACGCAGCCGCCTCCGCCGGGGCCCCGGGTCCGGCCGTCGATGTCGAGCAGGCCGAGGCCGCGCTCGTCGAGCACTACCCACGGCTGGTCCGGCTCGCCTATCTGGTGCTGCCGCCCGGCCCGGGCCGCGGCCGCCGCGTCCTGACCGCCCACGCCCTGGTCCAGCGGGCGCTGCCCCGGGGCCGCAGGCCGGCCCCCGTCGTCCCGGCCCAGCCGACGGGCCGGGACACCGACCCCGGGTACGCGCTCGTCCGCCTCGAAGTGGTGCGCTCGGCGTTGCGGGCGGGCCGGCCGTTCCGGCTCACCGCGTGGCCCACCCGCGCCCAGCTCCCGCCGCTGGTTCCCCAGGTGTGGGGCCTCAGGCTCTTCCCGCGCTCCGGGGGCGCCGACGAACTCGCCCTGGACCAGCGGCTCGGCGCGCTCTCCGGGCCGGCCCGGGCGGCGTACGCGCTGCGCGGTCTCGAACAGCTCCCCGACGGCGACGTCCGCGGCATCCTCAGGGCGGCCGGGATCGAGCACCCGGAGGGCGCGCTCGCCGAGGCGAACGGCGTCCCGGCGCAGTACCCGCTGCTCGACTCCCCCGAGTTCGACCCCTGTTTCCTGCAGGCCCGGCCCACCGACCTGCTGCGCCGCCGCCGGCACGGCAGGGCCGCGCTGGCCGCGGCAGCCGCGCTCGCGGTCTGCGGGGCGCTGGTGGCGCTGCCCGGCGGCGGCTGGGGCGCCGACGGCGCGGCCGCCCCGGCGTACGCGCGGAACCCGGCGGCCCAGGCCGCCCTGGACCCCGCCCAGGTGACGAAGGTCCCGGCCACCGCGTGGCGGACGGCCGCCCGCACCGACTTCTCCGTCTGGCCCGCGCGCGGCGCCCTCACCGGCGACACCGCTCTGCTGCGCCGTGCCCTGGCGGTCTGGGCCCGCCCCGGCGCCACCGTCCGCGTCTCGGCCACCCCGGGCACCCAGACGGGCGGCCCGGCCGGACCGCCCCAGCTGTTGTACGCGGGCCTCGTCGACAGCGCCCGCGTGGTGGTGTTCTACGACGGTCTGCGCATCGCCCGCTACGCCGAGCCGAAGGACGGCACCGCGGGCGCGGCGCTGGACTTCGCCCGTGTCGACGGCGCGACCGGCCTGGAGGCGAGCGCCCTGGTCCTCGGCCGCGCCGACGGCAACGTCCGCTATCTGACGGCACCCTGGGTGACCGGGGTCGCCGAGCGGGACCTGATGAAGCCGGCCTCGCCGGCGACCGACGTCGCGGTGACCGGTGGCGTGACCGGTCCGCTGGCCAGTGGCGCCCTGCAGCAGGGGGCGTGCACCTCGTGGAACGTGCTCCAGCTGACCGACGCACAGGGGGTGGGGCTCGCGACCGACCTGGGCGAACTGGTGCCGGCCCGGCTCACCGCCGGGCGGCCCGGCACGACCGGCGAGGACTCCGGGGCGGTGGCGCGGGACTGGGCGCCGTACGCCTGCTCGCTGGCCGCGGAACGCTCGGCGGGGGTGCGCGGTGTCAACGCGTGGGCGTTCGCCGAGCAGCCGCTGCCGGGCGGCGGCACCGGGTCGTGGGTGTGCACCCGGGCGGAGACCTGGCGGGGCGACGGGACGCTGGCCCTGGCCCAGTTCCGCACCCCGGGCAGCCGGTACGGGGCGGTGACGGCCAGGGGGACCGACGTGACCGCCTGCGGTCCGCGTGATCCGCACGTGCTGGCCGGGGTGTTGTGGAAGTCCAGGAGCGGCCAGTGGTGCCTGCTGGCGGCGGGCGGCCAGGACACCACGTCGATCCGGGCGACCGGCGGGGTCACGGCGTCGGCGCCGGGCTCGCTGCTGGTGGCCAGGGCGAAGCAGGGGGCCCAGGCCACCCTGAAGGGAACGCTGGCGGGCGGGAGCGAGATCAGCGGGCTGCGGTGAACGATCCGGGTGTCCGGGGGCGAAGCGGGAGGCTGGTGCCGGGTCGGAGCCGTGGGAGGCCGAATCCGATCGGTAAGGTGTTCGCATGAGTACCGGGGTACGCCGCAGACTTGGAGTCGAAGAGCGACGGCAGCAGTTGATCGGCGTGGCCCTCGAACTGTTCAGCCAACGCTCGCCCGACGAGGTCTCCATCGACGAGATAGCCTCGGCCGCGGGTATCTCGCGGCCGTTGGTGTACCACTACTTCCCCGGCAAACTCAGCCTGTACGAGGCCGCGTTGAAGCGGGCCGCGGAGGATCTCGCGGGGCGCTTCACCGAGCCGCACGAGGGGCCGCTCGGCGCCCGGCTGCTGCGCGTGATGCGGCGCTTCTTCGACTTCGTCGACGAACACGGGCCCGGTTTCGCGGCGTTGATGCGCGGCGGCCCCGCCGTCGGCTCCTCCGCCACCAACGCGCTCATCGACTCCGTACGGCAGGCCGCGTACGAGCAGATCCTCTCCCACCTCGGCGTCACCGAGGCTCCGGCCCGTCTCGAACTGGTCATCCGCTCCTGGATCTCGCTCGCCGAGTCGACGGCCCTGATCTGGCTGGACGGGCGGCGCATCCCGCGCGGCGAGCTGGAGGTGCAGCTCGTGCACGACTTCGCCGCGCTGACGGCGGTGAGCGCCTCGTACGACGAGGAGATGACCGCGTTGGTGAAGCGGATGGTGGAGGGCGAGCCGACGGACGGGCCGTTCGCCGACCTGGCGGCCCGTCTCATAGCGCTCGCGGGCTGAGCCGCCCTCCACACTTCGGGTACGGCTAGCCCTCGTACTTCCGGTACGACGGGTCCAGGTCGCGGACCTCCGCCGAGGCGTGCAGGACGAGGCTCTCGGGCTTCAGGTGGGCGCGGAGCAGTTCCAGGGTGGTCTCGGTCAGCTTCGCCTTGGTCTCCTCGGTGCGGCCGGCCAGCAGGCCGAAGGTCACGTGCACGACGGCGTGGCCGCCCTCCTCGTAGCCGTAGGCCGTGTCGTCGGCGGCACGGAACAGGGTCTTGCAGGCCTCGGGCTTGGCGGCCGCGATCTCGACGACGGCGGTGTGCAGGGCCCTGGCGAAGCCGGCCCTGTCGAAGGCCGCGCCCGCGGCGGCGGTGTAGTCGACGGTGATCTGTGGCATGAGCACTCCTGTTCCACGGCAACTGCGCTCCACCCTAGGGCCTGCCGCCCGGACCGGATCCGGGTCCCCGGGCGTCATTCGGGGCGGCCGAAGCGGTGGGCGGCCCAGACCAGGGCCACCACGCCGACGGTCAGCAGGAGGGCGCCCTCCAGGAACAGGGGCGGTTGCCGGCCGGCCCACTCGACGCCCAGGGGGGTCACCTGGCCCGGGACGCGCAGGGCGATGCAGCGGCGGAGCAGGTCCACGCCGTAGGCGAGCGGGTTGACGGCGGCCACCGTGCGGGCCCAGCCGGGCAGGTTCGCCTGCGGGAAGAAGCCGCCGGAGAGGAAGAGCAGCGGCATCATCACCAGGCCGAGCAGCATCTGGAAGATCTCGGGCCGGGCGATGCTGACGGCCAGCAGCAGGGACAGCGCCGTGACGGTGAAGGAGGCCAGGGTCAGGCCGGCGAGGAGCAGTACCAGCAGGAGCGGGTCGTAGGGCAGGCCGACGGCGCCGCCCAGGGCGAGCAGGACGGCGCCCTGGACCGTGGAGACGACGGTGCCGCCGGCGCAGCTGCCGAGCAGGAGGGTGGGCCTGCTGACCGGGGCCATCAGGAGTTCGCGCAGGTAGCCGCTCTGCCGGTCGGTGATCAGACGGATGCCGACGATGACGGCCGGCGCCTGTACGGTCATCATCAGCATGCCCGGGAAGAGGTACGTCTGGTAGCCGACGCCCAGTGACGCGTGCGGGATCAGCGCGGCCAGTCCGCCTCCGAGGACGAAGAGGTAGAGCACCGGCTGGACCAGCATCAGGGCGGTGTGGACGCGCTGGACCGACAGGCGCAGCAGGTCGCGGTGGACCAGGGCGTGGACCGCGCGCAGTTCGTGGCGCAGGGAGGTCCACGGGGCCGGGCCGAAGGCGCGGGAGGCGTCCGGGGCCGGGAGAGCGGGTGCGGTCACGGGGCCTCCTCGGTCGCCGTCGTGGGCCCGCCGGGAGCCGGGGCGGCCGGTGCGGGGCGGTGGCCGGGGGCGTGGATGCTGCGGCCGGTGTGGTGGAAGAAGACGTCGTCGAGGGTCGGCGGGGTCGCGGACGCGGCGTGCACCGCGATGCCGTGAGCCTCCAGCGCCGCGCAGAGGCGGGGAATCCACGCGCTGCCGTCGGGCAGCCGCAGCGAGATCCCGTCGGCGTCCGGGGTGACGGCGCGGCCGGGCGGCACGGTCCGCTGCACGACCCGGCGTGCCGCCGGGTCGTCGCCGGTGCGCAGCGTGACCCGGTCGGCTCCGATCGCGGCCTTCATGGCGAGGGGCGTGCCCTCGGCCACGAGCCGGCCGTGGTCGATGATGCCGAGACGGTCGCAGTTCTCCGCCTCCTCCAGGTAGTGGGTGGTGACCAGGACGGTGCTGCCGTGCCGTTCGCGCAGCATGCGCAGGTGCTCCCAGACCTGGGCGCGGGCGTGCGGGTCGAGTCCGGTGGTCGGCTCGTCGAGGAACAGCACCCGGGGTGCGTGCAGCAGGCCGCGGGCGAGTTCCAGGCGGCGCCGCATCCCTCCGGACAGGGTGCGTACCGGGGAAAGCCGCCGGTCGGCCAGGGCGACCGCTTCGAGCACCTCGGTGACGCGCAGGCGGGCGCGGTGGCGGCGCAGTCCGTAGAGGCGGGCGTGGAGGTACAGGTTCTGTTCGGCCGTCAGGTCCGGGTCGAGGGCGCTGTGCTGGAAGAGCATCCCGACCGTGCGCCGTACCAGCTCCGGTTGCCTGAGGACGTCGGCGCCCGCCACCGTGGCCTGTCCGGCGGTGGGACGGGCCAGGGCGCACAGCAGGGCGAGGGTGGTGGACTTCCCCGCGCCGTTGGGGCCGAGGAAGGCGTAGGTCTCGCCTTCGAGGACGTCCAGGTCGAGGCCGCGCACGGCGTGGGTGGTGGTGCCGTCCGGGCCCCGGTAGGCCTTGACCAGGCCGCGCGTGCTGATGACGGATTCCGGGCGGGCGGTGGTCGGGGAGGCCGCACGGGTGCGAGCGGTGTCACCGGCGGGTGGCTGCATGGTCGGCTCCTCTGGTTCCGGCCGGTGGCCGCCCGAGGGCGGGCCACCGGCCGGAGTGTGTCGGCTAGGCGCAGCTGATGCCCACACAGACGGTGTTGAGCAGCGTCAGCAGGCCGACGCACGCGCAGGTGCCCGAGAACGACGCTCCGTCGAAGTCGACCGGGTCCGTCTCCGGAAGGGCGTGCAGTTCGGCCAGCAGCTCGAGGGCCTGGTTCTCCATGACTTTCTCCTTCTGTGAGCGGTTGCGGCAGGTGGGTCCCTGTCGCTCATCCCGGCTGCTGGACGTACCAGTGCCGGGAGTCTGTGGGCCGGGAGTCCGGGTGGCGGGTCCTCAGGAGGAACGCCAGGATTCCCGCGGAGCCGTCGCTCCAGCTCGTCGAGACGTCCCCGTACTCGTTGGGGAAGACGACGTGGCGGCCGCGGTGGGCGCGTTCGGAGACGATGAGGCGGGCCAGGTACGCGGCCGCCGCCCGGTGTTCGGGGTCCCCGGTGGCGTCGGCCAGGTCGAGGAGGAAGTCGCCGTTGCCCGCCAGTCCGTGGCACTGGGCGAGGGCGGCGCGCGAGGCGCGTTCCACGACGGCGTCCGCGGCGCCGCGGGCGAGATCGCCGAATCGTTTGTCCCCGGTCCGCTGCCAGAGGCGGACCAGGAAGGAGCCGATGCCCGCAGATCCGTGGCACCAGTACGGGGCCGTGGGCGGGTCCGTGGCCTGGGCCGGCCACTGGGCCGCCCGGCCGACCAGCACGGCGTTGGCGACCAGGTGCTCTCCCGCGGCCAGGGCGAGTTCCAGGTGTTCCGGCCGCTCGGAGACGGCCGCGGCGGTGAGCAGGAAGCAGCCGATGCCCGCCGTCCCGTGGGCGAAGCCCAGGTAGCGTTTGCCGGCTTCCTCGGAGACGGCTTCCGCGGGGACGGGCCAGCTGACGCCGGACGGTTCGGGCTGTGCGGCGGCGGCCAGCCTGTCGGCCGCGTCGACGACCAGGGCGGCCAGGCGTGGGTCGCCGGTGCGGTGCCAGAGGTGGGCGGCGGCCAGTCCACTGCCCGCGCAGCCGTGGGTGATGTCGTGGCTGGGGGTCGGCTCCAGCGGGGCCAGGGCCAGGGCGAGCGCGTGGTCGGTGAGCGCGCGGTCGTCGACGGCACGTCCGGCGTCGTACAGCGCCCAGGCGATGCCACGGCCGCCGAAGTGCAGGCCGGGACGGATGGAGCGGGTGCCGGTACGGGCGATGATCCAGTTGCCCGCGGTGGAGATCAGGTCGGGCAGGCGGGGGTCGCCGGTGAGCTCGAAGTACCGGGTCAGGACCGCCAGTACGCCTGCCGCGCCTTGCTGCACGGTGCAGGGATCGGTCTCACCGGCCAGGGTGGACACCGGCCACAGCCGCCGCTCGTCGTCCGGGGTCATGCTGTCGACGAGGTGGTCCACCATCCCGCTGATCGCGATCTGTACCGCGGAATCCGCTCCGGCCGCGGGGTGCGCCGGTGCGGTCGCGGGGTGTGGCGGGGTCGGGTGGGCGAGGGTCGTGCGTGCCCTGGAGGGGGCCCAGCGCTTGCCGGGGTCGTCCCGGGTCAGCCCGAGGATCGTCTCGGGCACGCCGGCCGGCAGGTGAAGCGTTTCGTCACAGGCCGTCAGCCACTCGGCGAACCGCTGCTCGGCGGGCCTGGTGTCCGGTTCCTCCGGCAGCAGGTTCGGTACCTTCCCGGCGAGCACGAAGCAGACGGTCGTGCCGAGGCTGTAGTAGTCGGCCGTCGGGGAGACGGGAGCGCCCACCAGGCGCTCGGGGGCGCTGAAACCGGGCGTCCCCACGGTGGTGGGGAGCGGGGCGTCGTCCTTCAGGACGGCCAGCTCCAGGTCGATGAGGCGCAGCTCCCCGTCGGGGCGGACCATGACGTTGCCCGGGGTGAAGTCCCTGAGCACGCAGCCGTGGGCATGGGCCGCGGCGACCAGCTCCACCAGCCGCCCGGCCTGGGCGAGCGCGTCCGCCCGGTAGCGTGCGCCGCCGACGTCACGGAAGCGCTCGGCGACCCAGGTGCGCAGCGGCACGCCCGGCACTTCCTCCTGGGCGAGGAAGAGGTGCCCGCCCGTCTCGAACATCGCGAGCGGCTCCGGTGCCAGCCCGGTGCCCTTGAGCTTCTCCAGCGTCCTGGCCTCGGCGCGCAGCCAGTCGCGGACGTCGGAGCCGGACGCGTCGCCCTCGACGTGCGGCCGGGCCTCCTTGATCACCACGGGTGCGCCGGTGGTGACGTCGGTGCCCCGGTAGACCCCGCCCTTGTTGGTGTGCCGGATCGCTTCCCGTACCGAGAACCGGCCGCCGAGCAGCACCGGTCGCCTGCCCGTCTTCCGCTGCTGTGGCGGCAGCGGTACGGAGGCGGGGAACGGGCTGACCGCCCACGGGGGTGGCGAGTACTGTCCGGTGCGCTTGTCCTCCACGGGATTGCCGTCCGGGTCCTCGATGAACCACACCAGCAGGCCCTGGTCCGAGAGCCGCCGCCGGCCGACGAAGGCGCCGTAGCGGTAGTGCACCAGGCTGTTCGGGGCGTAGGGCTGGTCGGACAGGATCCGGGGGCCGGCCAGTCCGGCCGTGGCCCTGTGCAGTTCGAGCGCTATTCGGGCGGCGGCGCCGTCGGAGGGCGGGTACACGGTGATGAACTTTCCCGAGTTTCCGCGCGGGGTGGCCCGGGAGTTGAGTGCGCTCACCTGCTTCAGCGACCGGACGAACTTGAATGTCGCCTCTTCGTGCAGCAGCACGGCCAGGGATTTGACGAGAACGTCCGGGGCGGAGGCGGCCGTCGCGGAGACGTGGAGTTTCCAGCCCTGCCGGCGGTGCATACCGGTCTGGTGGGTGAGGCGGCACCACATCTCGTCCGTGTCGGTCGTCCAGTGTGCGCCCGTCCCTGTGGCCTGTATCGCCCGGCTGAGCAGACTTTCGAGGTCGACTTCGGTTGCGTGGCTCGTCATGCGTGTCCCTCCCGACGGTGAGAACCGCTGAGGGAAATGTGCCTTCAGTAAGAAGAAATGCACAATACGCAATCGCCGGAACTCACTCGATTCAGCGAGCGCACGGTGTTATGACGGCCTTGTCCGGCGCAATCCGGCGCAATAGAGGCGCGCGCCGAATGGAGCGCGAGTAAATTGAGCACGAGTTACCAGCGCACTATTTCCTCTTGCCCTTGATCGAGGCAAAAGGAAAAGCCCTCAGCCGGCGAGGCGCAGCGCGAGCAGGGCGACGTCGTCCTCGCGGTCGCGGCCGAAGCTGGTGAGGAGGGTGTCGCACAGGGCGTCCAGGCCGGGCAGCGCGCCGACGGCGGCGGCCCTGAGCTGCTCCATCGAGACCGCGATGTCGACGCCACGGGTCTCGATCAGCCCGTCGGTGACCATGAGGAGCCGGTCGGCAGGGTCGAGCACCAGTTCGGTCGGCGGCGGGTGCGGCAGGCCCACCCCCAGCAGCGGACCGGCCGCCTTGACGTACTCGGCACTGCCGTCGTCGCCGAGTATCAGCGGCGGGATGTGCCCGGCGTTGGCCACGCGGGTGCGCCCGGTCCCCGGGTCGATCAGGGCCAGGCAGACGGTGGCCGTGACGTCGGCGTGGTAGTGCTGGAGCAGCCGGTCGAGCCGTTCGGCGAGTGCGGCCGGGTCGCTCTCCGCGAGGCAGTAGGCGCGCAGCGCGTGCCGGAGTTCGACCATGACGGTGGCCGCTTCCAGGGAGTGCCCCACCACGTCCCCGACCGCGGTGAGCACCTGGTCGCCGACCCGCAGGGCCGCGTAGAAGTCACCGCCGATCTCCGTCTCCCGGGACGCGGGCTCGTACCGCACCGCTATGTCGACGCCGGGCAGTTCGGGCAGCCGGTGCGGGCGGGGCAGGAAGCTGTGCTGGAGGGTGAGCGCGACGTGCCGCTCCACCTGGTACATGAGCAGCGGCTCGGCGACCAGCGCGGTGGCCTGGGCCAGCTGGGCGAGCAGCGCCTCGTTCTCGGGGCTGATCCGGCGCTGCCCGCGGGTGGGCGTGGCCAGGCAGACCGGCACCTTGCCGTCCTGGGTGAGCAGCAGCGTCAGCCGGGCGTCGTGCTGCACCCCGGGCCGGAAGAACCCGGCGGGCCACTGCGGCGCCGGCACGGTGGTGATCCGGACCCCGGACTGGCCCCGGGTGAGCCGCTTCAGCAGCTCGGCCACCTCCCGGTGGGCGCTCTCGTCCGGCAGCGCGAGTGAGGTGCGCTCCCGGTACAGGCCGCGGTACAGCTTCTCGTTCTGGTCGAGGAAGAAGACGGCGGCGGGGCAGCCGAGGAGCCGGGCCGCGCCGTCCGCGGCGGCGTCGGCCAGCTCCTGGAGCGAGCGGGCCGACTGGATGGTGACGATCGACTCCGAGAGCTGCCGGAGCCGTCGTACCAGCGCCTGGTCGTCGGCGCGCAGCCGGGCGGCGCGCGCCGCGGTCCGGACCGCGGCGTCGATGGCCACCGGTTCGGCGGGCACCGTCAGGTACGTCTCGGTGCCCGTGTCCAGGCCCGGGCAGCGGTCCTCCGGGGCGACGGCGACGGCGGAGAAGTGCACGACGGGCAGGGCGGCCATGTGCGGCCGTTCCTTGAGCCGCCGGCACAGTTCGGCGCCGCTCATGTCCGGCAGGTGGCCGTCCACGAGGACCACGTCGGGCAGGGTGCCCTTGCGCAGCCGTACGTCGAGTTCGCCGAGCGCCTCCTGGCCGCTCGCGACCGCGACGACCTCGTGACCGGCCCGGCGCAGCACGGTGCCGATGGCGTACCGGCTCGCGGACGCGTCGTCCACGACCAGCACGGTCGTCTCTGTCAGCCTGCCGTCGACGTCCATGTCCCCAGCCCCTGGAATACACCGGTGGGGCAGTGCCCGGTGACGGGCCTGCCCCACCAACGTAACGCCACTCTCACGTGGTCCGGGAGAACACCGCCACCGTCCGTCCCGGAACGGAGAAGGTACCCGTCTTCCGCGCGTAGGAAGCGTGCTTGACGACGGAATCCGCGCCGGACGCCTGCACCGGGTGCAGCCGGTAACCGGTACCGGCCAGTGCCGCCACCCGTTGCTCCTGCTGCCCCGGCGTCGCGTTGAACACGACGACCAGGTCACCGAGTGCCATGGTGATCACCCCGGGGGTCTCGTCCTTGCCCGACAGCGGGAAGGAGAGCTTCGACTGCACCTGGCCGGCGGTGTCCAGGGAGAACACGCTCTCGGTCGTACGGATCCTCAGCAGATCGCGGTACGCGGCCGAGGTCCCGCGGATCTGCCCGCAGCCGACCCGCACCGAACTCAGCAGGGGCTTCGCGTAAGGCCACTTGGACGCGTTGTCGGCGGCCGGCGGCAGCCCGCGCCCGAAGCCGTTGCCGTCGGCGCAGTTCCAGTGGATGGCGTTGAACCAGTCGCCACTGTCGAAGGAGTTGCGGTCCAGGGACTTGGAGCGCAGCAGGTCCGTGCCCGCCTGGGAGAGCGAGGGGCCCTGCGAGAGGGTGGCGGTGGCCATCGCCAGCACCTGCATCCGGGCCCGGTCGGCCGCGGAGGTGTCCTTCGGCAGCTTGTAGGTGAGCGCGTCGAACAGCGACTCGTTGTCGTGGGCGTCGACATAGGCGAGGGCGTCGCCCGGCGCGTCCGCGTAGCCGGCGGGCGAGCCGTTGTAGTCGACCTCGGCGCCGGTGACCTGCTTGCCGTCGTCGTCGGTGAACCGGTACCGCGCGAGGTTGCCGGTCAGACCGACCTTGATCAGGTCCTGGTAGTGCAGCAGCCGTGCCTTCTGCTCGGCCTCGGTGCCGTTCGCCGTCGAGGAGTTGGGGTCGGTGTACAGCCCGGAGGCGAAGCCCTGGACGCCGGGGTCGCCGTCGAAGGGGCTGCCGCCGCGGACGGCGTCGCGGGCGCGGTCGGAGAAGGTGGCGACGCCGGTGCCGGCCATGTTCTTCTGGGTGGCCTGCACGAACCGGGCGTCGTCGGCGACCTCGCCGAAGTTCCAGCCCTCCCCGTAGAGGATGATCTTCTTGCCGTCGACGCCGTCCTTCTTCGGGGTCAGCGCGTCGAGCGCCTTCCTGACCGCCAGGATGTTGGCCTTCGGGTGGTGGCCCATCAGATCGAAGCGGAAGCCGTCGACCTTGTACTCCTTGGCCCAGGTGACGACCGAGTCCACCACCAGCTTGCCCATCATGGCGTTCTCGGGCGCGGTGTTGGCGCAGCAGGTGCTGGTGGCGACGCTGCCGTCGGCGAGCAGCCGCTGGTAGTAGCCGGGCACGATCCGGTCGAGGACGGAGGTGTCCGCCTGGCCGGCGGCCGCCGTGTGGTTGTAGACGACGTCCATGACGACCCGCAGCCCGTCCTGGTTGAGGGACTTCACCATCCGGCGGAACTGCACGGTGCGCGCGGTGCCGTCCGGGTCGGTGGCGTACGACCCCTCGGGGACGGTGAAGTGGTACGGGTCGTACCCCCAGTTGTAGGCGTCGGTGGCGGCGGTCTTCGCCACGCACGCCTGCTGCTGGTCGGAGTCGGCCGGGTAGGAGGCGAGGTCGCAGCCGGGGGTGGCCTGGTCGGCCTTCTTCTCGGGGACGGTGGCGAAGTCGAAGACCGGGAGCAGGTGGACGTAGGACGTGCCGGACCGCGCGAGGGCCTTGAGGTGCTCGGTGCCGTCACTGCCCTGGTCGGTGAAGGCCAGGTAGGTGCCCCGGTGCGCGGCCGGGACCGTGGCGTCCGCCACCGAGAAGTCCCGCACGTGCAGCTCCTGGATCTGCGCGTCCTTCAGGGGTACGGCCTTCGGCTTGGGGTACGTCGACCAGCCGCCCGGTGCGAGGGAGCGGTCGTCCAGGTCGACGACGAGGCTGCGCCCGGAGTTCGCGGTGAGGGCCACCGAGTAGGGGTCGGTGACCTTGTTGGTCACGATCTTCCGGACGCTGGGCGCCCAGACCTTCACGACGTACCGGTAGGGCTTGTTCTTCCAGGACGCGGGACCGGTGACGGACCAGACGCCGGTGGCGGGGTCGCGGTGCATCGTCCTGAGCGAGCCGTCGAGTTCGAGGGCGACGCCCTGCGCGGTCGGCGCCCAGACCGAGAGGGTCGGCTTCCCGTGGCGGAAGACCGGGCCGAGGGCCGCCCTGGCCGCCGACGCGTACACGTCGTCCAGGACACCGGCGATCTGCACACCGGTCGCCGCCAGCACGGCACCGTTCGCGGCCCGCTGGGAGGCGACGAGCTGCCCGCTGAGCGACTCGCGCACCCGGGCGCGGTCGCGCGGGTCGACCGACCAGGCCGGGTAGTCCTTCAGGTACGGGAACCTCGCCTTCTGGGCGTCGGTGAGCGTGGTCCTCGTCAGCCGCAGCCAGCGCTCGTCGTCGCTGGTGAGCGTCCCGTCCTTGACGGCGATCGAACCGTCGTGGGAGTACAGGAGCTGGGTCGAGGCGGCACCGTCGACGCCGTCCCAGGCGACCGTGTCCCGGTCGATCCAGACCGCCTTGGACGTGGTCAGGTCGAGCGCGGCCGCGCTGCCGGCGGGCTGCGGGAGCAGGTGCTTGTCCTGGCCGTTCAACAGCCACACCTCGTAGCCGTCGGACCTGAGGTCGAGGGACTGGTCGGCGGGCAGGTCCTTCGCGTCGCCGTTGTGGATGATGTAGCTGAGACTGGTGGCACCGTTGGTGAGCGGTACCTCGAAGACCGCGCCATAGGCGTCAGTCTTCACCGGCTTCAGCGGGTTCGACCAGTCGGTGGGGTTCGCCGCGCCGGTCCAGACGTGCAGGCCCCAGCCGTCGTAGTTCCCGTCGGCCCGGTGGTACTGGATGACGGCCTTGGTGGTGTCCTGCGTGGGGTAGTCGGCGGTCGGCTTCTGGGTGAGGACGTCGGGCTTCCCCTGCTCGATCCAGACCTCGCCCGTCTTGGTGACGTCGATGGAGCGGTCGGCGGAGACGTCCTTGTTCCCGTCCTTGTCGACGACGAGGAAGCCGACGTTCGAGGCGCCGGGCTTCAGCTTGACCCAGGCGAAGGCGCCGTAGGCGTCGCGGCCGGTGAAGGGGTGGCCCGCGGGCCAGGTGGTGGCCTCGCCGTCGGCGAGGTCGCCCCAGGCGTACAGGCCCCAGTCGGCGTAGTCGCCGTCGGTGCGCCGGTAGTGGACGATCGCGTAGTCGCGGGAGGAGGCGGTGGGGGTCTCGGCGGCGGGCGGGGTGCCGGAGGTGCTCTCGGCGAGCGCGCTGCCCGTGTGCCCGGCCGAGTCGACGACGACCGCCTTGTAGCGCAGCGGGGTGCCGGCCGGGACGTCCGCGGCGAGGGTCTGGGTGACCTTGTAGGGGGCGTGGTCGGCGGAGCCGAGGACCGTCCACTTCCCGCTGCCGACCTGGGCGGCGAAGACGACCCGGTCGAGCTGTCCGCCGGTGACGGCCGCGGTGAGGTCGACGGTGCCGGTGGCGCCGGCGGCCGGGGCGGTGAGGGTCAGGGCGGGGGCGGTGGCGGGCTTGGCGAGGGGGCCTGCGGCCTTGTACACGACGGCGGACTCGGCGGGGACGGTGACGGTGACGCCGTGGTCCTGGCCGGAGGTGAGGGTGCCGTCGGTGCCGTAGAGCGCGCGGTAGCGCATGCCGGCGGAGCCGGTGGGGAAGGTCGCCGTCTTCGCCGTGCCGGCGTTGTTGAAGGCGACGACGTACTCCTGGCCGGTCTTCGCGTCCGTCCGGGTGAACGCGTAGACACCGGCGCCGTCGGCCGCGTAGCGCTCGGTCTGGACGCCGTCGGCGAGGGCCGGGTTGTCCTTGCGGAGCTTTCCGAGAGCGCTGATCTGCTGGTAGAGCGGTGCGCCGGTGTCGTAGGAGTCGCTGGCGGCGGTGCGGTCGGTGCCGATCTCGTCGTCGTCCAGGTAGTCGGCGACCTTGGAGGCGAACATCGTCTGCCGGGCGTCCTTGTCGCCGCCCGAGCCGGTGAAGCCCTGTTCGTCGCCGTAGTAGACGACCGGGTTGCCGCGGCTGAGGAACATCACCTCGTTGGCGAGCCTGTCCTTGGCGAGCAGTTCGGCGTCGGTGGCCTTCGGGTTGTCCTGCTTCAGGAAGTACCCGATGCGGCCCATGTCGTGGTTGCCGAGGAAGGTGACCTGCTCGTAGGCGTTGGCCTTGTCGGTCGTGTACTTGTAGTCGTCACCGAAGACGGCCGCCAGCTTCTGTGCGCTGCCGCCCTGGGAGGCGTAGGAGCGGGCCGCGTCCTGGAAGGGGAAGTCGAGGGTGGCGTCCAGGCGCCCCTGGGTGACGTACGGAGACGTGACGGACGTGTCGGCGGAGTACGTCTCGCCGAACATGAAGAAGTTCTTCCGGCCGTGGGCCGCCGCGTACGTGTCGAGCGCGGTCGCCCACTGGGTCCAGAACGCCATGTCGACGTTCTTCACGGTGTCGATCCGGAAGCCGTCGATGGCGAAGTCCTTCACCCACCGCTCGTAGATCTTCTCCATGCCGCGCATGACCTCGGGCCGTTCGGTCCACAGGTCGTCCAGGCCGGAGAAGTCGCCGTAGGTCGCGGACTCCCCGGCGAACGTGGAGTCGCCCCGGTTGTGGTACATCGTGGGGTCGTTGAGCCACGACGGCACCTTCTCCCGGCCGGTGACGACCGGGGTGCGCGGGAAGGAGGCGGTGGAGACGGCCGGGAACTCCTTCTTCCCGTCGGCGTAGTCGGCGTCGTCGAAGGGCCGCCCGTCCTCGGTCAGGTAGGGGAAGGCGCCCTTGGAGAGGTAGTCGTAGGACTTCTCCCGGTAGTCGACGACGTCGGCGGTGTGGTTGGTGATGACGTCGAAGAAGACCTTCATCCCCTTGGCGTGCGCCTTGGAGATCAGGGTCGCCAGGTCCTTGTTGGTCCCGAAGTGGGGGTCGACCTGGGTGAAGTCGGTGATCCAGTAACCGTGGTACCCGGCGGAGGCGTTGCTGCCGGCGCCCTGCACGGGCTTGTTCTTGAAGATCGGCGCCATCCAGATGGCGGTGGTGCCGAGCCCCTTGATGTAGTCCAGGCGCCTGGTCAGGCCCTTGAGATCGCCGCCCTGGTAGAAGCCCTTGTCGGTGGGGTCGTAGCCGGTGGAGAGCCGGGAGCCCGTCAGGCCTCCCTTGTCATTGCTCTTGTCCCCGTTGGCGAAGCGGTCCGGCATGACGAAGTAGAACTGCTCGCGGGTGTCGTCGTGCCGGGCGGGCTCGGCGGCGAGCCTCGCGTCGGAGGGCGGCGCGGGTGGGGCGGCGGCGTGTGCGGCGACTGGCTGCACCAGCGCGGCGGCGAGGGCGGCGACGGCGACGGCCGCGACCCGTCTGACATGTATCACCGGCATGAACTCCTAGCGACAGCGGCTCTCTTGGATCCGTCCTGGGTCCGACCCCGCGCGACCGTATCGCTAACGAAAGGTTTACAGCAAGAGGCTTGAAACTCACAGCAAGAACTTTCACGAGGCGTATTGACGCGATGTCTCAACTGCCTCAGTCTCACCGGTTGTTGAAACCTGTCCTGTTCGTATCGGACCTTGTTTCGGAGCCGCACATGACCATCGGACCCCGCCCCCGGGGTGTCTTCCGGCGCAGCGCCGGCGCGGTCGCCGCGGGTGCCCTGGCACTCGCGGGCCTGATCGCCCTGCCGGCCCCCGCCGCGCAGGCCGACACCACCGCCAAGGGCGACGTGATCGCCAACCTCTGGGAATGGAACTGGAACTCGGTCGCGAAGGAGTGCACCGACGTCCTCGGCCCGGCCGGCTACGGCGCGGTGCAGGTCGCCCCGCCCTCCGAGTCCCTCAAGCAGTCCAGCTACTACTGGTGGGACGTCTACCAGCCGTACTCGTACACCCTGAACAGCCGCTTCGGCACGGCGACGCAGTTCGCGTCGATGATCTCCGCCTGCCACGCGGCCGGCGTGAAGGTCTACACCGACGCGGTCATCAACCACACCGCCGCCCAGACCGGCACCGGCTACGCCGGCACCACGATCACCGACAAGTACGACACCCCGGACTGGGACCCGAGCGACTACCACACCTCGGCCGACTGCCCCACCTCCAACCTGACCATCCAGGACTACTCCAACCTCACCCAGGTCCAGAACTGCGAACTGCTGGGCCTGCCCGACCTCAAGACCGGTGCGGACAACGTCCGTTCGGGGCTCGCGGCCTTCCTGAACAAGCAGATCGCCCTGGGTGTCGACGGTTTCCGGGTGGACTCGGCGAAGCACATCCCGGCGACCGACCTGGCGGCCATCGTCGCCAAGCTGAACACCACCACGTCGGGCGCGCCGCCGTACGTCTTCGACGAGGTCTACCCGGGCTCGACCCCGCAGCCCAGCGACTACTACGGCTCCGGCGACGTCCTGGACTTCACCTACGCGAGCAAGCTGAAGTCGGCCTTCCAGGGCAACGTCAGCGACCTGGCGTCACTGTCCTCGTCCGGCATCCTGCCCGCCGCCAACTCGGTGTCCTTCGTGACCAACCACGACACCGAGCGCAACGGCCTGCACATGTCGTACAAGGACGGCGACACCTACAAGCTGGCGAACCTCTTCGAACTCGCCTACAAGTGGTCGACGCCGACCGTCTACGCCAGCTGGGAGTGGCCCCAGAGCGACCAGGCCCCGCCGAACTCGTCGGGGTTCGTGACGGACACGGACTGCGCCGGCGGTTCCTGGTACTGCCTCGACCGTGACACCGGGGTCGTCGGCATGGTCGCCTGGCACAACGCGGTCGACACCGCCGCGGTCTCCGACTGGCAGACCATGTCCTCGAACGTCATCGGCTTCGGACGCAGCGGCGCGGGCTTCTTCGCCCTCAACAACGGCTCGTCCGCGGCGACCTACACCTTCACCACCGGCATGGCCGACGGCACGTACGCGAACGTCGTCGACGGCGGCGCCACCAAGGTCACCGTGTCCGGCGGCAGCGCGACCCTCACCATCCCGGCGAAGAGCGCGATCGCCTTCTACAACTCCTCCTACACCTGCACGGTCGGCTGCGACGGCGGCGGCAGCGGCGGCTCCACCTCCACGGTGACCGCGACCTTCGACGAGTACGCGCCCACCACGAGCGGCACCGACGTCTACGTGGTCGGCTCCATCGACGCCCTGGGCGCCTGGGACACCTCGAAGGCGGTCCGGCTCTCGTCCGCCGGATACCCGATCTGGTCCGGCGCGGTGAACGTGCCGATCAACACGTCCTTCACGTACAAATACATAAAGAAGGACAGTTCCGGCAATGTCACCTGGGAGTCGAACGCCAACAGGGCGGCGGCCACCACCACGTCGGCGGTCTCCCTCGACAACTCCTGGAACGTGGCGAACACCGACGCCACAGACGTCACCTTCGACGAGTACGCCACGACCGACTACGGCACCGACGTCTATGTCGTCGGCTCCCTCGCCTCCCTCGGCTCCTGGAACACCGGCGACGCGATCCCGCTCTCGTCGGAGACCTACCCGACGTGGCGCAAGCTGGTGATCGTCCCGAAGAGCACGGCCTTCACGTACAAGTACGTCAAGAAGGACTCGTCCGGGAACGTGACCTGGGAGTCGGGCACGAACCGTTCCTACACGACCGGCACCTCCTCGGGCTACACGACCAGTGACACCTGGAAGTAGCGCCCCGGCGAACAGGCCGGCCGGCCGCCACCGGGGGCTTCCCCCGGTGGCGGTCCCTCATGCGCCCGCTCCCCCGTCCACCTGGAGGATCGCGCCGTTCACGAAGGAGGCACGGTCACTCAGCAGCCAGGCGGCCGCCTCGGCGATCTCGGCGGGGTCGGCCATGCGGCCGAGGGGACTGGTGGCCTCGATGCGGGCGATGACGCCGGGGGTGGCCGCATCCCAGTCGCGGATCATCTCGGTGAGGGTGCCGCCGGGGGCGACGGCGTTGACGCGGATGCCCTCGGGGCCGTAGGTGGCGGCGGCCGACTCGGTGAGGCTGTTGACGGCGCGCTTGAGGGCGCCGTAGACGGGCAGGACGGGGTTGGCGCGCAGGCTGCCGACGGAGGAGTTGTTGACGATGGCGCCGGCGCCGGCGGTGGCCCTGATGGCGGCGACCTGGGCGGCCATGGCCAGCCAGACGCCCTTCAGGTTCACCGCGGTGACCTGGTCGAAGTCCGCCTCCGGCAGTCCGTCCAGGGGGCCGGGCGGCTGCCCGACGGCGCCGTTGTTGAAGGCGACGTCGAGGCGGCCGTAAACCTCCACCGTACGGTCGACGGCGGCGCGGACGCTCCGCGCGTCCGCCAGGTCGCACACCGTGTACTCGGCGGTGCCGCCCGCCGCCCTGACCTCCTCCGTGACCGTCTTCAACTGTTCCTCGGTGCGGGCCGCGAGCAGGACCCGGGCGCCCTCCTGGGCGAAGAGCCGGGCCGCGGCCGCGCCGATGCCGCGTCCCGCGCCACTGATGAAGGCGACCTTGCCGGCCAGCAGACCCCTGGTGCGTGTGTTGTCCATGCCTCAGAGCCTGCGGCCGGCCCCCGAGCGCATCCAGGCACCGGCAGTACCTGGCTGACGCGGGACGGGCGGCGCACACTGGGGGCGTGGACAGGGAAGAACTGGCGGCGTTCCTGCGCAGCCGACGGGAGCGGATCTCCCCCGCCGAGGTCGGGCTGCCCCGCGGCCCCCGGCGCCGTACGCCGGGGCTGCGGCGCGAGGAGGTGGCGCAGCTCGCGTTCATCTCCACCGAGTACTACACGCGGCTCGAACAGGCCCGGGGGCCGCGTCCGTCACGGGAGGTGCTGGGCGGGCTGACGCGGGCCCTGCGGTTGTCGGACGCCGAGCGCGCCCACCTCCACCATCTCGCCGGGGCCCCGCCGGGGCCACCGCGCGGTCCCGCGCGCGAGGTGCGGCAGAGCCTGCTCGACCTGCTGCGGCGGCTCCCCCAGGCCGCGGCCTTCGTGACGTCCGCGACCTTCGAGGTGCTGGCCTGGAACGACCTGGCGGCCGCCCTCATGGAGGACTTCTCCGCGCTGCCCCCACGGGAACGCAACCTCGTGCGCCGCGCCTTCCTCGGCCCGCGCCCGGGGGGCAGTGGGCCGTACGCGGGCAGCGGGCCGTACGGGGGCGACGGGTTGTACGGGGTGTCGGACGTGGACGCCTTCGCAAGGCTCTCGGCGCAGCGGCTGCGGGCCGCCGCCGCCCGCTACCCCGACTCGCCCGAGGTGACCGGACTGGTGTCTGAACTCCTCGCCGGGAGCGAGGAGTTCAGACGGCTGTGGGAGTCCCACGACGTGTCGGCGGAGCCCACCCTGTGCAAGACCTTCCAGCATCCGGTGGTGGGTCCGGTCACCGTCAACTGTGACGCCCTGGACATCACCGACCGCGACCAGCAGGTCGTGATCTACACCGCCACCCCGGGGTCACGTTCCGAGGAGGCGCTGCGGCTGCTGTCGGTGATCGGGACGCAGCGGATGGATCCTCAGCAGGCCGACTTCCCGGCATAGATCGCCAGCGCGGTGTTCGAGCCCAGGGTGGCCGTGAACTGACCGTTCGCGTTCACCGTGACGGCGGTGTTGTTCTGCACGTTGCAGTACGTGCCCGCCGGCAGGGACGTCTGGTAGGTCCGGGTCAGGGAGTTCGGCTCGTGGTTGATGGCGACGTACCCCTTCGCGCCCCGCCCGAAGGCGATCGCGTCGGCGCCGTCGTCCCACCAGTTCGTCATCGCCTGGCCGCGCACGGCGTTGTGGAAGGCGACCATGCGGATGATCTCCGGCCAGGCGTGCTGGCACTTCCAGCCGTCCTGCCAGCAGGCCTTCACGACGCCGTTGTTCGGCGGGCCCGCGTCGGCGTCCGACCACTCGTAGCCGGAGTTGATGTCCGGGGCGCCGTACGGGTAGGCGAGCATGAAGACGTTGGCGAGGGTGTAGTTCGCGCCGTCCTTGTAGCTGAGGGTCGAGCCGTTGCGCTCGGTGTCGTGGTTGTCGACGAAGACGCCGGCCACCGAGTTGCTCAGGTATCCCCAGCCCTCGCCGTAGTTCTTCAGGTAGGCGAGGTTCTCGTCGTTGAAGACGCGCTTGAGGTCGTAGGCGTAGCGGAACTCCTGGACGTCCCCGTTGCCCGTGTACTCGGTGGGCTGGACCGCCTCGCCCGCGCCGTAGATGACCTCCTGCTTCCAGTACGCGGAGGGGTTGGTCAGCCGGGTCTTGATGTTGGCGAGGTCCTCGGCCGGGATGTGCTTGGCCGCGTCGATGCGGAAGCCGTCGACCCCCAGACCCAGCAGGTCGTTCAGGTAGCCGGCGATGGTCTTGCGGACGTACTCCTCGCCGGTGTCCAGGTCGGCCAGGCCGACTAGTTCGCAGTGCTGGACGTTCCAGCGGTCGGCGTAGTTCGAGACGGGGGAGGTGCAGTCGTCGAAGTCGTACGAGGAGTACAGGCCGGGGTAGTCGTACTTCGTGTACGACGAGCCGCCGGTGCCGGTGCCGCTGCCCGCCGACATGTGGTTGATGACCGTGTCGACGACCACCTTCACGCCGGCCGCGTGACAGGTGTTCACCATGTTCTGGAAGGACGCGCGGTCGCCGAGCCTGCCGGCGATCTTGTACGACACCGGCTGGTACGACGTCCACCACTGCGAGCCCTGTATGTGCTCGGCGGGCGGGGAGACCTGGACGTATCCGTAACCGGCGGGGCCGAGGGTGCTGGTGCACTCCTTGGCGACGGAGCCGTAGTTCCACTCGAAGAGAACGGCGGTGACGTCCTTGGTGCCGGGCGGGGAGGCCGACGCGACGGACGGGGTCATGACAACGCTACAGGCGGCCAGCGCCAGTGCGGTGGAGAGGGTCTTACGTGCCATGTGGGGTTCCTTCACCATTGAAGGCTCTTGCAGAAACCTTGCTGAAACCTTGCGGTTGCGCAGATGCTAAGGGCCCGCCACCCAGTTGGGTAGCGGGCCCCGAGAAGTTGCCGCAATGAATTACTGTGTGACGGCCCGTCAGCCGGTCGTCCACCACACCGTCGTGTCGGCCGGCACCCTCGCCTCGCCGTCGGTCTCGGTCAGCTCGCCGCTGGCGAGCAGCACCCTGCCGTACGCCGGGACGGTGACGGACTCCCCGCGGGTGTTCGCCACGCACACGAACTCCCCGCGCCGGAAGGCCAGCACGCCCTCGGGCGCGCGCAGCCACTCCACCGCGTCGCCCGCGCCCAGGTCGGGCTGGGCGCGGCGGACCGCCAGCGCACTGCGGTACAGCTCCAGCGTCGAACCGGCCACCCCCGTCTGCGCCTCCACGCTCAGCTCGCCCCAGCCGGCGGGCTGCGGCAGCCAGCTGCCACCGGATCCGAAGCCGTACGACGACCCGTCGCGCGTCCACGGGATCGGCACCCGGCAGCCGTCGCGGAACCCGTCCTGGCCCGCGCCCCGGAAGTACGCGGGGTCCTGGCGGACCTCGTCGGGCAGGTCCACGACGTCGGGGAGGCCGAGTTCCTCGCCCTGGTAGACGTAGGCGGAACCGGGCAGCGCCAGCATCAGCAGGGTGGCCGCCCGCGCCCGGCGCAGACCCAGCTCCCGGTCGCCGGCCAGCCGGATCTGGGTGCCCAGCCCCGGCGGGTTGGCGAACCGGGTGGCGTGCCGGGTGACGTCGTGGTTGGAGAGGACCCAGGTGGCGGGGGCGCCGACCGGGCGCATCGCCTCCAGCGTGCGGTCGATGACCGCGCGGAGCTCGGCGGCGTCCCACTCGGTGCTCAGGTACTGGAAGTTGAAGGCCTGGTGCAGTTCGTCCGGACGGACGTAGTGGGCGGTGCGCTCGACGGTCGGGGTCCAGGCCTCGGCGACGAAGATGCGCTCTCCGGCGTACTCGTCGAGGACCAGCCGCCACTGGCGGTAGACCTCGTGCACGCCGTCCTGGTCGAAGAACGGCATGACATCGTTGCCCAGCAGCTTCAGCTGGTCGGCGCCGCCGAGGTCCGGGAGCCCCTCCGCCTTCACCAGACCGTGCGCGACGTCGATGCGGAAGCCGTCCACGCCCATGTCCAGCCAGAAGCGCAGGATGGAGCGGAACTCGTCGCCGACGGCCGGGTGTTCCCAGTTGAAGTCGGGCTGCTCGGGGGCGAAGAGGTGCAGGTACCACTCGCCGTCCGCCACCCGGGTCCAGGCGGGGCCGCCGAAGATGGACTCCCAGTCGTTGGGCGGGAGTTCGCCGTTCTCGCCCTTGCCGGGACGGAAGTGGTAGCGGTCCCGGGACGGCGAGCCGGGGCCCTCCGCGAGCGCCCGCTTGAACCACTCGTGCTGGTCCGAGGAGTGGTTGGGCACGAGGTCGACGATGATCCTGAGGCCCAGCTCGTGGGCGTCCCGGATCAGCGCGTCCGCGTCGAGCAGGTTGCCGAACATCGGGTCCACGGCCCGGTAGTCGGCGACGTCGTAACCGGCGTCGGCCTGCGGGGAGGCGTAGAAGGGGCTGAGCCACACCGCGTCGACGCCGAGGTCACGCAGGTACGGGAGTCTGGACCGCACGCCCGCCAGGTCCCCCATTCCGTCGCCGTTGCTGTCGGCGAAGCTGCGCGGGTAGACCTGGTAGATCACCGCGTCCCGCCACCAGTCACGGCGTCGGGCGAGGGTGGTGGTGGCCGGGGCCGGGTCGGCGGCGGAGTGCTGCTGGCTCATGGCGTCCTTGATGCGTCGTAACACGGTCATCGGGTCAGAGGTGGGTGTGGTGTGAGAGGCGGCCGTGGTCACAGCGGGGTCGGATGGAGACCACGACCGCCAACCCGCGCCGAAGGGGCGCGGGGAACTGCGCGACCAGCCACAACGGCGCCGCACAAGCACGACGGCCGAAGCAGCCTCTTCGGCAACTGGCGTTACCCCTTCGTGCCGCCGGCTGTAAGCCCGGTCACCAGGTTCTTCTGCACGAGGTAGAAGAACACCGCCACCGGTATCGCGATCAGCACCGCGGTCGCCGTCATCAGGTTCCGCTGCGCGTCGTGCTGGCTGATGAAGCTCTGCAGACCCACCGCGAACGTGTACTTGTCGTCGCTCAGCATGAACGTGGAGGCGAAGGCGACCTCGCCGAACGCGGTGAGGAAGTTGTAGAACGCGGCGACCGCGAGCCCCGGCTTGGCCAGCGGCAGGATCAGCCGGGCGAACGTGCCGAACGGCGAGAGCCCGTCGACGCGGCCGGCCTCGTCGATCTCGAAGGGGATCGTGTCGAAGTAGCCCTTGAGCAGCCAGGCCGTGTACGGCACGACGGTGGTGCAGTAGACGAGGATCAGTCCGAGGTAGCTGTCGATGAGCCCGAGGTCCGACAGGATCTGGTACATCGGCACGATGAGGACGGCGATCGGGAACATCTGCGTGACCAGCAGCAGCCACATGAACTTGCGGTAGCCGGGGAAGCGCATGCGGGAGACCGCGTAGCCGGTGGTCGAGGCGAGGACGAGCCCGATGACCGTGGTGCCGCCGACGACGATCATCGTCGTCCTGAACCAGTCCCAGAAGCCGGTGTGCTGGAGGACGAAGGAGTAATTGCTCAGCGTCATCTTGTGCCAGATGCCGCTCGGGTGCAGGTAGTCGTCCTTGTCCGGGCCGAGGGAGAGGAAGATCAGCCAGCCGACCGGGAAGAACGCGATCAGGCCGGCGACGCCCAGGACGCCGTGGGTGACGGCGGTGCCGAGCGGGCCGCGCTCGCCGCGGCCGCGGATGCGACGGGTGCCGGCCACGGGGGTCTCCTCGGCGACCTGGGGGGAGGTCTGGACAGTGGTCGTGCTCATGAGAACTCCTGCCTCAGATCGCGAGCTGCTGGTCGTTGCGGTTGAGCCAGCGGCGGTAGAAGGAGGTGAAGACGATCAGGATGGCCAGCAGCAGCATGCCGTAGGCGGCGGACTGGGCGAAGTCGCGCGGCTGCTGTCCGAAGCCGAGGAAGTAGGCCCAGGTGACCAGGATCTGGGCGTCGGGGGCGGTGTTGCCGAACAACAGGAAGATGACGGCGAACTGGTTGAACGTCCAGATGATGCCGAGCAGGACGACCGTGGAGCTGACGGACCTCAGGCCCGGCAGGGTGACGTACCGGAAGCGCTGCCAGGCGCTCGCGCCGTCCATCTCGGCGGCCTCGTACAGCGTGCCGTCGATGGCCTGGAGGCCGCCGAGCAGCGAGAGCATCATGAACGGCACCCCGCACCAGGTGTTGACCAGGATCGCCGCGGCCCGCTGCCAGAACGTGTCCTCCAGCCAGTCGGGCTGCGGCAGGTGGAGGAAGTGCAGGGCACTGTTGACGATGCCGCCGTCGGCGAGCATGAACCGCCAGCCGAAGACGGTGACGAAGGTGGGGACCGCCCAGGGGAGCACCAGGACCATGCGGTAGAAGGTGCGGCCGCGGAACTTCTCGTTCAGGAGCAGGGCGAGGCCCAGGCCGATCGTGTAGTGCAGGGTGACGCAGAGCGCGGTCCACACGATCGTCCACAGGAAGTGGGACCAGAAGCGGTCGTAGGACGTCGGGCCGAACAGGATGTCCTTGTAGTTGTCCAGGCCGACGAACTTGTAGGTGGCGTCGATGTGGTTGACGCCGATGGTGCGGGCGGTGTTGAGGCTGTTGGCGTCGGTGAGCGTCAGGTAGAAGCCGTACACCAAGGGGTAGATGACGAGCGCCCCGAGCACGACGGCCACGGGGGCGACCATCACGTACGCGTACCAGTACTTCTGGTAGCTGTTCTTCAGCCGCTGGCCCAGCCCTGGGCGGGGCGCGCGGTCACCGTGGCGCTGGCCGGTCGCGCGGTCGATGGCGACTGTCATGGGTTCGACACCTTCTGGTTCTTCCGGGATCGGGCTGGGCACAGGCCGGCGGCCGCCGGAGCACTCCCCCCTGAACAGGGCGCTCCGGCGGCCACGCGGGCTTACTTGCTGAAGTCGGGGACGAGCTTCTCGATCCCGAGTTCGGCGGTGCTCAGGCCCTTGTCCAGGGACTCCTTGCCGCCGGCGACCTTGGTCAGCTCGGTGCCGACCGGGCCCCACAGGGAGGAGTACTCGGGGAGCGCGGGGCGCGGCTGGGCGGAGGAGAGGACGGCCTGGTAGCCGGCGATGCCCGGGTCGGCCTTGACCTCGGCGGTGTAGGCGTCGGCGCGGGTCGGCAGGGTGGAGTTCTTCAGGGCGATCTCCGTCTGGGTCTTCGCGGAGGTCATGAAGGCGACGAACTTCTGGGCCGCTGCCTGGTGGGCCTTGTCGATGCCCGCGTAGATGGAGAGGTTGTGGCCGCCGGTCGGGGCGCCCGCCTTGCCGGTGGAGCCGGCCGGGACGGTGGCGATGCCGAGGTTGGACTTGTCGCCGAAGGCGGAGCCCTTGTAGAAGTTGGTGATCTCCCAGGGGCCCTCGATGGTCATGGCGACCTTGCCGTTGACGAAGGCGTCCTGGCGGTGGGCGTAGGCGTCGGCGGTGGTGTCCGCCTTGTGCAGGCCCTTGCCGGAGTAGAGGTCCAGCCAGGTCTGGTAGCCCTTCTTGGCCGCCGCCGAGGTGATGGTGATCTTCTTGGCGGAGGCGTCGACCATGTCGGTGCCCTCGCCGTAGAGGAACGGCTGCGTGTAGTACGCGGCCTCGGGGCCCCAGTAGCCGGTGGTCCCGGTCTTGTCCTGGATCTTGGCGGCGTCGGCCTTGACCTGGTCCCAGCTGGTGGGGGCCGCGGTGATGCCGGCCTTCTTCAGCAGGGCCTTGTTGTATACGAGGGCCAGGGTGTCGGTGACCAGCGGGACGCCGTAGGTCTTGCCCTCGTACTGGGCCTGGGTGATCAGGCTGGACTGGAACTTGTCCTTGTCGGCGAGGGCGGCGGTGCCGTCCAGCGGCAGGAAGTAGCCGGCCTTGGCGAAGGCGGGGGTCCAGCCGACCTCGGAGCGCAGCACGTCGGGGGCGCCCTTGCCGGACTGGGCGGCCGTGTCGAACTTGTTCTGCGCCTGGTCGAACTGGACGTCGACGTAGTTGACCTTGATGTCCTTGTTCGCGGCTTCGAACTGCTTGACCAAGGCCTTGTAGGTCGGCGACTCGTTGGTGGCGTTGGAGGTGTCCCACCAGGTGATGGTGACCGGGCCGTCCGACTTGCTGTCGCTTCCGCTCCCGCCGCACGCCGTCGCCGTGAGGGCGAGGGACGCCACCAGCGCGGAGGCCGCTATGCCACGCCGCATGAGTTCTCCTTGAGGGTTAAGCCCGAGTGATGCGGGGGCGGTCCCGTCCGCCGTCCCGCTGTCGTGCCGACTGCGCCGTTGCTGCGGCGGCCGGGCGTCAGGGAACGTAACAGCGATGTAAGCCTTGCGAAAGACCTTGCAGCAAAAAAGTGCAAGAGATCTCCGAAGTTATCCGGGCGTGACCTGTCGGCGACCGCCATGAGACGCTTGTTTACGGCGGTAGAGCGGTAAGGCGGCCACTTGTGCAAGACTCTGCAAGCTCTTGCCGTCACGTTTCAGTAGGGAGTGCGATGACGCAGCAGCCCAGGACGGGCCGCCCCCCAGGCCGCATCAGGCGCCCGATCGGTGTGCAAGGGGACATACGGCCGGTACAGTCCAGTGCCGTGACCACACGGCTTGCCGACATCGCAGCGCAGGCGGGGGTGAGCGAGGCGACGGTGAGCCGGGTCCTGAACGGGAAGCCGGGCGTCGCCGCCACCACCCGCCAGTCCGTGCTCGCCGCCCTGGACGTCCTCGGCTACGAGCGTCCGGTACGGCTGCGCCAGCGCAGCGAGGGCCTGGTGGGCCTGATCACCCCCGAGTTGGAGAACCCGATATTCCCGGCCCTGGCCCAGGTCATCGGGCAGGCGCTGACCAGGCAGGGCTACACCCCCGTGCTCGCCACCCAGACCCCCGGCGGGTCCACGGAGGACGAGCTGACCGAGATGCTGGTGGACCGCGGGGTCGCCGGCATCATCTACGTCTCGGGGCTGCACGCGGACACCACCGCCGACATGCAGCGCTACGAGCGGCTGCGGGCGCAGGGCGTGCCGTACGTCCTGGTGGACGGTTTCTCGCCGAAGGTGCAGGCGCCGTTCATCTCCCCCGACGACCGGGCCGCGATGACGCTCGCCGTCACCCACCTCGTCTCCCTGGGCCACACCCGGATCGGCCTCGCCCTCGGCCCGAAGCGGTTCGTGCCCGTGCAGCGCAAGATCGACGGCTTCGTACGGGCGGTGCAGGACCAGTTGGGGCTGGGCGCGGAGGAGGTCGAGAGGGATCTCGTCCAGCACTCGCTGTACACCCTGGAAGGCGGTCAGGCGGCCGCCACGGCGCTGATCGAGCGCTCCTGCACGGCGATCGTCTGCGCCAGCGACATGATGGCCCTCGGGGCGATACGGGCGGTCCGCCAGCGTGGCCTCGACGTCCCCCGGGACGTCTCCGTCGTCGGCTTCGACGACTCCCCGCTGATCGCGTTCACCGACCCGCCCCTCACCACCATCCGCAAGCCGGTCCCCGCGATGGGGCAGGCGGCGGTGCGCACGCTGCTGGAGGAGATCGGCGGTACGCCCGCCCCGCACAGCGAGTTCGTCTTCATGCCGGAACTGGTGGTACGGGGGTCCACCGCGTCGGCTCCGGGGGAGCGCGCCCACCGGGCCTGACCGGGTTCCGATACCTGCGCAGTAGTCGCCACGCCGTAGAACATGCGTCGTGCACCCGACCTTGGGATGATCTGTCGAAGACGTCTTTTCTGGCAGACTCTGTGCCTATGAGTGACTCGACCGTGACACAGCCGGAAGGTCGCGAACAACAGACCCTTCCGCGGACCGTCACGAGCGAGGGCGGGCGGCGTCTCCTCGGGAGACTGCGCAGTCCGCGGCGGCCCCGGCTCTGGTTCGAGATCCTGCTGATCGCGGTGAGTTACTGGACGTACTCGCTGATCCGCAACGCGGTACCGGAGCAGAAGGCGCAGGCCCTGCGGAACGCCGACTGGATCTGGCGTACCGAGCACCGGCTGGGCGTCGCCGTCGAGGAGTCGGTCAACCATGCCGTGAACTCGGTGACTTGGCTGATCATCGGCATGAACTACTACTACGCGACGTTGCACTTCGTGGTGACGCTCGGGGTGCTGGTGTGGCTCTTCCGCAGCCATCCCGGCCGGTACGCGGCGGCCCGCCTCGCGCTCTTCGCGACGACGGGGGTGGCCCTGCTCGGCTACTACCTGTTCCCGCTCGCCCCGCCCCGGCTCATGAACGGCGGCCGCTTCGTCGACACGGTGACCGTCCACCACACCTGGGGTTCGATGGCCTCGGGCGACCTGAAGCACATGTCGAACCAGTACGCCGCGATGCCGTCCATGCACATCGGCTGGTCCCTGTGGTGCGGCCTGACGATCTTCGCCCTGGCATCGGTGCCGTGGGTGCGGGTCCTGGGTCTGCTCTACCCGGCGGCGACGTTGCTGGTGATCGTGTCCACGGCCAACCACTTCTGGCTGGACGCGGTGGGCGGAGCCCTCTGTCTGGCCTTCGGCTTCACCCTGTCCCGCGGCTGGTACGGCGTGTGGCCCTACAGCCTGCCCCGAAGCCCGGCCGGTACGGCACCCCCGGGATCCACCGTCGTGGCCGAGCACCGTCGCGCCGGCGAGAAGGAGACCGGCGAGGGAACCGGCGGTCCGCAATCAGCCGGAACCCGAAACCACCCACCCGGGTGAAACCGCGGGCCACACCCCCGCAGACTCTCCCGACCCCCGCCCCTACCGACCACCGCCCCTCCGACCGCCGGCCTTCCGACGGCCGGCCCCTCGGACCATCGCCCCTTCGACCGCCGCCACGGCGCTCAGCCGAAACGGCGGCAACCGGCGGTGCCAGAGTCCGCCCAGCCCACCAACCCAAACCAACCCCCGCCCCCAACCCACCACCACGGCGCGCAGCCGAGACGGAGCCGCTGCTGTGGCTCACTTGTACCGGTGCGCCACGTGTCCGCCGGTCACCGTCAGGCGTACCGGTGCCTCGGTGAGTTCGTCCGGTGGGGCTGTCAGGGGGTCCAGGGCGAGTGCGGTCAGGTCGGCTCGGTAGCCCGGTGTGATGCGGCCCGCGGTCCGCGTCTCCCCGGCCGCGCGCGCCGCGTGGGTCGTGCAGCCCTCCAGGGCCTCCAGGGCCGTCAGCCCCGCCCGTGCCGACGCCGCTCCGCGGGGCGCGCGGGCGGTCGCGATGACCACCCGTGCGTCGTAGTGGGCGATCGGCCAGTCCGAGCCGAGGGCGACCGTCGCCCCCGCGTCACGCAGGTCGCGCAGCCGCCAGGCGTGCCCGGCGCGGGCGGCGCCCAGCCGGCGGGACCACTCGTCGGTGCCGTCGGCCCGGGTGTACGCGGTGTGCGGCGGCTGCATGGACGCGGCCACCCCCAGCTCCGCGAACCGGGGCAGCAGGTCGTCCGGCGCCGTCTCGATGTGCTCGATGCGGTGCCGGCCCGCCGCGCCCGCCCCCAGCCCCGCCACCACGTCCAGGACGTGCCGTACCGCGGCGTCCCCGATCGCGTGCGTGGCCGTGCGCACCCCGGCCGCGTGCAGGTGCCGTACGGCGGCCGCGTAGGCGTCCGGGTCGGGCCAGAAGGCCGCCGTCCCCTGCCCGTGGCAGTCCGCGTGGTCCAGCCAGGCGGTCCCCCCTTCCACGGTGCCGTCCATGAAGAACTTCACCCCGCCGACCGTCCAGTGCCGGCCGCCCCGTCCCTGGGCCGCGACCAGTTCCGCCAGCCCCGCCTCGTCGACGCCCGGCATGCACCAGGGCGCGAAGCGCAGCCGCAACGGCAGGACGGTCTCCTCGGCCACCGCCCCGACCAGCTCGGCGTCCCCCGCGTCCATGACGTGCGCCCCGGTCAGCCCGGTCGCGGCCATGGCGGCCAGCAGCTCCACGAGCCTCCGCCGGCGGACCGCGTGGGACAGCCGGGGCATCACCCGCTCGACCAGCTGCATCGCCGCGTGCTCGATCAGGTGCCCGGTGGGGCGGCCGTCGGCGTCGCACACGATCCGTGACCGCTGCTCGAAGGCCCGCGCACCCGTCACCCCCGCCGCGGTCAGCGCCGCGCCGGTGGCGAGCGCCGAGTGCCCGTCGTACAGCCGCAGGAAGGCGGGTGCGCCGCCGAGTACGTCCTCGACGAGCGCGCGGTCCACCGGTCGTCCCTCGAACGCGTTGTGGTCGAGGCCGAAGCCGATCACCCAGCCGTCGACGCGGTCGGCCCCGGCGAGCGCCGCCCGCAGGGCCGCCAGGCCGGTGACCCCCGACAGGTCGGCGCCGGCCGCCATGTCCAGGCCCCACACGGGGTGGCTGTGCGCGTCCACCAGCCCCGGCACCAGATGGGCGCCGCCCAGGTCCACGACCTCGGTGCCGGGCCCCCGCCAGTCGGGCACGTCCCGTTCGTCGCCGACGGCGGCGATCAGTCCGTCGCGTACGGCGACGGCGGTGGCGTGGGGCCGGGCGGGGTCGAGGGTGCGGACCTCGGCACCGGTGAGGACCAGGTCGGGGGCGGTGGTCATGGCGGGGCGGGCTCCTTGGCTCGGTACGGTCATTCGGTGGCGTCGGCGGGCTCGGCCGCGAAGTCCGCGTACACGGCGGGCCGTTCGCGGCGCAGCCACCACGCGAGGCCGAGACCGGCGACGAAGACGGCGGGCGCGATCAGGATCAGCAGGGTGTTGACCGTGTCCGACGCGCCGGTGAACAGGTCGATGTGGGTGATGACCAGGCCTATGGCGGTGGCGAGCAGGACGGCGGCGACGGTCGGGGCGAGCACGGTGCGCACCACGCCCTCCTGGTGCCGGACCCGCCGGAAGTAGCAGGGCACGGCGATCGCGGCGAGCAGCTGGAGCACGAACAGGCCGATCATCCCGGGGGTGTTGACCCACAGCAGCAGCTGGTCGTACGGGTCGGCGCCGGCCGCCCAGAAGCCGACCACGACCACCAGGCCGACCACGGTCTGGGCGATGCCGGCCAGGTACGGGGAGCGGTGGCGGGGGTGGATCGTGCCCAGCCGTCCCGGCAGCACGCCCTCCTCGGCGAGCGCCAGGGCGTACCGGTTGATCGCGTTGTGGAAGGCGAGGAGGGAGGCGATGATGCTGGTGACGATGAAGACGTGCATCAGGTCGGCCGCCCAGCCGCCGGCGTAGCGGGTGATGGCGCTGAAGAAGAGGCCGCCGGGGTCCTTGGCGGCGGCCGCGACGACGTCCCGGTCGCCGAAGGCCTGGATGACGATCCACACCATGAAGGCGTAGAAGAGGCCGAGGAACGCGACGGCCACGTAGGTGGCGCGCGGCACGGTGCGCTCGGGGTCGCGGGCCTCGCGCCGGTAGATGACCGTGGACTCGAAGCCGGTGAAGGCGGCGAAGGCGAAGGCGAGGACGACGGCCGTGCCGGAGACGAAGACGTGGTCCGGGGCGAAGGAGGCGGCCGACAGTCCGTGCGCGCCGCCCTTGACCAGCACCCCGCCCGCGAGCAGGACGAGGATCCCGGTCTCGGCGACCAGCAGCACGCCCAGCACCTTGGCGCCGAACTCGATGGACCGGTAGCCGCCGTAGCCGATGAGGAGCAGTCCGGCGAGGGCGATCGGCAGCCAGGGGACGTCGACGCCGAAGAGGGCCTCGGCGGTGTCCCGGCCGGCGCTGCCGAGCAGGCCGTAGACGCCGATCTCCATGCCGTTGTAGCCGATCAGCGCGAGCAGGGCGGCGCCGATGCCGACGGGGCGGCCGAGGCCGCGGGTGATGTAGGCGTAGAAGGCGCCGCCGCTCCTGATGTGCCGGCTCATGGTGGTGAAGCCGACGGCGAAGACGGCGAGGGTGATGCCGGCGACGAGGTAGCCGGCCGGGGCCCCGATGCCGCCGAGCAGGACGGCGAGGGGGGCGACGCCGGCCATCACGGTGAGCGGGGCGGCGGCGGAGATGACGAAGAAGGCGATGTCGGCGGTGCCGAGCGAGCCGGAGCGGAGGGTCGCCGTGGCGGGCGGCGTGGTCTCCTCGCGAGCGGTGACGGACATGGAGGGGAGCCCTTCGAGCGCAGCGGACGGGAGGGTTCCGGGCGTGCGGGGTGACCGGCGCTACCGGGGCAGGGGCTGCCCCGGACCCGTAAATCTAAAGCCTTTCGGTTTTGGCAATGTAGCCTCCTCCTGGACATCCGGGAAGACCCGTTTCACACCTTCGGGGGAGGACACACCGATGGGACGGCCGCGCACCCCGCTCCTCGACCGGGAGCGGATCACCACGACCGCATTGCAACTCGTGGACGAGCAGGGCGATTTCAGCGTCCCGGCGATCGCGAAGCGGCTCGGCACGCAGACCGGCTCGCTGTATCACCATGTGGAGGGCCGGGACGGCATCGTCGAACTGCTGCGGGAACGCGTCGCCTCCGCGATCGACCCGTCGACCCTGGACCTGGCCCCCTGGGACGCCGCCCTGGAGTCATGGGCCCGCTCCTACCGGGCCGCGTTCGCCGCGCACCCGCGGGCGATCCCGCTCCTGATGACGTCACCGGTGCGCGCGCCCCGGGTCCTGGAGCAGTACGAGCGCGCGGTCACGGTGCTGCTGGCGGCGGGCTTCGCCGCGGCGGACGTGATGCCGCTGCTGATCGCCGTGGAGAACCTGGTCCTCGGTTCGGCGCTGGACCTGTCGGCCCCGGAGGCGATGTGGGAACTGACGGCCCGGACCCCCACCCCGCACCTGGCGCAGGCACTGGCGGCGGTGGGCGACGGCCGCGCGGACCGGGCCTTCGAGGTGGGTCTGACGGGCCTCATGAACCACGCGAGAGCGTTGCTCGCGGCGCCCCGTTGAGGGCGCGGGGCTCCCCCTGAGCCCGCCTACGCCCCGTAGAAGAGCTCCTCCACGACCGCCCGAGCCCTGCGCGCCGTCCGCCGGTACGCGTCCAGCATGTCCCCCGCGTGCCCGTCGCCGTACCCCAGGTACCGCCCGACCGCGGCCAGCTCCCGGCTCTCGGTGGGAAACGTGTCCCCCGCCCGCCCCCGCACCAGCATCACGGCGTTGCGCACCCGCGTCGCCAGCACCCACGCCTCGTCCAGGATCCCGGCCTCCTCGGTCCCCAGCAGCCCCGCCGCCTCCGCCGCGGCCAGCGCCGCCCGGGTCCGGGTGGTCCGCAGCCCCGGCTCGGCCCAGCCGTGCCGCAGTTGCAGCAGCTGCACGGTCCACTCGACGTCGGACAGTCCGCCCGGCCCCAGCTTGGTGTGCAGCTTCGGGTCGGCGCCGCGCGGCAGCCGCTCGGACTCCATGCGTGCCTTCAGCCGCCGGATCTCGCGGACCGCGTCCTCGCCGAGCCCCCGCGCCGGATACCGCAGCGGGTCGATCAGCTCGACGAACCGACGCCCCAGCTCCTCGTCCCCGGCGACGGGCTCGGCGCGCAGCAGGGCCTGCGACTCCCACACCAGCGACCACCGGCGGTAGTACGCCTCGTAGGACTTCAGCGTGCGCACCAGCGGCCCGGACTTGCCCTCGGGGCGCAGGTCCGCGTCGATGAGCAACGGCGGGTCGGCGCTGGGGATCTGGAGCAGCCTGCGCATCTCGGCGACGACCTTGTTGGCGGCGTCGGCGGCCTCCCGTTCGTCCACGCCCTCCTGCGGTTCGTGCACGAAGACGACGTCCGCGTCGGAGCCGTAGCCGAGTTCGTGGCCGCCGAAGCGGCCCATGCCGATCATGGCGAACCTGGTGGGCAGGGTGTCGCCCCAGCCGTCGCGGACGACCGCGCGCAGGGTGCCGGCGAGGGTGGCCGCGGTCAGGTCGGAGACGGCCGCGCCGACCCGGTCGACCAGGGCGCCCTGATCGGCCTCGGCGGGCTTGGTCTCGGTGCCGTAGGAGTCGACGATGTCGGCGGCGGCCGTACGGAACAGCTCCCGGCGGCGCACCCCGCGCGCGGCCCGCACGCCGTCCTCGGCGTTGTCGGCGCGGCCGGCGGCGGCCAGGATCTCCTGCTCCAGCGGGCCCCGGCCGCGCGGCTCCAGGCCGCCCCCGTCGCCGTCGCCGAGCAGGGCCACCGCCTCCGGGGCGCGCATCAGCAGGTCGGGGGCGAGGCGGCCGGCGGAGAGCACGCGCGCGAGGTTCTCCGCGGCGGCCCCCTCGTCCCTCAGGAGCCGCAGGTACCAGGGGGTCTTGCCGAGCGCGTCGGAGACCTTGCGGAAGTTCAGCAGGCCCGCGTCCGGGTCGGCGGAGTCGGCGAACCAGCCCAGCAGGACGGGCAGCAGGGTGCGCTGGATGGCGGCCTTGCGGGTGACGCCGGAGGCGAGCGCCTCCAGGTGGCGCAGGGCGGCGGCCGGGTCGGTGTAGCCGAGCGCCACCAGGCGTTCCCGGGCCGCCTCGGCACTCAGCCTGGTCTCGCCGGGCGCGAGTTGGGCGACGGCGTCGAGCAGCGGGCGGTAGAAGAGCTTCTCGTGCAGGCGCCGTACGACGCCCGCGTGCCGCTTCCACTCGCGGGTCAGCTCGGTCACCGGGTCGGTGCGCAGGCCGAGCGAGCGGCCGAGGCGGCGCAGGTCGGCCTCGCCCTCGGGGACCAGGTGGGTGCGGCGCAGCCGGTAGAGCTGGATGCGGTGCTCCATGGAGCGCAGGAAGCGGTAGGCCTCGTCGAGGCGGGCGGCGTCCTCGCGGCCGACGTAGCCGCCGGACGCGAGGGCGTGGAGCGCGTCCAGGGTGGTGCCGGAGCGCAGCGAGGCGTCCGCCCTGCCGTGCACCAATTGCAGGAGCTGGACGGCGAATTCGACGTCGCGGAGGCCGCCGGGACCGAGTTTCAGCTCGCGGTCGATCTCGGCGGCGGGGATGTTCTCCACCACCCGTCGGCGCATCTTCTGCACGTCGGTGACGAAGTTCTCGCGCTCGGCGGCCTTCCAGACCAGGGGTTCGAGCGCGGCGACGTACTCCGCGCCGAGGTCGAGGTCGCCGGCGACCGGGCGGGCCTTGAGCAGGGCCTGGAACTCCCAGGTCTTGGCCCAGCGTTGGTAGTAGGCGAGGTGGCTGCTGAGGGTGCGGACGAGGGGTCCGTTGCGGCCCTCGGGGCGGAGGTTGGCGTCGACGGGCCAGATGGAGCCCTCCACCGTCGTCTCCGAGCAGATCCGCATCAGGTGCGAGGCCAGCTTGGTGGCGGAGCGCAGCGCCTTGGCCTCGTCGGTCTCGCCCGTGGCCTCGCCGACGAAGATGACGTCGACGTCGGAGACGTAGTTCAGTTCGTGGCCGCCGCACTTGCCCATGGCGATCACCGCGAGCCGGCAGCGGGCGGCGTCCTCGGGCGCGGCGCTCTCGGCGAGCGCGAGGGCGGCGCGCAGGGTGGCGGTGGCGAGGTCGGCGAGCTCGGCGGCGGTCTCGGCGACGTCGGTGGTGCCGCAGACGTCGCGGGCGGCGATGGACAGCAGGCAGCGCCGGTAGGCGACCCGGAGCGAGACGGGATCGCCGGCCTCGGCGAGGCCGCGTTCGAACTCGGCGACGCCGGGGTGCAGGTCACGGGGCTCGTAGGTGACCAGGGCCTCCCAGTCGCGGGGGTGCCGGGCGAGGTGGTCGGCGAGGGCGGCGGAGGCGCCGAGGACACCCAGCAGGCGGTCCCGCAGCGGCTTGGCGGCTATCAGGGTGTCGAGCAGCTCACGGCGGGCGGTGGGCCCCGGCTGGGCCTCCAGGAGCCGTACCAGGCCGTGCAGGGCGAGGTCCGGGTCGGCGGTGGCGCCGAGGGCTTCGAGGAGCACCGGGTCGTCGCGTACGGCGGCCAGCTCGGCGCTGTCCAGCAGCCGCTCGGCGGCCGAGGCATCGGTGAAGCCGTGCCGCAGCAGTCGCGTGAAGGTACTGCTCCTGCGCCCCGGCGTCATCTGCGGCCTCCCCTGGGATCACGGTCCTGGTCAGACGAGACTAACCGGAGCGGCCCGGACCGGCCTCGGGCGCGCGGTCGGTGAGACGGGCCGACGGCGTGGCGGACGGGACGTGGCGCTGGTGCGGCAGGTGCGGGGCGAGCAGTTCCGTCATCGTCCGGGCCGCCTGCGCGGCGCTGTCCGCGCAGCAGTTGTTGAACAGGACGTGGACCTCTTCGGCCTGCTCGGCCAGGGTGCGCAGGCGCGGCAGCCACTCGGTGAGCTCGGGGACGGTGTAGGCGTGGCGGAAGCGGTCCTCCTTGCTGCCGGTGCCCCACAGGGGGCTGCGTCCGTGGAAGCGGACGACCGCCAGGCGGGGGGTGGTGACCTGGGCCGTCGGAGGGAGGGAGCCGGGCAGTCCCCGGGCGGTGTCCACGGCGACGGCGGTGGCGTCCAGGTCCCGCAGGAAGGCCGTCGTACGCGCGCTGCGCCACCAGTCGGGGTGGCGGAACTCCACGGCGAACGGCCAGTCGCGGGCGCGTTCCCTGGCGGCCCTGACGGCGGCCTCCGCGTCGGGGCCGGGGGCCAGGGACGGCGGATACTGGAAGAGGAGGGTGCCCAGGCGGCCGGAGCCGCGCAGCGGGTCGACGGCCTCGGCGTAGCGGGCCCAGACCTCCGCGCGCAGGCCTTCGTCGCGGGGGCGGCCGCGCAGGTCGGCGGGGAGGGCGGCCGGGCGGGTGGGGTGGCCGGTGAGGAGGGAGAACGCCTTGACGTCGAAGCGGAAGCCGTCCGGGGTGCGGTCCGCCCAGAGCCGGGTGGTGCGGGCGGCCGGGAGGGCGTAGTACGGGGAGTCGGCCTCCACGACCGGGAACCGGCCGGCGTAGTGCCGCAGCCGGCCCTCCGGGTCGCGCCGGCCGGGCGGGTACCAGCCGCTCGTCACCAGAGCCCGGTCGGTCCAGCCGCAGGTGCCCACGAGGATGCGTGCCATGGGGCGCACGTACCCGGCGTTCACCGGCTCTTCACCCCCGGGGTCGAATCCCGTGAGACGTGGGAGTCTTGGCGTGTGCATGCTCTGTCCGCACCGCCAGCCCTGCAACTCCGTCCTCTCCCCCGGAGGTTGATGTGTCCGGCAGTTCCGCACGTTCGGCGATGCTTCGCCGCGCCCGTACGGCGGTGGCCTCGGCGACCGCCTTCACCGCGGCCGCGATCGGCCTGTGGACCGGGCTCGGCGGCACGTCCGCGCACGCCGCGAGTGCCGTACCGACCCCGGACCACGTGATCGTCGTGGTCTTCGAGAACCACGCCTACAGCCAGGTCATCGGCTCCTCCAGCGCCCCGTACATCAACTCGCTGGCCACCGGCGGCGCCAACCTGACCCAGATGTACGCCGAGACCCACCCCAGCCAGCCCAACTACTACGCCCTGTTCTCCGGCTCCACCCAGGGCATCACCGACGACAGCTGCGTGAAGCCCGGCTTCTCCTCGGCCGCCAACCTGGCCTCCGAGCAGCTCGCGGCCGGCCGCACCTGGGCCAGCTACAACGAGAGCCTGCCGAGCCAGGGTTCGACCACGTGCAGCAGCGGCAACTACGCGCAGAAGCACAACCCGTGGTTCGGTTTCAGCAACGTGCCGACGTCGACCGCGAAGACGTTCGCCCAGTTCCCGACCGACTACTCCACCCTCCCCCAGCTGTCCTTCGTCACCCCCAACCTGTGCAGCGACATGCACGACTGCTCGGTGTCCACCGGTGACACCTGGCTGAAGAACAACCTGGGCGCGTACGCGACCTGGGCCAAGACCCACAACAGCCTGCTCGTCGTCACCATGGACGAGGACAACCGCCTGGCCGGCAACCGCATCCCGACCGTCCTGTACGGCCAGCCGGTCACCCCGGGCTCGACCTCGTCCACCACGTACGACCACTACGACCTGCTGCGCACCCTGGAGGACGGCCAGGGCCTGTCCGCGCACGCGGGCAACGCGGCGTCCTCCTCCGACATCACCGGGATCTGGGCGTCCTGACGTGTACGTAGCGGACAGCCGCGCGAGCGACCCGACGGCGTCCGTGGCAGGTACCGTCCGGCCGGTGACGGCCGGGCGGTACCGCACCACGATCGCCCCCACCGTCCTCGCCCTGGGCACCGTCAGCCTGATCACGGACGTCTCCTCCGAGATGGTCACCGCGGTCCTCCCGCTGTACCTGGTGACGGGCCTCGGCCTGTCGCCCCTGGGCTTCGGCCTCCTCGACGGCGTCTACAACGGCTTCTCGGCGGTCGTCCGCCTGGTCGGCGGCCACCTCGCCGACCGCGGCGGCGGCCGCCACAAGTGGGTGGCGGGTGCGGGCTACGCCCTGTCGGCCCTGTGCAAGCCCCTCCTGCTGGTCGCCCACACCCTCACCCCCATCGGCCTGGTCCTGGCCGCGGACCGCACCGGCAAGGGGCTGCGCACGGCTCCCCGGGACGCCCTGATCTCGCTCTCCAGCACCCCGGAGACCCGGGGCCGCGCCTTCGGCGTGCACCGCGCGATGGACACGGCGGGCGCGCTGCTCGGCCCCCTGGCCGCCTTCCTCATCCTGCGGGCGACGGTGGACGGCTACGACGCGGTGTTCACGGTGAGCTTCTGCGTGGCGGTGCTGGGCGTACTGGTCCTGGCGCTGTTCGTACCGAGCGGCGGGACCGGCACGCCGGGACCGACGCCGGGCAGCGGGCACGCAACCGGCACGCCGGAACCCGTGCCGGGCGGTGGGCACGCAACCGGCACCACGGAGCCGCTGCCGGGCGGCCGACGCGGGACCGGCACGTCCGGACCGGTGGCGGACATCGGGCGCGGGACCGGCACGTCCGGACCGGTGCCGGGCAGCCCATGCGGGGCCGGCGCTGCGGAACCCGCGCCGGGCGGTGGGCGCGGGACCGGGGCTGCGGGGGCGCGGCCCACGGTGTGGGCGGCGGTCGGGCTGCTGGGCCGGCGTGACCTGCGGCGGATCACCGTCTGCGCGCTGCTCCTCGGCCTCGCCACGGTGAGCGACTCGTTCGTGTACCTGTTGCTGCAACGGCGCCTCGGCGTCCCGGACCGCTGGTTCGCCCTGCTCCCCCTCGGCACGGCGGCCGCGTTCCTCCTCCTGGCCGTCCCGCTCGGCAGGCTGGCGGACCGCTGGGGCCGCCGGCGGATGTTCCTCGCGGGCCACGCGGCCCTGCTGCTCGCCTACGCCCTGCTGCTCACGTCCTGGCACGGCACGGCGCTCCCGTACGCGGTCCTCGCCCTGCACGGCACGTTCTACGCGGCGACCGACGGGGTCCTGATGGCGGTCGCGTCGGACAGCGTGCCCCAGGAGCTGCGCTCGTCGGGCCTGGCGCTCGTCCAGACGGGCCAGGCGGGCGCGCGTTTCGTCTGCTCGCTGGCGTTCGGCGCGGCGTGGACGCTGTGGGGCGACCGTACGGCGCTGCTGGCGTCCACGGGTGCGCTGGCGGTCTGCGCCGCCTACGCCCTCACCCTCCGCCCCTCCCGGGAGGCAGCCGTATGACCCTGAGGTCCCGCGTCCTGATCCTGGCGTCCGCCCTCGCCGTGCTGGGGGCGATCGCCCTGGCCTCCGTCCTGCACGCGTCGGCCCGGGCGGAACGCCGCGACCACCCACGGGCGGGCGCCGCGCAGGTCACCCCCGGGACGGTGACGCTCACCGCCCCCGGCCGCATGGTCTTCCGCAACATGGCCTGGGGCCCGCACCGCGACGAACTGACCACGACGCCCGCGTCGGCCCCCTCCGGCCCCCGTACCGCCTCCGGCGTCAAGTGCCTGCGCTTCTACGCCGCGGCCGGCACCGGCGTGTGCCTGCAAGCCGTCCACGGCCCGGTCTCGGACACGTACCGGGCCGTGATCCTGGACGCCCGTCTGCACCCGAGGGCGCACTACGACGTCCCGGGCATCCCGTCCCGGGCCCGGGTCTCCCCGACGGGCCACTACGCGGCCTGGACGGCGTTCGTGGGCGGCGACTCGTACGCGGGCACGAACTTCTCCACCCGTACGGCGATCGTGGACACCCGTACGGGCACCCTGATCCCGTCCCTGGAGGCCTTCCGCGTCCTCAGGGACGGCAGGACCTACCACGCGGCGGACGTCAACTTCTGGGGTGTGACCTTCGCCCCGGACGACGACACCTTCTACGCGACGCTGGCCACGAAGGGGTCGACGTACCTGGTCCGGGGCAGCCTGCGCGGCCGTACCCTCACCACCGTCCACCCGAACGTCGAATGCCCGTCCCTCTCTCCCGACGGCACCCGCGTGGCCTACAAGAAACGGGTGCCGGGACTCCCGAAGGACGCCCCCTGGCGCCTGTACGTACTCGACCTGCGGACGCTGCGCGAGACCCCGCTCGCCGAGACCCGCAGCGTGGACGACCAGGCGGTGTGGAAGGACGCCCGCACGCTCGTGTACGCGCTGCCGGGCGACTACGGCGCGGACCTGTACGAGATGCCGGCGGACGGCACGGGGAAACCGCGACGCATCAGCGTCTCGGCGGTCTCCCCGGCGTTCGTCGGATGACGCGCCCTACAGCACCGGCAGGTTCTTCCGCAGCTCGAAGGCGGTCACCTCGGAGCGGTACTCCTCCCACTCCTGGCGCTTGTTGCGCAGGAAGAAGTCGAAGACGTGTTCGCCGAGGGTCTCGGCGACCAGGTCGCTGCCCTCCATGAGGGTCAGGGCCTCGCCGAGGTTCTGCGGGAGGGGCTCGATGCCCATGGCGCGGCGCTCGGCGTTGGAGAGGGCCCAGACGTCGTCCTCGGCGCCCGGCGGCAGCTCGTACCCCTCCTCGATGCCCTTCAGGCCGGCCGCCAGCAGGAGGGCGTAGGCCAGGTAGGGGTTGGCGCCGGAGTCGATGGAGCGGACCTCGACGCGCGCGGAGCCGGTCTTGCCGGGCTTGTACATCGGGACCCGGACCAGCGCGCTGCGGTTGTTGTGACCCCAGCAGATGTACGAGGGCGCCTCGCCGCCGGCCCCCGCGGTGCGCTCGGAGCCGCCCCAGATGCGCTTGTAGGAGTTCACCCACTGGTTGGTGACCGCGGAGATCTCGGCGGCGTGCCGCAGCAGGCCCGCGATGAAGGAGCGGCCCACCTTGGAGAGCTGGTACTCGGCGCCGGACTCGTAGAACGCGTTGCGGTCGCCCTCGAAGAGGGAGAGGTGGGTGTGCATGCCGGAGCCGGGGTGCTCGGAGAACGGCTTCGGCATGAAGGTCGCCTGCACCCCCTGCTCCAGCGCCACCTGCTTCATGACCAGCCGGAACGTCATGATGTTGTCGGCCGTGGAGAGCGCGTCCGCGTAGCGGAGGTCGATCTCCTGCTGGCCCGGCGCGCCCTCGTGGTGGGAGAACTCCACCGAGATGCCCATCGACTCCAGCATGGTGATCGCCTGGCGGCGGAAGTCCATGCCGACGTTGGTCGGGGTGTGGTCGAAGTAGCCCGAGTTGTCGGCCGGGGTGGGGCGGGAGCCGTCCAGCGGGCGGTCCTTCAGCAGGAAGAACTCGATCTCGGGGTGGGTGTAGAAGGTGAAGCCGAGGTCGGAGGTGCGGGCCAGGGCACGCTTGAGCACGTACCGCGGGTCCGCGAAGGACGGGGAGCCGTCCGGCATCAGGATGTCGCAGAACATGCGGGCCGTACCGGGGGTCTCCGCGCGCCACGGCAGGACCTGGAAGGTCGACGGATCCGGCTTCGCGATCATGTCGGACTCGTAGACCCGGGCGAAGCCCTCGATCGCGGAGCCGTCGAAACCGATGCCCTCGTCGAAGGCCTGTTCAAGCTCGGCCGGGGCCACGGCGACGGACTTGAGGAAGCCCAGCACGTCCGTGAACCACAGGCGTACGAACCGGATGTCGCGCTCCTCCAAGGTCCGGAGCACGAACTCCTGCTGCTTGTCCATCTTCCGCTTCCCCATCCTTGCTGGTCAGGCCGCCTTGCTCCCGGTCCCACAGGAGGCGGTCGGGCACCCGGGCATCACACCACAACAGCATTTCATGCGCGTTGCGGACCTTGATCGCGTCGGCGTCCTCGGCCTGAACGGCTCTCGTACCGCAGGTGTACTGCGCTCCCGCCCATCTTGCCTGCTCGCACCGACATCCGTAATGGCGGACCGGGATCGGGAGTGACCGACACCATGAGCCCAAAATTTGAATCTCAGATGCAAGTTTTAATAGCGTGAGGCGTCGATCCGTTCGGCGAGCCCCAAGGAGCCCCGATGCTGTCCGAACCGTCAGCCGTCACCGTCCGCGCCACCCTCCCGGCCGTCGGCGCGGCCATCGGCGAGATCACCGAGCGTTTCTACGCCCGGCTCTTCGCCGCCCACCCCGAGCTGCTGCGCGACCTCTTCAACCGCGGCAACCAGGCCGCCGGCACCCAGCGGCAGGCCCTCGCCGGCTCCATCGCCGCGTTCGCCGCCCACCTGCTGGACCGCCCGGACCGGCGCCCGGACGCCCTGCTGGGCCGCATCGCCCACAAGCACGCCTCCCTCGGGGTCGCCCCCGAGCAGTACGCGGTCGTCCACGACCACCTGTTCGCCGCCATCGTCGAGGTGCTGGGCGAGGCCGTCACCCCCGAGGTCGCGGCCGCCTGGGACGAGGTCTACTGGCTGATGGCCAACGCCCTGATCGCCGTCGAGAAGCGGCTGTACGAGGAGAGCGGGTCCACCGGCTTCCGGCCCTGGGAGGTCGTCGGACGGGTCGCCGAGACGGCCGACGTCGTGACCTTCCGGGTGCGGCCCGCGGACGGCGGGGCGGTGCGCGGTTTCCGCGCCGGGCAGTACGTCTCCGTGGGCGTCACGCTCCCCGACGGGGCCCGCCAGATACGCCAGTACAGCCTCTCCGGCGCGCCGGGCGGGTCGCTCCGCCAGTTCAGCGTCAAGCGGGTGCCCGGTGACGCCGCGACGCCCGACGGCGAGGTCTCGAACCACCTGCACGCGCGCGTGCGCGAAGGCGACGTCCTGGAGCTGTCGGAACCGTACGGCGACCTCGTCCTCGGCGACACCGCCGGCCGGCCCCTCCTCCTGGCCTCCGCCGGCATCGGCGTCACCCCGATGGTCCCGATGCTCGCCGCGCTCGCGTCCGACGGCCACCGCGCCCCGGTCACCGTCGTGCACGGCGACCGCTCCCCCGCGGACCACGCCCTGCGCGCCGACCACACCGCGTACGCGGAGAAGCTGCCGGACGCGGCCGTCCACTTCTTCTACGAGCGCGACGCCGCTCCGGGCACCCGCACCGGCCTGGTCGACCTCTCCGACATCGAGGTGGCACCCGGCACGCGCGCGTACCTGTGCGGCCCCCTCCCCTTCATGCGCGCGATCCGCACCCAGCTGATCGAAAAGGGCGTGTCCCCGGCCGACATCCTTTACGAGGTCTTCGGCCCGGACCTGTGGCAGGCAGCGGCCTGAAAACGCGCCGCAAGGAGAGCGCCCCGTCAGGGGCGCGGGGAACTGCGCGACAAGCCACGAATTACCCGCAGTCGCCTCGCAACGGACGCGGCACCCCCGTAGGCCCCTAACCCACCCCCGGCCTCCTGGAAATACCCAGCAGCAACGGCCCCGTCGGCTCCCCCACCATGTCCGCCACCGTCACCGGGTCCAGGGCCGCGTAGAACGCCTCCTGGGCCCGGCGCAGCGCCCCCCTGAGACGGCAGCCGGAGCTCAGCGGGCAGGGCCGGTCACCGCCCTCGCAGTCCACCACGTCACCCTCGCCCTCGAAGGCGCGCACCAGCGCCCCCACCGAGGCACCCCGCCCCTTCTCGGTCAGCGTGAGCCCGCCGCCCCGGCCGCGGCGGGCGTCGACCAGTCCCCGGTGCTGGAGCTCGGCGACCACCTTCGCCGCGTGCGTGTACGGCACCTCCATGTCGCCGGCGACCTCACGGGTCGTAGGACTGGACTCGCCGGCGACGGCGAGCCGCATCAGGAGCCGCAGGGCGAGATCGGTGGAGCGCAGCAGCCGCATACCGGCCAGCGTAAGTAATACGCATCCGCCGTTCAAATTATCGGTTTCCTGTCGGATCCCGGGACTTACCGGCTCTTTCCCGTGCCCTGCCTACGTCTGGCCCCATCTCCCCCCTTACGATCAGCGAGCCCCACCCTCCACGTCCCTTTCCCCCAGAAGGACACACCTCATGGGTTCCGCGAAGAACAAGGCCGGCAACGCCGAACGCAAGGCGCGCATAGAGCAGATGCGGCGCGCGGAGCAGGCGCGCGAGCGACGCAACCGGATCCTGACGATCGGCGCGAGCGTCGTGGTCGTGGTGGGTCTGGTCGTCGGCGGTGTCGTGCTCGTCGACTCCCAGTCGCACAAGAGCGACAGCGCGAGCGACGCCAAGGGCGGCGACTCCGGGGACTCCGGGCACTTCGTCACGGGCAGCGACGGGGTGCGGACCTGGACGGGCAAGCTGTCCCGTACGCATGTCGCCGGGACCGTGAAGTACCCGATGCACCCGCCGGTCGGCGGCAACCACAACCCGGTGTGGCTCAACTGCAACGGCAACGTCTACACCAAGCCCGTGAAGGACGAGAACGCCGTGCACGCCCTGGAGCACGGCGCGGTCTGGGTGACGTACACCGACAAGGCGAGCAAGTCCGACGTGGACAAGCTGGCGGCGAAGGTGAAGCAGACCCCGTACTCGCTGATGAGTCCGTACGCCGACCAGTCCTCGCCGATCGAACTGTCGGCGTGGGGACACCAGATGAGCGTGAAGAGCGCGGACGACCCGAAGGTCGGCACGTTCTTCGAGACCTATGTGCAGGGCAAGCAGACCCCGGAGCCGGGTGCCTCGTGCACGGGCGGGACGATGTGACGTGAGGAAACACATCGGCTGGATCGCCGGAGCGACGGCGGCCGCGCTGGTCGCGGCCGGCGCCATCACCTACGCGGTCGCCGAGGACGGCGGTGGCGGCTCCGGCGGGAGCGTCCCGAGCGCCGACGGGGCGGACGCGGGGTTCGCGCGGGACATGGCGGTCCACCACCAGCAGGCCGTGGAGATGTCGTACATCGTCCGCGACCGCACGAAGAACACGGAAGTGCGGCGGCTCGCCTACGACATCGCGCAGACCCAGGCCAACCAGCGCGGCATGCTGCTGGGCTGGCTGGACCTGTGGGACCTGCCGAAGGTGTCGGCGAAGCCGCCGATGTCCTGGATGGGCATGGGTGACATGCCGGAGCGCGGGGACGGTTCGCTGATGCCCGGCATGGCGACCGACGCCGAGCTGGCGAAGCTGGGGACGCTGAACGGCAAGCAGGCGGAGATCTTCTACCTCCAGTTGATGACGGACCACCACAAGGGCGGGATCCACATGGCCGAGGGCTGTGTGGCCAAGTGCACCGTCGCGGTGGAGAAGAACCTCGCCCAGGGCATGGTGGACGCGCAGCAGTCGGAGCTGACCACGATGCAGCAGATGCTGAAGGAGCGGGGCGCGAAGCCACGCGACTGAACTGCCGTACAAGATGGGGGATTTGTCGACTTAACGGTACCGCAAGCATTCAACAACAATCGCAACCGATCTGTAATGCTCTGCGCGCGGTCGAAAGGGGTCCAAAAGCCCCTAATCAACTCCCACTTGGGACTTCCTTGGGTTTCTCATTCCCCTGGCATGAACAGTTCACCGAAAGAGTGACGTTCACCGCGTGATCCATTCACGGGCCGTTCCGCCGCTGGCCTCCCGGTGATCACGCATGACCGACCACTCCATGCGACGAACCGCATAGCAGGGGGCAGTATGAGATCGAACCGTGCCAAGGTGCGGGCCGGTGTGAGCTTGGCAGCGACACTGCCGATGATCGCCGGCGCGCTCGCGCTCGGCATACCCGCGGCGCACGCCGCGGACAACCCGGCCCGTGACGCCCTCAAGGGCACCAAGCCCCTGTGGGCCACGGCCAAGGCGGACAAGGGCGCCACCTCGAACAGCGCGCAGGTCAAGGCCGTTCGGGTCTACCTGGCCGGCCGGGACGCCAAGGGCCTCGCGGCGTACGCGAAGGCGGTGTCCGACCCCAGCTCGCCGCAGTACGGCAAGTACCTCAGCGCCCAGCAGGTGCAGGCCCGCTACGGCGCCACCAAGGCCCAGGTGAAGGCCGTCAAGTCCTGGCTGACCGGCTCCGGCCTGACGGTCACCGCGGTCACCGCGCACTACATCGCCGTCTCCGGCGACGTGTCCGCCGTCGAGCGTGCCTTCGCGACCCAGCTGCACAACTACGCCAAGGGCTCGAAGACGTACCACGCCCCGGCGAAGACCGCGTCGGTGCCGGCCGCCGTCAGCTCCGCCGTCCTGACCGTCACCGGCCTGGACAACGCGCCGCACAAGGCGAACCACGACGACACGCTGCCGCCCCCCGGTGCCGTGTTCAAGAACGCCGGGCCGTTCTCGTCGTACTACGGCTCGAACACCGCGAGCACCCTGCCGAGCGCGTACGGCAGCAAGATCCCGTACGCGATCAAGGGTTACACCGGCAAGCAGCTGCGGGCCGCCTACGGCGCCGGCAAGTACACCGGCAAGCACGTCCGCGTCGCCATCACCGACGCGTACGCCTCGCCGACCATCGCCTTCGACGCCGGCACCTACGCCAAGACGAACGGCGACGCCGCGTGGAAGACGAGCCAGCTGCACCAGGCGCTGCCCCCGGCCTACACGAACACCGGCGCCGACGAGTGCGACGCCTCCGGCTGGTACGGCGAGGAGACCCTCGACGTCGAGGCGGTGCACGCGGTCGCGCCGGACGCCGACGTCACCTACGTGGGCGCCGCGTCCTGCCTGGACAACGACCTGCTGGACGCCCTCAGCAAGGTCGTCGACAACCACCTGGCCGACATCGTCTCCAACTCCTGGGGCGACATCGAGGCCAACCAGACCCCGGACCTCGCGGCCGCCTACGACCAGGTCTTCCAGCTGGGCGCGGTGCAGGGCATCGGCTTCTACTTCTCCTCCGGTGACAACGGCGACGAGGTCGCCCACACCGGTACGAAGCAGGTCGACACCCCCGCCAACTCGGCCTGGGTGACCGCGGTCGGCGGTACGTCCCTCGCCGTCGGCAAGGGCGACACGTACCAGTGGGAGACCGGCTGGGGCACCGAGAAGGCCGCCCTGTCGGCCGACGGCAAGAGCTGGACCGGCTTCCCGGGCGCGTTCACCTCGGGCGCGGGCGGCGGCACCAGCAAGACGGTGAACGAGCCGTACTACCAGAAGGGCGTCGTCCCGGACTCCCTCGCGAAGGCCAACAGCAGCACCGGCAACCGCGTGGTCCCGGACATCTCGGCGATCGCCGACCCGAACACGGGCTTCCTGGTGGGCCAGACCCAGACCCAGGCGGACGGCACCGAGGCGTACAGCGAGTACCGCATCGGCGGCACGTCGCTGGCCGCGCCGGTCATCGCCGCGGTCCAGGCGCTGGCGCAGGAGGCGAACGGCGGCAACGCGCTCGGCTTCGCCAACCCGGCGATCTACGCCAAGTACGGGAAGGCGGGCGTCTTCCACGACGTCACCGACAACCCGACCGGCAGCGGCCTCGCCGTCGCCCGCGTCGACTTCGCCAACGGCTACGACGCCACCAAGGGCCTGCTGACCTCGGTCCGCAGCCTCGGCAAGGACAGCTCCCTGTCCGCGGTCAAGGGTTACGACGACGTCACCGGCGTCGGCACCCCGGCGGCCGGCTACGTCGACTCGTACAAGCCGGCGAAGGCGCACCGCAAGCACTGACCCGCTGACGCGGTGATCCGCTGAACGAAGGGGCGTGGGGTCCTCACGGACCGCACGCCCCTTTGCGCTGGGCCTACTTGACGTCCTCGCTCGTCAGCCGGTGTACACGTCCCACCTCTGCCAGGCGTTGCCGCCGTTGCAGCCCTCCTCGCGATAGGCGTACAGGGTCCCGAAACCGCCGTCCAGGCAGACGCGTCCGTCGAAGGCGAAGAACGTCTCGGGAGTGATGCCGTTGACGGTGGGTCCGCCCCTGGCCACAGCCCATATGGCACGGGGGTCGTCGTACCAGCAGGGGATCAGTTCCACGTCGGAGGAACCGGCAGGGGCGCCGGAGGGGCCGGTGCCCTGTCCAACGGCGTACAGGCAGTAGTTGGGGCCGCTCGGGTCGTCTGAGGTGGTCTGGATCTGCACGTAGGCGGCGCCTCCGGCGTCGGGGGCGGCGCTGATGATGTGGAAGTACGTGCCGGCGTAGCCGCAGGAGTCGCCTATGCCGGCCGCCGAGGAGTTGCGTTCGATGACGCAGTTGCCGCTGGCGTTGTTCTTCAGGGTGCTGCTCGGGATGTTGAGGGTTGCGCTCGCGCTTTGCATGCTGAGGGTGAGGGCGGTTACGCCTACGGCCAGGACCGTGGCGAGGCTTCTGGCCCGCATCCGCATTCGTGCCATCTTCAGACTCCGATCGTGTGCGTGTCCCTGTTTCCCCGGGGTGCCTTCGGAGGCCTCCTGGACCTGAGCTGAGTCCCGAGCGAAAGCATGAAGTGCGTCAGTGACCCCGTGGGGACGCTACGGACGCCCATCCTTGAACCGTCCTGGTTCCGTCCTCATGCCGGGTCAGGCCGACGATCGGCATGGGTCGTGACGCGCCCGGAGGGCCTTGGAGAGGTGGTGCGATGTCGAGCGGCGGTGGCGATGTCATCGAAGCCATGAGCACGGCGGCCCGGGAGAGGCTGCGGGCGGGGGCGGCACCGGCTGTGGTCTGCGGCGAACTCGCCGAGCAGACGCGATGGTGGTGGGACGCGGCGCTGGCCGTCGGTCAGGCGATGGGAATCCCGGAGGCGGAATTGCTGCGGCGCCTCCACAGTGAGCCGGACCAGGTGCAGAGTGAGTTCCGGCAGGGTGAGGAGAACCTTTACGGCGAGCTTCTGGAGACGGTTGGCGTGTTCGATGTCGCCAAGGAACTCGACGAGAGGGAGCTGGTGATCGCGAAGCACCTACGGTCCGCGATGGGTGCCATGGGTGGCGTGGCGAGCGGTCACGGTCTGGGCCTCTCCCGTTGGTTTGTCATGGGTGAGTTGGCAAGCGTGTTCTGTTCTCTTGCGCGCATCGGTCCGCATGCCACCCGCGGTCGACCGGCGGAGTTTTGGGAAGCCCTTGTGAGTGCTGGGGAACTCCTCGATCCGGCCGACCGAGATGAGCGTGAGACCGTGGCGCATGCTCTCGACGAGTGCCGGGCACACCTGGCCGGGCACGAGCCACCTGCGGGTTGGGGGCCTACTTGAGGGAAGCGACGAAGGGCGCCCAGACGGTGGCCGGGAGGATGAGGGCGGGACCGAGGCACGGCCAACGTTGATGGCCTGGTGCCGACCTCAGGCCGGCTTGCGCCACACGGAGATGTGCTTCGCGGAGTCCTGGGTGAACGGAGACCCGTCCCAGTCCGCAACGCGGCGTTCCAGTTCGAGCCCAGCGATCCGCGCCATCAGGTCGAGCTCCGATGGCCACGCGTACCGGTGCCGGGAGTTGCCACGGCGGTAGCGGCCGTCTTCACCGTCTCGGGTGAGATGGTGCGAGACGAGAATCTGCTCGACCAGGTCGAAGGTGTCGAAGCCGAGATGCCGGTCGGAGACATCGAACGGCACCGCGACCTGCCCGGGCGGCAGGAATCGCAGTGGCGGCACGCTCAGCTCGATGACGAATCGGCCGCCAGGCGTCAGGTGACGTGCGGCGTTGCGAAAGCACTCGACCTGCTCGTCCTGCGTGAGGAGGTTCGTGATCGTGTTGTAGACGAGATAGACCAGGGTGAACTCGCCGGGGACGACCGTCGTGGCCATGTCTCCGATGGCGACGGGGAGCATGTCCTCGTCGATCTTGCGCCGCAGGACCGCTGCCATGTGCTCGGACAGTTCGATGCCCACAACGGGCACGCCGCGTTCCCGGAGCGGGACGCCCACTCGTCCGGTTCCGATGGCGAACTCCAGTGCCCGGCCGTCTCCGGCGAGTTCGGCGAGGAAGGCGATAGTCGGGCCGAGAACGGCAGCCGAGGACAATTCGGCTTCCTCGGCGTCGTAGCGGTCGGCGGTCGCGCGGGTCCACAGTTCACTGCTCGTCACGGGTGGCCACTGTGGCGGGTGCCGAGGGGCGCTGTCGACATATTTAAGTTCTCCGCGGCTTGGCGTGCACCGCCTACAACTCGTTCTCGCCTTGCCAGGGCTGCAGCCGAACCGCCCCGCACGCCGGATTATCAGTCCCGGAATGACCCAACCACCTTGAAGATCATTTCGATAGGGATTCTTAGGCCATCCGCGCGGCGGCCGTTCCGCGCCCACGGCGTCGTCGGCGTCCTCGGTTGCGGCGACGGGTCGTGCGCAGCCGTCCCGCACGCAGCCGGGCCGCGTCCTCCGGGGCCTTCTCGGACAGTTCCACGAGAGCCGGATGCGGGGCGGGCGGGACGTAGGGTTCGGAGGCCGCGACACGGTGGCCGCCCGCGCCGGGCCTGCCGCCGTAGCGCGCCAGGAAACGGACCTGGGCCAGAGAAGCGAGGCCGGTGGCCCCGGTCGCGGCCCACTGCGCAGACCCCTGGGGTAGGCGGTCGACCAGCGCCACGAGCACGAATGCGAGCTCCCCGGTAAGAAGCAGCACCCCGGCGACCGCCAGACAATCCCGGACGACGGCCGCCCGACGGGCGCGGGCCGCGCCATGGAACTCGGAGCGGGTGGCCCGAAAGGCGAGGTCGCGGGAGGCGATGATGCCGAGCGTCGTGGCGGCGGTACGCCGGCGCAGCGCAGCGAGCAGGGCGTCCGGTAGGGGGTGCCCGGCGGTACGCGCCACGTCCGCGCCAGTGCCGGTCAGTGCGAGATTGCCGCGATGGTTGATGGTGACCAAGCCGTCCAGCAGGAGCCGGGCGGCGGCCGCCTGGATGTCGTCCTCGGTCAACGAGCGACCGGCGGCCGCGCGATAGGGGTCGACGGGTGCGGCAGGGAGCCACGCGCGCAGGCGGTCGCGCACGACGGGCACCCCGTACAGCAGGACTGTGACGGAGACGACGGCACACGCGAGCGCGACGGGATCCACGCGCCGAGCGTAGTACCGCAACGGTGCCTGTCGTGACTGATGACCAGTTCAGGGGCAAGTGCAAGAACCGCGTCGGGGATGCTCACGTCTCCGTTGGTGAATGTCGTGTTCCAGCAGCCGATGGGGGCTCAGCGACCATGTGCGGAACGACGATGTGCTTGACAGGAACTGGGTGAGGCGCCGGTGACGACGAGCGGTGGGCTTCGACCGGGCCAGTCGATGATGTGGATGGTCAGTTCGTTCTTCCAACTGGACGGTGAACCCGTCGGAGCGTTCGCGTCGCAGGCCGGCCCTGGTCGTCAGCATGTGTTGGGCAGCACGGACCGAGTCGGCGACGACCCGCGTCTGCTCGTCGACTTCAATGAGGGGCAGCCCCTGCTGTCGGCACATGGACAGCAGGTGGGAGAGCGTCAGGGGAACACCGTGCTGCTGTGGGAAGCGGAGTACCGCATCCGCCGTGCTCGATTCCGCAGGAAGCTGCGCTTCTCCGTAACCTCCGGTGAACGGACCGTGCTTGATGTCAGGGAGACGTCCCGGCCCGACCGCACGGTCCACACATACGTCACCCGCAGCGACCCCGCGCTCGACCCGGTTGCCGTGCTCGGCCTCATCCTGCTGGAGGCACGACCCGACAAGATGTCGGTCCTCAACGAGCTGTTCGAGAGGCGGCAGACGTAACGGCTTGTGCGGAGACGCCGCTGAGGGACACGCAACGGCGCTCGTCAGGAACGAGTCACACGTCGGCGGGGCCGGGCAGTTCGCCGGAGCCGCGGGCCAGGTAGCGCGTGCTCAGCACGCGGTGGCGGGCGGGGCCGGGCTCGCCGTCGAGGCGGTCGAACAGCAGGGCCGCGGCCTGCCGGCCGATGGCGACGGGGTCCTGGGCGATCACCGAGATGCCCGGGTCGAGCAGGTCGGCGAAGGGCAGGTCGTCGAAGCCGATCAGTGCCACAGCGTGCTGCAGACGGAGTTCCTGGAGGGCTTTGCGCACGCCGACGGTCACCAGGTTCTGGGCGGAGACCAGCGCGGTGGGCGGCTGAGGGAGGGCGAGGAGTTCCCGGGCGGCCTGCTGGGCGGCCTCGACACCGTGCACGCCGCGCCGTACCGACGTGGGGTGCAGGACGCATCCCGTCTCCGCGAGCCCTGACACGAATCCGGCGTAACGCTCTTCGGCGGTCCAGATCGCGGGGAGGTCTCCGAGGAAGGCGATGTGCCGGTGCCCCGCCGCGTGCAGTCTCTTCACCGCCGCGCGCACGCCCGCGCGGTTGTCCACCGTCACGGTGTCCACCTGCCGTACGGTCGTGGGACGGTCCACACACACCACGGGTGTGCCTGCGTCGCGGGCCGCGTCGAGATCCGTGTCGGTGAGTCCGGTGGGGACGACGATGAGGCCGTCGACCCGACGCGCGGTGAAGGTGCGCACGAGGCCGCGTTCCCTGACCGGGTCCTCGTCGGTGGAACCGGCCAGGACCAGTACACCGCGCTCGGCGGCGGTGTCCTCGACCGCGCGGTGCAGGGCGGCGGAGAAGGGGTTGGCGGCGTCCTCCAGGATCAGCCCGAGGGTGTGGGTGCGGCGGTCGGCCCTGCGCAGGCTGCTGGCCGTCAGATCATGCCGGTACCCGAGCAACTCGGCGGCCCGCGTCACCTTTTCCGCGAGGTCCGCAGTGACCCCCGGCTTGCCGTTGACGACCCGGGACACGGTGGCGATGCCGACCCCGGCCATGCTCGCGACGTCCCGCATCGTCGCCGACCGCCGACCTGCGCCGCGCTCCGAATCTGGCAACGTTTTCACCTCCGGGCGGCGGGACCGTGCGGTCGTACGCCATTTTCGCATGCCTGCCAATCGCCGCACAGAGTCTGGACAGAGACTCGGGGCGGTCATACGGTGCGGCGAAACGTTTCCAAGGTCGGCCGTCGGAAGCCCTCGACGCAGCGCTCCTCCGACGGGCGGGTAAGGAGCACCATGTCCAGAACGACTCGCCCCCGCCGCCGACTGCGCACCGCGCTGGCGGCCCTGTCCGGGCTCGGCCTGCTCGTCGCTTCCCCGGCCTCGGCCGCCACGCTCCACCAGGAGCCGTACCGGCCGCAGTTCCACTTCACCCCGGCCCGGAACTGGATGAACGACCCCAACGGCCTGATCTGGTACAAGGGTCGGTACCACCTGTTCTTCCAGTACAACCCGTCCGGCGACACCTGGGGCAACATGTCCTGGGGGCACGCGGTCAGCACCGACCTGGTGCACTGGAAGGAACTTCCGGTCGCCATCCCGCAGGACGACGACGAGATGGTCTTCTCCGGCAGCGTGGTGCTGGACAAGGGCAACACCTCCGGCCTCGGAAGCACGCGGAACCCGCCGCTGGTCGCCGTCTACACCAGCCTGGTGAAGTCCACCGGCGTCCAGCGGCAGTCCCTGGCCTACAGCACCGACGGCGGCACCACCTGGACCAGGTACTCCGGCAACCCGGTCCTCGACCTCGGTTCGACCAACTTCCGCGACCCGAAGGTGTTCTGGTACGCGCCCACCAAGAGCTGGCTGATGGCGGTCGCCCTCTCCGACCAGCACAAGATCTCCTTCTACCGTTCGCCCGACCTCAAGAGCTGGTCCCACCTGAGCGACTTCGGCCCGGCCGGGGCGACCGGCGGGGTGTGGGAGTGCCCCGACCTGTTCCCGCTGCCGGTGGACGGCGACGCGAAGAAGACCAGGTGGGTGCTGGCGGTCAACCTCAACCCCGGTGCCGTCTCCGGCGGTTCGGGCGCCCAGTACTTCGTGGGCGACTTCGACGGCACGAAGTTCACCGCCGACGACAGCGGGGCGTACACCGCCCCGAGCGGCACCGTCGTGCAGGACTTCGAGTCCGGTTCGTTCGGGGACTGGACGGCCGCCGGCAGCGCGTTCGGCGGCGCCCCGGCGACGGGAGCCGTGGACGGTCAGAGCGCGGTGACCGGCTTCGACGGCCAGGCCTTCGCCGACAGCTACCACGGAGGTGACGCCGCCACCGGCACGCTGACCTCCCCCGCGTTCACCGTCACCGGCGCCTACATCAACTTCAAGGTCGGCGGCGGCAACCACCCCTACCGGTCCGGCTCCGTCCTGGGCGACGAGCCGACACCGACCGGCGAAACACTGGCCGACTTCGAGGGCGGCACCTACTCCAGCCCCATCGGCGACTGGACCACCACCGGCGACGCCTTCGGCTCCGGACCGGCCCAGGGCACCCTGCCCGACCAGCAGCAGGTCTCCGGCTACCTCGGCCACGGGCTGGTCAACAGCTATCTGCACGGCGACGCCGCCACCGGCACCCTCACCTCACCGGCCTTCACGATCGACAAGAAGTACCTGGACTTCCTCGTCGGCGGCGGCTACCACGGCGTCAGCTCGGGCGCTCCCACGGCCGTCGAGCTCGTCGTCGACGGCAAGGTGGTCCGCTCCGCCACCGGCGCCGACGCCGAGGCCCTGGACTGGACCTCGTGGGACCTGTCCGAGCTGCGGGGCAAGCAGGCCCGGATCAGGGTGGTGGACGCCAACACCGGCGGCTGGGGCCACATCAACCTCGACCAGGTCGTCCTCTCCGACACCCAGGCCCAGCCGCGCTCCGCCGAGACCGGCGTCAACCTGCTCGTCGGCGGCAAAGTCGTGCAGAGCGCCACGGGGTCCGACTCCGAGCACCTCGACTGGGCCTCCTTCAACACCACCGCCTACCAGGGCAGGAAGGTCCAGATCCAGATCGTCGACGCGAACACGGGCGGCTGGGGACACGTCCTTGCCGACGACTTCAGCGTCGCCGACAAACCCGCCCTGTCCGTCCTCCAGCGCGCCCACTGGCTCGACCACGGCCGGGACTTCTACGCCGCCAACACCTACAACGACGCTCCGGGCGGCCGGCGCATCATGATCGCCTGGATGAACAACTGGGACTACGGGCAGACCATCCCCACCAGCCCATGGCGCAGCGCCGACACCTTCCCCCGCCGGCTCGCCCTGCGGACCGTCAACGGCAAGGTCCACCTGGTCCAGGAGCCGGTAGAGGAGCTGAAGACACTCCGCGGGACCGCCACCGGCGTCCCCGCCACGACCGTCACCGACGGCACCGAGCCGCTCGGCGTGCGTGGCAGCACCCTGGAACTCCAGGCCACTCTCACCGCGGGCACCGCTGAGCGCTTCGGTCTCGACGTCCGTACCGGCGGTGCCCAGCGCACCCGGATCGGCTACGACACCACCACCGGCGAGGTCTACCTGGACCGCACCGCCTCCGGCGCGACCGACTTCGACCCGGCCTTCGCCAGTACCGAGCGCGCTCCCCTGGCCCTGGACGGCAAGCCGCTGCGTCTGCACGTCCTCGTCGACGCGTCCTCGGTCGAGGTCTACGCCGAGAACGCCTCCGGCGAACAGGTCGTCCTCACCGACCAGATCTTCCCCGATCCCTCCAGTACCGGCGTCGACGTCTTCGCCGACAACGGCACCGCGACGCTCGGCCGGACGAAGGCGTGGCAACTGGCGTCCATCTGGAAGTGACCGGCCTTCCGGAGGGGGGCGCCGGGGCTCCGGCACCTGGCGCCCCCTGGGCAGGGAGACCCGCGTCCGTCGGAGTCAGCTCCCGGCCGGCTGCATCGGCCGCTGGGCCGAACCCTCCGTGCCCGTGCCGCGGTTGTCGTCGGGGAACGTCAGGTCCGTCGGCTTCAGGGGTGCCTGGGCGGCCGAGGCGGGGCGGGGCAGGGCGGTGGGTGGGTCGGCGCCCAGGCGTTCGCAGGTGAGCGCGGAGACGAGGATCGCGTCGTCCACGGCGATCCGCAGGGCGCCCGGGTCGGCCGCGGCCAGCGTCCGCGGGCCGTGCAGTCCGTGCCGGGTCAGCGCGCCCAGCAGTCCCGCGGTGAACGCGTCGCCCGCGCCGACGGTGTCCACCACCGCGACCTTCCGTCCGGGACGGCTCAGGCTCCCCGCGCCGGAGTAGACGTGGGCGCCGTCGGGGCCGTCGGTGACGACGACGAGGAGGGCGCCGAGTTCCAGCCAGCGGGCGGCGGTCTTCTCGATCGGCGTGTCGGGGTAGAGCCACTCGACGTCCTCGCGGCTCGCCTTGACCAGGTGGGCGGTGCCGACGCTGCGTTCGACGGCCTGCCTGCCGCGCTCCGGGTCGCCGAGGAGGGCGGGGCGGACGTTCGGGTCGTAGCTGATCAGCGTCGTGCCCTCGGCGCGCAGGCGGCGGGCCACGGAGTGGATGTGCCGGTCGGCGGGGGACGTCCAGGAGGCGACGGAGCCGAAGTGCAGGACGGCCGTGTCCCGGGGGACGCGGGCGGTCTCCGCCTCGCTCCACTGCCAGTCCGCGGTGCCGTCCAGGTAGAAGTCGTAACTCGCCCGGCCCTGCGCGTCCATGGAGACCACGGCGAGGGTGGTGGGTTCGGCGGCGGCCGGGGCCGAGGTCAGGTCGACGCCCTCGGCGGCGGCGTGCGCGCGCAGCAGCCGGCCGAAGGTGTTGTCGGCCAGCCGTGCCATGAGCGCGGTGCGGTGGCCGAGCCGGGCGAGGCCGATGGCGACGTTGAAGGGGCTGCCGCCGGGCCGGGCGCGGTAGTCGCCGGGGGCGTCGAGCTGGACCAGGTCGATGAGGGCTTCGCCGATCACGGTCACGGCCGGGGGCTGTGCGGCGGCTGGTACGGGTTCAGTCATGGCGGGGTCCTTCGGCCGGGATCTCGCCGGAGCCCCGCTCGATCAGCCGGGTCGGCACGGTGACGGTGCGGGTGGGTGAATCGTCGCCGTCCAGACGGTGGAAGAGCATCTCGGCGGCGGTCCTGCCCACCTCCTCGACGTCCTGGGCGATGACGGAGACGCCCGGGTCGAGGATGTCGGCCAGCGGGAAGTCGTCGAAGCCCACATGGGCGACGGTGTGCTGCAAGCCGAGCGCGCGCAGGGCCCGCAGGGCGCCGATGGTGACCAGGTTCTGGCTGGTGAACAGTGCCGTGGGCGAATCCGGCAGCTCCAGCAGCTCCTTGGTGGCGGCGACGGCGGCCTCCTCACTGGCCGGCACGTGCCGCACGATCTCGTCGTCGTACGGGAGGTGCGCGACCTCCAGCGCGTGCCGGTAGCCGTCGAAGCGCTGGGCGGCGGTCGGGATGGAGGCGCGGTCGCCGAGGTAGGCGATCCGGCGGTGGCCGGCCTTGAGCAGGTGGTTGACGGCGGTGACGGCGCCCTGCCGGTTGTCGGAGACGACCGCGTCCGCGTCCAGGAGTCCGGCCTCGCGGTCGACGAAGACCATGCGGGTGCCGGAGCGCTGTTCGCTGATCAGGTAGCTCTGGTCGCGTCCCGCCGGGACGATGACCAGCCCGTCCACCCGGCGGTCCACGAGCGCCTGGGCCAGCTCCCGTTCGCGTGCCGGGTCCTCGTCCACGCTGCCGACCAGCACCAGGACCCCGCGGTCCCGGGCCACGTTCTCCACGGTGCGGGTCAGGGCGGCCGAGAAGGGGTTCGCGGCGTCCTCGACGAGCATGCCGATGGTGGCGGTACGGCCGTCGCCGCGGCGCAGGCTGCTCGCGGTGAGGTTGGGACGGTAGCCCAGTTGGTCGGCGGCCTCGCGGACCCTGGCGACGATCGCGGGATCGACGGTGGGGACGCCGTTGAACACGCGCGAGACCGTCTTGATGGCGACTCCGGCCAGCGCCGCGACCTCACGCATGGTGGGGCGGCTGCGGGTGGACCGGGGCGGCGCCTCGCCCTGAGTCATCGTTGTCTCCAACCGGATTCGCGTTACCTACTCGTTGCGGACGCATGTCTATCAGCGTCTTGACGCGCTCGTCCATAGAGGCCCAGTATCTCGCCCAGTCAACGTTGTCTCAGCGTCGGCCAAGGGACGGATCCGAAAGGGATCGAGCCATGAACTTCTCCACCAGTCACCTGTCTAGCCGCTCCGGCCGGCGCACCCGGGCGATGGCGATCGGCGTCACGGTCTGCCTCGGCGCGACGCTCGCGGCCTGCGGTTCCTCGAACGGGAGCGCCTCCTCGTCCGCCTCGGGGGGCGGTGGCAAGGTGGGTGTGTCGCTGATCCTGAAGACCCTCACCAACCCGTACTTCGTCAGCATGGAGAAGGACGCCAAGGCCCAGGCCGCCAAGGACAACGTGGGTCTCACGGTGGCGGCGGGCACCAGCGACGGCGACACCCAGACCCAGATCACCGCCATCGACAACGCGATAGCCCGGGGCGACAAGGGCATCCTCATCACCACCAACGGCGACGCGGTGAACGCGGCCCTGGGGCGGGCCAAGCAGGCCGGCCTGTTCGTGATCGCCCTGGACACCGCGCCGAACCCGGCCAGCACCGCGGACATCACCTACGCCACCGACAACGAGCAGGCGGGCAAGCTCATCGGGCAGTACGCGGCGGCGGCCCTCGGCGGCAAGCCGGCCGTCATCGCCATGCTCGACCTGTTCAACAACCAGGTCGTCTCCGTCGACATCAACCGCGACCACGGCTTCCTCGAAGGCATGGGCATCGACCCGGGCAGCAAGACCGAGAACGGCAAGGAAGCCAAGTCCGGCAAGTACACCGGCGGCAAGGGCGGCACGTACAAGGTCGTCTGTCACCAGCCCACCCAGGGCGCCATCGACGGCGGCCGCACCGCGATGGAGAACTGCCTGTCGGCCAACCCGGACATCAACGTCGTCTACGCCATCAACGAGCCCGCGGGTGAGGGCGCGTACAACGCGCTGAAGGCGGCCGGCAAGGAGAAGCAGGCCGCGATCTACGCGATCGACGGCAGCTGCTCCGGCCTGAAGAACGTGACCAGCGGGGAGTTCGCCGCCGACGCGGTGCAGTACCCGGGCAAGATGGCGGCCCTCGGTGTCACCTCGATCGCCAAGCTGGCCCGCGGCGGCAGCAAGCCCAGCGTGACCGACGGCAAGTCCTTCTACGACACCGGTACCGCCCTGGTCGCCGCCAAGTCCCTGAACGGCCTGACCGTGCAGTCCCCGTCGCAGGCCGCCTCCGCCTGCTGGGGCAGCTGACACCCGCCGGGTGCGGCGCCGGGAACCGTGACAAAGGCACCGGCGCCGCACCCGTACTCCACGAGCCCATGAGCCCGTACCAGGGAAAACACCGGAAGGACCCCCTGTGACCACCCACGTGGACCAAGCCACACCGGCACCGGCGGAGGAGTTCCTCAACAGGCCCGCCACCCTCAGCCAGCGCATCCACTCGGTGCTGCACCGCCAGCCGGCCCTCAGCCCGGCCATCGTCCTGGTGCTCGCCGCGATCGTGTTCTCCCTGGTGAACGAGCGCTTCTACGCGTTGCAGAACCTCTCGCTGGTCGCCCAGCAGGTGGCCGTCATCGGTTCGCTCGCCGTCGGCCAGACGGTCATCATCCTCACCGCGGGCATCGACCTGTCGATCGGCGCGGTGATGGTGCTGTCCTCCCTGCTGATGTCGAAGCTCGTCGCGGACAACCACTGGCCCGGCGTGTTCGCCCTGCTGGCCGGGGCGGTCGTCGCGATCGCCGCCCAGGCCGTCAACGGCCTGCTGGTGACCAAGATCAAGCTGCCGCCGTTCATCGTCACCCTCGGCACCCTCAGCGTCTTCACCGCCATCACCCTCATCTACGCCAAGGGCCAGACCGTCGCCCTGCAGCCGGGCAACATCCTGCTGTGGAGCGGCCAGACCGTCTCGCTCGGACAGCTGAACCTCACGTACGGCGTGCTCCTCATGATCGCCCTGTACGCGGTGATCGGATACGCCCTGCGCTACACCGCCTGGGGCCGTCACCTCTACGCCGTCGGCGACGACGTCGAGGCCGCCCGGCTGGCCGGCATCTCCGTCAACCGGGTCCTGCTCAGCGCCTACATGGTGGGCGGTTTCGCCATCGCCGTGGGCGCCTGGATCCTGGTCGGCCGGGTCGGCGGCGGTGACCCGAACAGCGGTCTCAACGCCAACCTGCAGTCCATCACCGCCGTGGTGATCGGCGGCACCAGCCTGTTCGGCGGCCGCGGGGTGGTCTTCGGCTCGCTGATCGGCGCGCTCATCGTCCAGGTCTTCGTCAACGGCCTCGCGCTGGCCGGCATCGACCCCAACTACCAAGTCCTCGCAGTCGGCATCCTGGTGATCGCGGCTGTCTCCGTCGACCAGTGGATCCGGAGTGTGAAGTCGTGACGACCGCCACCGCCCCCGTTCTCGAGGCCAAGGGCCTGGTCAAGCTCTTCGGCAGGGTCGTCGGCCTGAACAGCGTCGACCTCACCCTCCACCCCGGCGAGGTCCTCGCCGTCATCGGCGACAACGGCGCCGGCAAGTCCACCCTGATCAAGTGCCTGTCCGGAGCCCTCGTCCCCGACCAGGGAAGCATCCTGGTCGACGGGAAGGAGGTCCACTTCAAACGCCCCCAGGACGCCCGCGACGCCGGCATCGAGACCGTCTACCAGACCCTCGCCGTCGCCCCCGCCCTGGACATCGCCAGCAACCTCTTCCTCGCCCGCGAGATCCGCCGCAAGGGCGTCCTCGGCTCGGTGTTCCGCATGCTCGACACCGGCGAGATGAAGAAGCAGGCCGCCGACCACATCAAACGGCTCGGCATCGGCACCCTCCAGAACATCAACCAGGCCGTGGAGACCCTCTCCGGCGGCCAGCGCCAGTCCGTGGCCGTCGCCCGCACCGCCGCCTTCGGCGGCCGGGTGGTGATCCTCGACGAGCCCACCGCCGCGCTCGGCGTCCGCGAGACCGGGCAGGTCCTCAAGCTCGTCCGCGACCTGCGCGACCAGGGTCTCGGCGTCATCCTCATCAGCCACAACATGCCCAACGTCTTCGAGGTCGCCGACCGCATCCACATCCAGCGCCTCGGCGCCTGCGCCGGCGTCATCACCCCGAAGTCGCACTCCATGGAGGACGCGGTGGCCATCATGACGGGCGCGAAGAAGCTCGCCCCCGAAGCGAGCTGAAAGGGACGGCACGGGAATGACCGCCGAGTACCGGATCACCGAGAGCCGCCTCGGCGGCGAACCCACCCTCGTCGTCACCGCACCGGACGACCGCGCACGCGCCGTCCTCGCCCTGCGCGGCGCGACACTGCTGAGCTGGCAGGTCCGCAGCGAAGTCACCGGCGGGCTGAAGGAGTTGACCGACGGCTACCGCGACGAGAAGGAACTCCTGGCGCAGGACGGCGTCCGCGCCGGCCTGCTGGCCCCCTTCCCCAACCGCGTGGCCGACGCCCGCTACCGCTACGCCGGCCACGACCACGACCTGCTCCCGGGCCACCACGGCGACCGGCTGATCTACCACGGCTTCGTCCGCGAGTCGGCCTTCGAACTCACCCACGCCGACACGACACCGGACCTGGCCCGCCTGCTGCTGCGCACCACGGCCATCCGGCCGGGCGCGTACTGCGGCTACCCCTTCGCGATCGACCTCACGGTCGAGTACACGCTCACCGCCGACGAGTTGAGCGTCGACGTCCGTGCGACGAACGTGGGCGACACCACCGCCCCCTACGCGACGGGCTGGCACCCGTACTTCACCCTGTCCCGCCCCGTCGACGACCTGACCCTGCGCATCCCCGCGCAGACCCTGATCCGCACCGACGCCTCCCTCATCCCGCTGCCCGGCGAGGACGCCCGCGTCCCCCTGGACGACCGTCCCGACATGGACTTCCGGACGCCGAGACGACTGGGCGGCGCGGTCATCGACGCCTGCTACGCGGACCTCACCCCCGGCCCCGGCGGCCGGATCGAGACGGTACTGGCCGATCCCGCGACCGGCGAGGAACTGCACGTCTGGCAGCACAGCGGCTACCTGCACGTCTTCACCGGCGACACCCTGGCCCGCGACCGCCGCGCCGCCATCGCCCTCGAACCCGTCGAGGCGATGACCGACGCCTTCAACCGCCCGGACCAGACCGCCGCCCTCGCCCTCGCACCGGGCGCAAGCCGCACCTTCGCCTTCGGTGTCACGTACGCGGGCGCGGCGGACGCGTCCTGATCCGACGCGAGCCGACGCGAGCCGATCAGTCGGTCTTCCTCTGGGCGGCCTTGAGGATCTGGTCGACGTCGAGGGCGACCTTGGCGCCGATCGAGTCGGGCAGCATGGCGGTCTCGCCGGGCGAGTACGGCCTGTGGTGCTCGTACTTCTCCCCACTGGGCTCGGTGAGCACGTGGACGCGCTGGTGCTTGCGGTCGACGATGACGTAGACCGGGACCTTGGCCTGGGCGTAGGCGACGGCCTTGGTCTTCAGGTCGTCCTTCCAGTTGCCGGAGGTGACCTCCAGGACGAGACGGAAGCAGACCGGGTCGTACGCGTTGTTCTCGACCAGGTGGTCGTCGATGTCGGCGTCCACGATCGCGAGGTCGGGGATGGCGTAGTCCTCGGCTCCGGTGGGCAGCCGGAGGCCGACGTTCTGGAGGACCTCTGTTTCCTCTCCGTGCAGACCTGCGTCGATGAAGAGGCACATGACGTCGGTCAGGACACACGCGTGACGGGCGTCCCTGAGCGGAGACACCAGGAGGTGGCCTCCGATGATCTCGACGCGGTAGCCCGGATGGCGCTCCGTGATCTCGTCGGCGATCGCCGCGAGCGAGAACGACTCGTCTTCGGAGGGCTGCTCGACGACTGCTGCGGCGGACATGGCACTCCCCAGGGGTCGGTGTCGGGAGAATCTTGGGGGGCAGGTCGGACCGTCGGTGCGCCCTTCGGAACGCTTCACCCGAAAGAGATCACCGCCCCGGCCGGGACACCGGCCGTCAGGAGGAGGAACGCACCAGGTCGGCAGGGACGTGGGAGGCGATCACGCGTTCGCGGCCCGGCGCCGGCACCGCCCTGCGCCGGTCCACCGCGTACGCCACGCTCGCCACGCCCAGGCCGAGGACCGCGAGGGCAGCGCCCGCCAGCGCCGGGGACGTCACGCCGAAGCCCGCCGCCAGCGCGATGCCGCCGATCCAGGCGCCGCCCGCATTGGCGAGGTTGAAGGCGGCCTGGTTGGCGGAGGAGGCGAGGGAGGGGCCCGCGGCCGCGCGTTCCATCACCATCAGCTGGAGCGGGGAGCCGGTGGCGAAGGCCGCGACGCCGAGCAGGACGACGGCGACCGCCGCGCTCCACTCCGCCCGCATCAGGACCGGGAAGAGGAGCAGCACCGCGACCATCGACGCCAGGCCGCCGAAGAGGGTCCCGCGCATCGCGTGGTCGGCGAGGCGGCCGCCCATCAGGTTGCCGATCGTGGCGCCGACGCCGAACAGGGCGAGCAGGAGGGTCACACTGCCCTGGGTGTACCCGGCGGACGCCGTCAGCATCGGCGTGATGTAGCTGTACGCCGAGAACAGGGCGCCGAAGCCGACGACCGTCGTGGCGAGGGCCAGCCAGACGGGCAGGGAGCGCAGGGCGGTGAGTTCGCCGCGCAGGCCGGTGGCGGGGGCGGGCGTGTGCGCGGGGCGGATCAGGAGGAACACCGCCGCCATCGCCGCCACGCCGATCAGGCTCACGCCCAGGAAGGTCGCCCGCCAGCCGAGGTGCTGGCCCATGAGGGTGGCGACGGGGACGCCCGCGATGTTGGCGACGGTCAGGCCCATGAACATCAGGGAGACCGAGCGGGCCTTGCGTTCCGGCGCCACCAGGTTGGTGGCGACGACCGCGCCCACGCCGAAGAACGCGCCGTGCGGGAGGCCGCTGAGGAAGCGGGCCGCGAGCAGGGAGTCGTAGCCGGGGGCCAGGGCCGAGAGCGCGTTGCCCGCGACGAACAGGGCCATCAGGGAGACGAGGACCGTGCGGCGGGGCAGGCGCGCGGTGAGCGCGGCCAGCAGCGGGGCGCCGATGACGACGCCCAGCGCGTACGCCGAGACCAGGTGGCCGGCGGTGGGGAGGGAGAGGTGCAGGTCGCCGGCGACGTCGGGCAGCAGGCCCATCATCACGAATTCGGTGGTGCCGAGACCGAAGGCGCCGACGGCCAGGGCGAGCAGGGCCAGGGGCATGAAGAACGTCGCCTTTCAGGGGGAGCAGGGTTCCGTATGTACTGAGTACCACTAAGTTCAGTTACGGAACAAAGTCGCCCGGGCCCGGTATTTCCGCCGAGGGAGCTCAGGAACCCGATGTGGTCAGGTTCACGCGTGCGGCGATCGGCAGGTGGTCGCTGCCCGTCCGCGGCAGGGTCCACGAGCTCACCGGCTCCACCCCCTTGACCATGATCTGGTCGATCCTGGCCATCGGGAACGCGGCCGGCCAGCTGAACCCGAAGCCGCTGCCCGCAGCGCCCTGGGTGGAGCGCATCTGGGAGGTGACGCCGTTGAGGGAACGGTCGTTCATCGTGCCGTTGAGGTCGCCGAGGAGGATCACCCGCGGCAGGCTCTCGTCGACGATGGCCTCGCCCAGCGCGTCCGCGCTCTTGTCACGCTGCCGGGCGGTGAACCCGGCGTTCATCTTCACGCGGACGGACGGGAGATGGGCGACGTAGACGGCGACCGGACCCTCGGGTGTGGCGACCGTGGCGCGCATCGCCCGTACCCAGCCCAGTTTGATGTCGACGGCCTTCACCCCGGTGAGCCGGTACTTGCTCCACAGGCCGACCGTGCCCTCGACCGCGTGGTACTTGTACGTCGGGGCGAGCGCCTTCTCGTACGTCGGTACGGCCGACGCGGTCAGCTCCTCCAGGGCGAGCACCCCGGCGCCCGAGGAGGCCAGTCGAGCGGCCGTACCGGTGGGGTCGGGGTTGTCGGCGTTGACGTTGTGGGTGGCCACCGTGAAGTCGCCGCCGGTGCCCGACTTGTCGGTGAGCAGCCCGCCGAACAGGTTGAGCCAGACGATCGCCGGGAGCACCACGGCGATCAGCGCGGTCGCCGACTTCCGTACCAGGCCGAGCAGTACCAGCACCGGGATCAGCAGGCCCAGCCAGGGCAGGAAGGTCTCGGTGAGACTGCCCAGGTTGCCGACGGCGTTCGGGATGCGGGAGTGCATCAGCATCACTCCGGCCAGCAGCAGCGCGACGGCGGCGAGGACGAGACCCCGGCGCCAGATCCGCGGGTCGTCGCGCCAGCCGGACAGCAAGCGGTTCACCAGGCGCCGGAACCGGTCTCTGCCGCGCTCGGGTCCCGAGCCGCCGTGGTCCGCTTCCGTCATGTACGCCTGCTGCGCCATACCGCCTGCCTCACAACCTGCCGTGCACACCGTCGTCCCCCGCGTACGACCCTAGGGGATGATCGGCCTCGTTCCCGCCGTCACATGACGGCCGTACACATGACGGCCGCATGACGGCCGTACGGGAGACGAGGACGAACGGGGCGCAGGGCGGGGTTCCGGTCCCCACGGGGCCGCCGGGCACTGTGACAGAACGCGCACACTCCCGCTACGACTCCGGGGAACTGACGGGCCGTAGGCCGGCCAGCACCTGGTCGACGATCTGTTCGGCGAGGCCCTCGGGGAGTTCCGCGTCCTGACGCCAGACGGCCCTGAGCAGCATGGGGCCGGTGAACAGGTCGTTGGCCAGGTCGATGTCGATGTCGGCGCGGAGTTCGCCGTTGCGCTGGCCGCGGCGCAGCACCCGCTTGCCGAGTTCACGGCGGGGTTTCACCACACTGGAGTGATAGGCGTCCCAGAGCCGGGGGCTGCTCTTCATCTGGGCGTACACGTTGTGCAGGATCGCCGACGAACGGTTGCGCAGGCCGCGTCGGCGCACCGATTCGAGGAGGACCACGAGGTCGTCGCGCATGGAGGTGCCGGGGAGTTCGGGGTCGGGGGGCTCGGCGGCCCGCATCACGTCGACGAAGAGCTCCTCCTTGCCGTTCCAGCGGCGGTAGATGGTGGCCTTGCCGACGCCCGCGGTGCGCGCGATCCGCTCGATGGACAGCTCGGCGAGCGGAACGCCGTCCTCCAGGAGCTTCATCACGCCCTCCAGGATGGCGCTCTCCACCGCTTCGCTGCGGGGGCGTCCCCTGGCCGGGCCCGCGGACCGGGGACCGCTGTCGGCAAGTGTCACGTCGTACCGTCCTCTCACTGGCTGCGGGAATTCTCCCGCAGCCGAAGCCTCACCCGTGGTTCCCCCTCTGTCGTGTCCGGTCGTTCACTCCCCCGCGACGACCAACTCCTGCTCCCGGTCGCCCTGCTGACCGGCCGGCGGCCTGCCCGGCAGGTACAGGGCCGTGACCAGGGCACCGATGAGTGCGACACCCGCGCCGCACAGGGCGGTGAGGTGCATGGCGTGCAGGAAGGCGTCGTTGGCCGGGGTGACCAGGGCCCTGCCCTGCGCCCCGAGCTTCTGGGCGACGCCCAGGGTGGCCTCGATGGACTCGCCGGCGGTCGCGCGCAGCCCGGGCGGGAGCGCGTCGAGCTTGCCCTCGATGCCGTTGCGGTACGACGTCGAGAGCACCGAGCCGAGGACGGCGATGCCGAGGGCGCCGCCGACCTGGCGGAAGGTGTTGCTGAGCGCGGAGGCGGAACCGGCCTTCTCGCGGGGCAGCGCCTGCATGATGACGACCGAGGTCGGCGTCATGACGTGCGCCATGCCGAGGCCCATCAGGAAGAAGACGACTTCGAGGAGCCAGATGGGGGTGTCGGCCTGGAAGGTGGCGAACGCGGCCAGGGTGCCGGCGAGCAGCACCAGACCGCCGCCGGTCGTGACCTTGTTGCCCAGGCGCTCGACGACCAGCCGGGCCCGCGGCGCGAAGATCATCTGTGCGGCGGCCAGCGGCAGCATCAGCAGACCGGACTGCAACGGCGAGTAGCCGCGCACGCTCTGGGTGTAGAAGACGGAGAAGAAGGTGACGCCCATCAGCGCGAAGAACACCAGCGCGATGGCGGCCATGGCGGCCGAGAAGACCTTGTTCTTGAAGTAGGTGACGTCCAGGGACGGGTGGTCGCTGCGCTTCTCGAAGAGCACGAAGGCGGTGAGCACCACGAGTCCGGCGGCGATGGTGGCGAGCACCTTGGCGTCGGTGAAGTCGGCGAGCTCGCCGCCCTTGATGATGCCGTAGACGAGCAGGACCAGGCCGACGACGGACAGCAGCACGCCGACCGGGTCGATCCTGCCGGGCCGCGGGTCGCGGGAGTCGGGCACCAGCCACACCATCAGGACGAGCGCGATGATCACGATGGGCACGTTGACGAGGAAGACCGAGCCCCACCAGAAGTGGTCGAGCAGCAGACCGCCGGTGATCGGGCCGATGGCGATGGCGAGGCCGACGCCGCCGGCCCAGATGCCGATGGCCTTGGGCTGTTCCTGGCGCTCGAAGACGTTCATCAGGACGGCGAGGGTGGCGGGCATCACGAAGGCGGCACCGAGGGCCATCAGCGCGCGGAAGGCGATCAGCTCGCCCGGTGAGCCGGACTCGGCGGCCAGCGCGGATCCGATGCCGAACACGACGATGCCGGCGATCAGCACCTTCTTGCGGCCGAGCCGGTCGCCGACGAGACCGGCGCTGAACAGGAGTCCGGCGAAGACCAGGGTGTAGGCGTTGATCGCCCACTCCAGCTGGCTCTGGGTGGCGCCGAGGCCGGTCGGGGCCGGGGTGGAGATGGTCTTGACGGCGACGTTGAGGATCGAGTTGTCGAGCACCACGATCAGCAGGCTGAGCATCAGGACGCCGAGGATGGCCCAGCGGCGGCGGTGCACGGCCTCGGGTATCCGGGGGCCGGGTGGAGCGTGGTCGGCAGGAGTTGTCATGCCGTCGAGCCTAGGCCCATTTCAATACGGCACCGTCTCGTATCTTAATTCCTTTACCCAGGCCTTACCCAACGCGCGGCCCGGACAGACGACCCGGACACGCGGCGGCGCCGGTGGATCACGGTGCTCGATGGATCACACGGGGGTCCCCTGGCCGCGGACGGCACGAGGTGCCACCATGGAAGCGGTCCGGGGACACCGTCAGGGTGCCTCGAGATGACTTGAAGGAGCCGTTGTCATGACGCAGCTTCCGGCTGCCCAGACTGTGCAGCACAACTCCTCCGACGGCAGCAGGACGCTGTACGGGGGTAAGGGCACCCGCCGCATCACGGTCCGCGACATCGCCCTCGCCAAGGAACGCGGCGAGAAGTGGCCGATGCTCACCGCGTACGACGCGATGACCGCCTCCGTCTTCGACGAGGCCGGGATCCCGGTCCTCCTGGTCGGTGACTCGGCGGGCAACTGCCACCTCGGGTACGAGTCGACGGTGCCCGTCACGCTCGACCAGATGACGATGCTGTCGGCGGCGGTCGTGCGCGGCACGCAGCGCGCCCTGATCGTCGGCGACCTCCCCTTCGGCTCCTACCAGGAGGGCCCGGTGCAGGCGCTGCGCTCGGCGACCCGGCTCGTGAAGGAGGCGGGCGTCGGCGCGGTCAAGCTGGAGGGCGGCGAGCGCTCGCACGACCAGATCCGGCTGCTCGTCGAGTCCGGCATCCCGGTGATGGCGCACATCGGCCTGACCCCGCAGTCCGTGAACGCGATGGGCTACCGGGTGCAGGGCCGCGGCGAGGAGGCGGCCCAGCAGCTGCTGCGGGACGCCAAGTCGGTGCAGGACGCGGGCGCCTTCGCGGTCGTCCTCGAACTGGTCCCGGCGGAGCTGGCGGCCGAGGTGACCCGGGTGCTGCACATCCCGACGGTCGGCATCGGCGCGGGTCCCGAGACCGACGCGCAGGTCCTGGTGTGGACGGACATGCTGGGCCTGACCCCGGGCCGGATGCCGAAGTTCGTGAAGAAGTACGCGGACCTGCGCACGGTCATGGGCGACGCGGCGCGCGCCTACGCCGAGGACGTGGTCGGCGGAACGTTCCCCCTGGAGGAGCACTCCGTCCACTAGAGAGCCACTGCGGAAACACCGAGGACAGCCCGCCGATCTTCCCCCGTCGGCGGGCTGTCCTGTGGGGTGTGTCGGCGGGGTGTCGGGTCGTGTCGGTGGGCTGTCGGTGGTTTGTCGGTGGCGCCTGGCACGGTTCTTCCCATGACGCGAATCGACGACACCGCCGTGTCCGTCCGGGGGCTGGTGAAGCACTACGGCGACACCAAGGCACTCGACGGAGTTGATCTGGACGTCCGCGAGGGCACCGTGATGGGTGTGCTCGGGCCGAACGGGGCCGGCAAGACGACCCTCGTACGCATCCTGTCCACGCTGTTGCGGCCCGACGCCGGGGAGGCGGTCGTCGCCGGGTACGACGTGCTGCGCCAGCCCCGCCGGCTGCGCCGGGTGATCGGGCTGACCGGTCAGTACGCCTCGGTGGACGAGAAGCTGCCGGGCTGGGAGAACCTGTACCTGATCGGACGGCTGCTGGACCTGTCCCGCAAGGACGCGCGGGCCCGGGCCGACGAACTGCTGGAGCGGTTCTCGCTGACCGAGGCCGCGCGCCGGCCCGCCGCCACCTACTCCGGCGGTATGCGGCGCCGCCTCGACCTCGCCGCCTCGATGATCGGCCACCCCCAGGTGCTCTTCCTGGACGAGCCCACCACCGGTCTCGACCCGCGCACCCGCAACGAGGTGTGGGCCGAGGTCAAGGCCATGGTCGGCGACGGCGTGACCGTGCTGCTGACCACCCAGTACATGGAGGAGGCCGAGCAGCTCGCCTCCGAACTGACCGTCGTGGACCGCGGGAAGGTCATCGCGAACGGCCGGGTGGAGGAGCTGAAGGCGAAGGTCGGCGGCCGGACGCTGCGGGTGCGGCCCGTCGACCCGCTGCAGGTGCGGCCGCTCGCCGAGATGATCGACGAGCTGGGCATCACCGGGCTCGCCTCGACGACCGTGGACACGGAGAACGGCACCCTGCTGGTGCCGATCCTCAGCGACGAGCAGCTGACCGCGGTGGTCGGCGCCGTCACCGCGCGCGGTATCACCATCAGCTCCATCGCCACCGAACTGCCCAGCCTGGACGAGGTGTTCCTGTCCCTCACCGGCCACCGGGCGAGTGCCCCGCAGGACCCCGAGCCCACCGACGACCGTCAGGAGGTCGCCGTATGAGCGCCACCACCGTCCCCACCGACGACGCCCCGATCCCGCTGCGCGCCCATCTGCGCCACACCGGAGCGCTGGTCCGCCGCAACCTGCTGTGGATCCGGCAGGACCCGGAGTCGATGTTCGACGCGCTGCTGATGCCGGTCGTCTTCACGCTGCTGTTCGTGTACGTCTTCGGCGGCTCGATCGGGCAGGCCCTCGGCGGCGGCCAGGAGGGTTACGTCCAGTACGTCATCCCGGGCATGATCGCGATGATGAGCATGACGCTCTCGCAGGGCGTCGGCACCGGGTTCAGCCAGGACTTCAACTCCGGTGTGATGGACCGGTTCCGGTCGCTGCCGATCGGGCGCGGCTCGGTGCTGTTCGCGAAGATCTCGGTGGAACTGGTGCGGATGCTGTTCGCGACCGCCGTGCTGATGATCGTCTCCGTGCTCGTCGGGTTCCACATCCACCACTGGGCCGGGCTGCTGGCCGCCGTGGGGCTGTCCGCGGTGTTCGCCTCCTCGATCATGTGGGTGTTCCTCACCCTGGGCGTGATCCTGAAGAACGCCCAGTCCGTGCAGGCCATGGGGTTCCTGGTGCTGTTCCCGCTCCAGTTCGGTTCGTCGATCTTCGCGCCGACGAACTCGATGCCGGGCTGGTTGCAGTCCTTCACCGACTACAACCCGCTGTCCACGCTCGCCGACGCCGCGCGGGGCCTGATGGTCGGCGGACCGGTGGCGCACGACCTGTGGGTGACGCTGGCCTGGTCGGCCGGGATCACCGCGGTGGCGGCGCCGTACGCGATCCACAGGTTCCGCACGAAGAGCTGAGGTCCGCCGGAGGGCCTCAGACCAGGGCGGTGGCCTCCGCGAGGGAGAGGCCACCGCCCTCGGCGTACGCCGACGCGTAGACCCGCTCGTCGCCGACCGCGGCCCGGACCCTGGCCTCCGTCCGCTCGCGCGTCGTGCGTTCGCTGCCGGTCGGCACGTGTCCGGGCGGCAGCAGGGCTTCGGCGGCACCCAGGCAGCGGGCCGCGTCCGCGGCGCGGGCACCGCCGTCGAGCCCGGCCAGGGCGAGCGCGGCGGCGGTCAGGCAGACGGACCGCAGATGCGGGGCGATGGCCTCGGTCAGCGGATCCGCGATGTGCCGGAACGCCTGCCGGAGCCGGCTCAGGGACTCGGCGTGGAAGCCCTCCAGGGCGTCCACCCAGCCCTCCTGGGTGAGGATCAGGGCGTCGAAGACGACGAAGTGCGCGATCTTGAACTCCTCGCGCAGCAGCCGGAGTTGCTCGCGGGCTTCGGTGAGCCGGCCGTCCAGCATGAGCCAGCCGGACAGGAAGAGCCGCGCGGCGGGCCTCGCCTCGTTGGTCGGGCCGTCGGCACGCTCGAGGACCTCGCGCAGCAGCCGCTCGCCGCCCTCGGCGTCGCCGGCCTCCAGCAGCACGGTGCCGAGGCGGGCCTGGAGCACGTTGACCTGGGCGTGGGCGCCGAGCCGGGTGGCGTGCTCGACGGCGGCCCGGTAGTCGGCGGCGGCCGCCTGGAACTCCCCCTTGCGCTCCAGTGACTCGGCGCGCGCGGAGAGGGCCTCGGCGGTGCCCCAGTCGTCCCCGAGACGGCGGAAGATCTCCAGCGACTCGTCGGCGTCGCGGGTGGCGCCACCGGCCCAGGCGGCGCGGTTGGCCAGCACGTTGGCCCGCATCTGGAGGGCGGCGGCCAGCTCCCACTCGTAGTCGGGTGTGCGGCGGCAGACGTCGACACCGTCGTCCACGATGGTGCGCAGCCGGTCCATGCCGCCGGTCAGCATCACGGCGTAGAACCAGAACATGCCGGGGGCGCGGGAGGTCTGCGGCAGACCGGGACGGTAGACCTGGGTGACGGCGCGCAGTTTGGCCTGCGCGGCCGGGGTCTGCCAGACGTCCAGCTCGGTGTCCATGCAGGCCATGTGCGCCACGTGGACGCCGCGCCGGGCCTCGGTGAGCACCTCGCCGGTGTACGGCGGCGGGGCGGCGGTCAGACGCTGCCAGACCGGTTCTGCGGGGGTGACCGGTTCGGCGAAGGGATCCGGGCCGAGGGCCATGATCTCGCCGCACCAGGTGCGGGTCTCGATCCGCTGGTCGCGCATCTGCCAGTACCAGATCAGGGAGTGCGCGAGGCACAGCGCCTCCTGCTCGTCGCGGGCGGCGACGGCGTGCCGCAGGGCGGTGCGCAGGTTCTCGTACTCCAGCCCGAACCGGGCCAGCGCGCCGCGCTGGCCGGAGCCGCGCAACAACGGGTCGGTGGTGCGGGCGAGTTCGCGGTAGTACGTCAGGTGGGCGCGTTCGGCGGCGGCCCGTTCGCCGCTCTCGTCGAGGCGTTCGCCCGCGTACTCGGCGACGGTCTCCAGGAGCCGGTAGCGCATCCCGCCGTCCACCGTCGAAGGGGCCGCCACCACCAGGGACTTGTCGACGAGGGAGCCGAGCGCGTCGAGGGCGGCGGGTCCGCAGACGGCCTCGGCGGCGGTCAGGTCGCAGCCGCCCGCGAAGACCGAGAGCCGGCCGAGGACGTCCCGTTCACCGGCGTCGAGCAGGTCCCAGGACCAGTCCACGACCGCGCGCAGGGTCTGCTGGCGGGGCAGCACGGTACGACTGCCGGAGGTGAGCAGGCGGAAGCGGTCGTCCAGCCGGTCGGCGATCTGGCGCGGGGTGAGCATCCGGAGCCGGGCGGCGGCCAGTTCGATGGCGAGGGGCAGTCCGTCCAGGCGGCGGCAGATCTCGGCGCAGGCCGCCGCGGTCCCCGCGTCGGCGTCCACCGTGAACCCCGGGCGGGCCGCGGCGCCCCGGTCGGCGAACAGCCGCAGCGCCACCGGATCGGGCAGCGGTTCCACCGGGCGCAGCAACTCCCCCGGCACGCCGAGCGGTTCGCGGCTGGTGGCCAGCACGGTCAGGTCCGGGCAGCGCTCCAGGAGGCGGGCCGCGAGGTCGGCGGCCGCGTCGACGACGTGCTCGCAGTTGTCGAGGATGATCAGCAGCCGGCGCCGGGCGCAGTGCTCGACGAGCCGCTCGACCGGGTCGTCGTGCCGGTCGGCGGCGGCCCGCATGCCCTCGGCGCCCGCGCCGTACAGCACGGTCTCGCGGGCGCCGAGCGCGCTGAGCACCGCCTCGGGTACGGCGGCGGGATCGTCGACCGGGGCCAGCTCGGCGAGCCAGACCCCGTCCGGGGCGGCGGACCGCACGGTCTCGGCGGCCTCCTGCGACAGCCGGGTCTTGCCGGCCCCGCCGGGCCCGAGCAGGGTGACCAGCCGGGCGACGCGGAGGTCGCGGCGGATGGTCTCGATGTCGGCCTCGCGTCCGACGAAGGAGGTGAGCCGGGCCCGCAGGTTGCCCGGGCGCGGCGCCGGTGCCGTCGGCGCCGGTATCGGGTCCAGCAACTCGGCGTGCAGGGCGCGCAGTTCGGGTCCCGGGTCGGTGCCGAGGCGGTCGGCGAGCAGGTGCCGTACGCCGTCGTAGGCGGCCAGCGCCTCGGCGGTGCGGCCGGTGGCGGCCAGCGCGCGCAGGCGCAGGGCCTGGAGCGGTTCGTCGAGCGGGTGGGCGTCGCACAGGGCGGTCAGCTCGGGCAGGGACTGCTCGGCCTGCCCGAGGGCGAGGGCGGCGGTGTGCCGGGCGCGCAGCGCGTCCAGGCGGCGGACGTCGGCACGGGCCGCCTCGGCGGTGCGGTCGGGCAGGTCGGCGAGGGCCGGGCCGTACCAGAGGGCGAGGGCGTCGTCGAGGGCGGTCGCCGCCTTGGCCGGGTCGCCGTCGGCGAGGGCGCGCAGGCCCTCGCCGGTGAGCCGCTCGAAACGGTGCAGGTCGACGTCGTCGGGGGCGGCGGCGAGGCGGTAGCCGCCGCCGTCGGACACGATCGCGTCCGCGCCGAGGACCCGTCGCAGCCGGCCGACCAGCGCCTGGAGCGCACCGTTCGCGTCGGCGGGCGGGTCGTCGCACCAGACCTCGTCGACGAGCAGCCCGGCGGGCACCGGGCGGCCGGCCCGCAGCGCCAGCACGGCCAGCAGGGCACGCAGCCGCGCCCCGCCCACGGGGACGGCCGTACCGTCGGGGCGGAGTACCTGGGTGGTGCCGAGGATCCGATAGCGCACGGGGTTCATTGTCCCCGGGGACGCCCCCGCGGCGCCCGTGGGTTTCGGATGCGTACCGGCGAGCCGGAACCCGCGGCCCTGCGCATGACGTTCTTCCCACGTCACCTGTACGGTCGACCCCGCACGCTACCGCCACCGCCACGTCCACCGACGCGACCCGGGAGTCCCCCGCCATGACCGCCACCACCACCCGCCCCAGCGACCGGCGGATCAGTCCCGTGTTCGTCGGGATCATGGCCGTCACCGCGGTGACCGGGTGGGCCACCTGGTCCGGTTTCGCCGAGCAGCCCGGCGTCGCCGTGTTCCTCTTCGTGACGGCGGCGTGGATCGTCTCCCTCTGCCTGCACGAGTACGCGCACGCCCGTACCGCCCTGCACAGCGGCGACATCACGGTGGGCGCGAAGGGCTATCTGACCCTGAACCCGCTCAAGTACACGCACGCGCTGCTGAGCATCGTGCTGCCGGTGGTGTTCGTGATCATGGGCGGGATCGGTCTGCCCGGCGGTGCGGTCTTCATCGAGCGCGGCCGGATCCACGGCCGCTGGCGGCACAGCCTCGTCTCGGCGGCCGGCCCGCTGACGAACGTGCTGTTCGCCGCCGTCTGCACCGCCCCCTTCTGGCTGGACGCCCTGGACGGCGTGCCGCCCGACTTCCGGTACGCCCTCGCCTTCCTCGCCCTGCTCCAGGTCACCGCCGCGATCCTGAACTTCCTGCCGGTGCCCGGCCTGGACGGCTACGGCGTGATCGAGCCCTGGCTGTCGTACGGCGTGAAGCGGCAGGTGGAGCCCTTCGCGCCGTTCGGCCTGCTGTTCGTGTTCGCGCTGCTGTGGGTGCCGTCGATCAACAGCGCGTTCTTCGACGTGATCGACGCGCTGCTGCGCCACCTGGGCGTCGACGGCTTCTCGCAGTACTGCGGCCAGGAGCTGTACCGGTTCTGGCAGGGCACGAACGAGTACTGCTCCGCCACCGGCTGACCGGCACCCCGCCCCGGTGCGGGGCGGGGTGCCGGAGGGGCGCTACGGCAGGGTGAGGATGTCCGCGCCGGTGTCGGTCACCACCAGCGTGTGCTCGAACTGCGCGGTGCGCCTGCGGTCCTTGGTGACGACGGTCCAGCCGTCCTCCCACATGTCGTACTCGTGCGTCCCGAGCGTCAGCATCGGCTCGATGGTGAAGGTCATCCCGGGCTGCATCACGGTCGTCGCGTGCGGGCTGTCGTAGTGCGGGATGATCAGCCCGGAGTGGAACGACGAGCTGATGCCGTGCCCGGTGAAGTCGCGGACCACCCCGTAGCCGAAGCGCTTGGCGTACGACTCGATGACCCGGCCGATGATGTTGATCTGGCGGCCCGGCCGGACCGCCTTGATCGCCCGGTTCAGGGACTCCCGGGTGCGCTCGACCAGCAGCCGGCTCTCCTCGTCGACGTCCCCGACCAGGTAGGTCGCGTTGTTGTCGCCGTGCACCCCGCCGATGTACGCCGTCACGTCCAGGTTGACGATGTCGCCGTCCTGGAGCACGGTCGAGTCCGGGATGCCGTGGCAGATCACCTCGTTGACGCTGGTGCACAGCGACTTGGGGAAGCCCCGGTAGCCGAGTGTGGAGGGGTAGGCCCCGTGGTCGCACATGTACTCGTGCGCGACCTTGTCCAGTTCGTCGGTGGTCACCCCCGGAGCGATGATCTTCGCGGCCTCCTCCATCGCCTGCGCGGCGATACGACCGGCGATCCGCATCGCCTCGATGGTCTCCGGGGTCTGTACCTCGGACCCGGTGTACGGGGTCGGCGCGGGTTTGCCGACGTACTCGGGTCGGCGGATGTTTCCGGGTACCGAACGGGTGGGAGAGAGCTCCCCTGGTACGAGCAGCGACTGGCCAGACATGTCAGCGAGTCTAACCAGCGGACATGCGGGAACATGTGGATGGCGAAAGGAGCCGGTCATGGCCTTGTTCAAGAAACGGACCGTCGCTAAGGCGGGCGAGTGGTACTACTGCCTGGAGCACAAGAAGGTCGAGGAGGGACCGGACTGCCCCGCGAAGGACCGGTTCGGCCCCTACGCCACCAGGGCCGAGGCGGAGCACGCCATGGAGACCGCCCGCGAACGCAACCTCCAGTGGGAGAACGACCCGCGGTGGCACGACGCGCCGGCCGGTGACTCCTCGGACGAGGCCTGACATCAGGGAGCCGGCGGCGGGGCCAGCAGCGTTTCCGCCAGCCTCGCCAGGCGGTCCCGGAAGCGGCGCCCCCGTGGGGACGGCACGTTCTCGCCGGTCGCCGCGCTGACCAGGTGCTGGACCGTGTCGAGGTCCAGTTCCGCGCCCTCGGGGACGACGAGGGCCTCGTGCGCCATCGCGGTCAGCGCGTCGCCGACGGTGGTGGACAGGGTCAGGACCGTGACGCCGGCGCGGCGGGCCGTGTGGACCCGTTCCAGCAGGGCCTGGCTCTCCCCCCGCGTCACCAGCAGCAGCGTCTCGCCGCGGCGGGCGGCCTCGATGCGGCCGGGCCCGACCGCGAGGTGCGCGGGGTCGGTGGGGCGCGCGTCGTGCCGTACCAGGGTCGGCGCCAGTTCCGGCGTACCGGACCAGGCCGCCTCGTCCACCAGGTGTGCCGCGAGATGCCACGGCTCGTGACCGGGGGTGCCGGTCAGCAGCAGGCCGCCGCCGTGGGCCACCACCGAGCCGCGCAGCACCCCCGCGAATCTCCGCGTGGCCTGCAACCACTCGGTCCCGGCGAGCACTTCGCGCAGCAACGCGACCCGTACGGCGTCCATGTCCCCGCATACTGCCGCAATCGGTCACTCGTGACGCGGTGTTCACCCCGAGTTCGCCCGACCCGGGGAGGAGGCGCCCCATGAGCGACGCAGCGGCAAGCATCCCCTTTCACGCGGGCACCGAGGGTTACACCAGTTTCCGGATCCCCGCGGTGGTGGTGTCCCGGGCGGGTACGGTGCTCGCCTTCTGCGAGGGGAGAGCGGACTCCGCCGCCGACCACGGGCACATCGACATCGTGCTGAAGAGGTCGGGCGACGGCGGCCGTACCTGGGGAGCGCTCCAGGTCGCCGCGCGCAACGGGAGCGATCTGGCCGGCAACCCGGCCCCAGTCGTCCTGGACACCGGCCGGATCCTGCTGGTGCACGTCCGCAGCGCCGCCTCCGCCACCGAGGACGCCGTCCTGCGCGGGCAGGTGTCCGACGCGGACGGGCGGCGGGTGTGGGTGCAGCACAGCGACGACGACGGGGTGACGTGGTCCGACCCGGTCGAGATCACCGGGTCCGTGAAGAAGCCGGGGTGGCGGTGGTACGCGACCACCCCCGGACACGCCGTCCAACTGCGCTCGGGACGGGTCGTCGTACCCGCCAACCACACCGTCCCGCCCACGGGCGGCGACGACGGGACCGAGGCGAAGTACAACAGCGGGCACTGCCTGCTCAGCGACGACCGCGGTGCGACGTGGTACCTCGGCTACGTCGACGAGAACACCGACGGCTACATCAACGTGAACGAGACCACCGCCGCCGAACTCCCCGACGGGCGCGTCTACTTCAACACCCGCAACGACTCGCCGGCGCCCGGGAACCGCGCCGACGCGCACTCGGAGGACGGCGGGCGGACCCTGGTCCGGCCGTTCCGGCCGCAGGCCGGACTCACCGCCCCCGTCTGCGAGGCCAGTGTGCTCCAACTCCGCGACCCGGACCTGCTGCTGTACTCCGGGCCCGCCGATCCGGCCGCCCGCGCCCTGATGACGATCCGCGCCTCCGCCGACGGCGGCACCACCTGGCGGTCCGCGTACACCGTGGACGGGCTGCCCGCGGCCTACTCCGATCTGGCCCGCGTCGACCCGGACGCCGTCGGACTGCTCTACGAGACCGGTGACTTCAGCGCGTACACGACGATCACGTTCCGCCGGGTGCCGGTGAACCGGCTCACCTGGCCGGGTACGGCCGCCCGCACGGACGTAGAGTCGGCCCCATGACCTCTACCGACAGTGCACAGCAGCCGGCCCCCGCCAAGGACCCCTGGGACCTGCCCGACGTCTCCGGCCTGGTCGTGGGTGTGCTCGGCGGCACCGGGCCGCAGGGCAAGGGCCTCGCCTACCGGCTGGCCCGGGCCGGCCAGAAGGTGATCATCGGTTCCCGGGCCGCGGAGCGCGCGCGGGCCGCCGCCGAGGAGCTCGGGCACGGCGTCGAGGGCGCCGACAACGCCGAGTGCGCGCGCCGCAGCGACATCGTGATCGTCGCCGTGCCGTGGGACGGGCACGGCAAGACGCTGGAGTCGCTGCGCGGGGAACTGGCCGGGAAGCTGGTCGTGGACTGCGTCAACCCGCTCGGCTTCGACAAGAAGGGCGCGTACGCGCTCAAGCCGGAGGAGGGCAGCGCGGCCGAGCAGGCGGCGGCGCTGCTGCCCGACTCGCGGGTCACGGCGGCCTTCCACCACCTGTCGGCCGTGCTGCTCCAGGACCCGGAGATCGAGGAGATCGACACCGATGTGATGGTGCTGGGCGAGGCGCGCGCCGACGTGGAGACCGTGCAGGCGCTGGCCGGGCGGATCGCCGGGATGCGGGGCGTCTTCGCGGGGCGGCTGCGCAACGCCCACCAGGTGGAGTCGCTGGTCGCGAACCTGATCTCGGTCAACCGCCGCTACAAGGCACACGCCGGGCTCCGCGTCACGGACGTGTGAGCGGATGGGGGACACTGGTGGACGCCAGCAGTGTCCCCGCGCCCGATCCCGCGCCCGTCAGGAAAGCGACCCCATGCCCCGCCTCGCCCTTTACGCCCTGGCCGTCTGCGCCCTCGCCGTCGTCGCCGCCGTCGTCTCCTTCGTCCAGGGCAGCTGGCCGGTCGGCGTGGTCTGGGTGCTGCTGACGGGTGTGTCGTCCAACATGGCCTGGTACTACGCGCGGCGCGGCCGGGGCGGGAAGCCGACCGCCGGCTGAGCCCCCGGCTGCTTCTCCGGGCCCTCCAGGAGGACCCGCCCGCCGATCTCGACCCAGCCGTACGGCTGCGGTGCCGTGAGGATCTGCGAGCCCTTGCCCTGGGTGATGTTCAGGGCGCGGCCCAGCCGGTCGGTGAGCAGCAGTGCCGCGGCCCCGGTCGCCTCGTCCTCCTGGATCCCGTCGTCGCGGCCGGGGAAGCCGCGGGCGCGGACCCGGCCGGCCGACTCGTCCTCCCAGGCCCAGGCGTAGACCCACTCCCCCGGCGGCGGCACCGGCAGCGCGTCCACCTCGGCGGCCGTGGCGTACTGGCGCAGGGTGCGCGGCGGGACCCACTCCGGGAGCGCCTCGATCCAGCTGAACTCCCCGTCCAGCCGGGCACCGACCACCCCGGCGGGGGTGACCAGTTCGGGTACGTCCAGCAGCCAGGCCGTGCCGACGCACGGGTGCCCGGCGAAGGGCAGGCGCAGGGTGGGGGTGTAGATGTCGACGACCCCGCGCTCCGGGTCGTCCACGAACACGGTCTCGCTGAACCCGAGTTTCCCGGCCAGCGCCTGCCGCTCCTCGCGCTCGGGCAGTGCCGAGCCGTCGCGGACGACGCCGAGTTCGTTGCCGTATCCGCCGTTCGCCGCGCAGAAGACACGCAGCACGTCGTAGTCAGTCACTCCGGAATTGAAGCATCCGGAGTCGCTTGACCTCCCCTTTACCATTGCTTGACGTCTCTTTGGGGCCGCCGAGATCAAGCCGTGCCTGTGATTTTCCTGTGTCTGGCGAATCACACCCCGCATGGGTATGAGTGAGGTAAGCCTCAGGTAAGTTAGGGCAGCCTCACCACACCGTCTCGCCGGGAGCCTGCATGCGTGCCGTCCGACTCACCGTCACCGCCGCCGCCACCGCGGCGGCTCTGACCGCCCTTGCGGCCTGCACGGCGAAGAGCGACGCCAAGGGCAGTGACGCGATCCGGGTGACCGCCGCCGACTCCACCTGCGAGACCTCGGCGACGTCGGTGCCCGCCGGCCACGTCGCCCTCGCCATCGAGAACAAGGGCTCCAAGGCCACCGAGGTCGAGATCCTCTTCCCCGACGACCGGATCGTCTCCGAGAAGGAGAACATCGGGCCGGGAACCAAGTACACGCTGACCGCCGAGGTGAAGGCCGGGTCGTACGAGATAGCCTGCCGGCCCGGGATGAAGGGGCACGGCATCCGGCAGAAGCTCACCGTCACCGGCTCCGGCACGGTCGCCGAGCGCGACCCGGCGCTCGACAAGGCCGTCGCCGACTACCGCGCGTACGCCCAGGAGCAGGCCGACGCCACCGTGCCGCTCGCGCGGACCTTCGCCGACGCCGTCAAGGCCGGGGACCTGGAGGCCGCCCGGAAGGCGTACTCCCCCTCGCGGCTCGGCTGGGAGCGCACCGAGCCGATCGCCGAGTCCTTCGGTGACATCGACCCGAAGACCGACACCCGCGCCGACGGCCTGGAAGAGGGCCAGAAGTGGACCGGCTGGCACCGGCTCGAGAAGTCCCTGTGGGCCGACAAGAAGAGCGGCGCCACCGAGGCGGCGCTCGCCGACCAGCTCGTCGCCGACCTGACGGACTGGCAGAAGCGGGTCGGCAAGGCCGAGATCACCCCGACCTCCATGGCCAACGGCGCCAAGGAGCTCCTCGACGAGGTCGCCACCGGCAAGGTCACCGGCGAGGAGGACCGCTACTCCCACACCGACCTGGTCGACTTCAAGGCCAACGTCGAGGGCGCCCAGAAGGCGTACGAGCTGCTCAAGCCGGTCGCCGCGAAGAACGACCGGGCGCTGACCGCCGAACTCGACCGGCAGTTCGCCGCCCTGGACACGCTGCTCGACAGGTACCGGTCCGACAGGACGTCCTACGACTTCGTCTCCTACGACAAGGTCACCAAGGACCAGCGCAAGGAGCTGTCCGACGCGGTCAACGCCCTCGCCGAGCCGCTGTCCAAGCTCGCCGCGGCCGTCGTCAAGTAAGGGGCCGGACATGACGACCGAGAAGACGAACCCCTCACGACGGGCGCTCATCGGCTGGGGCGGTGCCGGGCTCGCGCTCGGCGCGGCGGTGGCCGGGGGCGCGGTGACGATGGCCGAGGCCGGCCAGGACACGGCCCCGGCGGGCGCCGCCGGGAGCGGGGGCGCGGTGCGGTTCCACGGCGCCCACCAGGCCGGCATCGCCACGCCCGTCCAGGACCGGCTGCACTTCGCCGCGTTCGACGTGAAGACCGACGACCGGGACGCGTTCGTCCAGCTGCTGAAGGACTGGACCGCGGCGGCCCGCCGGATGACCGCCGGGAAGGCGGTCGGCGAGGGGGCGTACGGCGGGCTCGCCGAGGCGCCGCCGGACGACACCGGTGAGGCGCTCGGGCTCCAGCCGTCCCGGCTGACGCTGACGATCGGCTTCGGCCCTTCCCTGTTCGAGAAGTTCGGGCTCGCCGGGCAGCGCCCGGCCGCCCTCGTCGACCTGCCGAAGTTCCCCGGGGACAACCTCGACAGGGCCCGGACCGGTGGCGACCTGTGCATCCAGGCCTGCGCCGACGATCCGCAGGTCGCCGTGCACGCCATCCGCAACCTCGCCCGGATCGGCTTCGGCAAGGTCGCCGTCCGCTGGTCCCAACTCGGCTTCGGGAAGACGTCGTCGACCACCCCGGACGCGCAGACCCCGCGCAACCTCATGGGGTTCAAGGACGGCACCCGCAACATCGCGGGCACCGAGACCGACCGGCTGGACAAGTTCGTCTGGGCGGCGGAGGGGGACGGCCCGGCCTGGATGACCGGCGGGTCGTACCTGGTCGCCCGGCGCATCCGCATGAACATCGAGACCTGGGACCGCGCTTCGCTCCAGGAGCAGGAGGACGTGTTCGGGCGGGACAAGGGCGAAGGCGCGCCGGTCGGCAAGGCCAAGGAGCACGACGAGCCGTTCCTGAAGGCGATGAAGCCCGACGCCCACGTGCGCCTCGCGCACCCCGACTCCAACGGCGGGATCACCATCCTGCGCCGGGGCTACTCGTTCACCGACGGCACCGACGGGCTCGGGCGGCTGGACGCCGGGCTGTTCTTCCTCGCCTACATGCGTGACGTGCGCAAGGGGTTCATCCCGCTGCAGCGCAAGCTGTCCGCCTCCGACGCGCTCAACGAGTACATCCAGCACGTGGGTTCGGCGGTCTTCGCGGTTCCGCCCGGCGTCCGGGACGAGCACGACTGGTGGGGCCGGACGCTGTTCGCCGGGTCTTCCGGGGTTTCCGGGTCCGCCAGGTCTTCCGTGTCTTCCGATTCCGCCAAGGGGGCGTGATCCGTGTTCTCCAACTACCTGATCGGTCTGCGGGAGGGCCTTGAGGCCTCGCTCGTCGTCTGCATCCTCATCGCCTACCTGGTCAAGACCGGGCGGACGGACGCCCTGAAGCCGATCTGGATCGGTATCGGCGTGGCCGTGCTCATCGCCATGGGCTTCGGGTGCGCGCTCGAATTCGGCTCCCAGGAGCTCACGTTCGAGGCGCAGGAGGCGCTCGGCGGGTCGCTGTCCGTCATCGCGGTCGGCCTGGTGACGTGGATGGTGTTCTGGATGCGGCGCACCGCCCGGCACCTGAAGTCGGAGCTGCACGGCAAGCTCGACGCGGCCCTCGCGATGGGCACCGGCGCCCTGGTCGCCACCGCGTTCCTCGCCGTGGGCCGGGAGGGCCTGGAGACCGCGCTGTTCGTGTGGGCGTCCGTGCACGCGGCCAGCGACGGCACCCCGCGCCCGCTGATCGGCGTGGCGCTCGGCCTGGCCACCGCCGTGTTCCTCGGCTGGCTCTTCTACCGGGGCGCCCTGAAGATCAACCTGGCCAGGTTCTTCACCTGGACCGGCGGCATGCTGGTCGTGGTCGCGGCGGGCGTGCTGGCGTACGGCTTCCACGACCTCCAGGAGGCCGACTGGATTCCGGGGCTGACGAACCAGGCCTTCGACATCAGCGGCACGATCCCGCCGGACAGCTGGTACGGGACGCTGCTCAAGGGCGTGTTCAACTTCCAGCCGGACCCGACCGTGCTCCAGGTCACGGTGTGGCTGCTGTACCTGGTCCCCACGCTCGTCCTCTTCTTCGCCCCGGTAGGGTTCGCCTCCGGGAAGGGGAAGGTGAAGGCACCTCATGACGCACCTGACGACCAGGGGTCGCGGCCCTCGACGGCTCCGCGCGCGTGACCGGAAGGCGCTCCTGGCGGTCTCGCTGACCGCCTTGTCACTGACGGCGAGCGGCTGCGTGGTGGTGCACGGGGAGCGCGAGGTGCTCCCCACCACCACCCGCGCCGAGGCGGCGAAGGCGCTGCGGCAGTTCACGGACGCGTACAACAAGGCCGACAAGGCGTACGACGGTTCCCTGGACGCGGACCGCACGACCGGCGCCCTCGCCGACATCGACTCCGCGCGTCTGAAGGCCGGGCACGTCAACAGCCCAGGCGGCAACTCCGGCCACTCCGCGCTGGAGTTCGACGACGTCACCTACACCATCCCGAAGAAGGCGGGCTGGCCGCGCTGGTTCGTCGCCGACGCGCACGGCAACAAGGGCGGCGACGACCGCTGGCTGCTGGTCTTCACCCGGGACAGCCTCTCCGAACCGTTCCAGGTGGCGTATCTGACGCTGGTCGCCCCGGGCGACGTGCCGAAGTTCCGGACCGACAAGGACGGCTGGGCCGAGGCCGTACCGGCGAACAGCAGCGAACTCGCCGTCCCGCCGGGCGATCTGGCCCAGGACTACGTCACGTACTTGAAGAGCGGCGGTGGGGTCTTCGCGGCCGGCGCGCACACCAGCGGCTGGCGGACGGACCGCCGGAAGTCGACCAAGCCGGGGCTCGCCACCCAGTACATCGACGAGCCGCTCACCGCCGGCGACTACGCCCCGCTCGCGCTGCGCACCGCCGACGGCGGGGCGCTGGTGTTCTTCACCACCCGCTACTACGCCAAGCAGACCGCCGCCGCCGGCACCTCGGTGCCGGCCCAGAACCAGGACGTCAAGGCCCTCACCAAGGGGGAGATCAAGCAGTCGCTGACGATGCAGTTCGTCTCCAACCAGGTCGCCCTGGACCCGGCGGGCACCGGGAAGGTGTCGGTCCTCGGGCGCATCCAGGGGCTGACGTCCGCACAGGGGTCCTGACCTCCGCGGGTCCTCACCTCTGCGGGGCTTCGCGGGGCTTCGCGCGGAGGGCCCTCGCGAGGGGCGGTCAGCGTCGCAGCGGCCAGGCGGCGGACGCCTGGCCGGGCTCCTCTCCGGCGTGCCGGGCGCAGGCGTCGGTGAGGGTCTCCAGCAGGCTCAGCGGGTCGGGCAGCGCGTGCTCGGGGCCGCGTACCCAGTGCACGCGCCGGTCGTCGTCGCCGGGCAGCCGGGCGGGCGGCACCAGGACGTACGACCCCCGGCAGTGCCAGCGCAGACCGGGGTGCTCGTCCATGGTCTCGGGGTGACAGTCCAGCTCGCACGGCCACCACTCGTCCTCGTCCTCGGGGGTGCCGCGGGTGAGGGTGAAGAACAGCATGCGGCCGTCGTCGCTCTCGGCGACCGGGCCGACCTCCACACCGCTCGCGAGCAGCCGCTCCAGCGCCTGCCGGCCGGCCTCCAGCGGGACGTCCAGGACGTCGTGGGTCATACCGGTCGCGGTGATGAAGTTGGCCTGCGGCTGGTGCCGGGCCCAGCGTTCGATCTGGGCGCGGTCGGTGGTGGACTGCGTCTGCCAGGCGAACGACACCGGGTGCCGGGCGGGGGTCGGACAGCCCACGCGGTCGCAGGAGCAGCCGTAGCCGGGGGCGGGGTGGGCGGCGGGGGCCAGCGGGAGGCCGGCCGCGGCGGCGGCGAGCAGCAGGTCCTCACGGGTGTCGTCGGCGGCGGCTGTCCCCTTCGGGCGGCGTCCGAGCAGCCACTGGGAGAGTTTGCCCTGCCGACCGCCCCGGCCGCCCCGGCCGCCGAACGTCGCGCTCATCTATCGCCCTCGCCTCGCTGTGGTCCCGACACCATGCCTTATGGTCCCATCTGGGCGTGAAGGGGGGCACGGGGGGCGGGAGCGTATTGCGGTGGTGAGGGGGGTTTGCGGGGGTTACAGGGTCTCGCGCCCGCGGCAGGCCTCGCGGGGGTGAGAAGGCTTCGCGGCCCGAACACCGACTCACTGCCGTTAGAGGGGCTCACGCCCACCCCCGTCACCCCCGTCACGCCCGTCACGCCCGTTACTCCTTCCCGCCCCTCGGCGGCCACGGGTCCCCCCAGTCCGCGTCCCGTGCCGCCCGGTACAGGTCGCCGTGGCGTTTGGTGACCGTCGTCCGGCGCAGTTGCTCGTCGGGCTCGCACAGGTCGAGGAGGACCTGGCCCTTGCGGATCTGGGGCCGCCGCACCACCCGGGCCGGGGCGGGGGCGGCCGGCAGGCGGGTGGCGGCGACATAGCTGAACTTCTCGTCCTCGTAGGGCAGTGAGCCGCCCTTGACCTGGCGGTGCAGGGAGGAGCGGCTGACCCGGGCCGAGAAGTGGCACCAGTCCGTGCCGGGCACGATCGGGCAGGCGGCGCTGTGCGGGCAGGGCGCGGCGATCCGGAAACCGGCCGCGACCAGGCGGTCCCGGGCCTCGATGATCCGGGCGTAGCCGGCCGGGGTGCCGGCCTCGACGATCACCACGGACCGCGCGGCGGACGCGGCGGCGGTGACGAGGGCGGCCCGGTCGGCCTCGTCGAGTTCGTTCAGGACGTACGACACCGTGACCAGATCGGTGCTCTCGATGGTGAGCGCTGCTCCGATCCGGGAGCGGCGCCACGACGCCTGGCGCAGCGCCGGGTTCGCCGCGGCGATCTCCCTGCCGAGGGCCAGCGCGGGCTCGGCCCAGTCGAGGACCGTCACCGGCCGTACCCCGGCCCAGGTGTCGGTCACCGCCCAGGTGGCCGCGCCCGTCCCGCCGCCGACGTCCACGTGGCTGTCCGGCGCCCAGCCCTCCGGCAGCGCCTCGGCGAACTCGGCCAGCGCCGACCGTACCGCCTCGAAGGTCGCCGGCATCCGGTACGCCGCGTAGGCCACCACGTCGGCCCGGTCCCGCAGGATCGGTGCGTCGGTCGGGGTGGCGCCGCGGTAGTTGGCGATCAGCCGGTCGACCGCACCTGCGGCCTGCCGGGGCGGGAGTCCGTCGAGGAGGTGACCGAGGGTGGCACGAAGCCGGTCGGCCGGGGCCGCGAGGTCGTTCGCCGCGGGGTCGTTCGCTGCGGGGTCGTTCGCTGCGGGGTCCTGGGCTGCGGGGTGGTTCACCCGGCGATTGTATGGACAGCCCGGGCGAGGCGGGTCGCCGCGGCGGCCCGGGGCGCGCTGTCCGCGGGCCGCCGCACCGGGTGCACGGTGTTGGCCAGCAGGACCAGGAAGCTGTCCGTGGCCCGGTCGAGGACGAGGCTCGTCCCCGTGAACCCGGTGTGCCCGGCCGCGCCCCGCCCCGCAAGTTCGCCCATGAACCACGGCTGGTCGACGACGAACCCCAGTCCCGGCGGGCTCAGCAGCAGGTCCACGAAGTCGGGGCCGAGGATGCGGGCCGGTCCGTAGGCGCCGCCCGCGAGCAGGGCGCGGCAGAGGACCGCCAGGTCGCGCGCGGTGGCGAACAGACCCGCGTGCCCGGCCACCCCGCCCAGCGCCCAGGCGTTCTCGTCGTGCACGACACCGCGCAGCATCCCCCGGTCCGCCTTGGCCCACGGCCGCCGCTGGTCCTCGGTGGCCGCCGCGCCGGGGCAGGGCCCGAAGTCGGTGGCGGTCATCCCCAGCGGCCGGGTGATGCCGTCGCGCACGAGGACGTCGAGGGTGCGGCCGGTGATGCGCTCCAGGACGTGCTGGAGCAGCAGCATGTTCAGGTCGGAGTAGCGGTGGACGCCGGGTGGGGAGCTGGGTGCCTCGGCGCGCAGCAGGTCGAGGCGGGCGGTGTCGTCCGGGCAGTCGTACAGCGGGAGTTCGGGGCGCAGGCCGGAGGTGTGGGTGAGGAGCTGGCGGACGGTGATGCCGTGGGCGGCGGCCGCGTGGAAGTCGGGGAGGTAGGCGCCGACACGGGCGTCGATGCCGAGGGTGCCGCGTTCCAGCTGCTGCACGGCGGCGACCGCGGTGCAGAGTTTGGTGAGGGAGGCCACGTCGAAGGGGGTGTCGACGGTCATCGGGACCCGGTCGGCGGGCGGCAGTTCGACACCCGTGTCGGTCTCGGGGTCGTACCCGGACCAGCGCACGGCCCAGCCCGCGGCCTGCTGCACGGCGATCACGGGGCCGCGTCCGGCGACCACGACGGCCCCCGCCGCCCAGGGCCGCTCCCCGGTGGTCAGGTCGCACACCTCGCGGACGAGGTGTCTGAGTTCCGCTGGGTCGAGCCCGGCCCGTTCCGGTGTCTCGACGCGCAGTCTCGGCACGCTCAGCGCTCTTCCGCCTTTCTCGGCTCCGCCCGAACGGGGACACCCCCATTCTCCGTTCCCGCACGGGTGTTCGCCCGCGCATCCCAGGGACGGCACATTCCCATGAAGCAGGCCAGTGCCACCAGTGCCCCCGCCAGTTGGACGACCGCCATGGGCACGGCGGTTCTCTCCCCGGCGATCCCGACCAGCGGCGAGGCGACCGCGCCGACCAGGAACGACGTGGTGCCGAGCAACGCGGACGCGGAACCGGCGGCGTGCCGGGTGCGCAGCAGGGCGAGGGACTGGGCGTTGGGGAGGGTGACGCCCATCGCGGACATCAGGACGAAGAGGGCGGCGGCGACGGGGGCGAGTCCGACCGGGCCGAGGGCGCCGGTGGACATCAGCAGCAGGGCGGTGGCGGCGAGGACGGTGACCACCAGGCCCACGCCGAGCACCTTGTCCAGGCGGACCCGGCCGACCAGCAGCTTGCCGTTGACCTGCCCGGCGATCACCAGCCCGACGGAGTTGAGGCCGAAGAGCAGGCTGAAGGTCTGCGGGGAGGCGCCGTAGATCTCCTGGATGACGAAGGGCGAGGCACTTATGTATGCGAAGAGGGCGGCGAAGGCGAAGCCGCCCGCGAGCATGTAACCGGTGAAGGGGAGGTCGGCGAGGAGGCCGCGCATCGCGCGTACGGCCCCGGCCGCTCCCCCGGCGTGCCGGTCGGCGGGCGGCAGGGTCTCGGGGAGCCTGACCCAGACCAGCGCGGCGAGCGCCGCTCCGACGACGGTGAGGACGACGAAGACGCCCCGCCAGTCCGTCACCCGCAGGATCTGCCCGCCGATCAGGGGGGCCACGATCGGTGCCGCCCCCGAGACCAGCATCAGGGTGGAGAAGAAGCGGGCCATGGCGTCCCCGTCGTACAGGTCGCGTACGACGGCCCGGGCGATGACGATGCCCGCGGCGCCCGCGAGGCCCTGTGCGAGCCGGAGGGCGACGAGGGTCTCGACGTCGGGGGCGACGGCGCACAGGGCGGTGGCGACGAGGTAGACGGCGAGCCCTGCCAGCAGCGGGCGGCGGCGTCCCCAGCGGTCGCTCATCGGGCCGACGGCGAGCTGCCCCAGGGCCATGCCGGCGAGGCAGGCGGTGAGGGTGAGCTGGACGGTGGCGGCGGGGGCGTGCAGGGAGCGGGTGACCTCGGGCAGCGAGGGGAGGTACATGTCCATCGCCAGCGGGGGCGTCGCGGTGAGCCCGCCGAGGACCAGGACGAGGAGGAGTCCGGCGCGGCGGGTGGCGGGCGGCGCGGCCGCGGTGCCTCGGGGTACGGCGGTGTCCTGGGCGCCTGGTGTGGTCGGCGCCGGCTGCTCGGGCATGTTCCCCCCACTGCGTAGGTCTCGCGGTACGGGTCCGCTCTTGCTGGACCCGGTCGGCCCCCGCATATGCTCTCAGCTCGTACAGACTGCCTGGAAACACATGAGCGAGGGTGGGGCTGCCGGGATGGCTGAGCAGAGTGTGCGGTGGGGGATCCTGGCGACGGGAGGGATCGCGGCGGCCTTCGCGGCGGACCTGGTGGACCTGCCCGACGCGGAGATCACGGCGGTCGCCTCGCGGTCGCCGGAGTCGGCGCGGGCCTTCGCGGAGCGGTTCGGGATCGAGCGGGCCTACGGCGACTGGGAGTCGCTGGCCCGGGACGAAGACGTCGACGTCGTGTACGTCGCCACTCCGCACGCGGCGCACCGGGCGGCCGCCGGGCTGTGCCTGCGGGCGGGGCGCAACGTGCTGTGCGAGAAGGCGTTCACGGTCAACAGCCGGGAGGCCGAGGAACTCGTCGCGCTGGCGAAGGAGCACGACCGCTTCCTGATGGAGGCGATGTGGACGTACTGCAACCCGCTGGTGCGGCGGCTGACGGCGCTGGTCCGGGACGGGGCGATCGGCGAGGTGCGGACCGTGCAGGCGGACTTCGGCCTGGAGGGGCCGTTCCCGCCGGCGCACCGGCTGCGGGACCCGGCGCTGGGCGGGGGCGCGCTCCTCGACCTGGGCGTGTACCCGGTGTCGTTCGCGCATCTGCTGCTCGGGGAACCGGACGGGATGTCGGCGCGAGCGGTGCTCTCGGAGGAGGGCGTCGATCTCCAGACGGGTGCGCTGCTCTCTTGGGAGAGCGGCGCTCTCGCCCTGGTGCACTGCTCCATCGTCGGCGGCACCGGCAATGGCGCCTCGATCACCGGTTCGCACGGCCGGATCGACATCCCGGACGGCTTCTTCCACCCCGAGCGCTTCGTCCTGCACCGCGACGGCCGCGACCCGGAGGAGTTCGCGATGGACCCGGCCGACGGCCCGCGCAACACCCTGCGCCACGAGGCCCGTGAGGTCATGCGGGCCCTGCGGGCCGGCGAGAAGGAGTCCCCGCTCGTCCCGCTGACCGGCACCCTGGCGGTCATGCGCACCCTGGACACCCTCCGGGAGCAGATCGGGGTGCGCTACCCCGGGGAGGCGTGACCCGACCCGGCCGCCCTCCGTAGGGTGCGGCTCCATGGATGCCAAGCAATCGAAGATCGCGGTCGTCACCGGTGCGGGTTCGGGGATCGGGCGGGCCGTCGCCGTCGAGCTGTTGAGGGCCGGCTGGTCGGTGGCGCTGGCCGGCCGCCGCCCGGACACGCTGGAAGCGACCGCGGCGCTGGTGCCCGAGGGCAGCTCCGTCACCGTCCGCACGGACGTGGCGGTGGAGCGGGACGTCGACGGGCTGTTCGCGGCGGCCGTGGACCGGTTCGGGCGGGTCGACCTGCTGTTCAACAACGCCGGGACGTTCGGGCCCGGCGGGGTGGCCGTCGAGGACCTGTCGTACGAGGCGTGGCGGCACGTCGTGGACACGAACCTCAACGGGGCGTTCCTGTGCGCGCGGGCCGCCTTCCGGCAGATGAAGGAGCAGGACCCGCAGGGCGGCCGGATCATCAACAACGGGTCGATCTCGGCGCACACGCCCCGCCCGCGCTCCGTCGCCTACACCGCGACCAAGCACGCGCTGACGGGGCTCACCAAGTCGCTCTCCCTGGACGGGCGGCCCTACGGGATCGCGGTCGGGCAGATCGACATCGGCAACGCGGCCACCGAGATGACGGCACGGATGGAGACCGGCGCGCTCCAGGCGAACGGGGAGATCGTCCCGGAACCGGTGATGGACGTGGCCGACGTGGCGCGCACCGTGCGGCACATGGCCGAGCTGCCGCTGGCGGCGAACGTGCAGTTCGCGACGGTGCTGGCGACGGCGATGCCGTACGTGGGGCGGGGCTGAACCGCCGTTCAGTCAGGGTCTTCGCAATCCACACAAGCGGAATACTCACCTCCGCGGTATTGCGGCCGGTAACAGGCCTATGCTCGACTCTTCTCCACCAGAACTTCACACTTGGGGCTCTGGGGTTCCGCCGACCATTCCGAGGGGGGAGGCGGCAGCCGTTCCACCGGACCGGGTGGGGGTGGACCCGCGTGGGACCGCGGGTACGCACCGGCGGGTGGGACGGCTGCCGCGAGACGTCAACTCCCCTGCACGTCGGCCGAGTCACGCTCGGCGCCCGCATCGGGTCCGGCGGCGGCCCTCGCGCGCCGGCGCCGGCGGGGCTCGGCGCTCGCATCGGCACCGGCACCGGCCGTCGCACGGCGGCGTCGGCGCAGCGCCCAGCCCCCGGCGCCCAGCAGCGCCAGCGTCACCGCCCCGCCCTCCGCGAGCCGCCACGGCGAGGGACCGGACGACGGCGACGCCGCCCCCGTACCGGCCGCCCCCGCGGCCCCGTTGCCGTCCGAGGCGGACGAACCCGCCCTCGCGCCGCCCTCGCTCAGCGGATCGACCAGCACCCCCACCGACCGCGCCGCGCTCCCCTTGCCGAAGCCCCAGTCGAGGAGCGCGGCGGTCTCCTCGTACACGGCGTTGGTGCCGGGGGCCGGATGCATGACGGTGACCAGCAGGGTGCGGCCACCCCGGGTGGCACCGCCGGTGAAGGTGTTGCCGGCATGACTGGTGTAGCCGTTCTTGACGCCGAACAGGCCCTTGTAGACGTCCAGTCCCCAGGCGCCGGTGAGCAGGCGGTCGGTGTTCTGGATCTGGAAGGTCTTCTTGCCGCCCGCCGGGAAGTTCGCGGTCCTCGTCCCGCAGTAGCTCCGGAACTCCTCGTCCTTGAGCCCGTGCCGGGCGAAGAGCGTCAGGTCGTACGCGGACGACAGCTGGCCCGGGTGGTCGAAGCCGTCCGGGCTGACCACATGGGTGTCCAGGGCCTGCAGGTCGACCGCCTTGGCCTGCATCTCGGCGACGGTCTTCGCGATCCCGCCGTTCATGTGGGAGAGGACGTGCACGGCGTCGTTGCCGGAGCGCAGGAAGACGCCCTGCCACAGCTGCTCGACGGTGTAGGTGAGGCCGGGCTTGATCCCGACCAGGCTGGAGCCGGACGGGACGTCGGCGAGGTCGGAGTCCTTGACCTGGTAGCGCCCGCTGCGCTCGAACTTCTTCAGCACGGTGTCCGCGAACAGCATCTTCAGGGTGGAGGCGGGCGGCAGGCGCCGGTGCGCGGCGTACGAGGCGAGCACCTCTCCGCTCTCGCAGTCGGCCAGCAGCCAGGCCCGGGCGGTGATCTTCCTGGGGAAGCCGGTGGCGCCGCTCACCTGTATGCCGCCGCGTGCCAGCCGCTCGCCGCCTATCGCCGTGGCTGCGGAGGCGGGGGTCGCCGAGAGGACGGGCAGGGCGGCGGCCGTCAGCCCGAGGGCGGCACGCCGGGTCAGCCGAGAGGAATCGCGCATCCCGGGACCGTACACCGCGTCCAACTGCGGATTCCCCGGAGGACCCCCTCGCCCGGAAAGGAATTTGCTGTCTTATGAAAGTTCGATGAGAGTGCCGGTTTTCTCAGCCCTGACACATCTTTTACTCAGTACGACTCAAAGGTTCCTCCCTAGCGTGAGCCGGCGCCCACAGCGGGCGCCAAGAACCTTCGAGGAACGGGATGTTTGGCATCTATCTCAAGCGCGAGCTGGGCCGCAGAAAGAAGGCGGCCCTGGTCATCGCACTGGGTCTGGCGCTCGGTATCGCGCTGGTCATCACGGTCAGCTCCGTGTCGGCCGGTATGTCCAAGGCTCAGGACAAGGTCCTCCAGTCGCTCTACGGCCTCGGCACCGACATGACGGTGACCAAGGCCCAGTCGGCGCCCGCCTCGGGCGGCTCCGGCGGTCCGAGCTTCAAGTTCGGCGCCAAGTCGAGCAGCAGCACCAAGCAGAGCTCGGACCGGGTGATGACTCAGGGCGGTCAGGCCCTGAAGTCCACCCTGGTCACCAAGGTCGCCGGACAGAAGGGCGTGGCGAGCGCGGTCGGCGCCCTCTCCCTCAACGTCACCAAGGTCGACGGCTCCTTCACCCAGGGCAAGGCGAAGACCACCACCGGCAGCAGCACCAGCGGCAGCAACAGCGGTGGCCAGGGGCAGCCGGGCGGCGGCAGTGGCAGCTCGGGCGGGAGCCAGCCGCAGGTCCAGGGCGGCGGCGCCGACTTCAACGTCAACAGCTACTCGGTGGTCGGCGTCGACGTGGCCCACCAGGGCCTCGGCCCGCTGGCCTCGATGAAGATCACCTCGGGCAGGACCTTCACCGCCTCGGCGACCACCTCGAAGGTCGCGGTGGTCAGCAAGTCGTACGGCAAGGAGAAGAAGTACAAGGTCGGCTCGACCTTCACGATCTCCGGTACGAAGTTCACGGTCATCGGCATCGCCACCCCGGACAGCAGCGAGTCCACCACCGACCTGTTCATCCCGCTGAAGCTCGCCCAGACGCTCGGCGACGCGAAGAACGAGGTCACCACGATCTACGTCAAGGCGACCGACTCCCAGCAGATCTCCACCGTGAAGAAGGAGATCCAGTCGAACATCTCCGGTACGACGGTCACCACCTCCGCCGACCTGGCGTCCACCGTCTCCGGTTCCCTCTCCACCGCCTCCAGCCTCGCGACCAGCGTCGGCAAGTGGCTCTCCGTCGCGGTCCTCGCGGCGGCCTTCCTGGTCGCGGCCCTGCTGACCTCCTCCGCGGTCTCCCGCCGGGTGCGTGAGTTCGGCACCCTGAAGGCCCTCGGCTGGCCGAGCCGCAAGGTGACCCGCCAGGTGGTCGGCGAGTCCATGGTGAACGGCCTGATCGGCGGCGCCCTCGGCATCGCGATCGGCGTCGGCGCGGCCTACGCGGTCACCGCGGTCAGCCCGAAGCTCACCGCCCAGCTGGGCTCCACCGGCGGCGGGGGCGGCATGGGCGGCGGCCCGGGCGGCGGCCCCGGCGGGCAGTCCACCCAGAACACGCTGGAGATCGCGCTGACCGCGCCCGTCTCCCTCACCACCATCGCCCTCGCGGTCGGCCTCGCGGTCACCGGCGGTCTGATCGCCGGCGCGATGGGCGGCTGGCGCGCCTCCCGGATGCGCCCGGCGGACGCCCTGCGCAGCGTCTCGTAGCACCGGGACTCCCCCGAGCCGGGGCGCCGCCTCCGTTCCCCCGGGACGCGGCGCCCCACCCCCCTCCCCCCAATCCCTTCCTCCTGCGGCCATACCACTCTGTGGAGAACCCATGTACAGACTCACCGGTGTCACCAAGCGCTATACGCGAGGGAAGGAGACGGTCGAGGCGCTGCGCGGCATCGACCTGACCATCGAGGACGGCGACCAGCTCGTCATCCAGGGCCCCACCGGCGGCGGCAAGTCCACCCTGCTCCAGATGATCGGCGGCCTCGACCGCCCCACCGAGGGCAGCGTCGAACTGGACGGCGAGGACCTCGCCCGGATCAGCGAGACCAAGCTGACCCGGCTGCGCGCCGAGAAGATCGGCATCATCTTCCAGTCGTTCAACCTCATCCCGACGCTGACCGCGCAGGAGAACGTGGAGACGGCCCTCGTACCCCTCGGCGTCAAGCCCGCCGAGCGCCGGGAGCGGGCCGCCGAGGCGCTGCGCTCGGTGGGCCTCGGCGAACGGCTCGGGCACGCCCCGTCCGAGCTGTCCGGCGGCCAGCAGCAGCGCGTCGCGATCGCCCGCGCGCTGGTGAAGAAGCCGAAGGTGCTGCTCGCGGACGAGCCCACCGGCAACCTCGACGAAGGCACCCGCGACGACATCATGGCCCTGCTGGAGGGCCTGTGGCACGAGTACGGACTGACCTTCGTCATGGTCACCCACGACTCCTCCATCGCCCGCCGCGCCCCGCGTCTGGCCACCATCGAGGCCGGTCTGATCACCCTCACCGAGCAGGGCGGCGGACAGCGCCTCGCGCAGCAGGGGGCGGGGTACGGCGAGCCGCGGCAGGCCGCGTACGGGCAGCAGCACGGCGGCGGCCGGGGCCACTGACCGCCCGCGCGCCGCAGGGGCCGCTCACCGTTCGAGCAGCCGGTCGATCTCGGCCAGCTGGGCCTCGGTGAGCGGCCCCTTCGCGAGCGCGCCGGCGTTCTCCTCGGCCTGGGCGACGGACCGGAAGCCGGGAATCGGGACCGTGCGCGGGCTGCGCGCCCAGATCCAGGCGAGGGCACCCTGGGCCAGGGTCCGGCCCCCGCTGGTGAGCACGGACCGCACGGCCTCGATCCGCTCCACCCAGGCGGCGTCGGCGCCGGTCCCGTCCCCGAACCCGGGCAGCCAGGCCGGCGGCCTGCTGCGGATGTCCCCGGCGCCGGCCGCGGCCCGTCGGCCACCGAGCAGCCCCATGGCCAGCGGGCTGCGGTTGATCGAGGCGAGCCGCAACTCCTCGGCCAGGGCCACCAGTCGCGGTGCGTCCTGGAGCACGTTGAGGGTGTGCTGCACGGCCGTGCAGTGCGGCCCCTCGGCGAAGACGGCGGCACGGTCGGGGTCGTCGGTGCTCCAGCCGTAGCCGCGGATGAGCCCCTCCCCCACCAACTCCTCGCAGACGTCGCGGAGTTCGGCGGCGCGCGCCGGGTCGGCGTCGGACAGGTGCAGCTGGTAGAGGTCGACGTGGTCGGTGCCGAGGCGGCGCAGCGAGGCGGTCAGGGCGCGGCGGACGTACGCCGGGGAGTCGTCGGCGCCGGTGAGGGTGCGGGTCTCCTCGTCGAAGACGTTGCCCCACTTGGTGGCGACGACCACCTCGTCCCGGTGCTTGCCGAGGGCGCGGCCGAGGACGCGCTCGCTGTGCCCGGCGCCGTAGGTGTCGGCGGTGTCGAAGAAGGTGACGCCGAGGTCGAGGGCGCGGCGCACGGCCCGTACGGACTCGTCGTCGTCGACCTTGCCCCAGCCGAGCGGCTGCCCGTCGGCGTCCTGCCACTCGCCGCCGATGGCCCAGCAGCCGAAGCCGAGCGCGCTGACGCGGATGCCGGAACGTCCCAGGGTCCTGGTGGTGCTGTCGGTTTCCATGGGTCGGACGCTAGAAGTTGAAGTGCACGCCAAGGCAAGGGCGCGGTCCGCGGGGCGGCCTGCCGGGGGTCCGCCGGGCGGGCGGGCCCGGGTCGGCGCCGTGGCCTCGCGGGCGGGGGGCGCCACCCGAACGGCCGCGAGGACGGGTCGTTCGGGTGTGGCGGGTGCGACGGTGGAAACCCGTGATCCGTTGCCGCCGATGGGAGTCACCGTGACCTGCTACGACCGACGTGATGTGGGGCTGCTGCTGCTCCGGCTGGGCACCGGCGGGGTGCTGGCCGCGCACGGCGCGCAGAAGCTGCTCGGCTGGTTCGGCGGGGGCGGGATCACGGGCACCGGCCAGTTCATGGAGTCGGTCGGGTACGAGCCCGGCAAGCAGAGCGCGGTGGCGGCGGGGCTCGCGGAGGCGGGCGGCGGCACGCTGCTGGCGCTGGGCCTGGCGACCCCGGCGGCGGGTGCCGCGGCGGCCGGGGCGATGGCGGGCGCCGCCGCGCTGCACATGCCGAACGGCTTCTTCGCGCAGGAGGGCGGCTACGAGTACGCGGCCTCCTTGGGCCTGACCGCGGCGGGTCTCGCCGTCTCGGGCCCCGGCCGGCTCTCCCTGGACCACGCCCTCGGCCATGTCCTCGACCGGGGCTGGATGGTCCCGGCGGCGCTGGGCGTGACCGCGGCGGCGACGGCCCTGGTGATCGGCGCCCGGAACAAGCGGGTGCAGCGGGCGAAGGAGGGGGAGCAGGAGGCGCTGTTCGAGGAGTGAGTGCCGGGCGGGGCGGACGGGGTGGGCAGACGGGGCAGACTCTCCGGCATGACGGAACAGCGAACCGCGCCCCCTGACCCGACGCCGGACCTGTGGACCTCGGTCGAGGACCTCTGGACCTGGCTGGACGCCCACCGCGAGCACGACGGCGAGACCGGCGTCGTCCTGCGCATGCTCAAGCTCACCGAGGAGGTCGGCGAGGTCGCCCAGGCGGTGATCGGCGCGACCGGCCAGAACCCCCGCAAGGGCGTCACCCACTCCTGGGAGGACGTGCAGGGCGAACTGTGCGACGTGGTGATCACGGCACTGGTGGCCCTGCGCACCCTGACCCCGCAGGCGAGGGAGGTCTTCGAGGGGCACCTGGCCCGGGTGCGGGAGCGCTCGCTCACGCCCTGAGGCGTGTCCGGCCCGGGGTTAGCCTCCCCGGGTGTGCCGTTGGGGATCTTCACGGCCGGGTTCGACGAGGACGGCGTGCTCCCCCGCAACCAGAACGCCGCCGACGACCCCTTCGCCGTCCCGGACGGCCCCGTGCGCGACGGTGGCGTGACCGGGCGACGCGGTGGCGGGTCCGTTCAGACCGCCGCCGTCGGCGTGTAGAACACCGACCTGCCCTGCTTGCTGCGCTGGGCGAGGTTCCTGGCGACGAGGCTCTCCAGGGTCGTACGGATCACCGTCGTCTTGATGGTCCGGCCGGGCTGGCCGGACCTGATCGCCTCCGCGACCTCGACCGCGGAGCGCGGCTCCTGCTGCTGTCCGAGATACGTGCGCACGGCGTCGACAAGAGACGGCTTCGCCGCGTCCGGGGCCGCCTCACCAGGGGCCGCCCTGCCGGCGTCTGCCTTACCGGCGTCTGCCTTGCGGGGGCTTGCCTTACCGGCGTCTGCCTTGCGGGGGCTTGCCTTACCGGTGTCGGTCTTACGGGGGCCTTCCCTGCGGGAGCCGGCCTTGCCGGAGCTCGCCTTGCCGCTGCCGGCCTTGCCTCGACCTGCCGTGTCGGCGCTCGCCTTGCTGCTGCCGGAGTCCGCCGCCCCGTTCGACGCGGGCCCGGTCTTCTGGCGCGGTACGACGGCCACGGTGACCTCCGCGCCCTTCGCCGCCGCGGCGGACGCGGGGGCATCGGCGGACGTGGCGGACTCGTTGACCTCGTGGGCCTCGTTGACCTCGTGGGCCTCGTGGGCCTCGTCGACCTCGTTGCCCTCGGGCGCCTTCGCTCCCTCCGCGGCTTCGGGGGCGGAAGCCCCTGCCTGCGGGCCCAGCGCGTCCCGCAGCCGCTCCAGCACCACCCTGTTCTCCCGCAGCGTGCGCAACTGCGCTTCGAGGGCGGCGATCTCGGCGCCGAGACGCTCCTGTTCCGCGGCGTTCAGATCGAGGTCCTGCTGGATGCGCTCACCGTACTGAGAAGCCAGTTCGGTGCTCGGTGACTCAGACATACGGCTGACCTCTCTTCGGTGTGCTCGATGCGGGGTACAGAGTACGCACCTACGGGACAACTCACCGCCTGTCGGTCACAATCCGTTCACGCAGGCGCTGCTTCACCGGGACCGTTCGACGCTCCAGTACGGCAGTGCCTCGAAAAATCCGACCGCCTCGCTCCGCCACCGCTCACGCCAGCCGCCGGCGACCAGAACCGCCTGGTCGGCATGGGCCCGCATCGACTCCCGCAGCCGTTCCCGCACCCCGCGCTCCTCGGCGATCCCCCGGACGACGGCGATCGTCGCGTCGCTGCAACTGCTGTCCCCCAGGGCCGCCTCCACCAGGCACCGCTCCGCCCCGCTGACCGAGGACAGCAGTGCGGCCACGACATAACTGCGCCTGCCGTCGCGGACATCGGTCCCGACCGGCTTCCCCGTCTCCTTGCCGTCCCCGAAGAGATCCAGGTAGTCGTCCCGCATCTGCGCGCAGATCCCGACGAGCCGTGCGTACCGCCGCAGCTCGTCCGCGTACCGCTCCGGTCGCTCGCCGGCCGCCAGCAAGCCGAGGTGCAGCGGGGCGAGGAGGGAGTACCGGGCGGACTTGAAGTCGGCGACCTGGTGCAGGACTTCGTCGTCCGGGACGGTGTCGCCGAGGTCCCGCTCCAGGTCGACGACCTGCCCGAGCACCGTCTCGGCGGCGGCCCGGGTCAGCACCTCGACCATGGCCTGCCGCACCGACGCGTCGCCCTCCGCGCCGAGCAGCACCCGCACGGCCAGCGCCAGCGCGAGGTCACCGGCGAGCACGGTGAGCCCGAGGGCCGTCCGGGGGTGACCGGGGAACCGCTCACGGTAGGCGTAGTAGGTGGAGGGACCCCCGCGCCGGACGGCACTGTCGTCGATGAGGTCGTCGTGGATCAGCCCGTGGGTGTGCAGGAGTTCGACGCCGAGGGCGGCGTGGTCCAGCCCGGCGACGGGTTCGTCCGTCACGAGACGCGCGGCCTCCCGCAGCACCACCACCCGGATCCGTTTGCCGCCGCGCAGGGTCAACTCCCGTACCATCGCGAGGCTCTCCGGGGCGAGGTCGCCGTAGGACGGGACGTCGAGGCGCCCGTCGCCGCCCAGCGAATCGAAGTAGCACACGAGCAGCTTCTCGAAGTCCCGGACGTGACCGGCGAGACGGTTCGTCAACGGGTTGTCGGCACCGGGTGCGTCGGACATGGGGGCGGCTCCTGACCGGGCGGGCGGACTCGGACGCTCCATGATGCGCGATGCCGCACGACGGCTCCGGCCGCCTGCCGGCCGGTCTGCCTCAGCGTCCCGGAGCCGACGGCGACGGCAGGTCCCACGTCTGCAGGGCGTAGGGCCGCCCCTTCTCCTCCCCCTCGACCAGCGGCACGTCGAGCAGTCGGAACCCCGCCTTGGTGGCGACGGCGACGCTGGCGGCGTTCTCGGCTTCCAGTTCCAGGAAGACGCGCCCCACGCCCAGCTGCTGGAACGCGTACGCGGCCATGATCCGCACCGCCCGCACGGCCAGCCCCTGGCCACGGTGCGCCGGGCCGAGCGCGTAGCCGATCTCCCCGCCCTCGGGGCCCAGCCGCAACATCACCTCACCGAGCGGCGCGCGGCCGTCGGTGGTGATGGCGAGCAGAACGGTCGTGCCCTCCGCGCGCAGTTGCCGGGCCCGGTCGAGCCGTGCGACGGCGGCCGCCTCGTCGAAGGGGGAGACGATCGGCGTCCAGTAGGCGATGTCGGGATGGTCGAACAGCTCCGGCATCGCGGCCAGGTCCGCCTCCGTCCAGTCCCGCAGGACGAGACCTTCGTCCGCGAGCTCGATCCGCTCGGGCAGCGGTATCGGGGTGCCGCTCATGATGCCGTTCCTCCCTGACCTGACGAGACGGGGCAGCATATCCGGCGCGCTGATCTCCCTGGACCGCCGACGGCCGGGGCGCACCGGGAAGCGCACCCCGGCCGGACGGGGTCACCAGGTGTGGGCCACGTCCACCACGAGATGGTCGGCCGTCTGGAAGGCCCGGAACGGCAGCCGGGCCCGCACGCCCAACCCCGCCTGGGTGTAGCCCTCGGACCCACCCGTGACCTTGAACTCCCGGAAGGTCCGGTACCCGGTGACGTCGACGGCGGGCAGCGCCGGGTAGGGCTGTCCGGTCGCCGGGTCGTAGCGCGAGGAGAACAGCGAGATCTCCAGAATGGCGCCGCCCTTGATGGGGACCACGGCGTCGGACGGGTCCTGGTGCAGGACGTCGACGTAGCGGACGTTGTACTTGATCGGGTCGGCCGAGGAGCCCTGGGCGTCGAAGACCAGCCGGTCGTAGCACTCGTGCTGCCCGGCCCGCACGTCGACCAGCCGCCTGTTGACAACGGAGTCCCCGCTCTTGTCCAGGCTTCCCCACGTCACGGCACAGTCCACGGCCGCCGGCGCGGCCACCGCCGGAACCGTACCGGCCACCAGCCCACCGCCCGCCAGCATCATCGCGGCCAGTGCGGTACCTATGTGTCGCCGTCGCATGACTACCCCCCGGTAGCTCGCGTTGGTGTGTGTCTGGTAAGACAGACGGCGCCTTGGATAGTTGTACGCCGCGAAACGGCCCATTGCGACACAGAAGCCCTTCCAGGCCCGGCCGCCCCACAAGCCTCCGCTTGCCCCCGCCCCAGGAGTCCGGCACCCAGAGACGGGTTCTCCCGGCTCGCGCTGACCGGCAGGGCGGGAGAGCCTGAAGCGAGGCAGGGGTGCGCGGTCCGCCCCCCTCCCCCCCACACACGCTCGAACCGTCCGGAGCGAGGTTCACAGCTTCCGCGTTCCGCGACTCGTACCAGAATCAAGTACCAGTGCGGTACCATTTTCGAGTACCACCAGGAAAGAGGTGCTGCCGGATGACCATAAGTGCCAGCGAGGCCCGCAAGGACCTCTTCCCCCTCATCAAGCGCGTCAACGACGACCACACCCCCGTGCGTATCAGCTCCAAGAGCGGCGACGCGGTTCTGATGTCCGCCGAGGACTACGACTCCTGGCAGGAGACCGTCTACCTGCTGCGCTCTCCCGCCAACGCGCGCAGCCTCATGGAAGCCGTCGCACGGGACAGGGCCGGCGAGGCCGTGGTCACCAGGACCATGGCAGAGCTGGAAGAACTGGTGGGTGACGGGTGAGGAGCGTCCACTTCGACCCGGCCGCATGGGAGGACTTCCTGTTCTGGCTCGGCTCGGACCGCGCCATGGCCCGCAGGATCACCCGGCTGATCGGCGAGATCCAGCGCACCCCCTTCACCGGCATCGGCAAGCCGGAACCCCTGAAGGGTGACCTGTCGGGCTACTGGTCACGCCGGATCGACGACGAGCACCGGCTCGTGTACCGGGTGGACGAGAAGGAAGTCAAGATCCTCAAGGCCCGCTACCACTACTGAGGCCACCGCTCTCCGTGTCGCGGTCGCCAGCCTCACCCCCAACGCCCTGCGTCATCTGCGCCGTGGTGTTCAGCGTTCGCTGTGGTGAACGACCCCTGGTGCTCCACGACTTCCACGACTTCCACGACCTCGCCGTCCACGACTTTCTCATCCGTCATCCGGTGCGAGGGCTCCGCCAGCGGCAGGCTGGAGAGGTGCTTCTTGAGCCTCTTGGCCATCGGAAGGTAGGTCGCGAAAGTGAGCCCGCCGGAGACAGCGGCCCCTACGAGGGGGATGGCCTTGGAGACGGTCTTGGCGAACGACTGCTTCGTCATCTGGACGCCGAGGTATGCCGCGACCTTCTTCACTATCGGATAGATGACACCCTGGGTCAGCGCCTTCTGGGGCAGCTTCTTGGCGACCTCCTTCGACATCATCCCGGCGACCTTCCCCACGGCCGCGTTCGCCGACTGGGTGCCGAACATCACGCCGAAGAACAGCGTGAGTACTCCCATGGTCGCGTCGTCGAGGTCGTCACCGTCCTCGGAGAACAGATCGGGCCAGCTGTAGAGGTACGCGAGCTTCTGCGAGATACGCACCATGTGGCCGAAGTACTGGGCCATGTCCGCGGGTACGGTGGCGGGAAGGGCGAGGACGCCGGGTATTCCGGCGGCGGCGGAGAGGGCGCTGACCTTGGCGGTTTCGTAGCGGATGGAATCGTTGGCCACCTTGTCGAGAACCTCGACACTGATGCCCGCCGCGGCAGGGGTCCCCTCTATCGCTCTTCGGATGTCGTCCTGGGAGCAATGGCGAGCCAGCGCACTTCGGAGGTACGCCTCCCGGTGAATACGCACGCCCGGGAGCTTGGCTGCCGCCAGCAGCACCGCGGAGAAGCGCGACTCTGGGTTCTCGACCTCTTTACCCTGTTTCATGGCAGGAACCTACAGTGGCTCCGCGTCCCAAGAGCCCTGCTTTGTCAGCACCGTTGGGACCTCGTTATGCGAGTGACGGGACCCGGCGAGCAAAGTCCGAGGGCTGTTGAAGGTGCTGCGGAGGCGGACCTCTGCTGGTTTTGACTTCCGCAACAGCCTGATGCGCTTCACACCGGCCGGCTGATGCCGCCGCCTCTGACATGCGCGGCGAACCGCAGCGCCACCTCTCGCCACACCCGGGCAGCGGCCGCATCCTCCCGCATCGCCGCCCGCCGCAGCTCCTCCCGATCCACCCCATGTCGCTCGGCCCGCCCCTCAGGCCACTGCGCGATGCGCTCCGGTCCGGCCTCGGGGTGGAACTGCACACCCCAGGCCACGTCACCGACCCGGAACGCCTGGTAGGGGCACAGTTCGCTGCTGGCCAGCCAGTGTGCCCCCGGGGGCAGCCGCACGATGGCGTCCACGTGGTTCTCGATCGCGGCAGGTCGCTCCGGCAGCCCTTGGAACAGGGGGTCTCCGGCCGCCTCCGCGCGCAGCGTCAGCACGGTGCTGCCGAACTCCGGCTCGCCGTGCCCGCCCGCCACCTCTCCGCCCGCCACCTGCGCGAGCATCTGCGCCCCGAGGCAGATTCCGAACACCGGGACCCGCCTGTCCAACGCCTGTCTCACCAACGCCCGTGCACCCGCAAGCCATGGGGCCGTCTCGTCATCGTCAGGAAGGTGAGGCCCACCCAGCACGATCAGCGCCTGATGCTCCAGCCGCCCGGGCATCACCTCCCCCGCATGCCCCCGCACCACCTCGACCCCGAGGCCGCCCTCGGGAAGCCACTCGGCCCACCGCCCAGGCCCTCCCTCCTCGGCGTTCTGCACCACCAGCGCCGTCGCCATGTTCCCTCCAACTCCCGGCCGGCTTTGTCTTCCCCACCGTTGTCACCCGCGATACCCGATGCCAGTCTGGACGGATGGACAGCGAGACGCTGCTCGTCAACGTGGTGACACTGCTCCTGTCGATGACCGCGATCGGCGTGACCCTCCTGCTCACCCTGCGTCAGATCCGCCTGATGAACAACTCCAACCAACTGCCGCTGGTCCTGGACTTGTTCAGGGAGTGGCGGTCGGCCGAGTTCGTCCACAGCGAAGAGCGATTATGGGCGGGCCTCGTCTCGGGAGAAGGTGCCGACCAAGGCATCAGCGGTCTCGAACAGCCCATCCGCGACGACGTCTACCACGTGTGCGCCTTCTACCAGATGCTCGCCTACCTGGTGGCGTTCCGCGTCGTCGACGAGGACCTGGTCTTCCTGGCCACCCACTACCGAATCCTGCGCACCTGGGAGACCGTGCGCCCGTACGCCCTCGCGGAACGCCACATACGCGGCGACCCCTACGCCTACCTCAACTTCTTCGAGGACCTGGCCGCGCTCACCCGCGCCAAGTCCAGCCAGGACGTCTACAACACGGCCCGCAAACGCGCCTACGGGCGTGACAGGACCCCGGCGCAGTCGTTTCGGACGGGTCGCGGGCCGGCCGCAGGTCGCCCTCGCTCCGCCGGCGAACGCCCTTGATCCCCGAGCCGTGGAAACAGAGAGCGGCAGACGAGTCGGGCTGTACGCCGAGGAGAGTCGCCGCAGGGCTATGACCTGCGCAAACGTATACGAGGTGCGCTGGCGTGGCCTTGACGGCTACGTTGGACGGGCCTCGCTACGCGGCCAGGTGACGGATTCCCGCCCGGCTCGGAGGTGCCACTACGGCCTGAATCCCGACGACCTCGACGGCGACGCCCCACGCCTCAAGCATCTTGGCCGTCTGCACGAGGGTGACCTGGGAGAACGGGAACAGCGTGTCGGCGGTGAGGTCGGTTCCGTTCTTCAGCAGGATCGCGAAGACGACCTTCGACGGCCGGAAACCCTCTGGCAGGACCCGGCCGGGCCGGGCCGCGGCCACCTTCCGGGCGAACCCGTCCATGGCCTCCGGCGAGTGCAGCAGGGTCTGCACGGCGACCACGGCCTGCCCGAACAGATGGCTCAGCGCGTCGGACCCCTTGGCCCGCTTCACCATAACCAGGACATCGTCCGAGCTCAGCAGGTCGCAGATCTCCACGCCGTTGCCCCGGTGCAGCGCGCTCCGGACGTTGTCCCGATCGAAGCAGACGTACCCGGGCCGCAGATCGGGCACCGACTCGTTGTAGTCCCGCTCCTTGTCCCCAAGTACCCAGGCCGGCAGATCTACTGAGGGCGTGTCGGTGATGAGCCGCTCCACCTGCGAACGGATCACCTCCAGGTACGCCTCACCGATCTCGTACCACTGCCCGTCCAGCAGGAAGAACCGGCGGGCACCGAGCGCCACCTCCGCCTCGATCCACCGCAGCACGCTCGACGTCCAGATGACGTCACCCTTCTCCGCCCGGGTGTGCGCGTAGAGGGTGACGGTGCCGTCCCCGAGCGCGGCAAAGCGCGTTCCCGCCCTCTGCACGCGGGCCCGGTTGAGGACGTACTCCAGGCTGAAGTCGTCGGTGAGGTAAACGTCCCTGCTGTGCACCTTGGTGGCGAACGCCTGGGCGGCGCCGTAGTCGTCCCAGTGATCGGACGGGACGGCGACCGCGACTCGTCCGTCCGGCGGCTCGCCGAGCATGTCGTCGAGGCGCTCCTCAAGCCGCGTGACGAGGCCGTCGTCCTTGACCGGGACGATGTGCTCGACGAACTCCAGTTCCGGAGTCGGGGCCTCCTCCCGAAGGACACGGGCGATGGCCCGGATGTCCGCAACCAGGTCCGCGGCGTCGACGCCGAGACGCATCCGCAGCCCGGTACCGCCCTCCACACTGGAGATCTTCGTACGGTCGTCCTGAGCGATCGTCAGCTGGATCCCGTCCAGCCGACCTCCCAGCCGCCGCACGATCTGAGCGTGCTCCTGGACACCCAGGCTCCAGACCGGAGCGCCGCCGGGCACGAGGGTGATGTCGGTCCGGCCGCCGCCCGGCGTATGGGAGACCATGTCCCGGATCTGAGCGGGGTCCACCCTGCGGATCACGAAACTAAGCCCGAACCGCTGGTCCTTCACACGGTCGGGCACCAGACGGAAGCCCTGGTCGTAGCCGACGGCGTACACCTCGCCGTCGACGGCGAGCATCAGCAGCCCGGCCGGCCGGTTCACGGGCCGCGACACCTCGCACCCGGTCGTGCGGTTGATCTCGTCGCACCAGCTCGCGACCGGCTGCTCGAAGCTGCCGGTGACCAGCAGCGTCGGAACACCCAACCGCTCCTCCGGGAAGTCCAGCTCCGCACCAATGGCTTCGAGCCGGGCCGGGTCGAGCACCTCGAACATCGCGTCGACCGTGGGAGCGATGCCCGTGAGCCGGTACAGGGTGCGCTTGGACGTGCCGGAAGTACTGGTAGCCATGGTGCCGCTCCATTCGAATTGGTGTTGGGGGCACAGGAATGCCCGGGAGACCCGGGGAAGCCAGGAAGCCAGGAAGCCAGTGAAAGCATAACCAGTAGAGCGACAACTGAAAGCACTGTCAAACACTTCACGTCCGTTGGGTTCCGGTATAGAGTGAAGCCGTCCAGTACGCCCGCCCCACGTCACCCGGCAGGAGCCCATGAACCAGCAGGCCAGTGCCCTTGTGACCGCCGCCGACATCTCCCGGCTGGCCGGCGTCACCCGCGCCACGGTGAGTAACTGGCGTCGTCGGCATGCGGACTTCCCCACGCCTACAGGAGGCACGGACACCAGCCCCACTTACGACCTCGACGCCGTACGCGCCTGGCTCGCCGCCCGTGGCCAACTTCCCGAGGACACACCGGCGGACCGGCTTCGCACCGCACTGCGCACCCACCCCGGCGACGGCGAACTGGCCCTGCATCTGCTCCCTGTGGTGCTCGCCGCGGCCCGACTGGACAGGAGCGAACGCGAAGTCCTTCCCGAATTGCGTGACGACGCACTGCTGCGATGGGCCCGGTCGGCTGCGGTTGGCAAAGCCCAGGACATCCCGGGAACCGAGGACGCCGCATATGCCCTCGAGGCGGCCGAGCCGCTGAGGGCCCTGGTGCGGTGCGTCGTCGCTGAGGGCGGCGAGTCCGCGACGGATGTCCTGGCCGAACGTCTGCTGGAGGACTCGGGGGGCACCGGCACCTACCTCACGCCGCGCCCCTTGGCCGACCTCATGGCCCGGCTCCTGACCAACAGCACGGGAGCCTTCCCTGCGAGCGTTCTCGACCCCGCTTGCGGCACGGGATCCCTGCTAGCCGCGGCGGCATCCGCAGGAGCGACCGAACTTCACGGCCAGGACGTCCTGGTCACCCAGGCCGCCCAGGCCGCCGTACGGCTCCGGCTGAGCGACCCCGAGGCCGACGTCACCGTACGTTCGGGAGACAGCCTGCGCTCCGACGCCTTCAAGGGCCTCACCGCCGACGCTGTCCTGTGTAATCCTCCGTACGGAGTCCGCGACTGGGGGCACGAGGATCTGGCGTACGACCAACGCTGGGCCTACGGCGTACCGCCCAAGGGGGAGCCCGAACTCGCCTGGGTCCAACACGCCCTGGCCCACCTCGCACCGCGCGGCCGTGCCGTACTGCTCATGCCGCCCGCCGTCGCGGAACGCACCGCTGGCCGGCGTATCCGAGCGCAGCTCGTACGCGACGGCGCCCTCCGCGCGGTCGTCTCGCTTCCCCAGGGCGCGGCAACCCCACTCCACATCGGCCTGCATCTGTGGGTGCTCGAACGACCCGATCCGCAGGCCGAAGCTCCGAGTACGGTCCTGCTGGTCGACGCATCCGCTTCCGGGAACCGGGATCTCGACTGGGCCGCCATCGGCGACACCGTGCTCTCGGCGTGGCGGCTATACCTGGCGGACCGGGACAGCTTCACCGGAGCCCCAGGTATCGCCGGCGCCGTACCGATCACCACCCTCCTCAATGAGGCCGTGGACCTGACTCCGGCCCGCCACATCCGAACGGCTCCCCGACAGACTCTGCGCCCCGCCCTGCTGGCCCGGCAGGCATCGGAGCTTTACAACCAACTCCACCGGGCCGCGAGGGACCTGACCGGCCTCAGCGCCGAAGGCGACTGGCCACCGACAGACGAGCGACCCCGCGACTGGCGCACAGCAACGGTCGAGGATCTTCTGCGCGGCGGTGCTCTCAGCTTGCTTCGCACCGCGCCCGGAAGCCGCCGGACCCGTAGCGGCCAATCGCTACCGCAGCCCGAACCAGAACTCGGCGGACGACCAACGCTCACGGAAACCGACGTCTTGAAGAACCAACCCGCCTCCGGAACGGAAGCCGACCTTCCCACAGGCGTCGCTCTCCCCTTGATCCAGGGAAGTGACGTGCTGCTCACAGAGATGCTCCGCGTGGGACGTAGCGCCGTGGCCCGGGTCGTCGAACCGGGCGAGACAGGGTGCTTCCTCGGTCCTCATCTACTGCTCTTCCGCCCGGATCAACGTCGGCTCGACCCCTGGTTCCTGGCTGGGTTCCTCTCAGCGGAGCAGAACGTCAACGCTGCGGCCACCGGCAGCACATCCATCGTTCGAGTGAACCCTCGACGACTACGCGTTCCCTTGCTCCCACTCGCCGAACAGCAGCGCTACGGCACCGCGTTCCGCCGCCTGCACGAGCTGCGTACCGCCGCCCGCCGTGCCGACCAGACCGCCGAGGACCTCACACGTCTCCTCGGCACCGGACTCACCGGCGGCGCGCTGTTGCCGGACGGTCACGGATCGGCGTGAAACGTGCGGCCCGGCACCGCGAACGATCAGACTTGACCTCTCCGTCCCTCGGGGACGGCGAAACTCCGGAAGGACAGCGTTGAACAGCAGTAAGCACACGGAACTGGCGAATCATGCATGGTCGGTCGCCGACCTCCTGCGCGGCGACTACAAGCAGTCCGACTACGGCAAGGTGATCCTGCCGTTCACCGTGCTGCGGCGCCTGGAGTGCGTCCTCGCCCCGACCAAGGACAAGGTCCTGGAGGTCGCCGCCCGCTACGAGAACCAGGACATCAACCCCGACCGCTTCCTGCGCAAGGCGTCCGGCCACAGCTTCTACAACACCAGCACCTACACGCTGAAAGCCATCGCGGGTGACGCCTCGCACGCGGCGAAGTACCTCAACGAGTACTACGGCGCTTTCTCCCCCAACGCGCGGGAGGTCCTGGAGCGGTACGACTTCGCCCAGCAGATCAAGCGGCTGGAGGCGGCGGATCTCCTGTACCAGGTGGTCGGACGGTTCGCCGACCTCGACCTGCGGCCGGTGAAGAGAGATGCGGACGGCAATGTCGTACTCGACGAGTACGGCAAGCCAGTCGAGATTGTCACCAACCACCAGATGGGCTACATCTTCGAGGAACTGATCCGGCGGTTCGCCGAGCAGTCCAACGAGACGGCCGGCGAGCACTTCACACCGCGGGAAGTCATCCGGCTGATGGTCAACCTGCTCGTCGCACCGGACACCGACGCGCTGGCCCTGCCGGGCACCGTCCGGACGGTCATGGACCCGGCCTGCGGCACCGGCGGCATGCTCAGCGCGGCCGAGGAGCGCATTACCGCTCTCAACCCGGACGCCACGGTGAAGGTCTTCGGCCAGGAACTCAACCCCGAGTCCTGGGCCATCTGTCGGTCGGACATGATGATCAAGGGTCAGGACCCGGAGAACATCAAATTCGGCAACTCCTTCAGCCAGGACGGCTTCAGCAGCGACGACTCCAAAAGGGACAAGAACACGCCCACCACGTTCGACTACCTCCTGGCCAACCCGCCGTTCGGCGTGGAATGGAAGAAGGTCAAGGACACCGTCGAGGACGAACACGAACGCCTCGGGGAGAGCGGGCGGTTCGGGGCCGGCCTGCCGCGTATCAACGACGGTTCGCTGCTCTTCCTCCAGCACATGATCTCGAAGATGAAGCCGGTGGACGCGTCCGGGGCGGGCGGCAGCCGCATCGCGATCGTCTTCAACGGCTCCCCGCTGTTCACGGGGGCGGCGGAGTCGGGTGAGTCGAAGATCCGGCAGTGGATCCTGGAGAAGGACTGGCTGGAGGGCATCGTCGCCCTCCCTGACCAGCTCTTCTACAACACCGGCATCTCCACGTACTTCTGGGTGCTCAGCAACCGCAAGTCCAGGGACCGGCGCGGCAAGGTCGTCCTGCTGGACGCCCGCGACTACTGGCGCAAGATGCGCAAGTCGCTGGGCGACAAGCGCAAGGAACTGAGCGAGCAGCACATCTCCGAGATCACGAGGCTCTACACGGAGGCGCTGGCTATCGTCGACGCGGCGGAGAGGGGCGGCGGCCACGACCTGGCCGACCGGGTCGGGAAGATCAAGGTCTTCCGCAACAAGGACTTCGGATATCACCGGATCACCGTCGAACGGCCGTTGAAGCTCCGCTTCGAGGTGACGGAGGAGACACTGACAGCGATCACCGTGTCGAAGGCGATCACGCGCGCCTCGGACGCCGAGGCGTTCGCGGAAGCGCTGCGCCCGCTGGTCGGCAAGTCCTGGACGACGAAGTCCGACGCGTGGATCGACCTGAAGGACGCAGTCGTCGCTGCCGGCCTGTTGTGGCCGACGGGTGCGCCGTTCGGCAAGGCACTGCGGGAGGCGGTCGGCGTCCGGGATCCGGAGGGCGAGATCCAGCGCATCAAGGGCGAACCGGAACCGGACCCGGAGTTGCGCGACTACGAGAACGTTCCGCTGGAGGAGGACGTGGATGAGTACCTGCGCCGCGAGGTCCTCCCGCATGTCCCGGACGCGTGGATCGACCACAGCAAGACGAAGGTGGGGTACGAAATCCCCTTCACGCGGCATTTTTACGTGTACAAGCCGCCGCGGCCGTTGGCGGAGATCGACGCGGAGCTGAAGGCTTTGGAGGGCGAGATCCAGGCGCTGCTTGGGGAGGTCACGCAGTGACACGAACTTCCGTCGCCCCTTGGCTGGAAGGGTCTCGCTGGCCAACAGTGCCAATTCGGCTTGTTGCCCGCCTCGGCTCCGGGCACACGCCCAGCCGGAGCGTGCCCGAATACTGGGATAACTGCACGGTTCCCTGGATTACCCTGGCCGATGTGTGGCAGTTGCGCAGCGGCACCACCGATGTCATTAGAGAGACGAAGGAAAAAGTTAGCACGCTGGGCTTGGTTAATTCGGCAGCGGTAAAGCATCCGGCTGGCACCGTGATCCTCTCCCGTACTGCATCCGTCGGCTTCTCCGCCATTATGGGTGCCGATATGGCAACGAGTCAGGATTTTGCCACGTGGACGTGCGGGCCAAAACTGGATCCAAGATATCTTCTTCATTCGCTCAGGGCGATGGCTCCGGATCTCAAGCGAATTGCGACGGGATCCACTCACAAGACGATTTACATGCCGGATATTGAGCAATTGAAGGTCCCGGTACCCCCGGTGGATGAGCAACGCCGCATCGCCGACTTCCTCGACGCCGAGACCGCCCGCATGGACAGGCTGCGTTCGTCGTTGGCGCGTTTCGATAGGGCCGTCCGTGAAAGGGAGCAGGCCGTACTGGCGCAGATGCTCCACCCGAGCGCCGAGAAGCCCGGTGACAGTCTTCCCAATGACTGGAAGTGGACGCCGCTGGCACACCTGACGGATCAATTTCGGCAAATTATGTACGGCATCGTCTTGCCTGGCCCCAACGTGGCCGAGGGTGTTCCCATCATCAAGGGTGGCGACGTAGCAGCTGACAGGCTATCGCTAGGTACCCTGAATCGCACAACTCGGGAGATTGAGTCGGGCTACGCTCGCTCTCGCGTCAAGGGCGGCGACTTGGTCATCGCTATTCGTGGAAGCGTAGGCGAGATCGCTGTAGTGCCGGAAGAATTGACTGGCGCGAACCTGACGCAAGATGCTGCTCGGATTTCAGTGGATTCTGGAGTTTCCGCCGATTGGCTGCGCCTCGTCCTGGACTCACCCGCAGTGGTTCATCAGATTCAGCAGCGAGTCACAGGGGCGACGATCAAGGGCATCAATATTTGGGATCTGAAGCGCGTTCTGGTACCGACCCCCAGCTTGGCAGAGCAGACTTCCCTTGCTGCTTCCGTCAGCCGATCACTGGATACACATGAGGGGCTCCGGTCGCGAGTTGCACGACACTCCGCTCTCCTCACCGAGCGGCGCCAAGCCCTGATCACCGCCGCCGTCACCGGCCAGATCGACGTGTCCACTGCCAGTGGACGAGGGATCGAGGAATGATCGCGCCATGAGTCCCGCCGCGCCCCATCGCCCGCTGCCGTTCATCACCCGCGTCCGAGTCGAGAACTACAAGTCCATCGCTCGTTGCGACGTGACTCTGAGCCGGTTCACCGTGCTGCTCGGGCTGAACGCCGCAGGCAAGTCGAACTTTCTCGATGCCCTGCGCTTCGTACGCGACGCTCTTGCGAACGGCCCGGCGGAGGCCGTTGCGGCGCGCGGAGGGTGGGAGGAGGTGTTGCGCCGGGTCCCTGAGCCGGCGGCCTCCTGCACGATCGGTCTGGAGTTTCACCTACCGGCGATCCTCGGCGACGACGAGCCCTGGGTCGGGTGGTACGAGATCACCCTCGCCCCGGCGACTACCACCAGGGCGGGACGAGACGCGGTGCCAGGTGTCCGTGTCAAGCGTGAGTTCTGCGAGATGCACCACCCTGACGCCAAGGGCGGGGCTGACGCCGAGCACTTCCTGGTGCAAGACCGTACGGGAACGGGACGCCGTCAGAAGCTGCTGGAACTTTCACGAGTAGCTGACACAGGGCCGTTCGGTGAATTTCACGAAGTTCTCACTGAGATGTTCTTCTACAACCCCACCCTGTCCAGCCTCCGCGAGGCCCGCCCCAACCTGCCAACCGCCGGGACGCTGGAGGAGAACGGAAGTGGCCTCGGCCCGGCCCTGGCCGCGCTCGGCGACCAGGAACGTGAGCGCGTCTCGCAGTACCTCGGGGTGATCGTGCCCGGTGTCGTGGACGTCGGCCCCACAGACCCCTCCGCCGACTACATCGCGGCGCGGATCAGCTTCGCCACCGACGGCGACACCGAACCGCACGTCTTCCGGGCCGAGTCCATGTCGGAAGGGACCATCCGAGCCATCGGCCTGCTGACCGCACTCTTCCAGCCCGACGCCCGTGAAGGCTGGATTCCCCTCATCGCCGTCGAAGAGCCCGAGTTGGCGCTGCACCCGCTCGCTGCCGGAGCCCTCTACGACGCGCTCACGGAAGCGAGCGAATACGTACAGGTGCTCGCCACCACGCAGAGCGCGGAGCTGTTCGACCGCAAGGAGGCCGATCTGTCGGCCATCCGCGTGGTCGCCGCCGAGCACGGGGTGACGGTGATCGGTGAAGTGGACCCGGTGAGCCGGTCGATCGTTGCCGACGGCCTGGCCACCACGGCCGAACTGCTGCGTTCCGACCAGCTGCGCCCAGTAGTCAAGCCCCCAGCCCAGTCGGACGAGCACCCGGAGGGCGAGAAGTGAACCACCCGAGGGTCACGATCGCCTCCGTCGTCGAAGGTGAGGGCGAGATCAGCGCTCTGCCCGTACTCCTCCGGCGACTGATGTACGAGGCGCAGATCTGGGACGCGGACATCCAGCCGCCCTTCTTGGTCGACCGCGGCCGACTTGTCCGTCCGGGCGGGTTGGAAGCCGCCGTGGAGGCCCAGGCTCGACGCGTACCCGCGGACCACCCCGGGGGCATCTTCGTCGTGATCGACGCTGACGACGACTGTCCGGCCAGCCTCGGGCCTTCCCTGCTGGCCCGGGCCGAGGCCGCCCGCCCGGACCGCCGGACGGCCGTCGTGCTGGCGAATCGGGAGTTCGAGGCGTGGTTTCTCGCCTCGGCGCCCTCCCTCGGCGGCCGGGCAGGGCTCGCCGAGCATCTGGAGGTCCCGGCCAACAGCGAGACGTTACGCGACTGCAAGGGCTGGCTGACCCACCACCGGCGTGACGGCGTGCGGTACCGCCCCCGTGTGGACCAGGCAGCACTGACCCAGGACATGGATCTCGGTCTTGCCCGCGCCAACTCACCATCCTTCGACAAGTTCTGCCGCGACATCACCTATCTGGTCACCGGAAAGCGGGGGGAATAGCCAGTCATGTCCGTCCACGACGAAGCAGCATTCGGAAACGCCATAGTCGCCGCCCTGCTGGAGCACGGCTGGTGTGAGGGAAACCGACAGCACTACCGCCCCCACCTCGGCCTGGACACCGCCCAGCTCTTCGAGTTCATCGGCAAGACCCAAGCCGACGACTGGGCCGAACTGATCGCTCTCTACGGCGGGGATCCCAACACCGCCCAGGCCGGGTTCGCCAAGCGCGTGGACCAGGCGATCGGAACCGACGGTGTACTGGACGTACTCCGCAAGGGCGTGAAGGACCACGGCGTCCTGATCAGGCTCGCGTACTTCAAGCCGTCGCTCGTCGTGTCGGACGCGGTCCTGGACGACTACCGCGCGAACCGGCTGACCTTCGTCAAAGAGCTGGAGTACGCCGCCAAGCAGGCGGACAAGGGCAAGCGTCTCGACCTCACCCTCTTCCTCAACGGAATCCCGCTGGCGACCGCCGAGTTGAAGAACGCCCTAACTCGCCAGGGAGTGGAGGCCGCCAAGGAGCAGTACCGCACGACCCGCGACCCCAGCGAGTTGATCTTCGCGCGGCGCGTGATCGCGAACTTCGCCATCGACACGGACCTGGTGTTCGTCGCGCCGGAGCTGCGGGGCAAGGCGACACGGTTCCTGCCGTTCAACACCGGGTCGGAGGGCCCGGGGAAGCCCGGCGGCGCGGGCAATCCGGCGCCCACCGTCCCCGGGACGTACGCGACGTCGTACCTGTGGGAACAGATCTGGGAGCGGGACACCTGGCTTGACCTGATCGAGCGGTTCGTGCACCTCAGCAAGGAGAAAGGCGCGGACGGGCGGACGCGGAAGAAACTGATCTTCCCGCGCTACCACCAGTGGGACATCGTCAAGAAGCTCGCCGGCCATGCGGCCCGCCACGGCGCCGGTCACAACTACCTGGGTATGGCCTCTGCCGGCTCCGGCAAGTCGAACACCATTGGATGGCTGGCGCACCGCCTGTCGTCGCTGCACACGCCCACCGACCCCGCCGAGATCGACCCCGATGCCTTGGCCGCAGGGCTCAAGCCCGGTGCCCCGGTCTTCGACAAGGTCGTGATCATCACCGACCGCCGCAATCTCGACGCCCAGCTCCGCGAGACCGTGGGCAGTTTCGAGAAGACCGCCGGTCTCGTCGTGAAGATCGACGAGAAGCACGGCGCGAAGTCGGACCAGCTCGCCAAGGCGCTATCCCGCGAGACCGGGAAGATCATCACCGTCACGCTGCACACCTTCCCGGCCCTCATCGACTACCTGCGCCGCAACCCCACCGAGATACAGGGCCACAACTTCGCGATCATCGTGGACGAGGCACACTCCTCGCAGTCCGGCGACGCGGCCACGGCCGTACGCGCGGCGCTGCGTGACCTGGGCCTGGACTTGGACTCCGACGACGCCGGGGCAACCGAGCTGGAAGCGTTGGCAGCCACCACCGATGCCAGGCTCATCCGCAAGGCCGCCCAGCGCAGCAAGGCCTCCAACCTCTCCTACTTCGCGTTCACGGCCACGCCCAAGGCCAAGACGCTCGAACTCTTCGGCGCCCTGGAGAACGTCAACGGCAAGCCGACGTACGTCCCCTTCCACACGTACTCGATGCGCCAGGCCATCGAGGAAGGCTTCATCCTCGACCCCCTGCGCACCTACGTCACGTACAACACGTACTGGAAGCTGGTGAACAAGAACCCGGACGAGCGCGAGGTGGACCCGTCCAGGGCGAATCCGCTGCTCGCCCGGTACGCCCTCACGCACGACTCCACCGTGACACAGCAGGCGCAGGTGATCGTCGAGCACTTCCGCACCCACACCGCCGGCCGGCTCGGCGGCCGTGCCAAGGCCATGGTGGTGACGGCCTCCCGGCACAGCGCCGTGCAGATGGCTCGTCAGATCAGGAAGTACGTCGTCGACCAGGCGTACGCCGACCCCGGCATCCTTGTCGCGTTTTCGGGCAGCCTGACGTACGACGGCGAGGAGACCACCGAGCCGAAGGAGAACGGCGGCCTGGCCGAGTCCGCGCTGCCGAAGGCGTTCGCATACACACGCAAGGACGACAAGGCCGTGCGCACCGGCGGGACGGCGACGCAGCGCGAGTACCGCATCCTGGTCGTCGCCGAGAAGTACCAGACCGGCTTCGACCAGCCGCTCCTCACCACGATGTACGTGAACAAGAAGCTCGCGGGCATCAGCGCCGTCCAGACCCTCTCCCGCCTTAACCGCACCGCCGACCGCAAGTCGCAGGCGGATCTGGCCGTACTGGACTTCGTCAACGACGCCGAGGACATCAAGGCCTCCTTCCGCCCGTACTTCGAGGAGGCAAACACCCTTCCCTCCGACCCCAATCTCCTCTACACCGCGCAGAGCAAGGTCATGCAGCCCGACATCCTCGTCGAAGAGGAGATGCGGGAGTTCGCCGATGCCTACCTGGCGGCCGAGGAGAAGGCGGCGGGCTCGGTGGCCCGCTGGGAGAAGCTGCACGCGGAGCTGTACCGGCATCTCGGACCGGCCATCGAACGGTTCACCGAGCTGCTGGACCGCAAGGACGAGGCGGGCGACCCCGACGAGGAGGCCGCCGAGGCCGCTGAGCAGTTCCGCGCGGATCTCAACGACTACGTGCGGAAGTACGGCTTCCTCTCGCAGATCGTGCCCTACCGCGACGCCGACCTCGAATGCCTCTACCTCTACGGCCGCCACCTGCTCAACCGCCTTCCGCGACGCGGAGATGGCGGCGTGGACATAGGGGACGTCGACCTCAGTCACCTGCGCATCCAGAAGACCGGCGAGCACGACCTCGCATTGACGTCCGAGGGAGCAGCGGAGCTGCGTGGCTTCGGCGAAGGTGGGAGCGGTGCCAAGGAGCAGGAGAAGTCGCTGCTGTCGGAGCTGATCGAGAAGTTCAACGACAAGTTCGGCACCGATTTCACCGATCAGGATGTCATCACACCGTTCTCGGAGGCGAAGGCGGATCCGAAGGTCCGCGCCGCCGCCGTCAACGACGAGGAGAACTTCGGTCTCGTCTTCGACGAGGTCTTCGAGGACAAGATGGCCGAACACATCGACACCATCGCCGACATGGGACGGCAGTACTTCAGCCACGACGACGGTTTCAAGCAATCGCTCAACCAGAGTGCGCGGCGGGCGGCTTGGCGGATGATCCGCCGGGAGGAGAACATCGACGACGAGATGGCCTGAGTCACCCGGCCTTGCGTCCCCGCCCGGCCGAACCGCTCCGCCTGGTCAATGTTCCTGGTGTACCGAGAGTCCCGCGATCACGGATGTACCGCGCGTGGGGCGGGTCCGGACGGCCCAGGCGGTGGCGAGGCTGTCGACGAGGAGCAAACCCCGGCCGTTCTCGCAGTCGGCGTCCGGGTGGGCCAGTTCGGGATTGCCGGTACCGGGGTCGGAGACGGCGAGCCAGTAGTGTCCGTCGGCGGGCCACAGGACGAGTTCGATCAGGTCCTCGTCCTCCCGGCAGGCGCCGTGGCGGATGGCGTTGGTGACCAGCTCGGAGGTCAACAGGCCGAGGTCGTCGCCGAGATGGGGGCGAAGGACGTGCGGCAGCGATTCCGCGACGGCATGCCGGGCCCGCCGTACGGAGGTGGGGTGGGCGGGAAAGCGCCAGTGGACGGGTACGAGGGGGATGTCAGGCATGGCGAACTCCACGTTTTTGTGGGGGATTTGGAATCGCCGGTGGCCTACCGCCCTGGTCGCGGGCACACCCGCCCCAGGGCAGGCGGGCATGCTCGCGCGGTGCACTTCCGGCATTGCGGTGTGTAGCGTGCGCGATACTCACAGTAGAGCAGTGGGGGTACATGTGCTACCAACTCCTGGAGACCCATGGGAACGAACTTCGCTTCGCGGCAAACTGAGCCGCACGCGACGAGAGGGAACGCATGCCGCCGAGGAGCAATCCGACCGCACGCCAGCAGCGTCTGGGCGCAGAGCTTCGCAAGCTGCGGGAAGGGGCGGGGCTGTCCACCGAACAGGCCGCCGTGCTGCTGGACACGAAGCGGACCGTAATCACCAGCACCGAGGCAGGACGCCACGGTGTCAGCGCGGAGCGTGTCCGGCGCATTGCCTTCCGGTATGACTGCACGGACCAGGCCCTGGTGGATGCACTGGTCGCAATGTGTGGCGACCGCACGATCGGCTGGTGGGAGGAGTATCGCGACCTCCTGCCCGCGACATTCCTGGACATCGCCGAGTTGGAATGGCACGCTCAAGGTTTGCGTGTCAGCACGATGACGCACATGCCGGGACAGCTGCAGACCGAGGCGTACGCGCGCTCTCTCTTCCAAGCTGCTATCCCGCCACTGCCCGCTGAGGAGTTCGAGGCCAGAGTGGCCCACCGCGTGCAGCGGCACCGAGCCATCGACCGGCCCGAGGCTCCGTCCTACGTGGTGATCATCCACGAAGCCGCCCTGCGGATCGAAGTCGGTGGACGCAGGGTTCTGCGAGACCAGCTCGGTCACCTCATGACGGCCGCAGACCGCGACAATGTCACGATCCAGGCCATCCCGTTCTCGTCTGGTGCGTTCCCCGGTTCGGGCCAGGCGATCCTGTACGCCCTTGGCCAGGTGCCCTCGCTGGACACCGTGCAGCTTGATCGCACGACGGCGGGAGAATTCCTGCACTCGGGAGCTCACCTGTGCAAGTACCGGCTGCAACTTGACGAGATGCAGAGGATCGCGCTTCCGCCCAAGAAGACCGTCGATCTCATGCACGCCATTTCACAGAGCCTTTAGGAGCCTCCATCGTGCCTGACATCACCTGGGAAGCCCCCTTCTGCCAGGACGCGAGCAACTGCTTCCGCCTCGGCACCGATGCGGCTGGCAACGGCTACATAGCCGTAGCCGGCCAAGAGGACCACTACCTCACCGACTCCCTCCAAGCCCTGCGCACCCTCATCACCGACATCAAGGCCGGCAAGGCCGATCACCTGCTGTAACCCCTGCCGTGCGCCCCGCTAATAGGTACCGTGTACAGCGATCGACTGACGTGGCATCAGGACGACGGGGGCGCAACGCGTGTCGCAGGCGAGGAGAATCGGCGAGCAGGGCCGCTATGAGCTGATCGAGGAGATCGAGTCCGGCGGTATGGGCACCGTCTGGCGGGGCTACGACGCCGTCCTGGACCGGGAGATCGCGGTCAAGCTCATCCGGCCCGACGTCGTCGCATCGCCCGCGCAGGCAGAGGAGTTCGCCCGCCGGTTCGAACGCGAGGCCCGCGTCACCGCTCGGATCGGGCATCACGGGGTGCCGCAGGTGTTCGACGCGGTGTTGGACGAGGCGTCGTACGACCGGCTGTACCTGGTGATGGAGTACGTGCGCGGGATCTCCCTGCGCAGGGTGCTGGCCTGCGCGGAGGACGGAACGGCGGCCCTGCTCCCGGTGAGCTGGGCCGCGTCGATCGCGGCGCAGATCTGTACGGTCCTGTCGTACGCGCACGCCATCCCGGTCGTGCACCGCGACCTGAAGCCGGATAACGTCCTGATCGCCGCTGACGGCACAGTCAAGGTGCTGGACTTCGGCATCGCGAAGCTGCTGCGCACGGATGTCACCCGGCTCACGGCCACGGGCAGCCGGATCGGTACCAGCCGTTACATGCCTCCCGAACAGATCGACTGCGCGCAGATCACACCGCTGAGCGACCTCTACGCGCTCGGCTGCGTGCTGCACGAACTCCTCGCCGGAGAGCCGGTCTTCGGCGGCGACAACGAGTACCAGCTTCTGCACCAGCACATGAACGTGCCGCCGAAGCCGTTACGTACCCTGCGATCCGAGGTGCCGGAGGACCTGGAGGCGCTGGTCCTGGATCTGCTGGCCAAGGTGCCCGAGCAGCGTCCGGCCGACGCGTACGCGGTGTACGAGCGCCTCTCGCCACACCTGCCGCAACCGGGATCGGCAGCCGAGCCCGTGGCCCTCACCCACGACGGCTCCCCTTCCGAAGTCCCCGACCCGACGGTGGTCTACCGACAGCCGAACGCACCCCTGCGGCGGACCACGCCAACCGCGCCCTCGCTCGGGCCGATGGCCCCCGTACCGGTCGCGGCGCGCGTCGACACCGCGCTGCGGGACGCGATCCGGGAGGCCTACGCCCGGTCCGCGGACCTCGCCGAGAGCGGGCGGTTCGCCCAGGCCGCGGACGTCCTCAAGGCAGTGATCGCCACAGTGGGCACCGCCCTCGGCGCGGACAACCCCCGGGTGCTCGGTCTGCGGCGGCAGCGCGCGGCGGTTCTCATGGCCGGCGAGGACTTCCGGCGTGCCTTGCCGGAGTTCGACGCTCTTGCCGCCGTCTACGCCCGTACGGCGGGACCGGCCGATGAAAGCACCCTGGAGTGCCGTCGGCACGCCGCCCACTGCCGGGCCAACCTCGGACAGGCCACGGTCGCCCTGCGGGAGTTCCAAGAGGTCCTGGAGGTCGTGTCCGACGAAGCCGGGGACGCCTCCGAAACCGCTTTCGACCTGCGCCGCAGCATCGGCGTACTCCTCTTCTCCGAGGGCCGCCGTGCCGAGGCTGAGGGGGTCCTCGACGCCCTCCACGAGGACATGTGCGTCCTCCTCGGCGAGGACGACGAGGAGACCCGCGAGATCGCCGATCTCCTCGCCCGACTGCGCGGCCCGGAGGGACCACGCCCTTACTGACGTTCAGCCGGTGCGACGCACGCGCCGTCAGGCCTCGTCCTCGGCCTCTTCAATGTGGATGCGCTGGGCCAGATCCCACAGGCTCAGGCCCTCCGACTGGAACCAGCGAGCCGTTCCCTGGTTGGCCACGGGTCGCTCGTCCCAGTCGGCGTCCGCCCACATCTTCGAGACCAGCCCGGACGGCGAGTACTGCTGCTCGTCGTACGCCCAGAGGATCGGCTTGGTCCGGTGGTTGACCCAGGTCGCCTGGCGTCGCCTTTCGTCCTGGAGAAGCCACTCCTCCATTGCGTCACGCTCGGGCTCGTTCAGAGCCACATACCGGAGAGGCGCTCCGTCCTTGAGAACACGACGGTCAACCAGGAGCGGCACTGTGTTCGGGCGGCGCGGCTTGCGCTCCTTCGCGGGAGGTGCGGGAACGGCAACGCCGTCGGCCAAGTCGGCGAGCACATGCCGCGCGAGCTCCCGGCATGTCTCCGTCGTCTGGAACGCGGTCCTGATCTGGGGACGCGGTCCGTAACGAGTCACGATTTCATGGGTCAACCGACGCACCAGATCCGGCACAAGGGCGGGAATCTTCTCTAGGACCTCACTGTCCCAATCGAAGTCGGGGTCATCGATGCTCGTGGCGCCGAGATGCTGGAAGAGCAGGTGGGTGACGAGAAAACCACCGTGCTCGGCAGTTGCGGCCTCGCGGCTGTTCTGTCCAGTGCCCAGTTCGTAGACCGCACTCCGTGCCGCGCGCAGCGTGAGCACGGAGCGCCACACCTTCTGCGGAGAGGGTTCGCGTTTGAAGAGTACTGTGTGGCTGCCCTTGGAGCCCTGCTCCCAGAGGTTCTCGGTGGAACTGGCGGCCCGGGCGGCCTGTCCCGCATCCGGGTGCAGGCAGGCGAGTGCCAGTGCGAGTTCGTCCAGCGAACAGCCGGTCTCAGGCGCCGCGACCGGCTCACCCCGCTTGATCACGTACTGCTTCCGCAACTCGGCACGCAGGTTGGCCTTGATCGCCTGGTGCACGGGTTCCAGCGCGATGTGATCGCGCTGTTCGATTGCGTTCTGTCGGTTCGCCGCCTGAGAGACCTGGACACCGAATTCCCGGTCTTCATGCGTATTGATGACCTTGATGCTCAGGGTTGCGTTGGCTGCCGCCTCACCGTCGTCGTGCATGGCCCTGGCGACAGCCCGTACCGTCTGAGCGCCGTTGACAATGCTCGCCCCCGTCACGGAGAGAGTGGTGGGCCTGCTCTGCGGTGCCTTGGCACTGTCGTTCTTCGCCGTGAGCGAGTCGCAGATCATCGTGATGCCGTTGTTCAGGTGCCAGAACCTGGTCGGATCGGATGTGAGGGTCTGACCGATCTCCGCATTGGTGACAGTAGTCCCGAGCGGGGCCCGGAGATTCTGCTCGAACAGGCCGGTACCGTACGTCTCGTACCACTCGGCCACGCTCTCGGCGGAAACCGTGCCCTGATAGGCCTCAAGCGGTCCCTTCTGCTGGTACCAGTCGTCAAGACGCACGTCCAGACAGATCGGCTTCGGCCGGAGATCCGCATGGATTTGATCATGAAAGTCTGCGGCATACAACACCTCGACGCTCAAGCGGGCGCCGTGTTTGTTGAACTCTGCGAGAGCGTTGTTGAGAACTTCTAGAGCTGGCGGAGAGGGTTCCACAGTGCCCATCAGTGCGATGAGCAAGGTGGCCTTCTTGTTGACGATGAATGGCCTCGCCTCCAGAGCTAGGGCACCGGCACGCTGGTTGAACTGGTCATACAGCTCGTTCTCGATCCGGTTCAGGCCATCCACCATCGCCTTGGCGGCGTCCACGTCGAAGGTCGCTGTGCCCTTGTCGCTCCACTTCGCCTGGACCAGCAGCGCCTGCCCGCTCTCAGGCAGGGGGGCGATGGCGTCCAATCCTTGGTCCGCAATGCCGTCGGTGACGAACCGGGCCGCCTCGGCAACAGAGCATTGGGCCACGCGTCGTACTGCAAGGGCTGCGAGTGCGCGGGACAGGAAGCGCTGTTCGTAGTTGCCACCTCGGAAGTGGGCGATGTCGCTGTCGTCGATCACCCCGTCGAATGTCTCGTGCAGTTGCTCGCGGACCTGCGTTACCTGGCGAGGCGTGTCCGTCCCCGAGCTGGCCATGGTTGGTTGCCTTTCCACTAGTGATGTCATGCGATGCCCTGAGCCCGCATCTCGATCCCTGAGCCGTTGCCACGCGGCCGACTACTGAAGTCGACGACCATCAAAGCGACACCGACCGTTTCGACGGTGGCCTCCACCCAGTCCAGGGCCACTGGGAAGGGCACGCCTCGCGCACCGAACCAACCGTCGCGCACCAGCTGGGCGAAGTGGGTCGGTACCAGGTGACGGGTGAGGGTGTCGACGGGAGGATGTGAGAGACCGTTCTCCGCCGCAGCCGAGAGCGCTGGCGCAATTTGGTTGTAGGGGTAGATTGCGCCGGGGCTGGTCCGGTGCAGGGAAGCAGTGAAAGCCACCTGCGCGTGAATCCGGAGAAAGAGCGGGTCATCCAGCAAGCCATAATCGTCGGCGCTGCGCGGAGCGGGTCTCGGCAGGCGGTGAACACGGCCGAGGAAATCGTCCAGGCTGTTCCGGGCGTCGAACGACACGAGCCCGTTCGGGCCAGGACACAGGTAGCGCAGTACTACCAGCGTCTGGGTGTGGACGTGGTAGTAGTAGGCGTCGAGGGAGCCTTGCCCGCCGTCGACCACCCGCCGACCGGTTATCGACGTGGCCTCGAAGTCATAGCTTTGGCGACTCCCACCACTAGTGAACGCCCGGACGACGGTCTCACCGACGTCGCTGAACCTCTCCGCCGCCCGCCCGCGGATGTCGTCGAGCATCGGCTGAACCGCAGTCCCGGTGAGTCCGCTCAGGAAGCCTGCCCGGGCGGCATTCCTGTCCCAGCCTCGTACCGGCCCGAAATCCTTCGGCTCCAACCCGACTATCTTGGCGAAGAGCAGCAGAGCGTCACGCTCATCACGCCAGCGAAGTTCCTGGTCGCTCCAGCCTTCACCGTCGTCGAGCAACGGCAACAGCCTCTGGACTTCCCTATCGACATCAGGGGAGATCCGCCGGAGATTGGCGAACAACGTGTCCGCGCCGACCGTGACAGGACCGCTATCTAGGAAGGACCCGGCGAGTGCGTCATCCCGCTCGCCACCGGCACGCCAAAGCTCCGAGACAGACACCACGCCTCGAATTCTTCGCGCACGAGTGACGACGACCTTCCGGTCTCGGTCGGTCTCATGAGCAGGGCGCACGATGGCCAGGCCCCAGATCCGCTTCGGCTGATCCCGGCCACCTTCGTCACCCTGCCGGTCCCCCGGAGCAAGCAGGATCGCGAGGTGTGCCTTGGCCTCGGGCCAGTCACGGCACGGCTGGGAGTAGGACCTTTCCTTGGTCTGGTCGACGTCGAGCAGACCAAGTAAGCCACTGTCAGGGCTCAGAATCGCCAGCCGCGGCGTTCGCTCCGTCGACGAAGGATCTACCCGCCTTGGTTGTGCGAATGTCACTCACTCCCCCGAACTGCCTGCCACCACGCCGAGCCAGGCTCAGGGGGATGGTAACGCGCCAGATCCGGCTTACACATCACCAATTCGCGCCGCCCGGCCGACTCCGTTACGTCTCCGGGAAGCAAGCCGACAGACCCGGCAACTGCCTGGCCCCGGGACAACGGTGGGCAGACTTCTGCTCGGGGATTAGCGGCCGGTCAAGGCCATAAGACAGACGAGTCGGGCTGTACGCCGGGTTCTGTTCCGAGGGGTCCTCGCGGGCCCCTCGGCGACGGCCATCCATCTAGGGCCGGCGTTGCCGCCGGCCTCGTGCGGTCTACCCGGGGGCTCGGGCGGGCAGCCCTCGAACGTCCCCGCAGAGCGCCTTTCACAGCGCTCCTCTTGACCTTGCTCCGGGTGGGGTTTACCTAGCTGCCCAGGTCGCCCTGGGCACTGGTGGTCTCTTACACCACCGTTTCACCCTTACCGAGGGTCGAGACCCCCGGCGGTTTGCTTTCTGTGGCACTGTCCCGCGAGTCGCCTCGGGTGGCCGTTAGCCACCACCCTGCCCTGTGGAGCCCGGACGTTCCTCGGGAAGCCCCCTGAGGGACTTCACGCGGCCGTCCGCCCGGCTCGTCTGCCGTGTCGGCCATGTTACCGGGCTCGGGCCTCCCCTCGTTCCGGGCGGGGGTCCGGACCGGCGCGGCGGAACAGCCGGCGGGTGGCGGCTCGGCCCTCGGGGCCGGTCGGCACCGGCCCCGCGGCTACCCGAGGTGCCGAGGCCAGCGTGGCGAGCACGGAGCCCGTCAGGATCAGCGCGAAGGACACGGCGATCGTCGCGGTGAAGCTCTCGCCCAGGAAGAGGGCGCCCGCCGCCACCGCCACCGCCGGGTTGACGTACGTGATCACCGTGGAGCGGGTCGGGCCGATCTCCTTGATCAGCTCCAGGAAGGCCACGAAGGCCAACGCCGTGCACAGGACGCCCAGGGCGAGGAGGGAGAGCAGCGCGTTCGTGGAGGGCATCGCGGTCGGCCAGGTGGCCGCGGCCGCCGGGGCGTAGACCAGGGCCGCCAGGGTCAGGCACGGCGCTATCAGCTGCAGCGTCGGGACGTCCTTCAGGCGGCGGGCCGCTATCAGGGGTGCCGTCGCGTAGCCGACGACGGTGAGCAGGACCTCGCCCAGGGAACGGGCGTCGCCTCCGGTCAGGTGGGGGATGGTGAGGACCGCCACGCCGGCCAGGCCGATCAGGAGGCCGGCGATCCGGCGTACGCCCAGGTGTTCGCGCTCGCCGCCGAAGTAGTGTGCCGCCACCACGCCGACGATCGGCACGCCCGCTATCAGCAGGCCCGCCGTCGAGCTGGACAGGTGCCGTTCGGCGTCGGTCAGGGTGAACCACGGGCCCATGATCTCTATGCACGCGAAGGCCAGCATCGGGCGCCAGTGGGTGCGGAGGGTGAGGAACAGGCCGCCCTGGCGGATCGCCAGGGGGAGGAGGAGCAGGGCGCCCACGGCGCACCGCGCGAACACCACCGTCGACGGGGACACCTCGTCCACCGCCACCTTGATCATCAGATAGGGGATGCCCCAGATCACTCCCATGAGGGAGAACAGGAACCAGCCGCGTGCAGTCATGCGCCCAGCATCGGTGTCAGGACCGTTCGGTGTCTTGAACGCTGTTGCGGTACGCCGCCGGGGTCACCCCCAGCACCCGGCGGAACCAGCGGGTCAGGTGGGCCTGGTCCGCGAAGCCCACCAGGGTCGCCGCCTCCGCCGGGCGCAGGCCCGAGTCCAGGAGGGCGCGGGCACGGTTCACCCGGTACTGGGCCAGCCAGGCGTACGGCGGGACGCCCATCGTCGTCCGGAAGGCGCGCAGGAGCTGGTAGCGCGAGAGGCCCAGATCGGCCGCCAGGTCGGCGAGGGAGGGTGGGGCGGTGAGTTCGTCGGCGAGGCGGTCCCGGACGAGGAAGGCTATGCCGTGGGCGCCGGGGACCAGGTCCCTCGCCGGTCGTGCCGTGGAGTGGCGGCGGGACAGGGCCGTCAGCAGCCAGGGGAGGCGGGTCTCGGCCTCCAGCGGGTCCGGGCAGGCGGCCAGGTCGATGTGGGCCTGGCGGAGCGCCGCGACCAGCTCCGGGTCGTCGACGACCGGGTCCCGGAAGTGCGGTACGGCGTCCAGCGTGCCGTCCGCCAGCAGGGACGGGTCCGCGTACAGGGCGCGATAGGCGTAGCCCTCGGCCGGGGTGGCCGGGCCGCCCGTGTGCATCTCGCCGGGAGCCAGGACGACGATGGAGCCGGGACCGCTGTAGACGTGGCCGCCGCGGTAGGCGATCACCTCGGAGCCGCCCACCGTCACCCCGATCGAGAACTCGGCGTGTGCGTGCGGGGCGTACACGTGTTTGTCGAAGCGGGCCGTCAGCATGTCGAGCGACGGGCCGCAGCGGCCCAGCCGTGCTCTTGTCCACCGTGCGTGTTCGGCCATTCCCGGCACCCCCCTTGCGCTAAGGGTGCAACGCCTTCAGGCCCCGTTTCCATGCCGCGTCCAGGTCGGCGCCCTCCGGAAAGCGGCCGTGGATTTCCAGGACCACCATGCCGTGGGCGAACGCCCAGGTGGCGCGGGCCAGGTCCTGGTCACCGCCGCAGGCCCGCAGGAGCGGGAGGGCGGCCCGGTCCTCCAGGCCGGCGGGCAGCAGGGGGCGCGGCAGGGGGCGTTCCGTGGCCAGGGAGTAGAGGTGGGGATGGGCCAGGGCGTACGCGCGGTACGCCCCCGCCAGCGCCTCCAGGGAGCCGGGGGTGCGGGACTCCGCCGCCTCCAGCGCGGCTGCCGACTCCTCCAACATCTGGGCGGCGAGTTCGACCTCCACGGCGTGCTTGTCGGGGAAGTGCTTGTAGAGCGACGGGGCTTTGATGCCGAGACGGTCGGCGATGGTACGCATGGTGAGGACGGCGAGGCCGGACTCCTCCAGCAGCTCCCGGGCCGCCGCCACGATCTCCCGCGCCCTCGGCGTCAGCCGGTCGGCCACGCCGGTCGCGCCGACCGCCTCAAAACCGTCTGTCGCGTCAGTCACGCTGGAAGCCCTCCTTCGTCCGCAGCCCGTACCCGAAGGCGCGATCGTACGAGATGTGGGCCAGCCAGCCGCACAGCGCGGCGAAGGCCGGGGGCCAGGCGAACGGCCCGACGGCATAGACCACCAGCAGCGTCAGCGGCACCAGCGCCCGGTGCGTCGCGTTGTAGTACGGCACCGCGCGGGGCGGCAGTTGGCCCTTGGCCATCCTCGGTGCGTCGTCGAGGGCGACCAGGAAGGTGAGGTCCGGCAGGATCAGGAAGAGCAGGGCCAGGGCACCGGCGAGCCAGCCGTGGTTCACGCCCTCCAGGACCGCGAACGCCGTCCAGAACAGGGCGCCGACCAGCCAGGCCGTACGGCGAGCCACTGTGGTGGCGGTGCGGAGGGAGGGTGTGACGTTCGTGGTGCTGGTCATGGCTGCCTCCAGGGAGCAATTCAGCTAACGCCGTTAGCCACGACGGTATGGCTAACGACGTTAGCCGTCAAGTCCGCCGAATCAGGCACCCTCCGCGGTCACCCGACCATCCGCTCCAGCGCATCGAACGCCGCCTCCATCCGCTCCCGGTGGTCCTCGGCGATCTCCGCGAACGGTTCGCCCGCCAGCTGACGGCTCACCGAGGTGACACACACCGAGCGATACGCGGCCACCGTCACCGCCGCCACCAGCTCCGGTTCGGCGAGCCCTGCCTCGGCCAGGGCTCCGGCCAGCGCCCGCTCCACCTCCTCGACCGCCTCACGGGCCCGGGCCCGCAGCGCCGGCGAGTCGGCGACGACCGGCCAGAAGCCCGCGAAGTTCTCCCCCACACCGCCCAGCGGATGCCGCGCGTCGATGAACCGGAAGGCCAGGCGGCGCAGGGCGGCGAGCGGGGACTCGCCGGGCGCCCGGTCCCGGACCGCCCCGGCGAAGGCCGCGACCGCCTCCGGGATGCGGTCCAGGAACAGGTCCTCCTTGCGGGGAAAGTAGTTGAAGACGGTCATCGCCGAGACGCCCGCCGCCTGTGCGACCTCGGCGACGGTCACCCGGTCGAAGCCGTGCTCCCGGAACATCACCGTCGCGACGTTCGAGATCCGCTGCCGCGTCTCCCGCTTCTTGCGTTCTCGCAGGGACTCCCCTGGCCGGTCCCCCGACCCGTCTCCTGGCCTGTCGTCATCCATCACAGGAAAACTATAGCCGCTCGAAACTTTTAGTGACTACAGTGAAGCCATGACGATGACGACGATGACGACAGAGCCCAAGAGCGACAGCGACTACGACGTGGTGGTGGTCGGCGGCGGGCCCGTCGGCCTCTTCCTCGCCGGCGAGCTGCGCCTCGGCGGTGCGACCGTGCTGGTCGTGGAGCGGCTGGCCGAAGTGGACGAGACCATCAAGGCGGGCGGGATCAACACGGCGGGCGCGGTGGCGCTCTACCGGCGGGGGATGCTGCCCGACCTCGCCGCCGCCTGGGAGAAGAACCGGTGGCGGATGCGGGCCTTCCTCGGGGACCGAGAGCAAAACCAGGGCATCGACGCGCCCCGCACTCCCCCCAAGTTCGCCGGGCACTTCGCCGGGATCATGATGCGCGGCGACCTGTTCGACGACTCCGACCCGGCGTTCGCCGACATCGGCCCCGCCGACGGCGTCGGCCTCGGCGTGCCGCAGGTGGAGCTGGAGCGGATCCTGGGCGCCCGCGCCGAACGGCTCGGCGTCGAGGTCCGCCGGGGCGTGGAGCTGACCGGCTTCGACGCCGGCGACGAGGGGGTCGTCGTACACCTCGGGAGCGGCGGAAACGTCCGCGCCGGGTGGCTCGTCGGCTGCGACGGCGGGCGCAGCACCGTCCGCAAGCTCGCCGGGTTCGGCTTCCCGGGCACGGAACCGGAGATCACCGGCTATCAGGCGGTCGTCGAGATGAGCGGGGGCGAGCGGCTCGGGGCCGGCTGGAACACCACCGACGTGGGCACGTACGTCAACGGGCCCTTCCCCGGCCGGATCCTCACCGTCGAGTTCGACGGGCCGCCCGCCGACCGTTCGGCGCCCGTCACCGCCGAGGAGCTCCAGGCCTCCCTGCGCCGGGTGTCGGGAGTGGAGGAGGTGACCGTCCACAAGGTGTTCACCTCGACCCGGTTCACCGACAACGCCCGGCAGGCGAGCACCTACCGCAAGGGCCGGGTGCTGCTCGCCGGGGACGCGGCGCACGTGCACTCGCCGTTCGGCGGGCAGGGGCTCAACCTCGGGCTCGGCGACGCCATGAACCTGGGCTGGAAACTGGCCGCCGTGGTGCGCGGGACGGCCCCCGACTCGCTCCTCGACAGCTACACCGCCGAACGGCACCCCGTCGGCGCCTGGGTGCTCGACTGGACCCGCGCCCAGATCGCCGTGATGCGTCCCGACCGGCACGCCCGCGCCCTGCGCCGGGTGGTCACCGACCTGGCCCTGACGGCGACCGGGACGACGTACCTCGTCAAGCAGATCTCCGGTGTCTGGCAGCACTACGACCTGCCCGGCGACCACCCGCTCACCGGGCAGAGCGCCCCGGACCTGGAACTCTCCGACGGCACCCGGCTCGGCGACCACCTGCACCACGGCCGCGCCCTCCTCCTCGACCTCGCCGACGACCCCGCGCTGCGCGCCCTCGCGCAGGGGTACGCCGACCGGGTCGACGTGCTGACGGTCATCTGCCCCGCGCGTCCGGGGCTGACCGGTCTGCTCGTACGGCCCGACGGTTTCGTCGCCTGGGCCGCGGACGAGGACCACGAAGGGGACGGCGACGACCTCAAGGACGCCCTCACCCGCTGGTTCGTCGCCGCCTGACCCTCGTACGGACGCTCACGCGGGCGCGAACCGTACCTTCGCCGTCCCCGGATCGGCCTCGGTCAGCCGCACCGGCAGCCGCTCGCCCAGCGGGAGAGGCGTCCCGTCCTCGATCCGGCCTATGACGGCGGGCTCCTGGAGCAGCACCCGCCCCACGGTCGGCCGGTGCTCCTCGACCTCCACCACGCAGCCGTCGAAGACCTCCCCTACCCGGTCCTTGAGCAGGGCCGCCTCGACGATGTCGACGCACTCCCGCTCCACCGTGCCCGCCCGCCGCGCGCCTTCGGCCATCTCCTTGGGCAGCGTGTCCAGGCCGATGAGGACCCAGTCGGGCGGGGTCTCGCCGGCCGCCGCGGCGAGGCAGATCTCGGACGCGTAGCGGTCGGCGAGGCGGCGCAGGGGCGCGGTGCAGTGGGCGTAGGGGGCGGCGACGGCCGCGTGGGTGGTGGCCGCGGGCAGGGCACCGTCCCGGAAGACCGTGTAACCGGCGCCGCGCAGCAGGGTCGTGCACTCCTGGAGGAAGGCGGCGTGGCGGGGGCGGCGCGGGTTCAGGGAGCGGATCAGGGCCGCGTAGGAGACGTGGTGCGGCCACTCGATGCGCAGCGCCCGCGCGGTACGGCGCAGGCGGGCCACCGCGCCGTCGGGGGCGGTCGGCAGGGTGCGCAGCACGCCGGTGCCGTGGGCCAGCATCATCTCGGCGGCGGCCATGCCGGTGAGCAGGGAGATCTGGGCGTTCCAGGCGTCGGCCGGCAGGGGGGCGCGGTAGCCGAGGCGGTAGGTGTGGTCGTACTCGACTATCTCCTGTTCCGGCACGTTGAGCGAGATGCCGCCGCGCTCCACCTCCAGCAGTTCGCGGGCCTCGCCGATCTCCCTGAGCAGTGCCAGGGGTTCCTCCGCGGTGCCGTCGTCGATCCGCTGCTGCACGCCCGCGTAGTCGAGTTTGGCCCGGCTGCGTACGAGGGCCCGGCGGACGTCAGCGGCGCGGGTACGGCCCTCGGCGTCCAGGTCGACGGTCCACAGGACGGCCGGGCAGGTCTGGCCGGGGAGCAGGCTCGCCGCGCCCTCGCTCAGGACGGCGGGGTGCAGCGGGATCCGCTCGTCGGGGAAGTAGAGCGTGGTGACCCGGTGGTGCGCCTCCGAGTCCAGCGCACCGCCCGGTACGACGAAGGCGGCGACGTCCGCGATGGCGTACCGGACGCGGTAGCCGCCGTCGTGCCGGGACAGGTGCATCGCCTGGTCGAGGTCCCGCGCGGTGGGCGGGTCGATCGTGAAGAAGGGGATGTCGGTCGCGTCGTGGGCGGGCACGGCCGGGGCCTTCGCGGCGCCCTCGGCCTCCGCGAGGACCTCGGGCGGAAAGCTCTCGGGGACGCCCAGTTCGGTCCTGAGCGCGGCGAGCGCGGCCCGCAGGGGGGCTTCGGGGGCACCGTGGACACGGATGTGGCGGCGGGGCATAGGTCGAGCGTAGTCACATCGCCCGGCTCCGGCGTCTTACGCTGGCGCGAAGCGCCGGTGACGAACGGCGGTCATGAAGAGGAGTACGTGTGCTGGTCCTGCTGCCGCCCTCGGAAGGCAAGGCGTCCTCGGGGCGTGCGGCCCCGCTGAAGCCCGAGTCGCTGTCCCTGCCGGGGCTAGCGGACGCCCGCGCGGCCGTGCTCGCCGAGCTGGTCGACCTGTGCACCGGCGACGAGGACAAGGCCCGCGAGGTGCTCGGGCTGAGCGAGGGGCTGCGCGGCGAGGTCGCCAAGAACGCGCGGCTGCGGACGGCGGGCGCGCGGCCGGCCGGGGAGATCTACACCGGGGTGCTGTACGACGCCCTCGACCTGGCGTCCCTGGACCCGGCCGCGAAGCGGCGGGCGGCGCGGTCGCTGCTGGTGTTCTCGGGGTTGTGGGGCGCGGTCCGGGTGACCGACCGGATCCCCTCCTACCGCTGCTCGATGGGGGTGCGGCTGCCGGGACTCGGGGCGCTGGGCACGTACTGGCGCGGGCCCATGGCCGAGGTGCTGCCGGAGGCGGCCGGGTCGGGGCTGGTGCTGGACCTGCGGTCGGCGGCCTACGCGGCGGCGTGGAAGCCGAAGGGGGAGGTGGCCGCGCGGACGGCGACGGTACGGGTGCTGCACGCGCCGACCCGGAAGGTCGTCAGCCACTTCAACAAGGCGACCAAGGGGCGGATCGTACGGAGCCTGCTGACCGCCGGGGCCGCGCCGGGCGGGCCGGGCGAGCTGGTGGAGGTGTTGCGGGAGCTGGGGTACGAGGTGGAGGTGGCGGAGCCCGCGAAGGCGGGGCAGGCGTGGGCACTGGACGTGTTGGTTACTGACATTCACTGAAGTTACGGCCTGTAACTTCAGTGATGGCCACACTCATTGCATCATGCGCAACGTCCTTTGCGGAGCCTGCATCGCCTCGGCAGGATGTTCCGCATGCCCACCTCCGTGCTGGACCTCGCCCCGGTCGTGCCCGTCGTCGTGATCGAGGACGCCGCCGACGCCGTGCCGCTGGCGCGGGCGCTGGTGGCTGGCGGGCTGCCCGCGATCGAGGTGACGCTGCGGACGCCCGCCGCGCTCGACGCCATCCGGGAGATCGCCGTCGCGGTGCCGGACGCGGTGGTCGGCGCGGGGACCGTGCTCACCTCCGGGCAGGTCACGGAGTGCGTCGCCGCCGGAGCGCGGTTCCTGGTCAGCCCGGGGTGGACGGACGCGCTGCTGGCGGCGCTGACCGGGTCCGGGGTGCCGTTCCTGCCGGGGGTGTCGACCGTCTCCGAGGTCGTGGCGCTCCTGGAGCGCGGGGTACGGGAGATGAAGTTCTTCCCGGCACAGGCCGCCGGCGGCACGGCGTATCTGAAGTCCCTCGCCGGTCCGCTGCCCCAGGCCCGGTTCTGCCCGACGGGCGGGATCGGGCCGGACAACGCGCCCGAGTACCTCGCCCTCCCGAACGTCGGCTGCGTCGGCGGCACCTGGATGCTCCCCACGGATGCCGTGGCCGCCCGGGACTGGGCCCGCGTCGAGTCGCTGGCGCGGGCCGCCGCGAACCTCAGGGACGCAGGTGGGACGTGTCGTTGAAGAGCCGCACGCTCGCGTTGCCGTCCGCGTAGTACGCCACCGCCGACAGCGAGGCCGCCGACAGTTCCATGCGGAACAGGGACTGGAGCGGGGCGCCGAGGGCGAGTTGCACGAACGTCTTGATCGGGGTGACGTGGGTGACGAGCAGGACGGTGCGGCCCGCGTAGGCGGCGATGAGCCGGTCCCTGGTGGCCGCGATCCGGGTGGCCGTCTCGGCGAAGCTCTCGCCGCCGCCGGTGGGGTGCGCTTCCGGGTCGGCGAGCCAGGCGGTGAGGTCGTCCGGGTGGCGTTCGCGGACCTCGCCGAAGGTGAGGCCCTCCCAGGCGCCGAAGTCGGTCTCCTTGAGCCCCTCGTCGATCGTGACCTCGAGACCGAGGCGGTCGGCGACGGCGGCGGCCGTCTGCCGGGTGCGGGTGAGGGGCGAGGCGAGGATCGCCTCGATCGTGCCGCGCCGGGCGAGGGCCTCGCCGACCCGGCGGGCCTGGTCCAGGCCGACCTCGGAGAGGGCGGGGTCGGTGCCGCCGCTGCCGGAGAAGCGTTTCTGGGGGGTGAGGGGGGTCTCGCCGTGGCGGAGGAGGACGAAGGTGGCGGGGGCGCCCATGTCGGGGGACGAGGCCCAGCCGACGGTGGGCTTGGCCGACGTCGCCACGTTGCGCGCGGCGCGGGTGTCGGCGGGGGGTGCGTCGACCGTCGTCGCGGTGCCGGTCAGCGGGGGGTGCTCGCGCCCACGCGGCGGAGCCGCAGATGTCCCGGCCCCGCGCCCCTCTCGGGGCGCCGCCAGGGCGGCGCGTGCCGCGGCGGCGCCCGCCACCGCGTCCCCGGTCACCCGCGGCCGCTCGGGTCCGAGCGCCGCAGGGGGCGGCGCTGAGGCCCGGGTGTCCAGCTCGGCGGTCGACGTCGAGGCCGACCACTGTTCCCCGCGCTTGCCCGCGTCCATCGCCTCGTTCGCCAGGCGGTCGGCGTGCTTGTTCTCGGCTCGCGGGATCCACTCGTAGGTGACCCGGTCCGGCGGGAACACCCGGGACGCCTCCGTGGCCAGGGGCTTCATGTCGGGGTGCTTGATCTTCCAGCGGCCGGACATCTGCTCGACGACCAGCTTGGAGTCCATGCGGACGTGGACGGTGGCGTCCGGGTCCAGGGCGCGGGCCGCACGCAGGCCCGCCAGCAGGCCGCGGTACTCGGCGACGTTGTTGGTGACGACGCCGAGGTATTCGGCCGCCTCCGCCAGCGTCTCGCCGGTCGCCGCGTCGATGACCACGGCGCCGTAGCCGGCGGGCCCCGGGTTGCCCCGGGAACCGCCGTCCGCCTCGACCATGAACTCCCTCGCCACGTAAGCCCCTTATGTCCCCAAGTCCGTAGGCCGCTGAGCCGCTGAGCCGCTGAGCCGCTCAGATGCCCTACAGACCCGACTCGGCCGTACGCACCAGGATGCGGCGGCAGTTCTCGCAGCGGACCACCGTGTCGGGGGCGGCCGCGCGGATCTCGTTCAGTTCGGTGATGGCGAGCTCCTGGCGGCAGCCCTGGCAGCTGCGCGCGTACAGCTTGGCCGCGCCGATGCCGCCCTGCTGCTCGCGCAGCTTGTCGTAGAGCTTGAGCAGGTCCGCGGGGACGGCCGCGGCGATGACCTCGCGCTCCTTGGTGACCGTCGCCGCCTCGGCGTCGATCTCCTCGGCCGCGGCGTCCCGCTTGGCACTCGCCTCGTCGATGCGGCCCTGCACCGCGCCGACCCGCTCGGACAGCTCCGCGACCCGCTCCTGCACGGACTCGCGGCGCTCCATCACCTCCAGGACGACGTCCTCCAGATCGCCCTGGCGCTTGGCGAGGGAGACGATCTCCTTCTGGAGGTTCTCCAGGTCCTTGGGCGAGGTGACCGCGCCGGAGTCCAGGCGCTGCTGGTCGCGGGCGGCGCGCTGGCGCACCTGGTCCACGTCCTGCTCGGCCTTGGTCTGCTCACGGGCGGTGTCGCTCTCCTCGGTCTGCGCGGCGACCAGCAGGTCGCGCAGCTGCGTGAGGTCCTTGGTCAGCGACTCGATCTCGGCGTGCTCGGGCAGCGACTTCCGCTTGTGCGCCAGCTGCTGGAGGCGTACGTCCAGGGCCTGGACGTCGAGGAGTCGGATCTGGTCGGCGGGCGCTGCGTTCAGTTGGGGGCTCCAAGGGACGGTGAGTGGCTGGTCCAGGGGTCGGTGACCGTCCTGGAGACGTGCACGCGCAGGTCCCAGCCGTGGCGGTCGGAGATCTCGTCGAGCTGGGCCGCGGCCAGCTCGCACCAGGGCCATTCGGTGGCCCAGTGCGCCGCGTCGAGCAGCGCGAGGGGGCTGTGGGCGACCGCTTCCGACGCCGGGTGGTGGCGCAGGTCCGCGGTGAGGAAGGCGTCGACCCCGGCGGCGCGGACGACGTCGAAGAGGCTGTCGCCGGAGCCGCCGCTGACGGCGACCGTGCGCACCGGGGCCTCGGGGTCGCCGGCGACGCGGATGCCCTGGGCGGTGGCGGGGAGCCGGGCCGCGGCGCGGTCCGCGAGCTCCCGGACGGTGACCGGGTGGTCCAGCTCGCAGACGCGGCCGAGTCCCCGGCGGCCCTCCGGGTCGGTGGGGTCCGGCACGAGGGGTCGTACGACCCGCAGGTCCAGGGCGCCCGCGAGCGCGTCGGAGACGCCCGGGTCGGCGGTGTCGGCGTTGGTGTGGGCGACGTGCAGCGCGATGTCGTTCTTGATGAGGGTGTGCACGACCCGGCCCTTGAAGTGGCTCGCCGCGACCGTCGTCGTACCGCGCAGGTAGAGCGGGTGGTGGGTGACCAGCAGGTCGGCGCCGAGCTTCACCGCCTCGTCGACGACGTCGCGCACCGGGTCGACGGCGAACAGGACCCGGGTGACCTCCTGGCCGGGGTCGCCCACGACCGTGCCGACCGCGTCCCAGGACTCGGCCCGCTCGGGGGGCCACAGGGTCTCCAGGGCGGTGATGACTTCAGACAGACGGGGCACGGGGAAAGGCTACCTGCCTGTTCCGCGGGGCTGTACCTGCTCACCCTCGGGAGCCGACCGGCAGCACATCCGTCCCCGTTTCCTCAGGCGAATCGTCCCGCGTGCACCCGTATGTGTGAAGCGGTGGGGCGCCGGTCCCCCGCCTGTGCGTGCGAAAACTAGCTTCGTGGCCGGAGGTGACCGAGCGATGACGGCCTGTGCGATCGAACCCTCGGCTGCGGGCGAGGACGACAGCGCGCCGGTGGCGGGCTGCACCATCACGGTGGACGGGGCGTACGCGGCCCGGCTGGCCCAGCAGGATGGTTCCTGCTTCCCGGAGCGCTGGACGCTGGACGGCCCCGAGCCGTACGCCGTACCGCTGCCCGGCAACCAGCCGGAGGAGCCGGACACGGAGGTGCAGCCGCTGCGCGACGGGCGGGTGCTGATCCGCCGCCTGGTGGACGGCAGGCACCACTTCGCCCTCCTGTACCCGACCGGCCCGGGCACCGGCGAGCTGCCGCTGGGCGCGGTGGAGTGCCCGGACGAGATGACGTCGCTGCGGCTGCTGCCGCCCGCGCCGGGCGGCACCCGGGCGTACGGTCTGGCCGCCGGGCCGCGTTCCGCCACCGTGTGGCTGGTGGCGGGCGGGGCCTTCGGGCCCGAGCCGCTCGCGGTGGTGCCGGGGCGCTGTTCGGGCGGGGTCTGGCTGGACCGGGGCGGCCGGATGCTGGCGCTCGACCGGGAGCTGGGCGGCCGGACCAAGGCGGTCGTGGTCGACCTGGAGCGGGGCGGCGAGGTGTCGCCGCTGCTGCAGATCGCGCCGGACAGCGACGACCGGCTGCTGCTCGCCGACCCGGACAGCGGGCTGATCCTGGTCGGCTCGGACGCGCCCTGTCCCGGGCAGGAGCGGTTGGGCTGGGGCGTCCTCGGCAGCACCCTGCCGGTGCGCTTCCCGGAGAGCCTGCGGGTGCCTCAGGTGCCGGACTGCACGGTGACGCCGTTCGCGATCCAGCCGGGGCAGGTGCTGACGCCGGAGAGCTGTGGGGTGGCGCTGTGGATCGAGGGTCCGCTGGGCGGCTGGGTCGGCGCCTGGCGGCCCGGGGACCGGCGGATGTGCCATCTCCCAGCGCCGGAGGGGTGGCTGGCCGGCGCGGGGCTGTGGACGCGGGACGGGGTGCTGCGGCTGCCGTACAGCACGGGGGAGGTCCCGTGCGGGGTGGCGGCGGCGGTGGTGCCCTGGGGGGAGACGGGGGGTTTCGGGGATCCGGGGAGCTCGGGGGATGCGGAGAGGACGGGGGGCTTCGCGGGGGTCGGGGGGACGGGCGGGCACGGGGGGTCGGGGGACGCGGGGGGCGCCGGAGGCGTGGAGGAGGTCGGAGGGCCCAGGGGGTCGGGAGGCGCGGGCGGCGCGGTCGGCGCGGAGGAGGTTGGAGGGCCCAGGGGGTCGGCGGACGCGGGGGGCGCGGGCCCGGGGTGCCCCATTCGGGTCGGCGGGGCTGCCGGGGCGCCGGGTGCGCCCGGAGGGCCCGGTGCGTACGGGCTGCCGGGTGCGTTCGGAGAGCCCGGTGCGTACGGGCTGCCGGGTGCGTTCGGAGAGCCCGGTGAGTCCGGAGCGCCCGGTGCCTCCGAAGGGCCCGGTGCGTTCGGGCCGTCGGGGCCCTCCGGGCGGCTCGGTGCGTACGGAGGCACGGATACGTCCGGAGCGCCGGGTGCCTCCGGGCAGTCGGCGGAGTCGGAGCCTCTGGCGCCCGTCGGGGATCGCCCGGCGCCCGCCGCGGCCCGGCCGGTGCCGTTGCAGCAGGCGCCGTTGGGGCGGCCGGTGTCGGCGGGACGCCCGGCGGAGCCGGTGTCGTGGGAACGGCCGGTGCGGTGGGTGCGGCTGGAGCGGCGGTTTCAACCGCCGTCGGCGGGGCAGTCGTTGGAGCGGAGTTCCCTGGAACTGCCGTTGCGGCAGGGGCCGCCGGAGCCGGTTGTAACAAACTAGCTGCGGTCGGCGTGCCCGCCTGGATCCGCCCCGGGCCGGTCCGGATACACTCGCCGCGCTGTAAGAAAGATCATGTTGACGGGGTGAATTCTTCCGATGAGCGACGCCAGCACGTCCCAGCAGCTGTCCGCCGACCTTGAGGAGACGGGCGGTCACGGGAAGCACCGTGGTCATGTCTCGGCCCAGGACAGCGAGTCGGCCCCGAGCGGCCGGCACCGCAAGCAGGAGCCGGCCGAGTCGGCGGCCTGACGGTATCGACGGCCGCGGCCCCGCCCCCTCACCCGGGGGCGGGGCCGCGGTCGTACCTGGTCCTACCGGCGCTTGAGGGCCAGCACCTCCGCCGCCGCGAAGGTCTCCCCCGGCGGCCGGTCCGCGTAGTGCGGGGTGAGCAGGGCGTCGAGTTCGGCGTGGTCGAAGGTGTCCTGCTTGCTGTCGAACCTGGCCTGGACGCGCGGCCGTTCGACGATCGCGACCATGCCGCCGTGGACGACCAGCAGCTGGCCGTTGATCCGCTCGGCGGCCGGCGCGGCCAGGTAGCCGACGAGCGGGGCGACGTGCTCCGGGGCGAGCGGGTCGAGGCCCTCGGCGGGCTGCCCGAACCCGGCGAAGACGTCCTCGGTCATCCGGGTGCGGGCGCGGGGGCAGATCACGTTGGCGGTCACCCCGTACTTGGCGAGGGCGAGGGCGGTGGAGGTGGTCAGGCCGACGATCCCGCCCTTCGCGGCCGCGTAGTTGGGCTGGCCCGCGGAACCGGCGAGGAAGGCCTCGGAGGAGGTGTTCACGATCCGGCCGTACACCGTGCCGCCGGCCGCCGCCTTGGCCCGCTCCCGCCAGTGCGCGGCCGCGAAGCGGGTGGTGTTGAAGTGGCCCTTGAGGTGGACCCGGATCACCGAGTCCCACTCGTCCTCGCTCATCGAGAAGACCATGCGGTCGCGCAGGATGCCGGCGTTGTTGACGAGGATGTCCAGCTTTCCGTAGGTGGTTGTCGCGAGGGTGAGAAGGTCTCGCGCCTGCGAGAAGTCCCCCACGTCCCCGGTGTGGGCGACCGCCTCGCCACCGGCCGCGCGGATCTCCTCCACGACCTGCTCGGCGGGCCCCGCGGAGGCCGCCCCCGAACCGTCCCGGCCCGGCTGTCCGAAGTCGTTGACGACGACGGCCGCGCCCAGCCGGGCGAGTTCGAGCGCCTCCGCGCGGCCGAGTCCGCGGCCCGCGCCGGTGACGATCGCGCTGAGCCCTTCCAGGGGCCTGTCCTGCGACATGCCGCGGCCTCTCAGATCTCGATGCAGGTACGCAGGGCGGTGCCGGTGCGCATCTGGTCCAGCGCCTCGTTGATCTCCGCCAGCGGCACCCGGTGGGTGATCAGGCCCGCCAGGTCGATGCGGCCCGCCCGCCACAGGGCGATGGTGCGCTCGTAGGAGCGGACCACGTCACCGCCGCCGTACATCGACGGCAGGATGCGCTTCTCGTCGAAGAACAGCTCGAACATGTTGAGCTGGAGGAAGTCGTCCATGGCGCCCGCGCCGACGACGACCAGGGTGCCGCCGCGCCGGGTGTTCTCGTACGCCGTGCGCGCCGTCGCGGACCTGCCGACGACCTCGAAGACGTAGTCGAAGCCCTCGCCCGCGGTGACCTCCTGCTTGGCGCCGGGCAGCTCGTCCGGGGAGACGGCCCTGGTCGCCCCGAACCCGAGCGCCGACTCGCGCCGCGACGCGACCGGGTCGACGGCGACGATCTCGGCCGCGCCCTTGAGCCGCGCGCCCTGGATCGCCGAGATGCCGACGCCCCCGCACCCGATCACGGCGACCGACGAACCGGCTTCCACGTCGGCGGTGTTGAGGGCCGCGCCGAGCCCGGTGGTCACCCCGCAGCCGATCAGCGCGGCGATGTCGAAGGGCACGTCGTCCGGGATCGGCACCGCGCACCCGGCGTCGACCACGACCTCCTCCGCGAAGGTGCCGGTGCCCGCGAAGCCGAAGACGTCTCCGGTGGGGCGCTTGAAGTTCGGGGTGCCGGCGTTCATGAACCCGGCCAGGCACAGCTCGGTCTGCCCGCGCCTGCACGCGGGACAGGCACCGCAGGCCGGCAGCCAGCAGACCACCACCCGGTCGCCGGGCTTCACCCGGGTGACACCCTCCCCCACCTCCAGGACCTCGCCCGCGCCCTCGTGGCCCGGCACGAACGGCCCCGGCTGCGGCAGCACCCCGCTCATGGCCGACAGGTCCGAGTGGCACAGCCCCGTGGCGCGCACCCGGATGCGTACCCTGCCGGGCCCGAACCCGGCCGCCTCGACGTCGTCGAGGACCTCCAGTTTGTCCTGGCCGATCTCGTGCAGTACGGCTGCGCGCATGGTGCGGCTCCCCTCACCTGCCTGGTCGGATGCCTTCGCGGTGGTGCCTTCTGGATCAGGAGTGTTCGACGGTCGTGTCGGCCAGGACGGGCGCGTCCTCACGCTCGGCGGCGCCGACGGCGACCCGGACGGTCCCCGGGGTCCGCCACATGCGGATCCGGAGGGTCTCCCCCGGGTACACCACCCCGGCGAACCGTGTCGTGTACGTCCGCACCCGCGACACGTCCCCGTCGAGCAGGGTGTCCACGACGGCCTTGAGGGTCGTGCCGTAGGTGCACAGTCCGTGCAGGATGGGCCGGTCGAAGCCGGCGAGCTTGGCGAACTCGGGGTCGGCGTGCAGCGGGTTGTAGTCCCCGGAGAGACGGTAGAGCAGGGCCTGGTCCTCGCGGATCGGCCGCTCGACGGTCCGGTCGGGTTCGCCGGAGGGCGGTTCGGGCCGGGTCGAGGGGCCGCGGTCGCCGCCCCAGCCGCCCTCCCCCCGTACGAAGATCTGCGCGTCGTTGGTCCACAGCGGGCCGTCGGCGTCCGCGACCTCGGTGCGCATGACGAGGACGGCCGCCTTGCCCTTGTCGTACACGGCGGCGATCCGGCCGGTGGCGGTGGCGGTGCCCGCGGCCGGGATGGGCCGGTGGAGTTCGAGACGCTGGCCGCCGTGCAGCACCCTGGCGAGGTCGACGTCGACGCCGGGCATGGACAGTCCGCTGATCACGCCCGGCGAGCCGGCGCCCGCGACGGTGGCGAAGCTGGGCAGGACGTGCAGCCGGGTCTCCAGGGTGTAGCGGAGTTCGTCGGGGTCGGTGGCGGGGCGGCCCGCGCCGATGCCGAGGTGGTAGAGCTGGACGTCCCGGCGCTCCCAGCGGATCTCCCCGGACCGGGGTTCGGCGGCGAGGGCCTTGGCGGCGTCGATGGGCATACGGCTCCTGAGGTGTCTCAAGACCTCGGCACGGCCGTCCGCACCGTCGGCCGCACCGAGGCCGTCCACGGGGCGTGTTTGTCTAGAACGCGTTCCAGTCCGGCGCCCCTTGTATAGCCCAGGGGCCGAGACTTGTGAAGACACCTGACGGCGTGTCAGCTCGCGGCGCCGGGTCACCGGGAAGCCGGGACATTTGTCCTGCCGGAGTCCGTACATGCGCATCTGCCGGACGGGCGGCCCGGGTTCGTAGCTTCGTGTCCATGACGCAGACGCAGAGTGCCGCCGTGTCCTTCGCGGGCGCGGTCAAGACCTTCGGTGCCGTACGGGCCGTGGACGGCGTCGACCTGACCATGGCGCCGGGTGAGACGGTCGCCCTCCTCGGCCGCAACGGTGCGGGCAAGTCGACCACGATCTCGCTGCTGCTCGGCCTCATCGAGCCGGACGACGGCACGGTACGGCTCTTCGGCGCGGCACCGGAGCGGTCGGTGCGGGCGGGCCGGGTCGGCGCGATGCTCCAGGAGGCGCGGGCCGTACCGCGGGTCACGGTCCGCGAGCTGGTCGGGTTCGTCGCCGGACGCTATCCGGAGCCGTTGCCGGTGGCGCGGGCCCTGGCGCTGGCCGGGATCGCCGAACTGGCGGACCGACGCGTGGACCGGCTGTCCGGCGGCCAGGTCCAGCGGGTCCGGTTCGCCGTCGCCCTCGCCGGGAACCCCGCGCTGCTGGTGCTGGACGAGCCGACGGCCGCGCTGGACGTGGAGGCGCGGCACGCGTTCTGGGCGTCGATGCGGGGGCTGGCGCGCCGCGGCCACACGGTGCTGTTCTCCACGCACCACCTGGAGGAGGCGGACCGGTACGCCGACCGCATCCTGGTCATCGACCGCGGCCGGATCGTCGCGGACGGCACCGGCGAGCAGCTCCGGCGTTCGGTCGGCGGCGGCCTGGTCGCCGTGGACCTGGCCGGCCGCGCGGCGGACGGCCTGGAGCGGCTGCCGGGAGTGCGCTCCCTGGAGATCCGCGGCGACCGGGCCCGGCTGCGCACCGACGACCCGGACGCGACGGTGCTCGCGCTGGCCGCGCTCGACGCGATTCGGGGGCTGGAGGTCGCGCCGGCCTCGCTGGACGACGCGTTCCTGGCCCTGACGGCGTCCGAGCCCGGGTCCCTCGTCCCGGCCGTGACGGAGGTGCGGTGATGCTGGACTATCTGCGCCTCGAGGTGCGCCGTACCCTGCGGGACGCGGGATTCGTCGTCGGCGGGATCGCGATGCCCGTGCTCATGTATCTGCTGTTCACCAACCTGGGCGCGGACGACGGCAGTTGGAAGACCGGGGCGATGGTGGGGATGGCCGGGTACGGGGCGGTCGGCTCGGCGCTGAACACCGGGGGCGGGGTCGCCGAGGACCGGGCGATCGGGTGGCTGCGGCAGCTCAGGGTGACGCCGATGACGCCGCGCCAGGTCGTCGTCGGCCGGGCGCTGACCGGCTCGGTGACGGTGCTGCCGGCGATCGTCGCGGTGCTCACGGCGGGCGGTCTGCTGAACGGTGTCCGGCTGGCCGCCTGGCAGTGGGCGGCGGTCGCGGTGCTGCTGTGGCTGGGTTCGCTGCCGTTCACCCTGCTGGGCCTCGGCAACGGCTACCGGCTGACCGGGCAGACCACGGGCGTGGCGAACATGGCCTGCAACCTGGGGCTCGCGGTGCTCGGCGGACTGTGGTTCCCGGTCGCCCTGTTCCCGGCCTGGCTGCGTGCGGTGTCGGCGTACACGCCCACCTACCGCTTCGCCCAGCTGGGCACCTCGGTCGCGGCCGGCCGTGCCCCGGCCCCGTCGGCGGTCGTGGTGCTGGCCTTCTGGCTGCTGGTCTTCGGTTCGTACGCTGTGCTGTCGTACCGCCGGTCCGGCCGGACCGGCTGACCGGGGGAGCGAGAGATGTACTGGATGCGAGGGGTCCGCGGGCGGCTGCGCGAGTGGCGGGCGGCGCGGGAGCGGTGGCGGGCGGAGATGCGGTCCTTCCGGGCCGCGCGGAAGGAGGCGCGCCGGACCGGCGCCGAGCTGCCGGAGCAGCCGGGTCCGCCGCCGACCGCCTTCTCCCTGGTGCCCTGGCTGCTGATGGGGCTGGGCGCGTTCTCCAACCTGTTCCAGGGCAAGACCCCGAATCCGTGGATCGGCGGCCTGGGCCTGCTCGCCTTCAACTCCCTCTACATCTACGTCGCGGCCCGCGCCTTCGTGAAGGAGAAGCGGCAGGCCACCTCGACCCGGGTGGCACTGGCCCTGATGGCCGTGATCACCTGCGGCCTCGCCGGCGGCTACGGCGGCAACTGGCAGTTGTTCTTCCCCTTGCTGGGGCTGGCGACGGGCGCGGCGCTGCGAGGCGAGCATCTGCGCTGGGCCGGTGCGGCCGTCGCCACGCTGGCCGGTGCGGTCACCGCCGGCCGCGACGGCTGGAACGGCCTGAACATCGGGTACGCCACCTGGATCTCGACGATGGTGACGGCGGCGATCCTCAGCCTCTCCGAAGCGGTACGGGAACTACGCGCCGCCCGCGAGCAGTTGGCGCACCAGGCGGTGGAGAAGGAGCGGCTGCGGTTCTCCCGGGACCTGCACGACCTGCTCGGCCACACCATGTCGGTGATCGTGGTGAAGTCGGAGGCGGCCCGGCGGCTGGCGCCCCGGGACATGGACGCGGCGCTCGCCCAGATCACCGACATCGAGTCGGTGGGCCGGCAGGCGCTCACCGAGATCCGGGAGGCCGTCACCGGCTACCGCCAGGGCAGTCTCGGCACCGAACTCGACCGGGCCCGCTCGGTGTTGGACGCGGCCGGGGTGGAGCCGGTGGTCGTCCGCTCCGGCGCCCCGCTCGCTCCGGCGACCGAGGCGCTGCTGGGCTGGGTGGTGCGCGAGGCGGTCACCAATGTCGTACGGCACTCCGGCGCGACCCGCTGCGAGATCACGGTCGACGGTGGTGCCGAACGGGTCACTCTCACGGTCGCCGACAACGGCACCGCGGCCGCCGCCGCGGGCCCCCGCGCGGAGGGCGTCGGCGGCACCGGCCTGAAGGGGCTGACCGAGCGCCTCGCGGCGGCGGGCGGCTCCCTGCGGGCCGGCCCGTCGCCGCGCGGCGGCTTCACGGTCGTCGCGGAACTCCCCACCGAGGCGCAGGAGCCGCTGGTGCCGGCGGCCCCTAGGGAGCCCAGGGGGTGCTGACGGCCCAGCTCACGTCGTCGGTCCAGGAGGTGGCGCTGTCCCAGGCGTTGGAGCCGCCGTCGCTCGCTATGTAGAGGTTGTAGTTGTAGTGGCGCAGGTATCTCGCCGGATAGTTGTACGAGGCGAAGGAGGTGCCGGAGCCGCTCTTCCCGGTCGTCGGGCAGAACGTGGCGTCCTGTCTGAACTGGCTGGTGCCGTCCATGGGCTGTCGGTAGATCCGGAAGTTGTAGTGGCGCAGGTAGTCGCCGGGGTAGTTGCGGGACTCGAAGGAGACGCAGGCGCTGCCGGCGAGTCCGGGGCGGACGATCCAGGTGGCGTCGTTCCTGTCGAGGGCGGAGCTGGCGGAGGTGATGGCGGACAGCACGCCGGCGTCGTTCTGGTGGCGGACGTAGTCGGCGGTGCAGCAGGACGTGGTCGCCCTCAGCGAGATCTCGGAGGCGGCACCGAGGGTGCCGGTGGAGCCGGTCGCGCCGCCGTAGCCGACGGAGACGATGTTCGACTGGACGGCGTCGTCGGCGGCGTCGGTCGGGATGCCGGAGGTCATCACGCCCTCGAAGAACGAGCCGATCGAGCCGTTGCTGTTGTCGCCGCCGGTGCCGAGGACGATCGCGCCCTCCTGGTGCATCGGCGAGTAACCGCTGCCGGTGCTGGGCTCACTGCCGGAATACGTGGTGGTGAGACCGCCCGATTGGGCGTTTCCCCATTTCAGTGCGAAATGGTTCTGACCGTTGTTCTTCAGCAACGCGGTGACGAAAGGTATCGCTCCTGTGCCCGTGTCCGACGCGTTCGTGCTGTAGCCGAGGTTCGACTCGAACAGCCCGTTCTCCAGGTCCGCCTGCACCCAGGGGCCGGAGCCGTGGCAGGGTGCGAACCAGCACTCGGTGCCGAAGTTGATGGCGTCCATGTGGCCGTTGCCGGTGTCCTTGTTGTTGGTCTCGGCGTTGCCGTAGTCGAAGCAGCAGCTGCCGTTCACATGGGTGCCGGAAGTGACCATGTACATCCCTTCGGCGGCGCCGTTGGTGGCGACACCGGAGGTGGAGTTGTCCCGGTAGCCCATGCCGGCGGAGATCTCCAGGCCGTAGACCTGGTGGCCGCCGACGGTCACCGGCAGCGCGTCCGCCGGCGCCCCGACGTCGGCCGCGCCGGCCCCGCCCGCGCCCTCCACGGTGAGGTCGTTGTGCCTGCTGGACTGGTCGTAGATCCTGGTGACGACGCAGGTCGTAGCGGCACAGAAGGAGTTCTGCGCGGCCGCGTCGGCGTAGCCGCCGGCGGTCAGCAGCCCGATGTCGGCCGTGGCGCCGTCCGAGGCGCGCTGCACCTGGTAGAGCGAGCCGCTGTACGACGCGTACAGCGCCCGGACCATGCTGTGCGCGGCCACGCACGGCGTGCCGGCGGCGGCGTAGACGTCGCAGGGCAGCGAACTCGCGGCGGCGGCCTCGGGGGTGCCGGCCCCGACGACGAGCGCGGCGACGGTCGCGAAGGCCGCCAGCACGGACAGGACGGCTCTCTTCAGTCGCCGCGGACCCCGCGCGGCTGATGGGGACACTGAGAACACGATGCACCTCTTCTTCGGTTCCTCGTAGGGCGGTGCGGGCTCCTGTCCGGTATGCCGAACGGCGTTCGATCGACATACCGAACCTATTCGGCTGCCGAAATGCCGACCGCTCGCCGACCGTTCAGGGAATTGCAGAGGTGATTGTTTGAGCACGGTCAAGCTCGGTCAAGACCTGCGGAGCGGAACAATGACCATTCTTTGATTGCCGGGTCCGAAGCTAGGCTTGGGCTGTGTACGAGCCTGCGAACGAGATGCCCCGGGACCACCGCCCCGGCACGTCCATCAGGGTGCTGCTCGCCGAGGACCAGGGGATGATGCGCGGGGCGCTCGCCTTACTGCTCGGCATGGAACCGGACATCGAGGTCGTCGCGCAGGTCGCCACGGGGGACGCGATCGTGGACGCGGCGCTGGTCCACCGGCCCGACGTGGCCCTCCTCGACATCGAACTGCCGGTGCGCAGCGGCCTGGACGCGGCGGCGGAGCTGCGCGAGCAGGCGCCGGACTGCCGGGTGCTGATCCTGACCACCTTCGGCAGGCCCGGCTACCTGCGCCGGGCGATGGAGGCGGGGGCGTCCGGGTTCCTCGTGAAGGACGGGCCGGTCGAGGAACTGGCCCGGGCCATCCGGCGGGTGCTGACCGGGGAGACCGTGGTCGACCCGGCGCTCGCCGCGGCCGCGCTCAGCGCCGGGCCGAGCCCGCTGACCGCACGCGAGTGCGATGTGCTCAAGGCGTCGGCGGACGGCGCGACCGTCGCCGACGTCGCCGCGAAGCTGCACCTGTCGGAGTCGACGGTCCGCAACTACCTGTCCGCGGCGATCGGCAAGACCGGTACCCGCAACCGCACGGAGGCGGTCCGGGAGGCGAGGCAACAGGGGTGGCTGTGAGCGGGGCCCACGTGCCTCGCGCCCCAGCCGCTGTGTGTCACCGGAGCGAGGGCCGTCAGTGGTGGGTGCGGTGCGCGGTGGGGCCTTTCCCGGTCTCCCGCGAGGGCTGCTCCGTGGACGGTTTCCGGCGTGGGAGCCACAGCAGCATCAGTGCCGCCGCGGCGAGCAGCACGCCGGTGCTGGTGCGGAAGGCCGCCGCGTACCCCTGCGTCAGGGCCGCCGCCCCGCCACCGCCCCCGGTGTGGGCCGCCGCGATCGTCGACATCACCGCGAGCCCCAGGGAACCGCCCATCGTGCGCGAGGTGTTGATCAGCCCGGACAGCAACCCGGCCTCCGCGGGCGTCGCCCCGGACGTGCCGAGCGCGGCCAGCGGCGTCGCGGCCAGGCCCGCGCCGAGCATCATCAGGACGCCGGGGAACATGATGGCCGTCGCATAGGCGCCGTGCGGTCCCATCGTCGACTGCCAGGCGAACCCGGTCGCGGCGACCAGCGTGCCCGACACCGCCACCGTGCGCACTCCGAACCGCCGCATCAGCCGGGGTGCCGACTTCGAGCCGACGAGCACCGCGACCGAGCTGGGCACCAGGGCGAGACCGGCCTCCAGCGGGCTGTAGCCGAGGACGTTCTGGGCGTACAGGGTCATGAAGTACCACATGCAGAACATGGCCGAACCGGAGACCAGCATGGCCGCGTTGGCCGACGCCACCGACCGCCGGCCGAGCAGCCCGAGCGGCATCAGCGGGGCCGTCGTACGCGCCTCGACGGCGAGGAAGAGACCGAGCAGCGCCACCCCCGCCAGCAGCGGGACCAGGGTGGCCGCCGCCGTCCAGCCCTTGGCCTCGGTCTGCGAGATGCCGTAGGCCAGGGTCCCCAGGCCCGCCGTGACCAGCAGCGCGCCGGGCAGGTCGAGCCGTCGGCCGTCCCCGGTCCGGCTCTCCGCCAGCCACAGCACGGACCCGGCGAGGACGAGCGCGCCCACCGGCACGTTGATCAGCAGGACCCAGCGCCAGGACAGCAGGTCCACCAGTACCCCGCCGACCAGTCCGCCGGCCGCGCCGCCGCCGGCGCCGACCGCCGTCCAGGTGGCGATCGCCCGCGCCCGCGCGGGCCCCTCCGGCACGGCGGCCGTCAGCAGGGTCAGGGTCGACGGCGCCAGCACGGCCGCGCCCAGCCCCTGCACGGCGCGGGCGAGCAGCAACTGCCAGCCGTCCTGGGCGAGTCCGCCGCCGAGCGAGGCCAGCGTGAACAGGGCGAGCCCGACCAGGAACATCCGCTTGCGGCCGTAGAGGTCGCCGGCGCGTCCGCCGAGCAGCATGAACCCGGCGAAGGCGATGGCGTACGCGTTCACCACCCACTGGAGGCCCGTGGCGCTCAGGCCGAGTCCGGCCCGCATCGACGGGAGTGCCACGTTCACCACGGACACGTCGAGCACGACCAGGAACTGCCCGGCGCAGGCCAGCGCCACGACCAGCCAGGTGGGGGGTGCCGTACGGCGGGGTATGTGTGCGGTGTCCACGGCTTCCGGCATGAGAGTCATGCTCTCAAGCACATTGCGGCCCCTGCATCGGCTTTTCGGGCCGCCCCTCGGTTTTCCCGGCTCCTGCACCCCGCCGGCGACGCCGATCGGATCCCACTCACCGAGCAGATGCGCCGGCCGTTCTCGGCGACGTCGACGCCCCCCGACGGCGTGGACGCCCCCGGGCCCGGCCGGCGGCAGCCCTCGCAGACAAGGCGTGTGCGTCGCGGGCCGTCCGTGAACACCTCAGGTGGCGCGGGATCCGGGCGGTCATCCCCGTGCCGGCCGGTCAACGCGGCCACCGTGTGCGACGCCCGCGACGGGAAGACAGCAGCCACCTGCCCGGCCGGAGTCCACGTGGCGAGCATCTCCCTGCGGCCGGCCAGGTGATCCAAGCGAAACGGCCTAGGCCCGGGGCGCTACGGCCTGCGGCGTCGCCCGCAGCAGCGTGACCACCGCCGCGCCGCCCAGCCCGATGTTGTGCGCGAGCCCCACCCGGGCGCCCGCGACCTGCCGGCCCCCCGCCGTGCCGCGCAGCTGCCAGACCAGTTCGGCGGTCTGCGCGAGACCGGTCGCGCCCAGCGGATGCCCCTTGGAGATGAGCCCGCCGGAGGGGTTCACCACCCAGCGCCCGCCGTACGTGGTCGCGCCGGACTCGACGAGCTCGCCCGACCGGCCGGTCGCGCACATGCCGAGCGCCTCGTAGGTCAGCAGCTCGTTGACGGAGAAGCAGTCGTGCAGTTCGACGACGTCGACGTCCTCGATGCCGAGGCCCGAGCGGTCGTACACCTGGCGGGCTGCCGCCCGGGACATCGGCTGTCCCACGACGTCGATGCACGAGCCCGACGCGAAGGACTCCCCGGTGTCGGTGGTCATCGCCTGCGCGACGATCTCGACCAGGCCGGTGAGCCCGCGCCGCCCGGCGAACCGCTCGGAGACGACCACGGCCGCCGCCGCGCCGTCGGAGGTGGGCGAGCACTGGAGTTTGGTGAGGGGGTGGTGGACGGTGCGGGCGGCGAGGACGTCGGCGACGTCGTAGACGTCCTGGAACTGGGCGTAGGGGTTGTCCGCCGAGTGCCGGTGGTTCTTGGCGGCCACCGCGGCGAGCTGCGCCTCGGTGGTGCCGTGGCGCTCCATGTGCTCGCGGGCCGCGTCGCCGAAGATCTGCGCGGTGGGCGGGGTCATCTCGAAGCCGTGCCGGGCGGCCATGATCCCGTAGTGCCGGGCGACGGGCGAGGTGGAGAAGTCTCCCCCGTCGGCGCCGCCGCCGAGCGCGCCCTTCTTCATCTTCTCGAAGCCGAGGGCGAGGACGCAGTCGGCGGCACCGCCCTCGACCAGTTGCCTGGCCAGCATCAGGGCGGTCGCGCCGGTGGCACAGTTGTTGTTGACGTTGTAGACGGGGACACCGGTGAGACCCAGTTCATAGACGGCGCGCTGGCCGGCGGTGGAGGGCTGGAAGCAGTAGCCGACGGGAACCTGTTCCACGTCGTTGTAGGCGATCCCCGCGTCGGCGAGCGCGGAGCCGGCCGCCTCCCGGACCATGTCCCAGTACTGCCAGTCACGGGTCTCGGGCTTCTCGAACCTGGTCATCCCGACCCCGGCAACGTAGGCCTTCATGGCGCGCAGACTAGAACGCGTTCCATAAACGCGCCATCCCTGACGAAGGGTCAGTAACCCATGAGCCGGTCAAGAATTCGTTAGCAGCTCGAAGCAACGGAATAGTTGCCTGTGCATACGAGGTTTACCCGGCACTTATCAATCGGGAGGCCTCACTCAATGACGCACACGACGACCGACCAGCCCGCCCGGGGCGCGAGCGGAGCCGTGGTCCCGGTCCTCGCCTTCGCGGGCATCGTGGTCGCGGTGATGCAGACCCTGCTCGTCCCGGTCATCAAGGACCTGCCGCAGCTGCTGGGCACCGAGCCCAGCAACGCCACCTGGGTCCTCACCTCGACGCTGCTCTCGGGCGCCGTGGCCACTCCGATCATGGGCCGCCTCGGCGACCTGTACGGCAAGCGCCGGATGCTGATCCTCAGCCTCGCCGTCATGGTGGTCGGCGCGCTGGTCAGCGCCCTCACCAGCGACCTGCTCACGATGATCGCCGGCCGTACCCTCCAGGGCTTCGCCATGGGCGCGATCCCGCTGGGCATCGGCCTGATGCGCGACATGCTGCCGCGCGAGAAGCTCGGCTCGGCGATGGCCCTGATGAGCTCCTCGATCGGCGTCGGCGGCGGCCTCGCGCTGCCCGCCGCGGCCCTGGTCGCGCAGCACATGGACTGGCACGCCCTGTTCTACGGCGCCGCCGGTCTCGGCGCGCTCTCCATAGCCCTGACCCTGCTGGTCGTACCGGAGTCCCCGATGCGCGCGCAGGGTTCGTTCGACGTGCTGGGCGCGCTGGGGCTGTCCACCGGCCTGGTGCTGCTCCTGCTGCCCATCACCAAGGGCAGCGACTGGGGCTGGTCCTCGGGCACCACGCTCGGCCTGTTCGGCGCGTCCGTCGCGGTGCTGCTCCTGTGGGGCCTCTTCGAGCTGCGCCACCGGGCCCCGCTGGTCGACCTGCGCACCACGGCCCGCCCCGCGGTGCTCTTCACCAACCTCGCCTCGATCATGGTCGGCGTCAGCTTCTACGTCGTCTCGCTGGTCCTTCCGCAGCTGCTCCAGCTCCCGAAGGCCACCGGCTACGGCCTCGGCCAGTCGATGGTGGTCGCCGGCCTGCTGGTCGCCCCGCTGGGCCTGACGATGATGTTCACGGCCCCGGTGTACGCCCGGCTGTCCGCCAAGTACGGCCCGAAGCTCACCCTCATCCTCGGCATGCTGATCATCGGCATCGGCTACGGCGCGGGCCTCGGCCTGATGACCGCGCCCTGGCAGAGCGCGGTCATCGCGGTCGTCCTCGGCGCCGGCATCGGCCTCGCCTACTCCTCCCTGCCGGCGCTCATCGTCGGCGCGGTCCCGGCGTCGGAGACCGGCGCGGCGAACGGCCTGAACACGCTGATGCGGTCCATCGGCACCTCCGTCTCCAGCGCCGTCATCGGCATGGTGCTGGCGAACACCGCGAACCACGTCGGCGGGGTCGCCATCCCGACCATGCACGGCTTCCGGGTGTCCTTCCTGATCGCGACGGCCGCGGTGGCGGTGGGTCTGCTGCTCGCGCTGCTGCTGCCGAAGCAGCCCCGGCCGCAGCTCCACACGCAGCTGCGGGCCAGCAGCGAGGAGGACGCGGTGCTCGCCGTCGCCGAGGAGGCGCTGCGGGGCTTCCGCGGCCGGGTCCTGGACGCCACGGGCGAGCCGGTGGCGCGCGCGAAGGTGACGCTGATCGACCGGCGCGGACGGCAGGCGGGGGCGACGCTGTCCGCCGAGGACGGCACGTACGCGCTCACGGTGCCGGCCGAGGGGGCGTACGTGCTGGCCGCGAAGGCGGCCGGACACGGACCGCACGCCTCGTCGGCGACCCACACGGGCGACCACCGGGCGGTCGACCTGGACCTGTCGCTGCCCGGCGAGACGGTCAGCGCGTAACTCCTCACGCCGGGGGGCGGCCTCCGGCCCCGACCGGTACGCGGGCGGCGTTCCCTGCACGGGAGCGCCGCCCGCGCCGTTTCGCAGGGGCCCTCGGCACCATGGGGAGACGGCAGCCGGCACCGGTGACCCGGCACCCGATCGACCGAGCACCCCCGGGACCCCGCTCCGAGCGCTCGACTCCCTTGACCGACAGCTCACTTGGGGTCACGCGCGCGTCCGGCCGGCATCCGGGCCGCGCCTGACCGGCCGACGCCCGCCCCACTTCCCCGCCCCCCCGGTCGGGCCCCCGGCGGTGGGTGCGGCAGCATGGGCGGCCGGACCGTACGACACTCACCCCGCGTGAGACGAGTGAGAGGACGCCGATGACCGCGGCAGCCCCCAAGCCCGAGATCCTGGCCGCGTTCGAGGCGGCGAAGGGGTTCATGCCCGTCGGCGAGGGCCTCGCGCTGTACGCGGCCGCCGCCGAGGCGGCGGCGCTCGGCCTGCCGCTGCTGGAGGTCGGCACCTACTGCGGGCGCTCGACGATCCTGCTCGCCGACGCGGCCCGCGCGGCCGGCGTCACCGCGGTCACCGTCGACCACCACCGGGGCAGCGAGGAGCAGCAGCCCGGCTGGGAGTACCACGACCCGGGGACGGTCGACCCCGAGCTCGGGCTCATGGACACCCTGCCGACGTTCCGGCGCACCCTGCACCGGGCGGGCCTGGAGGACCACGTCGTCGCGGTCGTCGGCCGGTCCCCGCAGGTCGCCGCGGTCTGGAACTCCCCCCTCGGCCTCGTCTTCATCGACGGCGGCCACACCGACGAGCACGCCACCGCCGACTACGAGGGCTGGGCCCCCCATGTGGCCGAGGGCGGGCTCCTGCTGATCCACGACGTCTTCCCGGACCCGGAGGACGAGTTCACCGGCCAGGCCCCGTACCGCGTCTACCTCCGCGCCCTGGCGTCCGGCGCGTTCACCGAGACCGCCGCCCACGACTCGCTGCGCGTCCTGCGGCGAACGGGGGCGGGGATCTGAGGGCGCGGTTTAGAGTCGCAGACGTGTCGTACTCAGGCCCGGAATTCGATCCCCCCGAGCAGCGCCGGCCCCGCCGGGCGCCGCTCACCGTCGGTCTCGCCGCGCTGGTGCCCGGAGCGCTGCTCGGCTGGGTGGTGTACGAGGGGGTGGGCAGGCCCGGCGGGAGCGACGCCGCGCGGACGGACACCGCGACGCCCTGGTCGGCGCCCGCCTCCGTCGGCGACGACGCCAAGGTGCCGGGTCCGGGCGCGTCGGCGCTGCCGCTGAAAGGCAAGGTCGTGGTCATCGACCCCGGGCACAACCCGGGGAACTTCCGGCACCCGTCCGAGATCAACCAGAAGGTGAACATCGGGACGAACTGGAAGGAATGCGACACGACGGGGACGTCGACCAACGCCGGTTACACCGAGGCCCGGTTCACGCTCGACGTCGCGCACCGGCTGCGGACCCTGCTGGAGCGGCAGGGCGCCACCGTGCAGCTGACCCACGACGGGGACCGGCCGGCCTGGGGGCCGTGCGTGACGAAGCGCGCGGAGATCGGCAACGACGCGCACGCCGACGCGGCCATCTCCCTCCACGCCGACGGCGCCCCCGAGGGCGACCGCGGCTTCCACGTCATCCTGCCGGCCTCCGTGCACTCCGGCGGCGCCGACACCCGCCCGATCGTCGCCTCCTCGCGCACCCTCGGCGAGCGGGTGGAGAAGGACTTCGCGAAGGTCACCGGCAGCGCCCCGTCCAACTACGTCGGCAACGGCACCGGTCTCGACGTGCGCAAGGACCTCGGCGGTCTCAATCTGTCAACGGTTCCCAAGGTGTTCATCGAGTGCGGCAACATGCGGGACAGCAGGGACGCGGCGCTGCTGACCAGCGGCGCCTGGCGGCAGAAGGCGGCACAGGGGATCTCTGAGGGAATCGTGAGTTTCTTGGGCGGACAGGCATCCGGGGGCTGATCCGGGCGGACACCCTGATCGTCCGAACGATAGTGTCGTTCCTGCGATTCCTACCCTGAGGGGCCACCTCCGCGACGCGCCTCCTCCGCCGACGAGACGACCTACGAAGGACCTGAAGTGAATATCCGCTCTCTCACTAGAGGCGACGGCGTGGTGATCGGAGCAGCGGTATTGCTGTTGATCGCGTCGTTCCTCGACAACTATTCGTACGACGGTGTGCCGGACAGCGTCGACCTGCCGAGCCTGTGGTCGAGCGGACCCATCCTGTTCAGCGTCGTCCTGGCGGGCATCGCCGGCGCCGCGCTCGTCGTCGTCACGCGGGCGCTGCCGCAGCCGTTGAAGGTGGCCGGCCTCGATCTCGGCCCGTTCGGCGTCGCGTTGACCGTCTTCGCCGCGTGGAGCGCGCTCGGCAACGTCATCGACCCGGCGGGCGGCTTCGACAACCTGCCGAACGTGACCAACGGCCCCAGCGCGGGCACCGGTCTCATCCTCGCCCTGATCGCCACCCTGGTCATGGCCGGCGGCGCCGTCGCCACCCCGCTCGTCCCCGCCCTCAAGGCGGGCCTGATCCCCGAGCCCAAGCCGCAGGCCCCGCAGCCCTACGGCGCCCAGCCCCCCGGCGGCTACGGCTACCCGGGTGCCGCCGGTCCGCAGCCCGGCCAGCCGTACGGCGCGCAGCCGCAGGCCGGCCAGCCGTTCGGCCACCAGCAGCCCCAGCCGCCCGCCGCCCAGCAGCAGCCGGCCGCCGAGTTCTCGCCGTTCTGGTTCGCCGTTCCGGTGGCGCGGCCGCTGTTCGCGGAGGACGGCTCGACCGCGCCGATCGCCGAACTGGCGCCCGGTACGTGGTACCTGGCGGTCGAGCAGCGCGGTGCCGCCCTGGTGGCCCAGACGCAGGACGGCCGCCGTGGCGTGCTCCAGGACACCTCCGGCATCCAGCGCGGCTGACCGTCACCGCCCCGCACACGGCCCCGCACCCTTCCGGGTGCGGGGCCGTTGTCGTACAGTCGCCCGGCGATTGTCTGACGTCGCGTCAGGAGGCGGGCATGCGGCTGGGTTTGGCACTCGGTTACTGGGGGCGCGGACCCTCTCCCGACCATGTGCCGCTGGCGCGGGAGGCGGAGCGGCTCGGGTACGACTCGGTGTGGACGGCGGAGTCCTGGGGGTCGGACGCCTTCACCCCGCTCACCTGGATCGCCGCGCGGACGTCGACCATCAAGCTGGGTACGGCCGTTGCCCAGATGGCCGCCCGGTCGCCGACCACGACGGCGATGCATGCGCTGACCCTGGACCACCTGTCGGGGGGCCGGATGCTGCTCGGGCTCGGCCTGTCCGGACCGCAGGTCGTCGAGGGCTGGTACGGCCGCCCGTTCCCGAAGTCCCCGCTGACGGCGACGCGGGAGTACGTGGACGTCGTACGGCAGGTGCTGCGGCGTCAGGGGCCGGTCATCTCCGACGGGCGCTTCCACTCCCACCCCTACCGCGGCCCGGACGCCACCGGACTGGGCAGGCCGCTGAAGCCGATCACCCACCCGCTCCGCGCCGACCTGCCCGTCCTGCTGGGCGCCGAGGGGCCGAAGAACGTCGCGCAGACGCTGCGGATCGCGGACGGGTGGCTGCCGCTGTACTGGGCGCCGAGCCGGCCCGAGGTGTACGGGCCGGCGGTGGCCGACCTGCCGGAGGGCTTCCTCGTCGCCCCCATGGCGCAGGTCAGGGTCTGCGACGACGTGGCCGCCGGGCTGCTGCCGGTGAAGGCCATGCTCGGCTTCTACATCGGCGGGATGGGGCACGCGGCCCGCAACTTCCACGCCGACCTCATGGCGCGCATGGGGTACGAGGAGGCGGCCCGGCGGATCCAGGAGCTGTTCCTGTCCGGACGCCGGGAGGAGGCGGTGCTGGCGGTGCCGGACGCGTTCGCCGACGAGATCTCACTGGTCGGCCCGCGCGAACGCATCGCCGAGCGGCTGGAGTCGTGGCGCAAGGGCCCGGTGACGGACCTGCTGGCCCTGGCACCGGACCCCGCCACCCTGCGGGTGCTCGCGGAGCTGAACTCCTAGCCGTGGGCGAGCTGTCCGGCTGACGGCACCCGGTCGGTGACCGGGGCGCCGGCGCTCTTGCCCGCTTCCTTCACGTTGTTGATGACGTCGTTGAACGCGCTCGCCGCGTTCCCGTCGCCCTGGCGGAGCTTGGACGGCAGGTTCTTCAGCGCGTCGATGCTCGCTGACAGCGGCGCGAGGGCCTTGGACAGCAACGGGTCGCCCTGCGCGTTGCGTTTGGCGGCCTTGAGCCGGTTGTAGGCGAAGCCGCCCGCGGCGGCGGCCTTGACCAGGGCGAAGGTGCGGCCGTGGGCGCCCTTCTTGAACTTGCCTGCCTTCCACGGTTTCACGATCCACTGGTAGGTCGCTCCGGCCGCGAGACCCGCGTTGGCGACGAACCGGGTCTTGGCGAACTTCTGCTTCTCCGCGGACGTACTCGGACTGGGCGTGTCGGCCACGGGGACCGCCACCATGCCGGTGTCGGTCGACTTGCTCCGAGTACTGTCGCCGGCGCAGGCGGTGACTCCCGCGACCAGGGTGCAGCAGAGGGTCAGCGCGACGACGAGGCGCCGTATCGGTACGGGCACGGGGTCCTCCCGTGTGTCTCTCGGTGTCCTCCCCGAGCGGATGCTTCTTCCGGCAGCCTCACCCGGATGGCGGCATGGCGCCACTCGGGACGATGCCCTACAGGTTTCAAGGACCGTCCGGCGGCAAGCCGCAGGGTATGTCCTCTGAACGCGGTGCCAACCAGGCCGGTAGAGTCGTCGCGCTCGTCGCCGACGTCATGGCGCTCATCCTGGGCCTGTGGATCCTGATGTATCTGCTGGACGCGAACCGGGCGAACAGCCTGGTCCAGTTCGTCCATGACGCCGCCGCCTGGCTCGCAGGCTGGTCGCGCGACCTGTTCACCTTCGACGCGGCGTGGGCGAGGGTGGTGGCGGGCTACGGCCTGGCGGCGATCGTCTACCTGTTCATCGGCCACGCCATAGCGAACCGAATGCACCGCCACTGACGAACACCGGTCAGTGCGGGCGCCCCGGAAGGGGCGCGGGGAACTGCGCGACAAGCCCCGACGGCGCCGCACCCGCGCCGCCACAGCCCCCGTGCCCCACTAGGCGCAACAGTCCACCTCAAGGCCCGAAGGAAGCTCACCGCCCCCGAAAACGGCGCACGTGGCATCATGCCCACCCAGCGCGGCGACGGCGAGCAGCAACGACCCCGCGGTCCACGTCGTCAGCTCCCGCGGCCACACCGCGTCGTCCTCGTACACGTACCCGGTCCAGTACAGCCCCGACTCGGCGTCCCGCAGGTGCTGGATGGACTGGAGGATCTCCAACGCCCGGTCGGACTCCCCGACCGCCCACAGCGCCAGCGCCAGCTCCGCCGACTCCCCGCCCGTGACCCACGGGTTGGGGACGACGCAGCGCACCCCGAACCCGGGGACCACGAACCGGTCCCAGTCCTTCTCGATGCGCGCGCCCGCCTCCGCACCGGTCAACGCCCCGCCGAGGACCGGGTAGTACCAGTCCATCGAGTACCGGTCCTTGTCCAGGAACCGCTCGGGGTGCCTGCGGATCGCGTGCCGCAGCGCGCCCACCGCCAACTCCCAGTCCGGCTGCGGCTCCTCACGCTGGTCGGCGATGGCGAGCGCGCAGCGCAGCGCGTGGTGGACGGACGAACTCCCGGTCAGCAGCGCCTCGTCGGCGGGGGTGCCGTCGTCCTCGCGGCGCCAGCCGATCTCACCGCCCGGCTGCTGCAGCCGCAGCACCCACTCGACGGCCGCGTAGACGGCGGGCCACATGCGGTCGAGGAACGTGTCGTCGCCGGTGGCGAGGTAGTGGTGCCAGACGCCGACGGCTATGTAGGCGACGAAGTTGGACTCGCGGGCCCGGTCGGTGACGTCGTCGTGGGCGCCGTCGGCGTAGGCCGCGTACCAGGAGCCGTCCTCGTTCTGGTGGCGGGCGAGCCAGGTGTACGCCCGCTCGGCGGCCTCGTGCTCACCGGCCGCGTCCAGGGCCATCGCGGCCTCGGTGTGGTCCCAGGGGTCGAGGTGATGCCCCCGGAACCAGGGGATCGCGCCGTCCTCCCGCTGCACGGCGAGGATGCCGCGGACGGTCGCGGCGGCCTGCTCGGCGGTGAGGACCCCGGGCAGGACGAGGTGTTCTGTCCGGGGAGTGGTCACGTGGCGGCCGCCTCGGCGTCCGAGGGGGCGTTCGTGTCGTCGCCGGCGGCGGGCAGGTGCGGTTTGGTCGCGTAGACCACGACGCTCTTGCCGATGACCGGGTTCAGCGCCTGCTCGGCGACCCGGGTGACCAGCGGCTTCTTCATGATGTCCCAGACCAGCAGCTTGTGGTACGCGCGCACCGGCAGCGCCTTGTCGTTGTCGACGCCGAACGCGCACTTCAGCCACCAGTACGGCGAGTGCAGCGCATGCGCGTGGTGGGTGCCGTAGGGCCGCAGTCCGGCCTCCTTGATCTTCCCGATCAGTTCGTCGGCCCTGTAGATGCGGATGTGGCCGCCCTCGACCTCGTGGTAGGCGTCGGAGAGCGCCCAGCAGACCTTCTCGGGGCCGTAGCGGGGCACGGTGACCGCGATCCGGCCGCCCGGCCTGAGCACCCGCACCATCTCGGCGAGGACGCCCTTGTCGTCGGGGATGTGTTCCATCACCTCGGAGATGATGACCACGTCGAAGGACTCGTCGGGGAAGGGCAGGGCGAGGGCGTCGCCCTCCATGGCGGTGGCCGTGGCGCCCGCCGGGGCCTCACCGGCCTCCTTCATCGCCGCGAACCACTTGGCGACCTCGCGGATCTCCTCGGCGTTCTGGTCGAGGGCCACGACCCGGGCGCCGCGCCGGTAGCACTCGAAGGCGTGCCGGCCGGCCCCGCAGCCGAGGTCCAGGACTCGGTCGCCCGGGGCGAGCGGGAACCGGGAGAAGTCGACGGTCAGCACGTGGCCCTGCTTTCGGGAGTGGATGCAACGTCTGCGCGGGGGGCGGCCGCCGGGCGGCCGGGGGTCGTGGACGCGGGGTGCGCCGCGGCGCGGCGGGCGATGGCCTCGCGGTAGCGGGCCACGGTGCCCTCCGCGGCGCGCGCCCAGGTGTAGTGCCGCAGCACCCGCGCACGGCCCGCGTGGCCGAGCCGGGCCCGCAGCTCCGGGTCGCCCAGCAGCCGGCCGAGTCCGGCGGCCAGCGCGTCGGCGTCGCCCGGTGGGACCGCCAGGCAGGTCTCCCCGTCGCGCCCGGCGACCTCGGGGATCGCGCCGCCGGTGGTCGCGAGCAGCGGGGTACCGGTCGCCATGGCCTCGGCGGCGGGCAGCGAGAAGCCCTCGTAGAGCGAGGGCACGCAGGCGACCTCGGCCGAGCGGACCAGGTCGACGAGTTCGGCGTCGGAGATGCCCTTCACGAACTCCACGGCGCCGTCGAGGCCGTACCGCTCCATGGCCTGGGCGACGGGCCCCTCGGCGGGCCGCTTGCCGACGACGACGAGGTGGGCGGCGGGGTGCTCGGTCCGTACCTTGGCGAGGGCCTCGACGAGGTACACCAGGCCCTTCAGGGGGACGTCCGCACTCGACGTGGTGACGATCCGGCCCGGCACCTGGGGCACGGCCGGATCCGGCGCGAAGAGGTCGGTGTCGGCGCCGATGTGGACGACGTGCACGCGGTCCTCGCGGACGCCGAGGTGGTCGACGATCTCCTGGCGGGAGGTGCCGGAGACGGTGAGCACGGAGGGCAGCCGGCGGGCGACCCGCTTCTGCATCCGGGTGAAGGCGTACCAGCGCCGCACCGAGTAGCGCCGCTGCCAGCCCTGGGCCGCGTCCAGCTCCAACTGCCGGTCCACGGTGATGGGGTGGTGGATCGTGGTGACGAGCGGCGCGCCGATGTCCCCCAACAGACCGTAGCCGAGCGTCTGGTTGTCGTGGACGACGTCGAACTCCCCGGCGCGGGCGCGCAGATGGCGGCGGGCGCGCAGGGAGAACGTCAGGGGTTCGGGGAAGCCGCCGGTCCACATGGTCGCGACTTCGAGAGCGTCGATCCAGTCCCGGTACTCGTCCCGCTTCGGCGTCCGGAAGGGGTCCGGGGAGCGGTAGAGGTCGAGGCTGGGCAGCTCGGTGAGGGTGAGCCCGGGGTGTCCCTCGTCGAGGACGGGGTACGGCTGTGAGCCGATGACCTCGACCCGGTGGCCGAGCCGGGCCAGCTCGCGGGACAGGTGCCGGACGTAGACGCCCTGGCCGCCGCAGAACGGGTTCCCTTTATAGGTGAGGAGCGCGATGTCGAGCGGTCGCTCGCCGTCGGCGGCGGATTCCTCCTTGGTACCCGCCCGCCTGGCCTCAGCGGTCACTCCGGGCCCCCTTCTCCCTGCACTTTCCCGCGAGGTTACGTCGGGACGCTAATCTAGAACAAGTTACAGACTTGATCGTTCAGGAGGCTCTGAATCTACCGGGAGGTAGGGGCGGAGTGAGCAGTGGATCAGGTGATTCGCGCCACGACGCGAACCCCTGCCATGCTGTCTGATCACTCGCCCTGAGCACTGCCCTCACCGACTGTCACGGACGGGACCCATGCCTGCGGAAGCCAAGGTGGACATCAGCGCCCGGCCGGCCTCTCCCCCGCTCACCGAGCGGCAGGAGGCGCGGCGCCGCCAGATCCTGCACGCGAGCGCGCAGCTCGCCAGCCGGGGTGGTTTCGACGCCGTGCAGATGCGCGAGGTGGCCGAGTCCTCCCAGGTCGCGCTGGGGACGCTGTACCGCTACTTCCCGTCCAAGGTCCACCTGCTGGTCGCGACCATGCAGGACCAGTTGGAGCACATGCACGGGACGCTGCGCAAGAAGCCGCCGACGGGCGAGACGGCGTCCGAGCGGGTCGCCGAGACCCTGATGCGGGCGTTCCGGGCGCTGCAGCGGGAGCCGCACCTGGCCGACGCGATGGTGCGGGCACTCACCTTCGCCGACCGCAGCGTGTCCCCCGAGGTCGACCAGGTCTCCCGGCAGACCACGGCGATCATCCTGGACGCGATGGGGCTGACCGACCCGACCCCCGCCCAGCTCTCCGCCGTCCGCGTGATCGAGCACACCTGGCACTCGGCGCTGATCACCTGGCTCTCCGGGCGGGCCTCCATCGCCCAGGTCAAGATCGACATCGAGACGGTGTGCCGGCTGATCGACCTGACGGAGCCGGGCGAGCGGGCGTAGGGCAAGCGAAACCTACGAGACGGGTTCCCTTCGCCGGTATGGTCCGGATCAGGTGATGGGGGTCGCCGTTCGGCCCAACCGCTGCCTTCCGGCCTCTCAGCCCGACCGTCGACGTCGGCACCGGCGGATGCCTCTGCATCTGCGTCACGCCTGAGTCGGCTACTCCGCTCGGACTCCCTCACTCGCCTCGTAGGCTGCTTCAAGGATAGAACGCGGGGAGCGAAAGAGAACCCCCCCATAGCACATTTTTTTACGTTTATCCGACATCGGGACCTGATCGCGGGGAGAATCGCCCCATGGCTCTCATCCACCGCACCACCCTCAAGCCCACCAAGGTCGAACTCCTCTCCGCCTGGCTGCCCAGCCGCCCCTGGTACCACGGCCCCGCCGTACCGGAGTTGGCGAAGGCCGGCGGGTTCCGGCTCGACGACCCCGAGGGTGAGGTCGGGATCGAGTTCATGGTCGTCACCGACGGGTCGGCGGCGTACCTCGTGCCGCTCACCTACCGCGGCGCACCCTTGGAGGGCGCCGAGCACGCGCTCGTGGGCACCACGGAGCACGGGGTGCTCGGTACCCGGTGGGCCTACGACGGCTGCCACGACCCCGTGCTGACGGCGGAGCTGCTCGCCCTGATCGAGGGCCGCGCCGAGGCGCAGGCGCAGAGCCTCACCGACACGCCCGACCGGGAGGTGGTCCGCGGATGCACCGGCGACCTCCCCCTGTCCGGGCTCGGCGCCCCCGTCGACACGGACGGGACCACCGAGTTCGCCGTACCGGACACCGGCCTGGTGCTGCGCCTGCGACGCGTCCTGACGCCCGGCTCGACACCCCCCGCGGACGCAGTCGGCCACGTCACCGGCGCCTGGGACCACCCCGAAGGCACCCGCACCCGCGCCGTCTTCGCCACAGTGGAACCCCGCCGACCCTGACCCCCGCCCCCTCACCCGCGCCCCCTCCGACCAGTCCCACCCCCACCGGCCGGCTCGGTCCTCCGGTCAGTCCTCCGGTCAGTCCTCCGGTGGGAAGACCGGTTCTCCGGTGTCCAGGAGGGTGATCGTGATCGCCTCCACCGGGCAGTTCTCCGCCGCGTCGAGGATCCTGCCGTTGGCGTCCGTCTCCGGGTCCACCGGGTGGGACTGCATGGCGGAATCGAGGCGGAAGGAGCCGGTGGCGCGGTGGACGCACTGGGCCGAGCCGATGCAGATCGACCGGTCGACCTCGACGTGCCAGCGGTCACCCATGGCCCGTCACGCCTCCCACCCGGCGGGCAGATGGATCATCTTGTGCTCCAGGAACTCGCCGTACCCCTCCGGGCCGAACTCCCGCCCCAGACCGGAGTTCTTGTAGCCCCCGAACGGTCCGAGCATGTCGAGGCTGAAGGTGTTGACCGAGTACGTGCCGGTACGGACCTGGCGGGCGACCTCGATGCCGTGCGCCACGTCCGCCGTCCACACGCTGCCGCTCAGCCCGTAGTCGGAGTCGTTGGCGATCTTGAGGGCCTCCGACTCGTCGCCGTAGGGGAGCAGGCAGATCACCGGTCCGAAGATCTCCTCGCGGGCGATCCGCATGGAGTTGTCGACGTCGCCGAAGAGCGTCGGTTCGACGTACCACCCCTTGTCGAGGCCCGCCGGGCGCCCGCCGCCGGTGAGTATCTTCGCGCCCTCCTCCAGCCCGATCCGGATGTAGTCCAGGTTCCGCTGCTGCTGGCGCCGGGCGACCAGCGGCCCCACCTGGGTGGCCGGGTCGAGCGGGTCGCCGACCTTCAGGGCGCTCGCCGCGGCGGCGAAGGCGTCGGCGAACTCGTCGTAGCGGGAGCGCGGGACGAGGATGCGGGTCTGGGCGACGCACGCCTGCCCGTTGTTCATCCAGGCGGCCGGGACGATCCCGGCGACGGCGGCGGACACGTCGGCGTCCGGCAGCACGACCGCCGCAGACTTGCCGCCCAGTTCCAGGGTCACCCGGGTGAGGTTCCGCGACGCGACCTCCATCACCCGCCGGCCGGCGGCCACCGACCCGGTGAACGAGATCTTGTCGACGCCCGGATGGGACACGAGGTACTCGCTCACCTCGCGGTCCGCCGGGAGGATGGACAGGACCCCGTCCGGCAGCCCGGCCTCCCTGGTGATCTCGCCCAGGATGTACGCGTCCAGCGGGGACTCCGGGGACGGCTTGAGCACCACCGTGCAACCGGTGAGCAGCGCGGGGGCGAGCTTGGCGGCGGCGACGAACTGGGGCACGTTCCACGGCACCACGGCGGCCACCACCCCGACCGGCTCCCGCCGCACCAGGATCCTCCCGAGCACGCCGTCGCGCGTCTCCTCGTACGTGAAGTCGCGCGCCACCCTGATCGACGCGTCCCACACCATCATCGCGCCGAGGGCCTGCGCGAGGACGCTCCAGGAGTACGGGGAGCCGTTCTCGGAGGAGATCACCCGGGCGATCTCCTCGTGCCGTACGGCGATCGCGTCCTTGATCCGGGTGACGACCTCGATCCGCTCGTCCAGCGTCATCCGCGGCCAGGGCCCCTCGTCGAAGGCCCGCCGGGCCACCGCCACCGCCCGGTCCACGTCCGCCCGCGAGGCGTGCGGCACCCGCCCGAAGACCTCCTCGGTGTGCGGCGAGACCACCTCGATGACGTCCTTGCCGAGGGGGTCGGTCAACTCCCCGCCGATGAACAGCTGTCCGTGCTCCAGGAACTCGGTCATGGCGCCCCGCCACCCTTTCTGACGATGTCTCAGAACTGATACCAGTTCTAGTTAGACTTGGCCAGGGAAGGGACCAAATGGTTCTTCACCAGGGGTTTTGGCAGTGCCGGGTTGGGGCGTCAAGCCGACCGGACCACCGCCGTGCGCACGGACCGCCCGGTGCACGCCCTCGATCGTGCGGCGGACGCGGCTCAGTCGCCGCGCAGCAGAGCCATGATCTCGGCGTGCAGAGCCGGATTCGCCGCCGCCACGATCGGCTGCCGCTGTACGTCTCCCCGTGACAACGACCGTGCGATCTGCGCAAAGTCGACCGGCCGCCCGCGGTCGTCGGTGACCACACCGCCCGCACACTCCACCATCTGATAAGCCAGTGCCTCGTAGTAGGGCTGACCGACGACAGCGTCGACGAAACCGTCGATCTCGCCGAAGGAGATTCTGGCGGCGATGATCGCGCCGTCGACAGTGGTCACCATGCCCGCCTCGGCCACCAGGCGGGCGGGCAGCGTTTTCCGGCGCTTTCTTTTGAGGAGTGAAACAGCCAGGAAGGCGTCTTCGACGCCCCGGACGTCGGAGACGGACACGCGCCCCGGAACGTCCATGGCCGGCGGCCGGAACTGCCAGGCACCGTCACCTGCCCTCGCTTGAAGGATGCGGCGGACTTGCAGATCAGCGATCGCACCCTCGACGAAGTCGCCCTCGGCTCCGAACTCGTACGCGGCGACGGCGCATTCCCGGAAGCCCCTGAAGGTCAGGGAGGTGTTGCAGTAGGGGTCGCACACCAGCAACCGTTCCTGGCTCCCCAGGGTGACCAGGCCACGCTCCTCCGAGTAGAGGACGCCTTCGTATCCAAGTTCATCAAGCGTCTCGAGAAGGATGTTCTCGGCTTTTACATCCAGGGTGTGCGCGGTGTGTCCGCCCCCCTTGTCCTCCACAACAGGGCTGAGATCCTCCACCGCCTGAGGATCCTGGAGTACCGGCCTGAGAACCTCGGAGATCCTTTGCACCACGGTGCGGGCAAGACTGCGCATGGGCTACCTGATTATCTACTCGTTACTGACGATCTGCTGGTAGCAGGGATTACAGACTGTCCGCCTGCTCGCCAGATGAAGCCGACTACGACGTCTCCACACGACCCTTCTGGCGCATACGTCACAGAAATGTGGAGGGATGATCTGCTGTTGCACCGCGGCCACTATACCGATCCCCGTAAGACCCGTGGCGACTCCCAGCGAATAGGAAAGGATCTGTGCTGCCGCACGCAGGCCCGGAAGGTCCGTGATACTGATCAAGGTTGTCAGCGTTCCCGCCAGGTAGGCGAGCACGGCGAACGACTGGACCCAGAAGTCGGGACCCCGGACATGGATGTCTGCGGAGCGGTAGAAGGCCTTCCCGGGTTTTATGGTCTGGACGACCGGCGGGACCAGCGCGAGAGCAAGTGAGACCGCCGCGAGGTCCGCGTGTTTCGCCTCGATGAGAGCAGATGTGTACGCCGCCGACAGAAGCCCCAACGACGCCGCGAAAGCCGGAAAGGAAACCGCTCGAAAACTTGACGCCGCATGATTTCCGAACAGGTATTTCAGGCTCACCGACCGGCTCGGATAGAAACCCAGCTTCCGCACCAGGTCCACGTCGGCAGATTGTGCGAGCGAATGGTACTCACTGTTGTCCAGCCGTGCCCGCAGAGAGAGTTCGGGTGAATGCTCGAGTATGACCACCACCGACTCGGCCGACGGCAGGCGCAACTCGATGCCGAGCCTCCAGGTCTTGAAGGCGCCGGAGCCACCCACCAGGTTCATGACGCTGGCCGTCTTCAGGCTGATGCGGACCGAGCCGGAGTTTCGCAGACGTCGCCCGTCGAGAACTATCGCGAGCCTTCCGTCGATTTCCTCATGCCAGACGGGTACGACTCGGTCCAGGGCCGACGCCGACAGGCCCTCGGCGACAACGGGCCCCCGTGAAGTCTGCTCAAGGGACGAGGAAGGCAGCGGTACAGAAATTTCGGCCGCGATCACGCGTCTGCTTCTCATTCCGGGGCGGATGGGAATGTCGATCGTGATGGCGACACAACCTGAATACGTGAGCGGACCTTGCAGGATGCGTAATGCGACCTGAACCGCCCTGGCACGTCCGTAGTCGCGCAGCAGATCATGCACTCTGCCGGTGTCGAATTCTTGGACATCCGTCACTGGTGATGGCAACGCCGGCACATTGTCCCCCCGGATCCAATAGCGTCGCGGGACCGCCACCGGTCCGGCAAGCCACAACGCAGCATGCACAATAGGACCGAAATCGCGCTTCCCGCAAGAGTCGTGCACCTGACGGTCGCTCACATCCCGGTCTGTTTGGCGTGAGGTCTTTGTGAGAATATGTTCCCCTCACATCATGAAGGGGTCGAGGTGGGGGGCTTATGGATGTCCGAGTCTTTCCCGATGATGTCGAGCTCGGCGAAACAGTAGCGTCGATCATCGTCGACGGCCTCCGACGCGCTCGGGAACATGGGGCCGCCTACTTGCTCGGTTGCCCAGCCGGCCGGAGCGCGCGCCCGGTCTTCAGGGCTCTCGCCCACCAGCTGGCCGCAGATCGCCGGCCCCTGAACCACTTGTACCTGGTCATGATGGATTCCTACGTCCTTGCGACGGGCGACGGCTTCCAACTACCCGACGACGGCGAGCACTGGAGCTGCCGCCGTTTCGCGGAAGAGGAAATCGTCGAGCCCGTCAACGACGTGCTCCCTTCCGGGCAGGGCATCGCCTCGCACCATGTGTGGATACCGGACCCGAACGACCCGGCGGAGTTCGACGAGAGGCTGCGGGCAGCCGGCGGTGTAGATCTTTTCCTGCTGGCCTCGGGGTCGTCCGACGGCCACGTCGGGTTCAACCCGCCTGGTTCACCTCGCACCTGTGGTACCAGAGTGGTGGAGCTCGCAGAGTCCACCAGGCGCGACAACCTGGCGACTTACCCGCTCTTCACCACACTTGCCGAAGTCCCGAGACTGGGAGTGACCGTTGGTGTGTCGACCATCGCGGATCACTCGCACAGGTCCATCATGATCACGGCGGGCCAGGAGAAACGGACGACGTTCCGGCGCCTGGCAGAGAGTGTTGCGTACGATCCCGCTTGGCCGGCCTCGGTAGTCCGGGAGTGTCGGCAGTCCTCCCTGTACGCGGACCACGAGGCAGCGAACGCCTGATCACATCGGTAGAGGCTCCAAGCCGACTCCCTCCAGCTTTTGGACCCGGGCCGTCTGAGCAGCCGTTTCCCCGCCACTCGTGGCCGTCGTCAGGCCATCCGTCCCGGCCGGGCGCCCCTGGAGGTAGCCGAGTCGCGCGACACTTGGCATATTGCGGTCCACCCGTGTCCACACCGCGGGGTCCTGCACGGCGTTCGACGCTCCCGGGGAGAGGCGTGCGTAAGAGGAAAGAGATGCACCGGCTGGCGGATGCGCTGATCGAGCCGCTGCGGGTTCCGGTTCCGGCGGATCCCGATGTGCTCTTCGACGCCCTCGTCGCGTCCGTGAACCAGTGGCGGGGCCGCCCCGTGCTCGTGCACAGGCGGTCGTTCCCCGCGTTCCTGCGCACCACCGGGATGTGGATGGAACAGCACCACCCCGACGCGGGCGTCGTCGACCACATCGTCATCGAGAAGGACGCCGCGGACTGGCACAAGCTCGTCATCTTCGGCCACGAGGTGTGGCACATGCACAAGGCGCAGTCGATCGGTCCGGAGCAGCTGGCCGCCGCCGCCCGTACGGACTTCGTCGAGGCCGCCGAGAAGGAGGCCGAGAGCTTCGGGCTGCTCGTCGCCCGGCGGCTGCGCCCCTGGCTGCGGGCGGCCCCGGACTCCGTCTACGCGGCGCGCGGCGGGGCCAGTGATCTCGCCGGCCGGATCGGGGCCGCCCTCGACCACCGGGGGACGCAGCCTTGAGCGGCCTGATCAACTACGGCAGCTGCAGTGTGCTGTGGATGGGGCTGGCGCCGAAGCTGCGCGATCTGCTCGGGCACCGGCGGGATCCGTACCTGCGCGCCATCACCGCGGTCCTGGCCCTCGCCAGCCTGTGCTTCCTGCTCGGGGCCCCGCCGACCGTGGGCGTGATCAACGAGGTCAGCCACGTCCCGAATCTCGCGGCTCCGCTGACCTACGCCAACATCACCGCCTACAGCGCCTCCTCACTGGTCCTCGTCGTGTACTGGCAGGGCGGCCCGCGCGTGCACCGGACGGCCCGGCGCTGGACGCTCGGCTACGCCGCCGTGATCGTCGCCATCGGCATCCTGTTCGCGCTCGGGGACGCCTCCACGGAGCGCCGGTCCGACTTCGACACCTACTACGCCACCACGCCCTTCATCAGGGAAATGATCGTCCTGTACCTGGTGGCGCACCTGACGGCCGTCACCGTCACCGGCGTCCGGTCGCTGCGCTGGGCGAGGGCCGTGACCGGCCGGCTGCGCGTCGGCCTGGTGACGCTCGGCGTCGGCACCATGACCGGCGCCGGGTACAGCGTCTGCAAGCTCGTCGCCGTCGCCGCCCGCTGGAGCGGCCGCGACTGGTCGCTGCTCAGTACGGACCTGTCACCGGGGTTCGCGGGGATCGGCGCCTTCCTCACCGTCATCGGCGTCCTCCTGCCGCTGCTGGGGCGACGCCTGACCCACTGGTACGACTCCTGGCGGACCTACCGCCGTCTGCGGCCGCTGGAGCGGGAACTCGCCGACCTCAACGTCCGCAGGTCCCTGCGCATGCCGCGGCCGCTCTCCCCGGGGCTCTGGCTGACCTGGCGCGAGACGAACATCCACAACGGCCTGAAAGCCCTGGAACCGCATCTCGACCACGACCTGTTCGACCGGGTGTACGCCCGCGAGAGCCGGCAGGCGGACGGCTCCCGGCGGGCGGGCACCGCTGCGTTGGCGGTCACGGTCGCCACCGCCGTGCGCAGTGAGCGCGCCGGCCGGCCCGCCTTCGCGTCGCGCATGGCCGACCTGCCGCTCCAGCTCCAGGTCGTGAAGGACGTGACGGACCTGGTCCACGTCGCCGACGCCCTCGCCGACTCGGCCTCCGCGTCCACCGCCGCTTCCGCGTCCTGCGCCGCCTCCGTCGCCGCTTCCGCCTCCGTCGCCGCTTGCGCCTCTCTGGAGCAGGCCCGGGCACCCTCCGACACCCTGCCCCCGCGGCCCGGGGTTGAGGGGAGATCAGAAGCATGAGCTTCGTCGTCTACTCGGCGGCCGCGTTGTTAGCCGTGTCCGCCGTGCTGCTGTCACCGAGGCCCAGAGCCGCCCTGCGCCACCCGCTCACGGCATCAACCAGCGCGAATCTCGCCCTTGCCGCCTGCTGTTTCACGTGTTCCGCGCCGGTCACCCTGTCCGCGGTGAACTCGGCCACCGGCATCCCGAACTTCGGGGCGCCGCTGACCTATTCGCTGATCTCGGCCTACAGCTGCTCGCTGCTCGTCCTGCTGATCACCTGGCGCGGCGGCAGTCCCGCCCGGGTGCGGCGGCTGGTCTGCCGCGTCATCGCCGGGTGCGCGTTCCTCATCACCGCGATCATCGTGCTGTTCGCCCTGGCCGACGCCCCGGTCGAGCGGTTGCAGGACCTCGACACCTACTACTCGACCACGCCCGGCATGCGGGAGATGATCGCCCTCTACCTGCTCGGACACGGGGTGTGCGCCCTGATCATGTGCGCGGTCTGCCTGAAGTGGGCGCGGACGGTGACGGGTCTGCTCCGGCGGGGACTGTGGCTGATCCTCATCGGGATCCTCGTGGACGTCGTCGGCTTCGAGTTCGGCAAGATCACCGCCGTCGTCGCCCGCTGGACGGGCCACGACCTCGACTTCCTGTCCACCGACGTCGCCCCGCCGATGGCGTCCCTGGGAGCTCTGATCTGCAGCGTGGGCTTCGTGCTGCCCCGGCTGCTGCCCGCGGCCCGTGAACAGTGGCGGAGCCTGTGGGACTACCGGGCACTCGCCCCCCTGTGGGCCGCGGTGCGGGAGCTGACCACCGCCCCCAAGCCGGCGCCGTCCTGGTGGCAGTTCCCCAAGGCGTGGCTCCAGTGGCGTGAGCTGTCCATCCACGACGCGCTTCTCCAGCTGACGCCCGCCTTCGACAGGAACGTCGGCCGCGCCGCGTACACCGCGGCTCGTGCGCAGGGCCACACGCCCGAGCAGGCCCGCGTCGTCTGCGAGGCCGCGATGGTCGTGACGGCGGCGCGCGGCGCCCAGGACCCGGGCCGGGAACCCGCCCGGGACGATCCCGGCGGGGCCGACCGGTACCGGCTGCGGGCCACCGCGGGTCCCGGCACCGGGGATCTGGTGCAACTGGCCCGCGCGCTGGGGCGGTTGCCGCTCACCGGCGAGGCGAACAAGGTTACGGTGAGGGTCTCACAGGAGTGACTTGAGGAGTCTCATGCCGCGCAGAGCCGTGGTCATCGGTGCCGGAACGGCGGGCGTTCTGGCCGCAGCCGCCCTGGCGACCGTGGTCGACGAGGTGATCGTGCTCGACCGTGACGACCTGCCCGGCGGCCCGGACCACCGCAGGGGGGTGCCCCAGGGACGCCACGCGCATCTTCTGATGGCCGGCGGCCTGGAGGCCATCGACGCGCTCGTCCCCCCGTCGATCGACATACGGGACCATCTCCGCGACGCCGGCGCCAAGGAGATATCCCTCGCCAGGGGCATGCTCGCGCTCACCCCGGAGGGGTGGTTCCGTCGCTGGAGCCGCGACGGGCACCACATGGTCACGTGCACGCGGGCGCTCCTCGACTGGGCCGTGCGCACCGCCGTCATGACGTACCGCGGGATCAGTGTGCACCGGGCCCACGCCCGTGCCCTCCTCGGCTCGGCCGCGCGGGTGACCGGGGTGCGGGTCGCCGCCGTCGGCGGTGCCGGGTTCGCGCCGGACTTCACCGCCCTGGAGGGGCTGCGGGTCTCGGCCGACGGTTCGGAGGCCGATCTCGCCGCGGACTTCGTGGTCGACGCGAGCGGCCGTGGATCCCGCATCGTCACCTGGCTCGAGGAGGTGGGGATCACCGGCATCCAGGAACGCACGCTGGACACCGGGCTCGTCAACTCCACCCGGATCTTCCGGACTCCGCGCGGTGCGGAGGGGTGGCCGCTGACCCTCGTCCAGCCCGACCCGTTCACCGGTGAGCCCGGCCGCAGCGGGATGGTCGTTCCGATCGAGGACGACGCGCAGGGCGCCCGCTGGATGGTCAGCTTCGGGGGCTCGCGCGGCGGGGAGCCGCCGAAGGACGAGGAGAAGTTCCTGCAGTACGCCTTCGACCTGCCGCACCCGATCGTGGGGCAGCTCGTCGCCGGAGCCGAACCGCTCACGCCCGTCTTCACCAGCCACAGCTCCAGCAATGCCCGCCGCTACCTGGAGAAGGCACCCGTCTGGCCGGACGGGCTCGTGGTGCTGGGGGACGCCCTGGCCACCTTCAACCCGCTGTACGGACAGGGCATGTCGGTGGCGGCGCTGAGTGCTCTGGCGCTCGCTCGCACGGTGCGCGACCGGTGGGGAACGCCCGGTCTCGCCCGGCGGGCCCAGCGGGAAGTGGCCAAGCCGATCGAGGCCGCGTGGACGCTGGCCGTCAGCTCGGACGTCCTGTACCCGGGCATCGTCGGCAGCGGTCCCACGCTCGCCGACCGGATCTCGGCGAAGTACACCCGGCGGCTGCTCCGGGCGGCGACCGGCTCCTACCCGGCCGCGTCCGCCCTCTGGGATGTCACCAGCGTCAAGGCGGGCCCGCTGCGCCTGCTGCGGCCGGCGGTGGTCACGGCCGTGCTGGCCGGCCCGCCGCTCCCCCGCCTGTCGGGACCGCCGCTCACTCCGGCGGAACACGAGATCCTGCACCGACTGACCGACGGTCCACAACCGACGCCGTAGCCGCGTCCGCTCGCCGCGTGGAGCGGTGGTCCGGTGGTCCGGTGGTCCGGTGGTGGAAACCGGTTGCCCGCGACGGCGGGTACGCGTTGGGTGGGGCGCATGACCGAACTGCGCACCGGACGCCTCGTCCTTCGCCCCTGGCAGGACTCCGACCTCGGACCATGGGCGGCGATGAACGCCGACCCCGAGGTGCGGGAGCACCTGGGCGACGTCCTCACCCGCGAGCAGAGCGACGCCTCCGTGGCACGGTTCCGGGCCGAGTTCGACCGGCGGGGCTACGGGTGGTGGGCGGTCGAGGTGGGCGCCACGGGTGAGTTCATCGGCTTCGCGGGGCTGGACGACGTCGAGGACGGCCTGCCGTTCAGCGGCGTGGAGATCGGCTGGCGGCTCGCCCGGCCGGCCTGGGGCCACGGCTACGCCACCGAGGCCGCGCTGACGGTGCTGGCCCACGGCTTCGGCGCGCTCGCACTGCCCGAGATCCTCGCCGTGACCACGGCCGGCAACCTCCGCTCGCAGGCCGTCATGCGCCGGATCGGCATGACCCGGGACCCGGCCGGCGACTTCGACGACCCCGCCGCGCCCGAGGGACCGCTCCGCCCGAACGTGCTGTACCGGATCACTGCGGCGGACGCGGCCGCGCGGAGCGGGAACTTCCCCGCGCGCCGTCGGATCTGAAACCAGTTCTAGTTATAGTGAGCGGTGGCCGTGGGACGGGCGGGCGCGGAGGCGGGCTGATGACGGACAGTCGGGGCGGTTCGACGGCGGTGCGGGATCTGGGCGGCGGCGTGCGGTCCCTCGCGGTGCCCATCCCGGACAACCCGCTGGGCCACACGCTCGTCTACGTGCTCGACACCGATCGCGGCCCGGTGCTGGTCGACACCGGGTGGGACGACCCCGGCTCGTGGGACGTGCTGGTGGCGGGGCTGGCGGCCTGCGGCACCGGCGTGGACGAGGTGCACGGGGTGGTGATCACGCATCACCACCCCGATCACCACGGGCTGTCCGGGCGGGTACGCGAGGCCTCCGGGGCCTGGATCGCCCTGCACGCCGCCGACGCGGCGATCGTGCGGCGGACGCGGGAGACCCGGCCCGAGCGGTGGTTCACGTACATGGCGGCGAAGCTCACGGCCGCCGGGGCTCCCGAGGAGCACATCGCGCCGCTGCGCGGTGGTGGCCGGCGGAGCATGCCCGGCCTGTCACCGGCGCTGCCCGACCGCGAGATCGTGCCCGGTGAACTGCTCGACCTGCCCGGTCGGCGCGTACGGGCCGTGTGGACTCCGGGTCACACCCCCGGCCATGTCTGCCTGCACCTGGAGGAGGAGCACCCCGCCCGGCTCCCGGGCCACGGACGACTGTTCTCCGGGGACCACCTGCTGCCCGAGATCACCCCGCACATCGGCCTGTACGAGGACCCCGACGACGCCACCGTCACCGACCCGCTCGGCGACTACCTGGACTCCCTGGAGCGCATCGGCCGCCTCGCCCCCGCCGAGGTGCTCCCCGCCCACCAGCACACCTTCGCCGACGCGCGGGGCCGGGTCCGCGCGCTGCTGGCCCATCACGAGGAGCGGCTCACGGGACTGCTGGCCCTCCTCCAGGAGCCGCTCACCCCCTGGGAACTGGCGGTCCGGATGGAGTGGAACCGGCCCTGGGAGCAGATCCCCTACGGCTCGCGGAACATCGCCGTCTCGGAGGCGGAGGCCCATCTGCGGCGGCTGGTGAAACTGGGCCGGGCGGAACCGGTGCCGGGGAGCGAGCCGGTCACGTACGTCGCGGTGCGGTAGGAGACGCGTGGACCCCCTGGAGCGGCTGCTCGCCGAACGCGCCTGCGAGCGCCTCGTCATCGACTTCGTCCACCGGCTGGACCTCGGTGACCCCTCGTCCGTCGCCGAGCTGTTCACCGAGGACGGCTGGTGGCAGTGGCCGCCGCCCGGTGACGGGCGACGGGTGGCGGGACGGCGGGCGATCGCCGCCTACTTCGGGAGCCGCCCACCGGATCGCCTCTCCCGGCGGGTCATGTCCAACATCCTGATCACGGTGGGCGGTTCGGACGAAGACGCGGACGCCGACGCGGACACGGCCACGGGCACGTCGTACTTCCAGACCTACCGCGTCGACGGGTACGCCGGGGAGATGGTCCCGGCCGGGGCGCCGGTCCAGGTCGGTCACTATGAGGACGTGTTCCGCAGGGTGGCCGGGCGGTGGCTGCTGGCCTCGCGGTCCCTGGTGCTCCCGTTCGGCGGGGCGACACCCCGTGCCTGCCGGTCGGTGCCCCTCAGTTGACGGCGCCCCCGGAGGTGACGATCAGTTCCGCCAGGTCGGCGAGGGTGGCCAGCTGCCGGGGGTTCATCTGCGGGGCGCGGGCGGCCAGCCGGACCAGGCCGCTGTCCCGCAGCCGGGACAGCGGGTCGGCCTGCGCCTCCAGGCCCTGCAGCACCGGCTGGAGCGCCTCGTACAGCGCCTCGGGCTCGTCGGCGGTGAAGAAGCCGGCCGGGAGGCCGAAGAACCGGCGCAGCCGGTCGGTGTGTTCGAGGCTCGGCAGGCCGCTCTTGCGCCACTCGCTCAGCCACTGCCTGCTGGTGCCGGCGATGGCGGCGAGCTCGCCCAGCGAGTACCGCTTGCCGTCGGGCCTGCGCCGGTTCTCACGGATGAAGTCGAGCCGTTGGCGCACCCGTTCGGCGAGCCCGGTCTCGGGAGCGGTGCCACCGGCGAGCAGTTCGGCGACCACCGCGACCGGGATGCCGGTGCGGTGCGAGAGGTCGGCCACGTCCAGCGCCTCGGACAGCCGGCCGCGGCATCCCGTCAGCTCGCCGAGCCGTTCCAGTACGCCGGTCAGCGGGGCATGGGCGTCACTCACCAAGGTCCCCCTGGACGCGTCGAAGGCCGCCCGGCGGTCGCTCGGCCGGGCAGACGCGAGGCTACCCAATCACCCGTACGGTCCACCAGAGATGCCAAGGTCCCCTGCCGAATTGGGCAGCAATCGTTGACATATGACGCTTCGACAGGAAAGGATCACGATCCACCAGGCCACGGTCGTACCGAACCGCTCCGGGTGCCGCCGACGGGGGAGCGGCGGCCGGGGCGAACCGCCGCCCCGCCTCCTCCCCGCGAAGGTGAGGCGAACCGATGCCGCAGCCCGTCCTGCTCCTCGGCACCGGCCGCCGCCGCGCCTACGACGAGTTCGCGCTGGCCCGCGTCGCCGCGGCCCGCCCGGTGCTGCTGGTGGACGCCGCACCGCCCGCCTGGGCGCGCCCCCATCTGGCCGGTCATCTCGCCGCGGACCCCGGCAAGGGCGGGGCGACGGCGTCGGCGGTGGTGCGGTTCGCGGCCCGGCACCGGGTCCGCGGGGTGCTGACCCTCTCGGACGAGTACACGGTCGCCGCCGCCACCATCGCCGCCCAGCTGGGGCTGCCCGGCCTGTCCCCCGCCGCGGCCGCGGCCTGCGCGGACCCGGCCGCCCTGCGCGCCTCGCCGGCCGGGCGCGGCGTGCCCGCGGACGACCCGGCCGACCATCCCGGCGCGCCCCGCGTGTGCGCGGAGACCGTCGTCCTGGACGGCGAGATCCGGATCGCCGCGATCACCCGTACGACCCTGGGTCCGGCGCCCGCCCGGCAGCCGCTGCGGCACACCGTGCACGCCCACGACGGCCTGCTGCACAACCGCTTCCTGCGGCTGGCCGTCGACCGCGCCGTGCACGCCCTCGGTGTCGACCTGGGTGTCCTGCACATCGGCTTACTGCTCACCGACCGCGGCCCCCGGGTCACCGACGTCACCCCGCACCTGCCCGGCGATCTGATCCCGCTGCTCGTCAGGCGGGCCACCGGCGTCGACCTCGCGCAGGCCGCGGCCGCGCTGGCCACCGGCGAGCTGCCCGACACCACGCCGACCCGGCAACGGGCGGCCGCGGTCCAGTTCGCCCACCCCACCGTCACCGGCCGCCTCGACCACCTGGATCTCTCCCCCGACGCCGCCCGGGAGCCCGGCGCCGACCGCATGATCCTCACCCAGGACCCCGGCGCCCACGTCACCGTCGCCGACCGCCTCGCCCTCTGGGTGGCGGTCGGCGACACCCCGTCCGACTGCGCGGACGCCCTGCACCGCATGGGCCGCCACCTGACCGCGGTGGTCGTACCCCTGGCGACGGCGGCGTAGCCGTCCGACCGGCGGTGCCGAGGCGTACCCGCACAGCCGCCGCTCAGGCTCCGGGGACCGGCCGGTAAAGTAGCCGGGTCGTCAGCGCCCGTACGGGAGGAAGCCGGTGCAAACCCGGCGCCGTTCCGTCCCGCGCTCCTGGTTCCCGGCTTCGCCCGCACCGGGTGCGGGACGGCGAGCAAGACCGCCCCGTGCGGGACGTTGATCGGCTCATGTGCGCCGGCGCCGCCGTCGTACGGCACCGTCGAGGTTTCACGGAGCCGGGTCGCCGGGGTGTCCCGCGCTGCCCGGCTCCCCGCAGGGAGAGGCACCCGCCGACCATGAACGTCCTCCGCCGCAGCGCCGCGGTGCTGGCCGCGACCGCCGTCATCGGCATGGCCGCACCCACGATCACCGCGACGGCCGCGGACACCGCCTCCCCGTCCCCGACCGCCCCGGCAGCGCTCCCCTCGGGACTGTTCGGCGACTCGGACCCCAAGTACGACGGCGTCTGGCGCCAGTCCCTCGCCCTGCTCGCCCAGCACACGGCCGGTGAGACCCCGGCCGCCGAGGCGGTGGACTGGCTGGCCGGGCAGCAGTGCGCGGACGGCTCGTTCGCCCCGTTCCGCGCCGACCCGACGGCGGCCTGCGACGCCAAGGCCGCGGTCGACACGAACAGCACAGCGGCCGCCGTACAGGCGCTGGCAGCGGTCGGCGGACACGGCGGTGCCGTGGACAGGGCCGTGGGCTGGCTGAAGGCACGGCAGAACGAGGACGGCGGCTGGGGATACGCCCCGGGCTCGCCCAGCGACACCAACTCCACCGGCGTCGTCGTCGGCGCGCTCGCCGCGGCCGGCGCGAGCGCGGACAGGTCACCGTACGACCTCCTCGCCACGTGGTCGATCCCCTGCGACCAGGACGGCGGCGGCGGACTCGCCTATCAGCCCGGCAAGAAGGGGAAGCTGACCGCCAACGCGGACGCCACCGCGGCGGGGGTGCTGGGCGCCCTCGGCAAGGGCTTCGTGACGACGGCCGGGAAGACCCCGGCCGAGGCCCCCGCCTGCTCCGACCCCGGCTCCGGCGCCAAGACGCTGACGCGCGCCGAGGTGGCCCGCAACGGCGGCGCGTACCTGGCGGACGCGATGTCGGCCAAGGGCTACCTCGTCACCGCGCTCGCCGGTGCCGCGCCGCAGCCGGACTACGGCAACACCGCCGACGCGGTCGTCGCGCTGGCCGCGCAGGGCTGGACCGAGCAGGCGCGCAAGCCGTACGCCTGGCTCACGGCCCATGCCGCACCATGGGCGAAGCAGAGCGGCCCCGCGGCCTACGCCGAACTCGTCCTCGCCGCGCACGCGATGGGCGCGGACCCGCGCGACTTCGGCGGTACCGACCTGGTGGCGGCCCTCGACGCGACCGGACCGGCACCGCGGCAGGCCGCGCGGCACACGGAGACGAAGACGGAGGCGAAGAAGGACGGCGGGAAGTCGACCGGCACGAGCGTCTGGTGGATCGTCGGGACGTGTCTCGTCGCCGGCATCGGCATCGGCTTCCTGCTCAGCGGCCGCCGGAAGCAGCAGCTGTGACCGCGGCCCGCCGCGCGGCCCCACTGCTCCTGGCCGTGCTGCTGCTGGCGGCCTGGGGTTCGGCGGGGCGGGCCGAGGCCGCCGGCTACCGGTACTGGTCCTTCTGGGAGCGGGACGGCGGGCGCTGGACGTACGCCACGCAGGGACCGTCCACGGCGCAGCCGGCCGACGGCGCGGTGGAGGGGTTCCGTTTCGCGGTGAGCGAGGACTCCGGCGACGCGTCGCAGCCGCGCGGGACGGCGGACTTCCGGACCATCTGCGCCGGTACCGAAGCGGTCCGGGGGAAGAAGCGGGTGGCGCTGGTCGTCGACTTCGGCACGCCGGCGGACGCGCCGTCCGGCGAGCGTCCGCCGGCGCGGCGGACGGCGTGCGCGGTGGTGCCCGCCGCCGCGACGTCGGCGGAGGCGCTGGCCGCGGTGGCGAAGCCGTTGCGGTACGACACGAACGCGTTGCTGTGCGCGATCGCCGGGTATCCCGCGAAGGGCTGCGGGGAACAGGTGACGGCGGGCTCAGGGGGTTCGGGGCGTTCGGCGGGCTCGAGGGGTACGGAGGACGGCGGGCCGTCGGTGGGGCTGCTGGCCGGGGCGGGGGTGGTCGTGGTGCTGGCGGCGGGGGCGTTCTGGCAGGCGCGGCGGCGCAGGGATGCCTGACCGTCGCCGTGCGGGCGCGGCGGCACCCCGGGAACGCGGGCGGGTGGAACCCCCCGTCCCCAGGCGCCGTCGCCGTTCCTCCGTCCACCCCGGCGCCTGGTGGGTCTGGTCGCTCTCCCTCGGGGTGGCCGCCTCCCGTACCTCCAACCCCCTGCTGCTCTCGCTCCTCGTCGCGGTGACCGCGTACGTCGTGGCCGGCTGCCGCGTCCCGACCCCCTGGTCCCGTTCCTACGGTGCCTTCGCCAGGCTCGCCCTCGCGGTCCTGCTCGTCCGGCTCGCGTTCACCGTGGTCCTCGGCTCGCCCGTCCCCGGTGCGCACACCCTCGTCACCCTCCCCGAAGTGCCCCTCCCCCACTGGGCCCAGGGCATCCGGCTCGGTGGCCGGGTCAGCGCCGAGGCGCTCGTCTTCTCCCTCTACGACGGCCTCAGGATCGCCACCCTGCTGATCTGCGTCGGCGCCGCGAACGCGCTCGCGCAGCCGGCCCGGCTGCTGAAGTCGCTGCCCGGGGCGCTGTACGAGATGGGCGTCGCCGTGGTCGTCGCACTCACCTTCGCGCCGCATCTCATCGCCGACGCCCAGCGGTTGCGGGCCGCCAGGAGACTGCGGGGCCGTCCCGACGCCGGTGTCCGCGGTCTGCTCCAGGTGGGACTGCCGGTGCTGGAGGGGGCGTTGGAACGTTCCGTCGCCCTGGCCGCCGCGATGGACGCGCGCGGTTACGGCCGCAGCGCCGACGTGCCCGCCCGGGTCCGCCGTACCACGGCCGCGCTCACCCTGGGCGGCCTGCTCGGGGTGTGCGCGGGAACGTACGGGCTGCTCGGCGAGGCGGATGCCGGCTACGGGCCGCCGGTGCTGCTGGCCGGGGTGGGGGCCGCGCTGGCCGGGCTGCGGCTGGGGGGCCGGCGTTCGCTGCGGACCCGCTACCGGCCTGACCCGTGGGACGCGCGGGCCTGGCTGGTGTCCGGGGCGGGGGTGGCCGTGGCCGGGCTGCTCGCACTCGCCGCGGCCCGCGACCCGGACGCCCTGCACCCCGGGGTCGTGCCGCTGGTCGCGCCGACGCTGCCGCTGTGGCCGGCGGCGGCCGTGCTGTTGGGGCTGCTGCCCGCACTGACCGTTTCGAAGGAGAGGCCGTCGTGATCCGCTTCGAGGATGTCTCCGTGACGTACGAGGGCGCTGCCGGGCCGGCCGTCCAGGGCGTCGACCTCGAGGTACCGGAGGGTGAACTCGCGCTGCTCGTGGGGCCGTCGGGGACCGGCAAGTCGACGGTTCTCAACGCCGTGAGCGGACTGGTGCCGCACTTCACCGGGGGGACCCTGCGCGGGCGGGTGACGGTCGCGGGGCGGGACACCCGGACGCACCGGCCGCGTGAACTGGCCGATGTGGTGGGCACGGTGGGGCAGGATCCGCTCGCGCACTTCGTGACCGACACGGTGGAGGACGAACTCGCCTACGGGATGGAGTCGTTGGGGGTGGCCCCGGCCGTGATGCGGCGGCGGGTGGAGGAGACCCTCGATCTGCTCGGGCTCGCCGAGCTGCGGGACCGGCCGATCGCGACCCTCTCCGGCGGGCAGCGGCAGCGGGTGGCGATCGGGTCGGTGCTCACCCCGCACCCCCGGGTCCTGGTCCTCGACGAGCCGACCTCGGCGCTGGACCCGGCCGCCGCGGAGGAGGTGCTGGCCGTGCTCCAGCGGCTGGTGCACGACCTGGGGACGACGGTCCTCATGGCGGAGCACCGGCTGGAGCGCGTGGTGCAGTACGCCGACCGGGTCGTGCTGCTGCCGGAGGCGGGGGCGGCGCCGGTGACCGGCACCCCCGCCGAGGTGATGGCCGTGTCGCCGGTGTGTCCGCCGGTGGTGGAACTGGGACGGCTGGCCGAGTGGTCCCCGCTGCCCCTGACGGTACGGGACGCCCGCCGCCGAGCGACCCCCCTGCGCGAACACCTCGCCGCCCGCGCCCCGCACCATCCGGACACGCGGCCACCGGCCCGGCACACCGACCGAATCCCCCGGCAACCCGAACACACGCCGAAGCAGCCCGCCGGAGCGGCCCGGGAACAACCCCCCGAGCAGGCGCCCCCGCGCCCCGCCGGGCAGCGCCGGGAGCGGCCCGGCACCACCCGGGCGGGGTTTGCCGTGCGGGTGGTGAAGCGGCTCGGGGGGCGGGTTCCGGAGACGTTCGGCGCGGGGGCCGCTGAGCGCGGGGCGGCGGTGGGGGCGGCGGCCGAGGTTCGGGGGCTCGCCGTGCGGCGGGGGCGGGTGGACGCGCTTCGGTGGGTCGATCTCGACGTCGCGCCCGGCGAGACGGTCGCGCTCATGGGTCGTAACGGCGCCGGGAAGTCCACGCTGCTCAGCGCCCTGGTCGGGCTGGTGACGCCGGATTCCGGGTCGGTCCTGGTCGGCGGCGCCGTCCCGCACCGCACCCGCCCGCGGGACCTCGTACGCCTGGTCGGGCTGGTCCCGCAGGAACCCCGTGACCTGCTGTACGCCGACACGGTCGGCGCCGAGTGCGCGGCCGCCGACCAGGACGCGGGGGCGGCCCCGGGGACCTGCCGGGAGCTGGTGTCCGAGCTGCTGCGCGGGGTGGCCGACGGCACCCACCCGCGTGACCTGTCCGAGGGGCAGCGGCTGGCGCTCGCGCTGGCCGTCGTACTGACCGCCAGGCCGCCGCTGCTCCTCCTCGACGAGCCGACGCGGGGTCTGGACTACGCGGCGAAGGCCCGGCTCGTCGGCGTGCTGCGGGCGCTCGCCGCGGACGGGCACGCGATCGTGCTGGCCACCCACGACGTGGAGCTGGCCGCCGAGCTCGCGCAGCGGGTGGTGCTGCTCGCGGAGGGCGAGGTGATCGCGGACGGCCCGACGGACGAGATCGTGGTCTCCTCACCGTCCTTCGCACCGCAGGTGACGAAGATCCTCGCGCCCCAGCGGTGGCTCACCGTGGCGCAGGTGCGCGCGGTACTGGCGAAGGCCCCGGCATGAGCGGCCCGGTCCGGCTCGGCCCCCGCTCCCTCGCCGCGCTGCTGCTCGTCAGCGCCGTCGGCGTCGTCGCGATCGGCTGGCCCTTCCTCGCCCCGCCCTCCTCCCGGATCGCCTCGCACGCCCAGGACGCGCCGTGGCTCTTCGCGGGTCTGCTGGTGCTGCTGGTCGCGGTTCTTGCGGCGACGATCTCGGAGTCCGGGCTCGGCCCGAAGGCGGTGGCCATGCTGGGCGTGCTGGCCGCGACCGGGGCGGCGCTGCGCCCGGTCGGCGCGGGCACCGCCGGGATCGAGCCGATGTTCTTCCTGATGGTGCTCAGCGGGCGGGTGCTCGGGCCGGGTTTCGGGTTCACCCTGGGCTCGCTCACGATGTTCGCGTCGGCGCTGCTCACCGGCGGGGTGGGGCCGTGGCTGCCGTTCCAGATGCTGGCGATGGGCTGGTTCACGATGGGGGCCGGGCTGCTGCCGCGGCCCGGCCGGCTGCGCGGGCGGGCGGAGCTCGCCCTGCTCGCGGCCTACGGCTTCGTGGCCGCGTTCGCCTACGGCACGGTCGTGGACCTGGCCGGCTGGCCGCTGCTCGCCGGCACCGCCTCCGGCCTCGCCTTCGACCCGCACGCGGGGCCCGCCGCCAACCTGGCCCGTTTCCTCGCCTACAGCCTGGCCACCGCCATGGGCTGGAACCTGGGCCGGGCCCTGTGCACGGTCGTGCTCACCCTGGTCCTCGGCCCGGCCCTGCTGCGGGCGCTGCGCCGGGCGACCAGGAGGGCCGCCTTCGAGACCGCGGTCACATTCGACGGCCCCCACCGGTGAAGCACCCCACATGACGCAGGTCACCTACGATCCGGAACAGTAGTCATACTTTTCCGATATGTCCGCTTTGCGACCCCCTCCGACCTGCGATTTGAGAGCCACGCCACACAGCGGACGAACACCTCCTATGCGACCACCACTAGTAAAAGGGGTGATTGCGGACGGTTTTCCGGCCTGCTTCTCTGGACGACGTCGCCAGGCACCACGGGCTTCCGGAGCACGGCGACCCCCTGTCCCCGACGAACGAGGTTCTCCGTGTCCGTGTCCATCATCCGCCGCATCGCCGCCCCGAAGAAGGTCCTGACCGCCGCCGCCGTGGCCGCCGCCACCGCCGGTATGGCGCTGAGCGCGGCGCCCGCCCAGGCCGCCACCACCTCGGCCTCCTCCGCCCAGGCGATCGCGCACAAGATGATTCCGGACGCCGCGCAGTTCGACGCGTTCAGCAAGATCGTCTCGCACGAGAGCGGCTGGAACCCCTCCGCCACCAACTCCTCCTCCGGCGCCTACGGCCTGGTCCAGGCCCTGCCGGGCTCGAAGATGGCGTCCGCCGGTTCCGACTGGAAGACCAACCCGGCCACCCAGATCAAGTGGGGCCTGGACTACATGAACTCCCGCTACGGCAGCCCCACCGCCGCCTGGAGCTTCTGGCAGGCCAACGGCTGGTACTGAGCCACCCGGCCCGCTCCCCGGCACCCTCTCCCCTCCTCGGGGGCGAGGGTGCCGACGCATGTCCGGACGTGATGGACTGATCCCCGAAGCAACCGGGCCCGCCCGACACCCCCCGGAGGAACGATGTCCGCGGTGACACCGGACCGCGACGACCCCGAGACCCGCGGAGTGCGGCTGGTGGTCGTGCTGCTGGCGCTCATGACGGTGAGCGGACTGATCGACGCGGTGAGCTATCTCGGCCTCGGCCACGTCTTCACCGCCAACATGACCGGCAACATCGTGATCCTCGGCTTCGCCGCCGCCGGGGCACCCGGATTCTCCGTCCCGCACTCCGCGACGTCCCTGACCTGCTTCGTGGTGGGCGCGACGGTGGGCGGCCGGGTCGCGGGCCGGTTCGGCGGCGGTTCCCGGCGGACGTGGACGCGGGTGATCCTGGTGGCGGAGGCCGCCCTGCTGGCCGGGTCCGCCGTGCTGGCCTTCGTCCGGCCGCCCTCCGCGGCGACCACGTACTCCCTGATCGCGCTGACCGCCTTCGCCATGGGCCTGCGCAACGCGAACGTCCGCAAGCTGGGCGTGCCCGACCTGACGGCGACCACGGTCGTGACGACGACCCTGACCGGGCTGGTCTCCGAGTCCAGGTTCGGCGACGCCACCAGCAGCCGCACCCGGCGCCGCGCCGCCGCGGTCCTCGCGCTGGTCGGCGGAGCCGTGCTGGGCGCCTGGCTGGTCCTCCACCACGGCCTGGGCATTCCACTGCTGGCCGCGGCGGCGGTCTCCGCGGTGTTCGCGGTGGCCGCGTCCGGGCGGGAGTGAGGGGACGCGTCCGGGCGGGAGTGAGGGGACGCGTCCGGGCGGGAGTGAGGGGGCGTCTCGGGGGAGGCAGGAACGGGCGTAGGGGATGCTCCTGCCTCCCTCGGGACGGGCCGGCGGCGCCGGGAGCCGTCGGCCCGGGTCTCAGGACGTGCTGACCTGGAGGTGCTTCACGCCGTTGATCCACGCCGAGCGGAGCCGGTCCGGGGCGCTCACCAGGCGCAGGCCCGGCATCGCGTCGGCGATCGCGTTGAAGATCAGGTCGATCTCCAGGACGGCCAGGGACTTGCCGAGGCAGTAGTGCGGGCCACCGCCGCCGAAGCCGAGGTGGGGGTTGGGGTCGCGGGTGATGTCGAAGGTGTCGGGGTCGGTGAAGACCTCGGGATCGTGGTTGGCGGAGGCGTAGAAGACGCCGACCCGGTCGCCCTTGCGGATCAGCTTGCCGCCCAGTTCGGTGTCCTGGGTGGCGGTGCGCTGGAAGGAGTTGACCGGAGTGGCCCAGCGGACGATCTCCTCGGCGGCGGTCGCCGGGCGCTCGCGCTTGTAGAGGTCCCAGGCCTCGGGGTGGGTGAGGAAGGCGTGCATGCCGTGGGTGATGGCGTTACGGGTGGTCTCGTTCCCGGCCACCGCCAGCATCAGCACGAAGAAGCCGAACTCGTCGGAGTTCAGGTTGCCCTCGTCCTCGGCCGCGACCAGCGTGGAGACGATGTCCTTGGCCGGGCACCGCTTGCGGTCCGCGGCCATGTTCATCGCGTAGGCGATCAGCTCGGTGGCCGACTCGGCGCCGATCTCCTCGGTGATCGCGTACTCCGGGTCGTCGTACGCGATCATCTTGTTGGACCAGTCGAAGATCTTGGCCCGGTCGTCCTGGGGGATGCCGATCAGTTCCGCGATCGCCTGGAGGGGGAGCTCGCAGGCGACCTCGGTGACGAAGTCGAAGGGGCCCGAGTGGGCGCGGGCGGCCTCGGTGATCGCCCCGGCCCTGGCGCGCAGCCGTTCCTCCAGGGCACGGATGGAGCGCGGGGTGAAGCCGCGCTGGATGATCTGGCGGACCCGGGTGTGCTCCGGCGGGTCCATGTTCAGCAGGATCAGCCGCTGGGCGTCGATCGCGTCCCGCTGCATGTGCTCGCCGAAGCGGATGATCGCCGTGTTGAGCCAGGAGGAGAAGATCTCCGGGTGCGTGGAGACGTACTTGACGTCCGCGTGCCGGGTGACGGCCCAGTAGCCGTCGTCCGCGAACCCGGCGAGGCCGTGCGGCTGTTCGATCCAGCGGACCGGTTCCGCCCGGCGCAGCTCGGCGAACTCCGGCAGCGGCACCCGGTGATGGAGCAGGTCGGGGTCGGTGAGGTCGAACCCGTCGGGCAGCGCGGGACAGGGCATTGGCGACTCACTCCCACCGTGTACGAGCCTGGACACCACAGTTCTGACGGACCATCAGAAAGGCCCGGTTGCCGTGACGGTAGTAACGGGTTCTACAAGTCGCAAGAGGCGCGGTCGCCCCAATTGCGTGCACCCCCCTTGCGGTTGCGGACGGACTGTCAGCAGACTGCACACAGAACTAGTACGCGTTCTAGTTCTGCGTGGCGGGCCGGGCCGGGACGCCCCTGCGCCGCGCGGGTGACGGAGGAGAGGACCGAGCCCCCATGGCCGCGGAACCCGTGATCGTCGAAGCCGTACGCACCCCCATCGGCAAGCGCGCCGGCGCGCTGGCCAACCTCCATCCCGCCTACCTCCTGGGCGAGACCTACCGTGAGCTCCTCGGCCGTACCGGCATCCCCGCCGACGCGGTCGAGCAGATCGTCGGCGGCACGGTGACCCACGCCGGCGAGCAGTCCATGAACCCCGCGCGCACGGCCTGGCTGACCATGGGGCTGCCGTACGAGACCGCGGCCACCACCGTCGACTGCCAGTGCGGCTCCTCCCAGCAGGCCTCGCACATGACCGCCAACATGATCGCCGCCGGGGTCGTCGACGTCGGGATCAGCTGCGGGGTCGAGGCGATGTCGCGGGTGCCGCTGGGCTCGGGCTCCAAGCACGGGCCGGGCAAGCCGTTCCCCGACGAGTGGCACGTCGACCTGCCCAACCAGTTCGAGGCCGCCGAGCGGATCGCCCACCACCGCGGCCTGACCAGGCAGGACGTCGACGCCCTCGGGCTGCTCTCGCAGGAGCGGGCGGCGCACGCCTGGGCCGAGGAACGCTTCAAGCGGGAGACCTTCGCCGTGCAGGTGCCGACGACGGAGGAGGAGCAGCACGCCGGGCAGGGCATGTGGCGGCTCGTGGACCGGGACGAGGGGCTGCGCGACACGTCCGCGGAGGCGCTGGCGGGTCTGAAGCCCGTCATGCCCACCGCGATCCACACCGCGGGCAACTCCTCGCAGATCTCCGACGGCGCCGCCGCGATCATGTGGGCGTCGAAGCGGATGGCACGCGCCCTCAAGCTCCGCCCCCGGGCCCGGATCGTCACCCAGGCCCTGGTCGGCGCCGATCCGCACTTCCACCTGGACGGCCCGATCGACGCCACCCGGGCGGTGCTCGGCAAGGCCGGGATGACCCTCAAGGACATCGACCTGGTCGAGATCAACGAGGCGTTCGCGTCGGTGGTGCTCAGCTGGGCGCAGGTCTTCGGGCAGGACCTGGACAAGGTCAACGTCAACGGTGGCGCGATCGCCCTCGGCCACCCCGTGGGGGCCACCGGCGCCCGGCTCATCACCACCGCCCTGCACGAGCTGGAGCGCACGGACAAGGAGTTCGCCCTCATCACGATGTGCGCGGGCGGCGGCCTGGCCACCGGCACGATCATCCAGCGGCTCTGAGAAGCACCCCGAGGCGCCGTCGTGGCCCGCCGCGCCGCCCGCAACCGTCCGGAATCGGCGGTGCGGGCGCGCGTGGTTGCGTCCGAGGAGCGCGACAAAGATCACAGTATGGAGTTCGCACAAGACGGCGGGAGTGGGCAGACGCCCCTGCGTAGACCGCATTTAGTTGCATGATGCAGCGATGCGCGCACACGACGTAACGGGGCCAAGTTCTCCTATCGTCGCTTACCGACCCGTCCGGCGCCGTACGGGCCGCGCCCCTGTCCCCGACGAAAGGTAGGCGAGCCCCGTTTTGGCGACCGTCACCACCGTCAACCCGTCCGTCAAGGTCCCCGGCTCCCGCCCGGCCGCGTCCGCCCCCACCGTCACCGACCCCGCGCTGGTGAAGCGCGCCGTGAAGGCGGCGGCCCTGGGCAACGCCATGGAGTGGTTCGACTTCGGCGTCTACAGCTACATCGCGGTGACCCTCGGGAAGGTCTTCTTCCCGTCCGGAAACCCGACCGCGCAGTTGCTGTCGACGTTCGGCGCCTTCGCCGCGGCCTTCCTGGTCCGCCCGCTGGGCGGCATGGTCTTCGGCCCGCTCGGCGACCGCGTGGGCCGCCAGAAGGTCCTCGCCCTCACCATGATCATGATGGCGGCGGGCACCTTCGCGATCGGCCTGATCCCCTCCTACGCGGCGATCGGCGTGGGCGCGCCGATCCTGCTCCTGGCCGCCCGCCTGGTGCAGGGCTTCTCCACCGGCGGCGAGTACGCGGGCGCGACCACGTTCATCGCCGAGTACGCGCCGGACAGGAGGCGCGGCTTCTTCGGCAGCTGGCTGGAGTTCGGCACGCTGGCCGGCTACATCGGCGGCGCGGGCCTGGTGACGCTGATGACGGCGCTGCTCTCCCCCCACGACCTGACGTCCTGGGGCTGGCGCGTCCCGTTCCTGATCGCGGGCCCGATGGGCATCGTCGGCCTCTACCTGCGGATGCGTCTGGAGGAGACCCCGGCGTTCGCGGCCGAGGTGGCCAAGGCCGAGAAGTCCCGCCCCAAGGTCCCCCTCCGGGAGATGATCACCGGCCAGTGGAAGGCCCTGCTCCTGTGCATGGCCCTGGTCCTGGTCTTCAACGTCACGGACTACATGCTGCTGTCGTACATGCCGAGCTACCTGACGAGCGAGCTGAAGTACGACGAGACGCACGGCCTCCTCGTCGTCCTCGGTGTGATGGCGCTGATGATGATCGTCCAGCCGTTCGCCGGAGCCCTCACCGACCGGGTGGGGCGCCGCCCGGTCATCGCCGCGGGCTGTGCGGGCTTCCTCGCCCTGTCCGTCCCGGCCCTGCTGCTGATCCGCCAGGGCAGCCTGCTCGCCGTCGCCCTCGGCATGGGCGCCCTGGGCCTGCTCCTGGTCTGCTTCACCGCGGCGATGCCGGCGGCCCTGCCGGCCCTCTTCCCGACCCGGGTGCGCTACGGCTCCCTGTCGATCGGCTTCAACGTCTCGGTCTCCCTCTTCGGCGGTACGACCCCGCTGGTGGTGACGGCCCTGATCGGGGCGACGGGCAACATGATGATGCCCGCGTACTACATGATGGCGGCGGCCGTGATCGGCGGCTTCGCGGCCTGGCGCATGTCGGAGACGGCCGGAAAGCCGCTGCCGGGCTCGGCGCCCGCCGTGGAGGAGGCCGCCTGAGGCGGGTTCCGCCGGGGGCGCAGGGAACTGCGCCCCCGGGACCGGCGGTGAGCGCGCGCAGATCGCCGCGCCGGCCGTGGGCAGGACACCGTTGCCGGCCGAATCCCCGTCGCGGGGCGGCCGCCCGCCGCGGCGCCCCCGCCCCCTGGGCCGATCGGCTGAGTTCCAGCCGCCGCCGGGGCGGTGGATCACCGGCGCGGCCACCCCCTCAGTAGTGCTATCCAGGTAGCTGTCAGTGGACAGCTACCTGGATATGCGAAAGGCAGCGGACGCATGAGCGGCTCTCAGCTCTGGGACGACGTCGACTTCTACTTCACCAGCCATCTGTCACCGGACGACGAGGCGCTCCAGGCGGCCCTGCGCGAGAGCGAGGCGAACGAGCTGCCGCACGTCAACGTCACCGCCAACCAGGGCAAGCTGCTCCAGCTCCTCGCCCAGATCCAGGACGCCCGCACCATCCTGGAGATCGGCACCCTCGGTGGCTACAGCACCATCTGGCTGGCCCGCGCCCTGCCCGCCGACGGCAGGCTGATCTCGCTGGAGTACAGCGCCCGGCACGCCGAGGTGGCGGTCCGCAACATCGCCCGCGCCGGACTCGACCGGGTCGTCGAGGTGCGGGTCGGCCCGGCCCTGGAGTCGCTGCCCAAACTGGCCGACGAGAACCCGGCCCCCTTCGACCTGGTCTTCATCGACGCCGACAAGGCCAACAACCCGCACTATGTCGAGTGGGCGCTGCGGCTCACCCGGGCCGGCAGCCTCATCGTCGTCGACAACGTGGTGCGCGGCGGCCGGGTGGTGGACGCCGGCAGCGCCGAGCCCGACGTGGTCGGCACGCGCGCCGCGATCGAACTGATCGCCGCCCACCCGCGCCTGAGCGGTACGGCGATCCAGACGGTCGGCAGCAAGGGCTACGACGGCTTCGCCCTGGCCCGGGTCCTGGCGTGAGCGCCCGTATCAACCCTCGTGGTAGAAGCCCACGTTGACGCTGCGCGGGGCGGTGCGGTCACGAACGACGATCTCGCCGGAGCCGCCCCGGGGCAGTGCGACCGTGCCGCCGTAGGTGATGGTCTGGGCGTACTCCCCGACCTTCAGCAGCACCTCGGAGGAGGGGTCCGCCTGGGAGCCGCGCAGCCAGGTGACCTGCCAGCCGCCCTCTGCGCCGCACAGGAACTCCAGGTGCACCCGCGAGACGAACAGCCAGTCGTCGGGTGTGGCGAGCCGGCAGGCGGCGGCGTCGCGGCCCACCCGCAGCACGGCGCCCGGGTCGCTCGGCGCGTCGGCCATCAGCATTCCGGCCGTCTCGCCCGTCTCCCCGGATACGGAGGCCATGGTGAGTTCGAGCACGTGCGTTCCCCCTGCGCGGTTCCTGGTCTTCCCCGAGACCCCTGCTGGATCTCGGCCGCATGATAAAACGCCCGGCGGACCGGCGTCCGGCACAATGGAGTCATGACCGAGCGAAAGCCACCCGGGGTGCCGTTCGAGTCCTGGGTGGACAAGCAGATCCAAGACGCCCAGCGGCGCGGGGAGTTCGACCGACTGCCGGGCGCGGGCGAGCCGTTGCCGGCGGTCATGGACGCGCCCTACGACGAACTGTGGTGGGTCAAGCGGAAGATGGCCCGCGAGGGGCTCGCGCTGCTGCCACCGACGCTCGCGCTGCGCAAGGAGGCCGAGGACGCGCTCGCGGCGGCCTACGCGGCGCCCTCGGAGCGGATCGTCCGGAAGATCATCACCGAGGTCAACGTCAAGATCCGCGACATGATGTTCAAACCGCCGCCCGGGCCCCCGCTGGGCAGGAAGCCGTACGACGTCGAGGAGGTCGTACGCGCGTGGCGGGAGCGCCGGGCGGCGGCGGGTACGGCGGAACCGGACCCGAAGGGGTGACTCAGATGTGCAGCAGCCGGTCGGCGAGTTCGCGGTAGTCGCGCAGGGCCAGCCGGAGCTGTTCGGTGTCGGCCGTGCCGGGCTGGTCCCCGCCGGCCGGCTGCCAGCTGCCGCGCAGGGTACGGCGGCGCCGGTCGATGGCGTCGGTGAAGCGGGCGGTGAGTTCCTCGACGGCCCGGTCGGCCTCCTCGACGGCCGCACGGGGCTCGTCGACGAAACCGGCGACGGCGTGCTGCAGCCGCCGCTCCACCTGTCCGCACTCCTCGTCCGGCAGCAACTGCCCGCCACTGCCGCCCACCCCCGGCTCGCGCCCGGCGCCGGACTCACGCCCCGCGACCGACCCACCGCCCACCGCCGACTCACTCCCGGCGGCGGTCCCGCTCCCCGCGGGGAACTCCCCGCCCAGGCCGGACTCACGCCCCTCGGCGGTCCCGCTCCCGGCGGGGAACTCGCTGCCCACAGCGGACTCACGCCCCTCGGCGGTCTCGCCACCCATGGCCGCCCCGGGCCCCGCAGCGGACTCGCCGCTCATGGCCGCCCCGCGCCCCTCGGCTGCCCCGCGTCCCGTGGCCGTCTCACCGCTCACGGCCGTCCCACCGCTCACGGCCGACCCGCGGCCGGCGTCGGTCTCGTGGCCCGGGCCGTCGCCGGCCACCAGGACCGCCTGTCCGGGTGCCTCGGTGTCGTCGGCGCCGCCCGCGCGCGGGGGTGCCGTCTCCTCCTGTCCGGGGGTGACACCGCTGACGGAGGCGTCGCCCCAGTCGGTGGTCTTCCCCTCACGCCCCGGCAGCTGCTCCTCGCCGGGGTACACGTCGCCGCCCGTCGGACGACGGCCCGATCCTGTCCTCGCGTCGGTCATGTCGGTCAGCTCTCCTTCGGACGGCTCCGGTCCGGGGACCAGGGCAGATGGGCGCCGGTGTCGGCCCCGACACCGGCACGGTGGCGGCCGTGCTCACCGGTCGACGAGCCGACCAGGTCCTCGAAGAGGGCACGGGCCTCGATCATGGCCTTGCGCATCTCCTCGGTACTCGCCTGCGTCTGCGGGGCCCCGCCCACGGGCGCCCCGGCGGCGCGGTGGACGCGGCGGTAGCCGTCGACGTGGTCGGTGTGGTGCACGGAGAGCGCGGCGACCTGCTCCTCGTACTCGGCACCGGCCGGGAAGCCCCGGGCGGCAGCCACCTCGGCGAGCAGCCGGTCGATCTCGGTCACGGACTCCCGGGGCGAGTCGACGAAATGCTCCTGCGCGGTCGCCCAGCGGGCGGCGTAACGCTCGCGCTCCGCCGGTTCCAGGGGCCGCTCGCGCAGGCTGCCGTGGCGCTGCACCCGCTCGGCGAGCTCCCGTTCGGCCGCCTTGGTGTCGCCGCCGTGCTGGGTCACGGTCCGCTCGTACTCGGGTCCGAAGCGCCGCTTCAGACCGCCCGGGCCGCTGGTCCTGGACCGCAGCGTCAGAACGGCCGCGACTACGACCACGGCGGCCACGATCACGATCGCGATGATCAAGCCTGTGGACATGGTTGCCTTCCGGTGTCTCGGCCCGACGGGCCGGCTCGCTCATTCGGGTGACCCGGACCGCGCCCCGCAAACAGCTGTCAAAGAATCCCGGCCCGGGGCACCGGCACGGCGCCCCGGGCCGACCCGGTCAACCGACGGGGCCGGGCGCCGGGTTCTGGGGCTGTTCGCGTTCGGTGCCGCAGAGTTCGTCGGTCAGCTCGCGTACCAGGCGGTCCAGGTCGGTGGGGCGGTCCGGGCCCCACCAGTCGCCGAGGAGTTCGGCCAGGGACTCCTCGCGGGCCCTGGCGAGCCGCTCCGCGGTCTCCCGGCCCCGCTCGGTCAGCGTCAGGTCGAGGCCCAGGCGGTCGACGAGGCGCCGCTCCTCAAGCTGGCGGGCGCCCTCCAGCACCACGGTCAGCGGGACGGCCCCGCGCTCGGCGAGCTGCCCCGGCTCCACCGAGCCGTACTTGCGGATCCGCAGCAGCAGCCAGCCGGCCGCGGGCAGCAGGTCCACCCCGGCCCGTGCGTTGGTCTTCCGGTACACCTCCCGGCGCCCCTCGCGCGTCCCGAGCAGCGACAGGGCCCGGCAGCACTCCTCGTACGACGACCGCTGGACCGGGTTGGGCGGGAGGGTCTCCGAGGCGTCCGGTGCGGTGACCGAGCCGCGCAGCCGGTCCTCCTTCAGGAACCAGGCGAGGACGAAGCCGAGGGCGGCCACCGGAGCGGCGTACAGGAAGACGTCGGTGATCGAGGACGCGAACGCGTGCAGGGCCGCCGGGCGCAGCGCGGGCGGCAGGGCGGCGATGCCGCGCGGGTCCGCCTTGAGGGCGCCCGGGGAGACGCCGGGCGGCAGGTGCACGCCCCGGAAGGCCTCGGCCAGTTTGCCCGCGAGGCGGCTCGCGAACACGGAACCGAAGACGGCGACGCCGAAGGACGCGCCGATCGAACGGAAGAAGGTGGCGCCGGAGGTGGCGACGCCCAGATCCTCGTACGAGACGGAGTTCTGCACGATCAGCACCAGCACCTGCATGACCAGGCCGAGACCCAGCCCGAAGACGAAGAAGCAGACGCTCATCCGGGCGGTCGAGCTGTGTTCGTCGAGCCGGTGGAGCAGCAGCAGTCCGATCGTGGTCACGGCGGTGCCGGCCACCGGGAACACCTTCCAGCGGCCGGTGCGGCTGACGATCTGGCCGGACAGCGTGGACGACAGCAGCAGACCGACCACCATCGGCAGCATGTACACGCCCGACAGGGTCGGCGAGATGCCGTGCACGACCTGGAGGAACGTCGGCAGGTAGGTCATCGCGCCGAACATCGCGAAGCCGACGATGAAGCTGATCAGGGCGGCGAGCGTGAAAGTGCGGATGCCGAAGAGCTGCATCGGGAGCACGGGTTCGGCGGCCCGCCGCTCCACGGCGACGAACGCGACGGCGAGGACCACCCCGAGCACCGCGAGCCCGATGATCCGCGCCGATCCCCACGCCCAGCTCGTGCCGCCCAGCGAGGCGACCAGCACCAGGCAGGTGGCGACGGCGGCGATCAGGACGGTGCCGAGGTAGTCGATGACGTGGTGGGCGGTGCGGCGCGGTATGTGCAGGGCGGCGGCGATCACGGCGAGCGCGACGACACCGACGGGCAGGTTGACGTAGAACACCCAGCGCCAGCTGAGCTGCTCGGTGAGCACCCCGCCGAGCAGCGGCCCCAGCACGCTGGTCGCTCCGAAGACGGCGCCGAACAGGCCCTGGTAACGGCCGCGTTCACGCGGCGGGACGAGGTCTCCCACGATCGCCATCGACAGCACCATGAGCCCGCCGCCGCCGAGCCCCTGCAACGCGCGGAAGCCGATCAGCTCGCCCATGTTCTGCGCCATCCCGCACAGTGCCGATCCGATCAGGAAGATCACGATCGCGAGCTGGTAGAGCCGCTTGCGCCCGTACTGGTCGCCGAGTTTGCCCCACAGCGGGGTGGCTGCGGTGGAGGCCAGCAGGTAGGCGGTGACCACCCAGGACAGGTGCTCCAGGCCGCCGAGGTCGCTGACGATCGTCGGCAGCGCGGTGGACACGATGGTCTGGTCGAGCGCGGCCAGCAGCAGACCGAGCAGCAGGGCACCGATCGGGACGAGTACACCGCCGGGGACGCGCTCCGCTTCCTTCGCCGTCGCGTGTGTGGTGTCCACGACCATGGAGACCTCCCGGGGTTCCGTCAACCATTGTCCATCGTGGCCGGTGTCACCCGTTATGGCCCGTCGAGTCCTGTTCGCGACTCGTTGAGAAGGGGGGTTCCTGCGAACGTATGTGTGGGCGCTCCGCATAATTCGTGGAGTTTGCAAGGGGAGGGACTCACGCCGTGACGGATACACCCGAGGGCCACCTGTGCCCGGAGTGCGGGACGCCGAGGCGGCCGGACGGCTCACCCTCCTGCGACTGCAACCAGCGGACGTCCGACGCGTTGCGTGACGCCCGTTCGGCCGAACAGGCGGCGGCGGAGGACTTCGACCCGCTGCGGATACGGCCGTACATCGACCTCCAGGGCGGTGCGGGGGCCACGGGAGCCGCCGAAGGCGCGGAGACCGTGCCGGTGCCGGTGCCCTTGGGGGAGCCGACGGTGCCGATGCGGGCGGTGACGGCCGCCGACGCGGAGGCGACGCGGGACGACGGGAAGACCGGCCTGTTGCCCGACGTGCCCGTTCCCGGCGAGCGGCCCCGCCGGCGTTCCCGGCGGACCCTGCTGCTGTCCGTCGCCGGGGCGGTGCTGGCGGTCCTCGCCGTGGCCGGTTTCGTGAGCGGGCTCTTCTCCCAGTTGACGCCCGCGCGGCACGGGGCGGCGCCGGAGGACGTCCGGGAGAGCGTGCCGGACGTGACACCGGGGTCGCCCTCGACCGCGGCGCCGACGACCCCGACGGCGTCCGCGACCTCGGCGTCACCGTCCGTGTCGGCGAGTGCCGACGCCTCGGCGGAGCCGTCCGCCTCCTCGTCCAGCGCGCGGCCGTCCCCCACCCCGTCCCGCTCGGCCACGCCGACCAGGTCGGCGCCGGCGACCGGCATGTCGGCGTCCCCGCGGCCGTCGACGCCGCCGGTGCTGCGCCCCGGCGACAGCGGCGCCGGGGTCACGGAGCTGCAGCTCCGGCTGAAGCAGGTGGGGCTCTGGTCGGGGGACGCCTCCGGCGAGTACGACAGCAGGACCGAGAGCGGGGTCCGTACGTACCAGGTGACGCGGGGCATCCTGACCGACGAGTCGGGCGTGTACGGGGCGGCCACCCGGGCGAAGCTGGAGGCGGAGACGACCAAGCCGTAGGGGTCGGGCCGGGAGGGGGACACCCCCCGTGGTCGACGTGCGGGTGAGTGGGGGCTGGTCGCGCAGTTCCCCGCGCCCCTAGATGATCTATTCCAAGGGGTCAGTGATCGTAGGCGATCAGTGAGCGGTGGATCGGTTGTCCGGTCTGGTCGTTGTGCCAGATGGCGGCCGTG